>NZ_CARBVX010000004.1 GCF_948948975.1 uncultured Lactobacillus sp. | reverse complement strand
AACTGTTTTAGAGCAAGTGAGTTTTTTGGCTAGTTTAAAAGGAATGAAAAAAGATAAAGTAAAACATGATTTGCAAGATTGGATGCAAAAGCTAGAAGTTAAGGGTCAGATTACCGATAAAATAAAAAGTTTATCTAAAGGTAATCAACAAAAAATCCAATTAATTGCAACTCTTATTCATCAACCAAACTTAATTATTTTGGATGAGCCTTTTAGTGGACTCGACCCAGTAAATGTCGAAATAATTAAAGAAGTAATTTTACAAGAAAAGAAACGCGGAGCTACTATCCTATTTTCGGATCATGATATGTCTAATGTTGAAGAATTGTGTGATGATGTAGTAATGATTAATAATGGGCATATTGTGTTGAGCGGTGCTGTAAATGATGTTCGCAATAATTTTGGCTTGACTCGATTGTTTATCAGAACTGACTTGAATCTTGATAATGTTAAAAATTTACCTGGTGTGGAAGATGCTATTTTACAGAATAATGGTATTTATAAACTTTGGTTAACAGATGCTAGTTACGGAGAAGAAATTTTTGATCGGCTCTCCCATGGGAAATACTTGCAAACATTTGATCAAGAACCACCAACTTTAGATGAAATTTTTAAAATGAAAGCCGGTGAAGAGAATGAATAAAACTTGGTTAGTCGCTAAAGAAACATATCGTAGAGAAGTGAAAAATTGGTCATTTTTATTGATGATTTTCGCACCATTTTTTGTATTGTTGATTTCTTTTTTCTTCGGAATGAGTTCATCTTCGGCTTTCGACAGTGATACAAAGGTAGGAATTGTAAGTCAAAATCAGAGTATAGTTCAGCCATTAAAGAAAACAGAAGATTTTGATGGATATAAAAACAAGACAAAAGCTGAAAAAGCCTATAAAGATGGTGATATTAGCGGCTATATTGTGGTTAAAGAGACTTCTACTCAATTAGTTGCGAACTACTATGGTACCGAAAGCCTTGATAATGATGTTAAGACTGAGTTGATTAGAGTTTTAAACACTCAGCAGCAAGCACTTAATCTAAAAAACGCTAAGCTCAGTGAGCAACAGATACAGTCACTTTCTCAAAAAGTTAAATTTACTGAGAAAACTAATGATAAAAAGTTGAATGCAAGTGATGAAAAGAACTTAAAGACAGCTACTTTTTGGATCTTAATCTTTGTTTTATACTTTTTGGTTCAGACTTATAGCACCATCATGGCACAAGATATTGCCAGTGAAAAGGGAACTAAAATTATGGAAATGATCTTTTCAAGTATGCCTGGTGGAAAATATTTCGATGGGAAAGTGTTAGGCATTTTCCTCGAAATTCTTACTCAATTGTTAATTTATGCTGTGATGTTTTCTGGCTTTTATTATGTAGCTCCTCATATTGATGGGGTAAAGGATATATTTGCTCAAATAAAGCCGGCTATTGATCAAGTTTTGGGACAAATAATTTCTTGGGGATTACTATTTGTTGTGCTTGGATTGATTTTATACATCGTTTATGCAGCTGTTTGTGGTGCAATTGTCACTAAGGCTGAAGACGCTAATAAGGCAGTCCAACCTTTAGTTTATTTAACTTTGCTTGGACTATTTAGTAGTATGAGTTTATCTAATAATCCTGATGGTATTTTTGCCATGATTATGTCTTATGTACCATTTTTATCATCTTTCTTAATGCCCCTTCGCCTAATTAAAGGAAATGCGACTGACCTAGAAGCAGCTATCTCTTTAATAATTCTATTCGTATTTTTACTAGGATCGATTTGGTGGATTAGAAAAATCTATCCAAGCCTTATTTTACAAACCGATGATAATGGAATGTGGAAGAATATGAAGCGTGCCTTACAAGGTATTAAGGAATAGAAATTTAGCTACTCAACTTTCAAAAGTTGGGTAGTTTTTTGTGATAAAATTGAAAGCGAATACAAAAGGACATAGAGGCTTAATATGAATACAAATAGTTTGAAAACATATGCGATTAATAAAAACAAAATAAAGATAAGTTTCACTAATTCTATTCTTGAGTTAACAATCTTAACCCCTGAAATAATTCACGTATTTCAAAATCGCGGTGAGCATACTAATTCATATGCAATTGAAGGAAATAAGACAAAAGAAACTAAATTTAAAGTTGAGAAAAAGAATGACTATCTTGAAATAAAAACTTCAAAATTAATTATTAAAATTTATCACGACGAAAAAATAGATGTTTATGATGCAGAAGAAAATCCCTTAATTATTGACTATCGGGGCTCTAGAATTCCAATTGATCGACAAGTAGATTCTAGCCAGCAAAAGTTGGCCGAGTCGGAAGGGCATGAAGTGGTTACTAGTAGAAAAAAAGATGGCCACTACTATGAACTAGTCAAAGAATTAGCAGATAATGAGCAATTTTATGGTTTAGGCGATAAGACTGGATTTTTAAATAAACGTCACTATGCCTATGAAAACTGGAATACAGATAATCCCGAGCCGCAGGTGGAAAGTTTTACTCGTTTATATAAGTCGATTCCATTTTTAATTGGATTGAAGAACAATCATCCATACGGGATTTTTTTCGATAATACTTATCATAGTTACTTTGATTTAGGGAAAGAAAGTAATAACTACTACTACATTGCAGCTGATAATGGAAATATTGATTATTACATTATTGGCGGCAGTGACTTAAAAGAAATTGTTAAAAACTATACTTACTTAACTGGCAAGACACCGTTGCCGCAAAAGTGGACATTAGGTTATCAACAATCTCGTTGGGGATATAGTATAAGTGCTGAAAAAGTAGAAGAAATTGTTACTAAAATGCGCAAATATCACCTGCCCTGTGATGCTATCCATTTAGATATTGATTATATGGATGGCTATCGAGTTTTTACCTGGAGGACAGATACCTATGATGATCCAAGAAAGTTTATTGATAAACTTCATAAATTAGGATTCCATGTGGTTACGATTATTGATCCTGGTGTTAAAAAAGATGATACTTATCAAATCTACCAAGAAGGAATTAAAAAAGGATATTTTGTAAAAGCACCGAATGGGCAAGTTTATGTTAATAAAGTTTGGCCCGGAGATGCAGTTTACCCAGATTTTGGTCGTGAAGCAGTCAGAAAATGGTGGTCAGAAAATTGTAAGTTTTTAGTTGATATAGGTGTTGATGGAATCTGGGACGATATGAATGAACCAGCGTCATTTAATGGAGAAATTCCGAAAGATATTATTTTTAATGATGAAGAAAATGAATCAACACATTCTAAAATGCATAACGTTTATGGTCATAATATGGCTAAAGCAACCTATTACGGCTTAAAGAATTTAACAGGTAAACGCCCATTTGTGATTACTCGTGCTGCTTATGCGGGAACACAAAAATACTCCACAGTTTGGACCGGGGATAATCAAAGCTTATGGATCCATTTACAAATGATGATTCCGCAGCTATGCAATTTAGGAATGAGCGGTTTTGCTTTTTCTGGGACGGATATTGGAGGATTTGGTGCAGATACTACACCAGAACTCCTAACAAGATGGATTGAAGCGGCAATTTTTAGTCCTCTTCTTCGAAATCATGCAGCTATGGGGACAAGGTCGCAAGAGCCATGGATCTTTGGAGAACCAACTCTATCGATATACCGTAAGTACTTAAATTTGCGATATCATTTTATTCCCTATCTTTATGATTTATTTGCTCAAGAAAGTAAGACAGGTCTGCCGATTATGCGACCTTTGGTTTTAAACTATCCAACTGATCCAGCAGTTAAAAATATGAATGACGAATATATGATTGGTACAAATATTGTAGTAGCGCCAATTGTTGAAGAAGGTAAAAACTGGAGAGCTGTTTATTTACCACAAGGGGAATGGATTGATTTTTGGAATAATGTTACTTATAGCGGTAATAGTACTATTTTAGTTAGTGCTCCAATTGACACGCTACCCTTATTTATTAAGAAAAATACTATTTTACCGTGGGGAGAAGTTAAGGAACATGTTTCCTCTAGACCAGATGAAAAAATGGTATTTAGAGTGTTTGGTGAACGTGGTAAATATACTCATTATCAAGATAATGGAACCGATTTTGCTTATCAAAAGGGTGAGTACAATCTTTATGAGATAAATGTAGATGGTCATAAAGTTACTATCAATTTGAAAAAGCATGGATATGAGCCAAATTATCAAAGAATTGAAATTAGGACTACTAATGAAAAAATGAATTTTATTTATAAAGATAAAAAATATATACAGGTTAATTAATTTAATGAAAATGAGCTAGTGCGATGGTGTGCTAGCTCACTTTTTATATAGAAAACTTTTCACTTTTAATAGCTTCAGTTTTGACTAATATTGAATGAATGTGAATGATTTTGACGAAAAATGATTGAATTTATATCTGAAAGCGTTTATCATATTAAATGAGGTGATGATGAACGATGCTGACCGAGGAACGTCAACAAGCTATAGCAACCTATGTTAATAAGCACAGTATCTGTCGTGTTAATGAATTGTGTAAGTTGACTAAGTCATCAGAGTCAACAATTCGCCGTGACCTCATTGAATTAGAAAAGCGTGGCGTGATTGTTCGTGTACACGGAGGAGCACGCTCACTGCAAGATTATTCACGTGATGTTGAACAACAAGTGAGATTTAATCTTAATGTTGACAATAAACGTGAGATTGCACGTTTTGCTGTGATAAATCATGTTACTAATGGAGATCATATTTTTCTTGATGCTGGAACGACAACTTATGAAATGGTGCCATTCTTGCGAGAAGTTAATGATTTACATGTAGTTACTAATGGCGTTGATGTTGCACTAGCATGTTTAGACAATGGAATTCATACTCGCTTGTTAGGGGGCGAGGCTAAGCTTGAAACGCATGCAGTCATAGGCAATACAGCTATGAAGCAGCTACAAGAAATGAATTTTACAGTTTCATTTATTGGAGCTAATGGTTTAACAGCAGATGGCCAATTTACTACGCCCGATCCAGCAGAAGCTGGGATAAAAAAAGCTGCAATTGAGCAGGCTAAAGAATCGTTTATTTTAATGGATAGTAGTAAGATTGGTGTAGCAAATTTTGCAAGTTTTGCACATATCAATGAGGCAATACTCATCACTAACAATTTAAGCACAGGTAAAGAAAGTATCTTGCCTGAACAAATCAGAGTTGAGGAGGCTCGGTCATGATTTATACTGTTACAGTTAATCCAGCATTAGACTATGTTATGCAATTAGAAAAGGTGGAAGCTGGTAGTGTTAACCGTTCAAATGATTGTCAATTTTTAGCTGGTGGTAAAGGAATTAATGTTTCTCAAATTTTGAACCAACTTGATGTTGATAACACTGCTTGGGGATTTGTTGGTGGTTTTACTGGCAAAGAATTAGTTCGCCAATTAAACGTTAAAAAAATTGAAAGTGATTTTGTAACTATTTCTGACGATACCCGTGTTAATGTGAAAATTCATGCTCAAAAAGAAACTGAAATTAATGCGGCTGGTCCAAAGATTGATGCACAAGAAATTACTGCATTTAAGGCGCGTTTGGATGATCTTAATGAAGGCGATATTGTTGTATTAAGTGGTAGTTTAGCACCAAGTTTACCAACTGACTTCTATGAACAATTATTACCAACTATCAGAGAAGCTGGTGCTGAATTTGCAATTGATACTACTGGGGAAGCTTTACTTGCAACTTTGAAGTACCACCCATTAGTTATTAAGCCTAACCATCATGAATTAGCAGCTTTATTTGATACAAGCTTTGCTAATGATCAAGAAATGCTTGAAGCAGCTAAGAAACTTTTAGACATGGGTGCACAAAACGTCATGATTTCTATGGCTGGCGACGGTGCATACTTAGTAACTAAGGATCATATTTACCATGCAAGTGCTGCTGTTGGTACTGCTGTTAACTCAGTTGGCGCTGGAGATTCAATGATTGCCGGCTTTGTAGGTACTTACTACAAGACTCATAATGTTGTTGAAGCATTGAAAGTCGGATCTGCTTGTGGTGGTGCTACTGCATTTACTGAAGATATTGCAGTTAAGAGTCAAATTGATGCTGTTTTACCCCAAATTACAGTTGAAGAAGTAAAGTAGTTAAAACTAAATAATACAGTTAGGATAGGGAGTTATTTTCATGAAAATTGAAGATCTTTTAAGTCCTGATTTAATGATTATGGATCTGAGGGCTACTACTCAAGAAGAAGCTATTAAAGAAATGGCTGATCTTGAAGTAAAGCAAGGTGTTGTAAATAACGAAGAGGAATTCATTAAATCAATCTGGGCTCGTGAAAAAGAATCAACAACTGGTATTGGTGAAGGAATCGCCATGCCACACGCAAGAAACAAGTACATTAATCGTGCCGCTGTTTTATTTGCAAAAAGTCCTAAAGGAATTGATTATAAAGCTCTTGATGGACAACCAGTTCATTTATTCTTTATGATTACTGCACCAGCCGGTGCTGATAACACACACTTACAAGCTTTAGCTAAGTTATCAAGTTTACTAATTAATCCAGATGTTGTTAATGCTTTAAAGGCAGCAACTACACCAGAAGAAGTTATTGATATCTTTAAAAAAGCAGAAGCTGAAAAGGATGCTCAGGACAAGGCCGATGCCGAAAAGAGAAAGGCCGAAGCTGCAAAAGAAGCATCTAAGCCTGCTAGCGAGCAAAAGCCTTTAATTGTTGGTGTTACTGCATGTATCAATGGTATTGCACACACTTATATGGCTCAAGAAGCTTTAATTAAGGCTGGTAAAAAATTAGGCGTTGATGTTCGTATTGAAACTAACGGTTCTGAAGGTGTAAAGGATAAGCTTACTCCAGAAGAAATTAAGCGAGCAAAAGGTGTCATCATTGCCTCTGATAAAAAAGTTGATATGCCACGTTTCAATGGTAAAGAACTTATTATGAAGCCTGTTGTAGATGGTATTAACCATCCAAAAGAGTTAATTGAAGATATCTTAGAGAATAAGGCTCCAATTTATCATGCTGATAGCAGTGCTAGTTTTAGCGATAGTGATGCAAAAGAAAAACAAGGTGTATGGGCATCTATCTACAAGAACTTAATGAGTGGTATTAGTCACATGCTTCCATTCGTTATCGGTGGTGGTATTTTGATGGCCATCTCCTTTATAGTTGAAAACTATATGGCGGGTGGTGCTAAGAATCCTGCATTTATTTTCTTAAACAGTGCTGGTAACTTAGCCTTTGCATTCATGGTTCCTGTTTTAGCTGCTTATATTGCTGAATCAATTGGTGATTTACCTGCCTTGATGCCAGGATTTGTTGGTGGATACATGGCAGCCATTGTTAACGGTACTAACGGCTTACAAGTTAACGCACAAGCACATGCTGTCTCTCCAGCTGGATTCTTAGGTGGTATCGCTGCAGGTTTCATTGCTGGATATATGATGATTGGATTGAAGAAGTTATTTGCTAAACTTCCAAAATCAGTAGAAGGTATGAAGCCAATGTTGCTTTACCCAATTTTGGGCTTGCTTTTCATTGCTTTGATTATGTTCTACATCATCAACCCAATTTTTAGTTCAGTTAACTTTGCTATTACCCACTTCTTGAACAGTATGGGTACTGGTAACCTTGTAATTTTGACAATGATCTTAGCTGGTATGATGGCTATCGATATGGGTGGTCCTTTCAACAAGGCTGCTTATGTCTTTGCTTCAGGTGCATTTGCTAACGATCCACATTCTGCAACTGCTGCAGTTATGATGGCTGCTGTTATGGTTGGTGGTATGGTTCCTCCATTTGCTACTGCAATTGGTACTACTTTCTTTAAGAACCGATACACTAAGGAAGAACGTCGTGCTGGTGTATCAAACTGGATTTTAGGTTTCTCATTCATTACTGAAGGTGCTATTCCATTCGCTGCAGCTGACCCAGGTCGTGTAATTCCTTCCTGCGTAATTGGTTCAGCAGTTGGTGGTTTACTTGTTGGACTATGGCATATCCAAGTACCAGCTCCTCACGGAGGACTATGGGTATCTCCATTATCTAACCACATTTTACTTTACTTCGTAGCTACAATTGTTGGTTCAATTGTAGCTGGTCTAATTATGAGTTTCTGGAAGAAACCTGTTTCTGAAGACCCGGATGAATAAAAATAACTAATTAAAAAGTAAGATTCTGAAAAATTTAGAATCTTACTTTTTTGTTTAATAAATAATGTATATATAATATTAAATCGTATAGTATTTAATATTGCTGTTTAATGAAATCGCATTCTTATTGATATATAAACAAAATATAGACATAAATAAATTACAAATTCACATAAATATCATAAATTGTACATAATTAAATCATAGATTGTTCGTATACTTACTTAATGTAAAAAACAATTATTATAAAGGTGAAAGTAAGCGCTTTATATATGCTCTTTACTAGCAAGAAAGCTATAACTTAATACTCACCTAATACTAGAAGTATGAGGATAAAATTATGGTTTCCAAGAACAATTATAGTGAAAAAATGCGAAAAATTAGACCGCAAAAGCAACGCTTCTCTATTCGTAAGTTTACTGTAGGGGCTGCTTCTGTATTAATTGGTTTAACCTTTATGGGGGTTAATAATCAGGAAGCTCAAGCTGACACTACAGTTGCTCCAGAGGAAAGCGTAAAAGTCGAAAGTAGTACAGCTAGTGACATAACAGAGACGATGGATAACGTAGTAAATACTGAGGAACAGAGTATATCTACTACTGACAATCAAACAGAAGTTATGTCGGCAGAAGAAAATAATGAAGTAGAAAATGATGTAACTGCTTCTGGTGAGACTGGTAATGAAGAAGTAAAAAATGATCGGTCGATTTCTTCTGTAGAAACAGATAATGTAGACAAACAAGCAACTAACGAAGTAGTAACTTATAATGCTGAGTCAATTAATGGAGACACAGCAGTAAAAAATCAAAATACTAATACAACTGAAACTAATTTAGTTGAAAATACTACTCCTGTAGAAGAAGCTCAAGCAGTTGAAGACGTAGAGAAAAATGCTGCTTCTGTAGAGGTACAGCCAGTTGAAAGCGTAGAAAGCAATACAGTTTCCGTAGAAGAAACACAACCAGCTGAGAAGGTAGAAAACAATACTGTATCTGTAGAAGCAGATCAGCCTATTGAAGCTGAAACTAAGGTTGAAAATGAAGCTTCTCCAATTGAAGAATCAGTAGTTAAAGAAAATACGACTATTCAGTCAAATGCTAAGGAAGTTCAAAGTAAAGCTGCTGTAACTATTCTGGGAACAGATGCGGATAATTATCCGAAAAAAGCGGGAGATTTAATTGGTGATAATAGGTACATTTATCAAATTTTAAACTTGAATGGTACAAGTTTTGTGAGTAGTGATAACAAAAAGCTTATCTTGTCTGTAAATCGAAATAATCTATCCGATGACAATCTTTATGCATATGTAACTGACAATAGTTTTACTGAAATTTTGTCTACCCATACTATTCAAGCAGGCCATTTTAAGAATATTGAGGTAGTCAATGGGTGGCACACTGTAAAATTTTTAGTAGTTAACAGTGGTAAATCTAATATTTCTATTAATGGAAGTGAAACGCCTGTTGGAAACGCTAGTACAGTTGTGGGAAGTACAAGAATTGAATATTGTCTAGGCAATAGTACTAGCATAGATGCGAGTTCAATTGGTGAAATTATCCCAGTTTATACTGAACAGTCTGTGATTAAATACTATTACAATCAAAATGGCAATTTAATAGAAATTCCAGGCACTGATAAATATCCAAACGTTAACGTATCTGGTTGGACTGGGCAAGGATTTATTGTTGACAACGTTGATCAATACAAACAGCTAATTAATGGCTTTTACTTAGATGCTTCAAAACTTCCTACTGGTTCATTTACTGGAACACTTTCTCAATTTGGAGATGGTAGTTACTATAAGAAAGTATACTACAGTGCTGGAGATAAAAATGAAGGTACTATTGATCAATTAACTGTAGATTATACAGTAGTTTACCGTCAAATTGACGCTACTGGTAAGATGGAAGTTTTGATGTATGATGGCAAAGACATGACTAAGGTTATTGAAAGCCATACTGTAGAAGCTGGTCAATCAGTTAAGTTCTCTCATAATAATTACACAGCAAGAAACCCATTTGTAACTGACTTAGCTCATGAAGTACAGTTTGTTTATAAAGAATTAGGTTCTTTAATTTTAGTTGATGAAAACGGGAAAGAAATTCATCCATCTGTAAAATTTAACAATGATAAAGATGATCCGACTAAGGCTGGTCTAACCTATACACCGGTTATTGAGGGATATATTGCTGATATTGAATTTGTAACTCCAGAAGATCCGGGTAAAGATATCAAGGTTGTATATCGTTTACGTGAGGATGCTAAAGCTACAATTACCATTGTTGATTTAGATAATTTAGAGAATAATGGTGGTAAAGTTGCAGAATTAAATGCAACTGGAAAAGTATATTCTGTAATTAATTTTGTTGACTTAAGTACTACACTCCAAGACTTGATTGATAGAGGATATGTAGTTATTAGCAATGATTTTAAACCAGGAACAAAATTTGATGTAAAAGATTTAGAATTTAAGATTGAGTTAAAGCATGGTCTTGAAGAAATTAATGAATCACAATCTGTAGATAAAATTATCAACTATGTAGATGGGGTTGGTAATAAGCTACATGATTCAGTTACACAAACAGCCATTTTCAAGACGAATGGTTATCGTGATAAAGTGACTGGAAAGATTGTAGAAGTAACAGAAGTTGAACACGATGATGGTTACTTAATTGCTATTGAAATTACCAATAAGGACGCTAGTTTACAGTGGACTTCTAAGACGGATGTCTTTGAATCGATCAAATCTCCAGATATTGTTGGTTACACTACTACGCAAAAATGGAGTACTGCAGATAAAGTAGATCAGGATGTAAAGCATAGAGTAGAAAATATCGTTTATGAGAAAAAAGCACAAGTTGGTACAATTACTTTTTGGGATGAAACTTCTAACAAGCAACTTGGATCAACTATCAATATTGCGGGTAATTACCGGGAAGTAATTAACTATCAAATAATTGAGAATGTTTTTAATAACATTAAAGACTATGAAAATAATAACTATATCCTAGTAAGTAATCCGTTAACTTATGCCACAACATTTGGGGATGCAGAGTACAATCCGGGCTGTAATGATTTTAGGGTTATTTTAAAACATAAAATCGCTGAAAATACACAAAATAAAGAAGTAAACCGAGTGATTAATTATGTTTATGCAGATGGACCTAATAAAGACCAAGCAGCTGCAAATTCTATTACTCAAAAAGTTACATTTATTGGAACGGGCCAATATGACTTTGTTGATAAAGCTTGGATTGGTGATATCGTTTGGATAACTGAAGCCGGCGATGTGAACTATACTTTTGCTCAAGTAGAATCACCAAAGGTTACAGGATATGGCGCAGATAGAGGAATTGTAGAAGCTAAGATAGTAAGTGGAAGTTCTGATAATATCATTGAAGAAGTTCTTTATTATGCAAATCAAACGGGAGCTAGCATCCAATACATTGATGATGTAACTGGACTAGTTATCGGTAGGGATGAAGTACAGGGTAAAGTGGATCATCAAATTAACTGGAAACAAAACCATGAAAATGTCCTTAACCTGTTTATAGAAAGTGGATACAAACTTGTAAGTAGTGACTATGAATTTGGTAAAGATTACTACTATTCTGCAGATGAAGCTAAGAATAACTTTACAATTCATTTAACTAGAGATTTGATCATTATTGATCCAACGAATCCCGATAGCCCAGCTTACGGATCAGAAGATTACATTAAAGAAGTAATTCAAGAGATTCAATATGTTTTTGAAAATGGCAGTACCGCAGCTGAAAGTAATAAGCAAAATATCAAATTTACAGCATACGGTGTTATAGATAAAACAACTGGAAAATATGTAGTTCTTGATGAAAATGGTAAGATTGTTGTTGATGAAAATAAACAACCAATTGAAGGGACACTTACTTGGACAGCAGATGTAACAGATCCGAAATTTGCTGAAGTAATATCACCTACTCTAGCTGGTTATACAGCAGATAAAACTTGGGTTTCTGGAAGTTCTGTAACTGAAAATACTCCAAACAAGGTAATTGTGGTTACTTATACTGCAAATGCGGCTAAGGCAGAAATTATCTACGTTGATGAGACTACAGGTAAGCAATTAGAAACTGCAGTAGTTGACGGTAAGTACAACGAAACAATTAACTACAGCACAGCCGATAAGATTAAATACTACGAAAGCTTAGGCTATAAATTAGTCAAGGATGGCTATACTGGTGGAGAATTTGGTGAAGATACAAAGACTTTCTATGTAACATTCAAGCATGGAACAGTAGTTGTAAATCCAGAAACTCCGGGTAAGCCAGATGAACCAATTAACCCAGACAATCCAGATGGACCAAAATACCCAGCAGATTCTGCTAACTTGAACAAGGATGTAACTAATACTATTCACTATGTTTACGCAGATGGAACAATAGCTAAACCAAGTCACACACAAACTTTAACTTTTGTTGGTTCAGGTGTGATTGATAAGGTAACTGGTCAATATGTAGAAGTCGATGAGAATGGTAATGTTAAGTTTGACGAGAATGGTAACCCAATTCCAGGAAAATTAACTTGGACAGCTAATGATGGAACAACATTTATCGAAGTGGTATCTCCAACGATTGTAGGCTACACTCCAGATAAAGGAGTAGTTAATGTAGTTGAAGGAATCAACCAGGATAGTAAGAACTTAGAAACAATGGTTGTCTACACAGCTAATGCAGCTAAGGCAGAAATTATCTACGTTGATGAAACTACAGATAAGCAACTAGAAACTGCAGTAGTTGATGGTAAGTACAACGAAACAATTAACTACAGCACAGCCGATAAGATTAAATACTACGAAAGCTTAGGCTATAAATTAGTCAAAGATGACTATACTGGTGGAGAATTCGGTGAAGACACAAAGACTTTCTATGTAACATTCAAGCATGGAACAGTAGTTGTAGATCCAGAAACTCCAGGTAAACCAGATGAACCAATTAACCCAGACAATCCAGATGGACCAAAATACCCAGTAGATTCTGCTAACTTGAATAAGGATGTAACTAATACTATTCACTATGTTTACGCAGATGGAACAACAGCTAAGCCAAGTCATACACAAACTCTAACTTTTATAGGTTCTGGTCACATTAATAAAGTAACCGGAGAATATGTAGAGGTTGATGAAGAAGGAAATATTAAGCTTGATGCAGATGGTAACCCAATTTCAGGCAGATTAACTTGGACAGCTAGTGATGGAACAACGTTTGTCGAAGTAGTTTCTCCAACGATTGTAAGCTACACTCCAGATAAAGGAGTAGTTAATGCAGTTGAAGGAATCAACCAAGATAGTAAGAACTTAGAAACAACGGTTGTCTACACAGCTAATGCAGCTAAGGCAGAAATTATCTACGTTGATGAGACTACAGGTAAACAATTAGAAACTGCAGTAGTTGACGGTAAGTACAACGAAACAATTAACTACAGCACAGCCGATAAGATTAAATACTACGAAAGCTTAGGTTATGAATTAGTCAAAGATGGTTATGTTGGCGGAGAATTCGGTGAAGATACAAAGACTTTCTATGTAACGTTCAAACATGGAACAGTTACAGTTACTCCTGATGATAAATTTACCGAAGAGGATCCAATTAACCCAGACAACCCAGATGGACCAAAATATCCATTTGATTCAATTGCTTTAGATAAAACAATTACTCGTACAATTAAATATGTTTACACAAACGGGACTAAAGCAAAAGATGACGTAGTTCAAAAGTTAAGATTCCGTGGTACAGCCATTATTGATAAAGTAACTGGCGAAGTCATTATCTTAGACGAAAAGGGCAGAAAGATTTCTGATGGAATTAAATGGACAGCACTTGATGGAACTACATTTATACAAGTCATTTCTCCAGATATTGCCGGCTACACTCCAGATAGAAAAGAAATTGGCAGCCTTGAAAATGTAGATAGTAATACTGACGATATCATTGAAACTGTAGTTTACAATAAGGATATCGTAGATCCAGAAGAACCAAAAGATCCAGTAGATCCAGAAGAACCAGAGGTTCCAGTTCAAGCTGAAACTCCAACTGAATCAACTAATGATGCTCCTATTCTTCCAGACCAACTTTCCACTGATACTACTATTAAGGAAGTAGCAACTGTAGAAACCAAAGAATCTGGTAAAGCAGAAGCAGCTATAACTGAGGATGTCTCATTACCGCAAACAGGTTATAAACATTCTAATGAAGGACTTATTGGACTAGGATTAGCAACCATTGCGTCAATTTTAGGCTTAGCAGGTACTAGAAAACGCAAGAAGGATTAAACTAGTTGAATAAAATAGTTTTATGAAAAACGCTACCTCCGGGTGGCGTTTTTTAGTATAGTGGAGTGTGGATAATAAAAGTGGAAAGTGAGACTGAAAATGATTAAGCTTATTGCAACTGATATGGATGGTACTTGGCTAAGAGAAGATAAGACGTATGATAAGGAACTCTTTGAAAAAGAATTTCAAATTATGCAGGATCGTGATATTAAATTTGTTATTGCCAGTGGTAATCAGTATGAAAATATCCTCGATCGTTTTCCAAAAGCTAATAAGCATATGTACTTTGTGGCCGAAAATGGTGCCTTAGTAGCTCATGGAAATGAAATTCTTCAAATATCTGATTTATCCGACGAAGATTATCAAACCATGCTTGAAATTGTGGAAAAATTACCATATAAGGCTATTGTTGCTGGTGTAACTAGTGCATATGTTGAAAAAAGCAGTGGAAAAGAATTTGCGGAAGATATAAAAAAGTACGTTAAGAAAATTCAAGTTGTTGATAGCTTTAACGATATAGATGATCGTATTTTTAAAGTAAGTCTTCGTGTTCCAGAAGATGAGATGCCTAAGGTCTTAAATAAGCTGAGAGAAGATTATCCACAGATTGGTTTTGTCTCAGGTGCAAGTACTGCTATTGATATGCAGACTAAAGGAATGAATAAAGCAGTAGGTTTAGAATATTTAGGTAAAAAACTTAAGATTAAATCTAGTGAAATGGTGACATTTGGTGATAGTGGTAATGATGTTGGTATGCTTAAGTTTGCAGGTACCAGCTTTGCTATGGCTACCGCTCTTCCAGATGCAAAGAAAGCTGCGAATCAAATCATTGGATCTAGTGAAGAATCAAGTGTGCAAAAGAAAATTCTTGAGTTACTCTCATAATTAAATGTAAGTTGAGATAGGTGAACAAGTTGAACGATCAAATTATTCGAGTTACTAGAGCTTTAAATCATCCCATTCGAATTCAAATTCTTTATTACTTAAATGACAATCAAAAAAGCAGTGTAAATAACTTGGTAAAACAGTTTGATGTTAGTCAGCCAGCTATTTCTAGGCACTTGAGAATCTTAGAAGAGGCTAAGCTAGTTAAGAGTGAGCAAGTTAAGCAAGAGCGGTACTATAGCTTAGAGGACAAGCACGTTATTAAGATTTTAGATGTCTTGAGACGGCATGTTAACGAAGATTTTTAGTTTGAAAGCTTGAATAATTACAATAACTTTGGGTATTTTTTCTGAACTTCTTTGACAAACATATAAAAATATGTTTATATAAAGATGTAATTTTAGAAAAGCATTAAATTAAAAATTCAGCAAATTTTTTATTATTTACACTTATTGATAGCATCAAGTCTGAGACGTCTTGGTGCTATTTGTCTATCTATAAAATGGTTGACATAATAAAAAAAGTAGCTTAGTCTAACTTTAAGTTAGAACTTATGCTGAATTTTCTAACTTAATGCTTTTTTGTTTTGCACGGGAGGATATTTATGCAAAATTTTAAATCTAAAATTACAAAATTTATTTCTATTATGGGGTTAGTAACCCTCTTATCATTGATAACGGTAGGATGTTCGAATAGGCAGAATTCTACTAGTCAATCAGATAAAATTTCAATAGTTACAACAACTAATGTCTATTCAGATATTGCCAAAAATATTGTTGGAAAATATGGTACAGCGACTGCAATTATCGATAAAAGCAGCGTTGATCCACACGATTTTGATCCAACAACAGCAGATGCTAAAAAGGTAGCTCAGGCAAATATTGTCGTTGCAAATGGGTTAGGTTATGATTCATGGATGAATAAGCTAGCAAAGTCTGTTGATAAAAAGCCTGTCTTAGTTGGTGAAGACTTGATGGGACTAAAGAGCGGTGATAATCCTCATATTTGGTACAATTTAGATATGCCAACTAAGTATGTTGATTATTTAGTTAAACGCTTATCTAAGTTGGATAAGAAGCATGCCGCTTATTTTAAAGAAAATGGCGAAAAATACTTAGCTAAGATTGATAAAATTAAAAAGTTAGTTAAAGCTAATAAGGGTGATCAAAAACCGGTTTTTGTTAGTGAACCAGTCTTTGACTATGCTTTACAAGAGGCTGGCTATAAAATAGGCGATAAGGAATTTGAAGAAGCTATTGAAAATGGTACAGATCCTAGTCCTAAGACGATTAATGAAATGAACAATTCTATTAAAGAAAAGAAGATTGCCTTTTTTGTTAATAACACTCAGGCAAGTAGTTCAACAGTTAAGTCTTTTGTGAAACTTGCAAAAAAGAACAATGTTCCAGTTTTAAATGTGCGGGAAACTATTCCTAATAAAACTACTTACTTAGCTTGGATGAAAGAAAATTATCAAAAACTAGCTGATATTCAAAATAATTAAATAGGATTGGTTTATTAAAAGAAGAGGAGTAGTGAGATGACTGATATATTAACAGTTAAAGACCTGGGGATGAAATTTGAGGATAAGGTAATTTTTAAAGACTTAAATTTTACTCTATCTAAGGGGTCAATGACAGCTCTACTGGGTGCAAATGGTACAGGAAAAACAACTTTGATTAGAATTTTGATGGGAATGTTACAACCAACGACAGGATCGTTTAAATTTGCGCCAGATACAAAAGTTGGTTATGTACCTCAATTTAGAAATCTAGATGCTGATTATCCCCTCTCAATCCGGGCCTTTGTAGAACTTAATACTCCTTTATTTAAGAATGCTCGGGTAAAGGCAAGAGTAAATCAAATTTTAAAAGAGACCCATTTACTAGATATTCAAAATACTAGGATGGGCGAAGCTTCCGGAGGTCAAAAGCAGCGTGCATATTTAGCTCAAGCTTTGTTAGATAAGCCAGATTTTATTATTTTGGACGAGGCAACAGCTAGCTTAGATCCAGTTGCTAAAGAAGAGTTAATGTCATTAATTAAGCACTTAAATGAAAAACACGCAATGACTGTTTTGTTTACAACTCATGACATTCCTTTAGCTAAGAAATACATGAAAGATTATCTTTTATTTAAAGATAAAGGCTTACTTGCTGGAAAAATTAAGGATCTAAATGAAGAGGTGGGTGAAGAATAATGTTTGCATATGATTTTATGCGGTATGCATTTTTAGCCAGTACTTTTATTGCTATTACCTGTGGAATAGTGGGTGTATATGTTGTAGCTCGAAGTTTTTCATTCTTAGCTCACACTCTATCAGAAATTGGTTTTGCTGGAGCGGCTTTTGCGGTTTGGATTGGTTGGGTTCCACTTTGGGGCATGGTTCTTTTTACTTTGCTTGGCTCAATCAGTGTTGGTGAATTATCCATGAGAAGTGATCAGAAGGAATCCGCAATTAGTGCGATTTCAGCCTTGTTTATCGGCTTGGGTGTACTATTTTTAGCTATTGCTGGCGGTAATAGTCGATATGCGACTAACATCTTGTTTGGTTCAATTATTGGAGTTGATAGAGACGGCGTTATTCAATTAGTTATTCTTTCTCTCTTTGTTTTAGCAATAATTTTCTTAGTTTTAAGACAATTAAACTATGATTCATTTGACCATGTAGGGGCAGTTAGCCATCATATTAATACAACCTTAGTTTCAGTAGTATTTTTAATTGCTTTGGCTTTAGCTGTTTCAATTGGTGCACAAGTAGTCGGTTCATTATTAGTCTTTATTTTATTAACTTTGCCGTCTTCAAGTGCTCGCTACTTAGGTAAGACAATTCCTGCTATGTTATGTTGGTCAGTTGGGATCGCCTTGTTTGGAGTTTGGGCAGGTTTAGTTTTAGGATACGTAACTAATCTACCGGTCACATTCTTTATTTCAATTATTGAAGTTGGAATTTATTTATTTGTTTATGGCGTTCATGCTTTTAAGAAATAAAACTGTTATTTAGAACCTACAAGGGCCTTGTTGCTCCTGTAGGTTTTTTGTTTTTAAATTTCCTTAATATGTGGAAAAAGGATAAAATTAAATAGTATTACTTTTTTAGATGAGGAAAACTATGTGGATAAATTTTTTATGGGCATTAGTGCCAATCATCTGGTTGATAATTTCTCTTGGAATTATTGGTATGCCGGCTTCACGGGCATGTACGATTGGTTTAATTATTACAATTGCTGATGCTGTTTTAATGTTTAAACAACCAATAATTAATACTCTTTCTGGAGCCTTAGAAGGTATTATAATGGGAATTTGGCCCATCATGTATGTAATTCTGGCTGCGCTTTTTGTTTATCAGATTACAACTGATTCAGGGAGTATGGGAACGATTGAAAAATTATTATCATCAATCACAACCGATAAAAGAATTTTAGTATTAATAATCGCTTGGGGCTTTGGTGGCTTTTTGGAATCTATCGCTGGTTTTGGGACTGCTGTAGCAATCTGTGCGGGAATTTTAATTTCTTTAGGTTTAGAACCGATTCAAGCTTCAGTAATTTGTTTAGTTGCTAACAGTACAGCAACCGCATTTGGAGCAATTGGCTTGCCAGTTTTGACATTAGCCGAAGTAACTAATCTTAATGATGTGCAATTAGGATTTATAGTAACCTTGCAATTAGTCATTTTAGTTATTTTAGTACCTTTTATTTTAGTTATTCTTACTGGTAAAAGTATTAAGGCTCTTAAAGGTATTGTCTTTATTACTTTAATGTCAGGGATTGGAATGGCAATTCCGCAAGTTATTATTGCTAAGTTTACTGGGGCAGAACTTCCAGCCTTAGTCGGATCATTGTTTTCAATTTTAGTTACTGTCTGGTTGACTAAGAGAAAAACTGGTTCAGTAAAGGAAGTAGAAAGTGTTAGCGAGATTCTCAAGGCTTGTTCACCATTTATTTTGGTCTTTATTTTCGTTCTACTCGCTTCATCTCTTTGTCCACCTGTGAATAACTTTTTAACTAGTGTAACTACTCACTTACATGTTTACTTAGGAAAGAATCCTAATGATCTACCAATTAATTGGCTTTCTTCTCCAGGAACATTAATTTTATTAGCGGGAATAATTGGAGGAAAGATTCAAGGCTTAAGTTTAAGCCGAATGTTCAAAATCTTGCTTCATGTTTTGAAAACAATTGGTATGACAACTATTACAGTTTGTGCAATTGTCGGTTTAGCTAAAGTTATGGTATATGCAGGAATGACTAAAGCGTTAGCGGTGGCTTTAGTAAGTTTACTTGGACCAGCTTATCCTTTATTTGCACCATTAATTGGAGCGCTAGGAACATTCTTAACCGGGTCTGCAACGTCAGCCAACGTTCTATTTGGTAACTTACAGTATTCTGCTGCTCAATCATTAGGAGTAAGCAAATATTGGATTGTTGCTTCAAATATGACTGGTGCAACTGCTGGGATGTTATCACCGCAGAATATTGCAGTAGCTACTGGTGCAATTAATAAAGAAGGTTTAGAAGGAAAAATTCTAAAAGAAACGACTAAGTGGGGCAGTATATACTTGTTAATTACCTGTGTATTTCTATACTTAGTTGGTTTGATTACTAAATTAGTATAAATTAAAAAGTTCTTGATCTCAGAAGTGAGATCAAGAACTTTTTGTTTATAAATGTATTTGTGTTTTTACTAGATTGTTTTCAATTCATTAATGAGTTTTTCAAACTCATTAAGTCGCTTTTCAAAGGTATTAAATGCGTCTCTTAAGTAATCCGCCTTTGTCATATCGACACCAGAACGTTTCATTATTTCTGTTGGATAATCTGAAGAGCCAGCCTTTAAGAAATTAATATAAGCTGTACGTTCTTCGTCCGTACCGTGAACAACATTATTTGCAAGAGCTGTAGCAGCAGCAAAACCTGTTGCATATTGGTAAACATAGAAGTTGTAATAGAAGTGAGGAATCCGTGCCCATTCCTTAGCAATCTCTCCGCCTGGTTCTACACTATCACCATAATATCTTTGATTTAAATTACCATAAAATTCATTAAGGACATCGGCAGTTAATGGTTGACCATTTGCGTCAGCTTCATGAATAAACTGCTCAAATTCTGCAAATTGTGTTTGACGGAAGAGTGTGCCCTTAAATGAGTCAAGATAGTGATTCAAAACAAATGCACGTGTTTTAGGGGCGGTAATTTTATCTAAGAAGTATTCAGTTAAAATATTTTCATTAGTTGTTGATGCAATTTCAGCAACAAAAATTGGGTAGTCTCCATATACATATGGCTGAGTATTTCTTGTATACCAAGAATGCACTGAGTGTCCAGTTTCATGAACTAGCGTATAGAGAGAATCAAGATTATCCTCCCAATTTAATAATTCATATGGATCAGTATCATAAGAACCACCAGAATAAGCGCCTGTCACCTTATTTTGGCTTTCAACCACATCAATTACACGATTATTAAAGATATAGTCAACATGTTCAAGGTAATCTTTCCCTAATGGCTCTAAGGATCGTCTAGCCTCATTTTTTGCTTCTTCAAAGTTATAAGAAAGACTAGGCTCACCTGTTAATGGAACATACATATCATACATTTGTAGATCAGAAAGGCCTAAAATCTTTTTTCTTAAACTAACGTAGCGATGAAGTAAATTGAGATGACTATTTACTTCTTTGAGCAATGTATCGTAAACAGCTGTTGGTACGCCATTTTCACTTAAAGCAGCCTCTCGAGCTGAATTGTATTTATGTACTTGAGCATTAAAATTGTGGGCTTTTACCTCACCTGATAAAGTTGAAGCGAGACTATTTTCAAACTGGCCATAGCTTGCATACATAACATCAAATGCATTTTTGCGAATATTTCTATCTTGTGACTGAATTAGAAGTGAATATAAGCCATCAGATAACTGGACCATCTCTCCGTCTTCATCTTGAACATAGCCATAGTCCATATCAGAATTAGTTAAAACATTGAAAGTATTAGCTGAAGTACCCATTGCATCTCCAGCAGCGGCAATAATTTTTTCTTCACTTGCTGGTAAAGTGTGGGGACGTTTCTGAGTAATTTGTTCAAGTCGATGTTGATATTCTTTTAAACGAGGTTCATCTTGCATAAATTTAGCAAGTGTCTCTTCTGGGATAGATAAAATTTCAGGATCGACAAAGGAGATAGCAGCGCTCATCTGATTAGCTAAGCTTTGAGCTTTAGCAACAAAGCCCAAGTAATGAGTATTACTAGTATCGACGTCGCTTGACATAGTAGCATAAACGTACACTTTTTCTAAACGACGATTCACAGATAAAATTTCTGTAATGCCTTCATATAAATTTTTGCCAGATTTAGCAAGATTTCCTTTAAATCTACCTAAATTTTTGATTTCGGTCGCCACTTGATTATATTCTTGTTTCCACTCTTCGTCGTCTTTAAAAACACGACTAAGATCCCACTTGAGATCAGTAGGTACTTCATTTCTTGTTGGAAGAGCCATACTTTTTCCTTCTTTCCGTTATACAAATTTTATTAATCACCATTATAGAACATTATTTCGCTTGCTAAAAAATAAAAATTTTTTAATAATGAAACTAATGCGCTTAACTAGGTAATTTTGTATCATGAAAAGATAAGCTGATTTTCAGAGGAGTTAATAATTAATGAGACCTGAGGAACCCAAAAAACTAAGAAGAAATAATGTGTTTGCGGCGAGTAAAAAAAATTATAAAGATGGAAATAGTTTTGCTCGTTTAGTGGGTCTTTTATCAATTTTACTTGTTTGTGGAAGCGTAGCTTACTTTGCTCATGCATATTTCTCGGCTATGAGTTCAGTTCAACAAGCTTATCGGGGAACAGGAAAAACATCGCAATTAATTTCTCAGAAAAAGCCGATTTCAATTCTAATTCTTGGCGTCGATCAAGGAATTGAGGGAAGGCATGACCGCGGTAATTCTGATACCATGATCTTAGCAACTATGAATCCAGAGAAAAAAGAAGCAACAATGACCTCAATTCCTAGAGATCTGTTAGCTGACATTAAAGGCGACGGAAGCGGAGAAGGGAAGTACTACATGTTCCGGGTTAACTCTGCTTATCAAGTTGGCGGAAGCAAAGGAGCAACGCGAACAGTAAAAGCACTTTTAAATGCACCAATTAGCTACTATATGGAAGTTAATATGAAGGCTCTAGAAAGTATGGTAGAAGCTTTGGGCGGAGTAGATGTTAATGTGCCGTTTACCTTTACTTATCACACGCATTTTAAGAAAGGAAAGCAGCACTTAAATGGTAAAGAGGCCTTAGACTATGTGCGGATGCGTAAAGAAGATCCAAAAGGTGATTACGGTCGACAAATGAGACAAAGACAGGTAATTAATGACATTGTACGTAAAGGGATGTCAGTTAATTCAATTACTAACTATCGCAAGATTCTTAAGGTTTTTGCCAAGTATGTTAAAACTAATCTGACTTTTGATGATATGCTTTCAATTGCAATGAATTATCGCGGATGTACTCAAAATATTAAGAGTGGCTATATTCAAGGACATAATGTTTGGATTGGAGCTGCAGCGATGCAAGTGGCCTCTACAAAGGAACTACAACGCGTATCGGATCTAGTTCGTTCTAGTTTAGGATTAAAACAGGAAAAACTCCATAACCAAGAAACAAGACAAAATAGTCTGCAGCAAGGTTTAAATTGGAATGATCCAGAAGACTTCAGAAATTATGTGATTTACGACAAAGATTCTGACACTATTCCATGGGATGGTAATTAAGTAAAAAGCAGCTAGCGAAATGCTAACTGCTTTTTTTAGTATATCTGTTGATGATTCTATCTTAGTGATTTTAGCCCGTAACTGCAACTGTTGTTTGTAAAGTTTTAGTTATCTAATTCATAATTGTGGTTTCTTGACTAAGTCTTTTTTCTTCAAACTTGATATCGGCTAACTTATTTTCCTTTTCTTCTTTTATTTGATCTTCTTTGAACTTTTTACTTAGGAGAGTTGGTTTAATGGTATTTTCAACTAGGCTTTTAGACACATTAAAATTAGTATATTGATCAGCTGCCTGAGAAGTGGTAACTGAATTAGTTAAAAAGCTAAAGCCTAATAATACAATAAGCGCTGTTGAAATTCCCTTCTTGTGTGTCAAAGTGTTTACTCCTTTAAGTTTAAATCTAGTAATAATTAAATGATAATCATGTTACACTAGTGATATTTAAAAAGTTATTTTTAATTTACTTAACAAACTGTATTATAGAAGAGGATTATTGCAGTAAATTAAAGCGAAATTTACATTTTTTTACAAAAACTTCAATTACGTAAATTTAATGTAATATTTGAAAGATCAGTGTAATAAAAAGGATGATGAAAAATGAAACAAACTAAGTATTTTCCAGTTATTTATGGGGTAATATCAGCCCTTATTGCATTTATTGCAGTGTTTTTTATTGCACAGAGAACCTTCCATTTTTCTGTATCGATGGCTATTTTAAGTGCTGGAATTTTTGCGGCTTTCTTTTATGTTCTGTCATATTTTAGAGGGCATGCTTCTTATGAAATTAAGGCAATTGTAGCTAAATATCACTTAACAGACGAAGAACTTGCCACTATAACTGGTATGAAGGCTAGTGATTTCCCAATTTATCACAATAAGCTTCAATTGATTATTCCTAAAAGACAGTGGCCAAAAGTCTTAAATGCGCTTCAAGAATATGATCGACAGCGTCAATTATCAAACGAAAAAGAGAGAAAATAATGAGTTTACTAACAGTTAAAAATTTAAGTCAGACATTTATTGATAAAACTTTATATGAAGACGCAAATTTTGTCTTAAATAAAGAAGACCATATGGGGGTAACAGGGCAAAACGGAGTTGGTAAATCAACTTTAATTAAGATTTTGACTGGTGAAATCACGCAAGATGATGGTGAAGTTAAATGGCAAAATAAAATTCACGTTGGGTACCTAGATCAATATGCCAAGCTTGAAGAAGGTTTAGAGCTTAAGCAATTTTTGCAGACTGCCTTTAGTGATCTTTTTGATAAAGAAAAAGAATTAAATGAACTCTATGTGAAATATGGTGAAAATGGGGATGAAACTCTCTTAGAAAAGGCAGGTAAGATTCAGACTTTACTTGAGGAAAAAGAATTTTACGATATTGATACCAAAATTGACCGCGTAGCGACAGGGTTGGGATTAGCGGATTTGGGTTATAGCCGGGATGTATCAAAACTTTCTGGCGGACAAAGATCTAAATTGATCTTGGCAAAGTTGCTATTACAAAATCCAGACGTATTGGTTTTAGATGAGCCGACAAACTACTTAGATGTCAATCATATTGACTGGCTTGCTGACTATTTGAATAACTTTGAGGGAGCTTTTATCGTCGTTTCGCACGATTATGACTTTTTAGGTAGGATCACTAATTGTATTATTGACATTGATTTTGGAACTATTACACGCTATACAGGTGATTTAAAGCATGCACTTCGTCAAAAGGAAGCTGACCGAGAAAGTTATTTAAAGGCTTATGCTAACCAGCAGAGAAAAATTCAAAAGACTGAGGCATATATTAGAAAGAATAAGGCGGGTTCTAGATCTAAAAGTGCCAAATCGCGGGAAAAGCAGCTAGCGAAGATGGAGATTTTAACGCCACCACAAAATAACAAAAAGGCCCATGTCCTTTTCCCTTATGTTGATACTGCATCAAACTTGCTTTTGCAAACTCAAGATTTAGTAATTGGATATGATCAGGCCTTAGTAAAATCGGCATTTAACTTTTCTGTTGGAAATGGAGAAAAGGTAGCTGTAACGGGTTTTAATGGAATCGGAAAAACTACACTGCTAAAGACTTTACTAGGAAAGTTAAAACCAATTTATGGTAATTTTGAATTATCTTCAACAGCAAAACTTGCTTATTTTCAACAAGATCTGGCTTGGCCTAATAAAAATATGACGCCTTTGCAATATTTACAAGAAGAATTTCCACGTTTGCGTCCTAGAGAATTACGTCAAGCTTTAGCGAGAATGGGGTTAACTGCACAGCAGGCTATGAGTCCTTTAAAAGAACTTTCTGGTGGAGAACAAGAGAAGGTTAAGCTAGCTAAGATGCAGTTTGAACCATCTAATTTACTGTTCTTAGATGAACCAACAAATCACTTAGATATTGCTACAAAAGATTCTTTAAGAAAGGCAATTGTTGAATTTAATGGTGGGGTAATTATTGTTAGCCACGAAAGAGATTTCTTTAGAGGAAATTGGGTGGATAAGACGATTGACATTGAGAAAATGAATAATGAATAACAGTTAGAGGATTGAAATGGATAAAGAGCGGGTAAGCCAAGATTATGCTGTTGAGGTTTTAGATACTTGCTTAAAAGCTGGTAGATTAATGATTGAAGGCGGCAGTGAAACGTATCGAGTTGAAGATACGATGATGAGAATAGCACGTAATGCAGGAATTGCTGGTGCGAGATGTTTTACAACTCCAACCGGAATTTTTATGAGTTTGGGTGAACACTCTTATACTCAGGTTACACAAGTTAAGAAAAGAAATATCAACTTGGAATTAGTAGACCGGGTTAATGAATTATCACGCGAATTTGCGGCTAAAGAAATAACATTAAAGGAATTACAAGAGCGGTTAAAACAGGTTTCCATTTCGATTCCAGACTTTCCAATATGGCTTCAAATTATTGGAGCTGCTATTTTAAGTCCTACTTTAATGGTCTTGTTTATGGATGATTATGATTGGATTGATTTCCCGGCAGCTGCTGTAATTGGTGGTGTATCCTATGCACTTTATTTAGCTATTAAGCGCTATACCAATATTCGTTTTTTAGCTGAAATGGTAACTGCAATATTTATGGGAGTTATTACTATTTTGACTTGTAAAATCTTCCCTAAACTTGTCGTTGATAATATTTTGATTGGTTCTTTGATGACTTTAGTGCCCGGTGTAGCAATCACTAACGCATTGCGTGACCTGTTTGGTGGCGATTTATTATCAGGAATGGCTCGAACAACAGAGGCCGTTCTAACAGCAATTGCTTTGGGTGGCGGAATTGGTATTGCAATTAAGTTGTTGTGGGGTGTGATGTAATGCCTTTTTGGTTAGAGATAATTATTAATTTGGTATTTGCGTGGCTTGCAGCTGTAGGGTTTGGTCTAATTATTAACGTTCCGCACCGTGCCTTAATTTTATGCGGCATTAGTGGAAGTGCAGGTTGGATTCTATATTGGCTAGCAAATCGAATTGGTGTTGGACGATTAGGATCTAATCTTTTAGGGGCGCTCTGTGTGGGAATTCTAGGTTTGGTATTTGCTCGTATTAAAAAGTGTCCGGTAACCGTTTTTAATATTCCGGGTGTAGTTCCCCTAGTTCCTGGTGTCCCCGCCTATCAAGCAGTCCGTGCGATGGTAGAAGGTCAATTATCTGATGCAGAAGATCTGATCTTGCGGGTAGCAATTGTCACGATCGCAATAGCGATGGGCTTTATGCTTGCGCAGTTAATTGGAGAGATCTTTTTCAAGAAGCGCCAAAATAGAAAAAATAAGAAAAATTTAGTATAATAGTAGATGCGACGAGTCGAGGAAAACGCGAGATGCGTTCTTTGACAGAGATCATCTAGACTTTAGAAGTCAAAGCACGGGAAGTGCTGATGATGGGCTACTTTGGCTGTGAAACAAAGACCCTGATATACTTTTGTATGTTTCTCGCAAAAAAGACTAGCTTTCTTTTGAAAGTTAGTCTTTTTTAGTACTACAATATCCTTGAAAGTAACTTAATGAGGTAAAAACTTATGAAAATATCTATTCATCATATTGTAACTCAAAAGGTCGGTAATTCAGTTGGCTTTTCACTGCCTGCTTCTTTTAAAGTAGAAGTGGGAACTGAGTATGCAATTCATCAGAAGTCTGATGGAAGTTTGATCTTAATACCGAAAATTTCTAATCCTTATACCTCCGATGCTAAATTTGAAGATGTACCAGGACCAGAAAGGGAAGCTTGGGAAAATATGGCTATGGAGGAATTACGTCATGCCGAAGAATAAATTTAAACAAGGAGATATTGTGTGGGCGGACTTCTCACCGTCAGTTGGACAAGAAATGAAGGGAAAACATCCTGCTGTAGTAGTATCGTCTAATTCATATAATGAAAAGACTAATTACCTAATGGTTTGTCCAATTACATCTCATGGCAATCATTTCCCTACCTACTTAGACTTGTTCGGATATCATATTCATGGTCGTGTAAATGCAGCTCAAATTCAAACTTTTTCTAGGATGAGATTGTTAGATGAAAAACCAGTAGACCATCTTAGGCCAGAAGATATGCTTAAAGTAATGGAATTACTTAGTTTTGCTTTGCAACTTGATTAGACGAGTAGTTAATTTTTGTAGTTGCATGAAAAAGATTTATTGAGTATCTTAGTAATGAAAAAGGATACACAAAGGAATTTTTATCGTGAAAATTAAACAAGAAGAAATAACTAAAAAAATTGAAGAACAAGATTATCTTCAAGATCTTGAGACAATTAAATATAGCGAAATCACTAAGACAAAATTAAAAAATATTGCAACTAAAATGATTAATGAAGCTGTGCAAGCTTTTAAACATAACTCACTCATTCAAACGCAGCTGGCAATTAGTGGGAGAAGACCCATGACTTTTGCCCTTGAAAGTAACATCATTAATCTTCCATTTGCCAACTACAAAAAAATTAGCAACTTTTGTAACAATGAGGATGAATATGAAGTAAATATTTATTTTGAAACTATTTCAGAATATGTAAATGTTTCTCACTTCCGAATTGATATTCTGGGCTCAAGTGATGAAATTGTAGCCGAGCCAGAAAAGTATAGTGCGTTACTAGTTAAAGCAATTGAAGAGAAAATTGAAGTGATTCGTAATTATCAAAAACCAGAGTCAAAAACTAAGGAGACAAAATAAGGAGCTAGCATTAATGCTAACTCCTTATTTTTTTATTTCACGCATTTTTAGGATGGGGTGGGCATTAGTGTAAAAGAAGAAATCCTCAATCATTGCACTTTCCATCAGACCAGTTGTCAAAATTGGATCTAAAGTCTCAACATTTTCTGGGTACTTTGGCTCTTGGCCTAAATTCATAAGAGCTTTATTTAACGTGTAATGAATATAATGCTCAACCTTATCTTCTAGATCAGTATGTTTATACAATAATTTAATATGGTTAAGCTCATTGTCATATAATTTATCACATAAGTCCTGTACCCAATCATGAACTTTTTTCTGCTCTTTCTTAGAAAGTTTGAAAAAATCTCGCCGAAACTTAATTCCCGTATAAATACCATTTAAAGTTGTAATTCTAAGAGCATACTTAATCAATTCGGCAGTTCTTGGCAATTTATGCTGTCCGAATAAATATAATGGGCCAAAAAACGATGAATGATAAAGGCCAGTTGAGAGAAAAACATGAGCAGCTTTTTTCTGAATAGCATTTTCTGATTGATATACTGTATTCAGAAGTTTCATCTTTTTTTGTAGGTAAGGATTTTGATTTGCCCATTCATAGGCTTCATCTTGATTTTTAGAGTTAGAAAATTCAGCTAATACATGACTGTATGCTTTATTATTAATTGATTCGAGGTAGTGAAGTGCATTATATACAGCAACTTCTTCAGAATTTTCAGCATCTTTTTTTATTTCGGATAGAGCTACCTTCATTTGGAGAGTAGAAGAGAGCGTTAAAGAACCAAAACTGTGCAAAATCACAGTTTGTTCGTTTTTAGGAAGATGAAGAAACTCTTTCTGATCTTTGTAGATTGGAACACGGCGAGGTTCATAGACAATATCATTTAACCTCGCCCAAGCAGAACGATCTACTTGATCTTCTACAGTGTTCCAGTTATTTGCTTTATAATAAGATTTTTTATTCATTTTTTTGCCTGAAATCACTTAAAAAACTAATATTGTTAAGAGCTGGATTTTGGATCGGTAAATCCTTTTGTGCACCTTTTTCTTTTTTTCGAGCTTCCATAACAATTTGACGTACATTTTTGACATCGGTCGAATTGCCACTAAGTTCTAATAAGTAAAGAATAGGAACATGCAATGTAATGGAAATTTTTTTTGCCGTTTGGGCAAAAAGATCGTTAAAGTTACGATTACCACATCCAATTAATCCTAAAAGATTTTTTTTATTATCTTTATATGTTAAAAAGTCAACAACTGAATCCATCATAAAGTCTTGATATGAAGGTAAAATCAAAATATATTTATCATTCATTTGATATTGAGGATGAGCATCCTCAATCCGATGTGCATCAAGCCCTGTCTTATCTATGAACCGTTGCGTTTGTCCCGTAATTGTATAAAAAGCTATTTTTACCATAGTTTTGCCCATTGTTATACACCAAAACTACCTTCTACATATTCAATTGTCGCGATTTTTAAAGTTAAAGTCAAATCAAAAAAAGTTTTAAAAACGGCAATAAGTACCGTATACTTAACTTAAAGAAAATGGAGGTTCCTTATGACACTTGGATGGAATATTTTAGGTATTTTGGCCTGGTTAATCCTGGTTTTATATTTAATTTTTATTGTACAAAATATTCGAAAACGTCACTTAATAATGATTGTTAAAGATCGCAAACGCTTTGAATGGAAAACTACCTTGTTAGATATTTTAGAAGTTTTACTTCTTTTATGCGGTGCGATCTATATGTTTAGCATCACTTTATTTTACAATCCTGATTTAGAAAATAAACAGGTTTTATCTAGTAAAATTGAATATCAACCATTAATTTTAACAGCGGGCAATAAACGCTCATACTATGTCACCGCTAAATCTGACAATAAAAAGACTCCAATTCAGACATATACTTTTTATAGTAACGGAAATAGAGTAACTGTTACGAGTAATTATGCTACAATTTCTGACGGAAAAAATCCAATGTCTGTTCAAGCGGGAGCTATTCCTTATTCATCTAAGCAATTAGTTCAAGCAGATGCACGCTATCAAAATGCATATGTAGCTACTTATACAGCTACCTATAAGAAAAACTGGCAGAATGGATTAAGAATGCATGCTGGTAAGACAGCAGCTAAATACTATTTAATTAGAGTACCGGACCGTACTTTTGTAAGAGAATTAAAATAATAAGGATAATTTGGTAATAAAAAGACCTTATTTCGATGAGTACAATTCGAAATAAGGTCTTTTGTTTAGTTATTTAGAAGATCTTTCTGCATAACGACTATAGCGAATATTTTGTAATAAAAATCCTAGTATAAATGCCATTACTAAAGTTGCTGATAAGTATTCAAGTACATTACCTGCATAAAAAGCAGCAAACAAGATGAATCCACCTGATAGTAATAGCGAAGAGTTTAAAAAGGATCTTATTTTTTTATTGAACAACCAATAAAAGATGCCATAGCCGAGAACAAATAAGTAAATAACATCTAAGAGGATAACTCCTAATATTCCCATTGAATAATACTGTGCTAAAAAGTCTCGCTCTAGTGGAGCAATATTATTTTCACGGCTAAAGGAAATACCAAACAATTTATTTAACTTATTTTTGTCATTTTTCATGACGCGACTTAAGATATCTTTTTCTAGATGTCGGTAATTTAGGCGTTCATTTGCTGGTCTTTTCATCACTTCAAGCCAGTAGTAAGGATCATTTTGATAAGAGTAATGCTCCAATACTAGATCATGTTTTAAAGAATAGACCCAGTAATTTTTCTTGATAAATTCTTTAAGATAGTCTTCTTGTTTTTTGCCCTTGTATCTTTTCAGTCCGGCATTAAGTTCTTGATCAAGCTTTTTCTTGTCACCAAGATTACTTCTCTTTTGAGCTACACCACTTTCAAGTGAAGATCTTCTGAGAGTTGGACTATAAGGAAAAATAGCAGCCGAAGCAGTTAGTATACAAATTAATGTAATTAAAAATTTGGATGAAAACTTAATATTCTTCAAAATTAAACTATGAATTAAGAAGACAAATAAAAAGACCACTAGGCTAATAATCAGTCCGAAATTTCCAACTTTTGTTCCAAGCATTAACATTGCTAATGCTTGCGCACTCACTAGAACTATATTTAAAAGATTAAACTCTTTATAAAGAATATAGAGCATAATAGGCATGATCATAAACAAAATAGCTGATAAAGTATTAGCTTGAAAGAAAATTCCTTTAGAAGCTAAAGCATTAAAAGGATAGTTTGTTTGAGTAAACCAAGAAAAAATATTAGCACTAATTCTTTTAGCTTCAGTAGTATGGTATGAAGTTAATGAGAAAAGAAATAGATTCGAGATAACGATTGTTAAAGAATATAAGCCTGAGATACCTTGAATTACGCGGAAAAAGTATTTCTCTTTAAAACCGCTGTATGAGGTAATATAGATAACAATTAGTGGTAGACAAGCTCTTACTAGATAAAAAATTTCAACTTTAGGTGAGTAATGGAAACCTGTTGCGTCCATATCAGTAAAATTTCTTACCGAAATTAGGTGAAAAATTGAGTATAAAATTAAAACACCAATATAAGAAATAATCCACCATTGTTTTCTGAATCTTTGCCAATTATTTTTGATACTAAAGAATAAAGCAATGGCAATAAACACTCCTAAAACTCTCAAAATAGTGGGGATTGAAAATTTTAGAAGCGGTGGCCTAGATAACCAATAAATATCTAAAAATGGCTGAATTAAAATAAACCAAAATAAGAATGTTTGAAGCCGTTTTTTCATGTGATTTTAGGTTCCTTTGATAAAACAAAAAATATTTAGGCTTAATTTTTATTTTGATTCTTTGTCCTTTTTGTCAGGTTCAACTTTAGAAATCTTTACATCGTTTGTTGCGGCAGTCTTTCCACGTGCAGGTGATTTCACCTTCTTTAAGCGCTTGAAGTTAATGACCATTTTATTGTTTAATTCATTAACTGAAGATTCATCTTCTGGGTCATATGAAGTTATAGCTAGCAAAGCAGAATTTTCATAAATTTTTTCTACTTTTCCTTGAAAAGGATGCTTAAGTTCTTCCTCAGAAGTAGCAGCTAAAATTTGACCAATTTTTACATCAGCTTTTTTCATTTAAAAAACTCCCTTTTCTGTACAGAAATGTTTTACAATAGTGAAATACTATTATATATAATAGTCGATTTCAAGCGGGAGAGTAATATTTTGCAAAGAATTATCATAATTGCGGGACCAAGTGGAGTAGGAAAGACAACAGTCTCAAAATACTTAACGGAAAAATATAATATTCCGCGTGTAGTAACACATACTACTCGGCCAATTAGACAAGGAGAAATTCCTGGAAAGTCATATTATTTTGAAACTGATGAGAGTTTTAAAAAACTTCATTTCTTTGAACATGTAAAATATGGGGAATATCAATATGGCTCAAGTAAAGAAGCTTTGGAAAAAGCATGGGCAAAGAATGACTTGGTTTCTTTGATTGTTGAGACTGACGGAGTTAAGTCCTATTTAGAAAAATTAGGGAAGCAAGCATATTTTATTTATTTAACTGTTTCAGATTTTTCAGTTCTAAAAAAGCGGTTATTAGGACGCGGAGATAAAGCTAGTGAAATTGATAAAAGATTAAATAGTTTTGAATTTAAGCGTGATTTACGTTTGTCAGATGAACTTGCTAAAAAAGCACATGTATTAAATAATGACAACTGGGAAAAGACAGCTAAAGAGCTCGATAAGATCGTAACAAAGCTGGAAAATAAATAGATTTTGAATATGAAAAAGGCTGATAATAAGCTAAATGTAACGACAATGATTTAGCTTTGTAACAGGGCTGTAATATTTATGCCCTACAATAACCATTGTCAATAAAAAAAGAGACACATAGCATAACTTTTTAGTTAATTAATGACGGCTATGTTGATAATTAAGAAAATGAATTTTACGGAGGAATAACCCTTGACTATCAAATCTAAAGTAATCAAATTTACAACTGCTGCATCATTCGCTGTTGCAGGTATCGCAACTTTAAGTGCAGCTAAATTAAACTCATTATCTTTTAACGGTACTGCTCAAGCTTCTACTCTTCAAGCACCTTCAAAAGAAATTGGTGTTGTAAAGGTAAACTCTAAGACTGGTGAAAGTATTGCTGTTTGGAACAGCTACGAAGATGGTAAGCAACAAACTGGTAAGTACTTACCACACCAATCAAGCTGGAAGACATACAAGAAAGTTAAGACTGTTAAGGGTGAAACTTGGTACAACTTAGGTGGAGACCAATGGATTTCATCTGACAATGTTGAAGAAGAAGCTCCAATCGCAGTTACTGCTGATTTATCTGCAGTTGCCACTGCTGTAAGTCGAGTTCCTGCAGCTAACGTTGCAAACAATGATGTTGCACAAGCTCCAGCAGCAAACGTTAACAACGCACAACAAGCTTCAGCACCTATACAACAAGCAACTGCTCCAGTAGCACAACAAGCAGCTACTACAACTGCTAACACTGCATCTGTTGCAACTACTACACCTGTACAAACTAATACTGCAGCAACTACTAAGCAAGTATCTACTGCTTCAACTCAATCAAGCACTACTAACACTGCACCTGCACAAAACAACACTGCTGCTAAGCCTGCACAACAAGCTTCAAGTCAAGCAGCAACTACTCAAACTGCTAAGCCACAAGCTTCAACTCAATCAAACAGCAGCACTGCACAAACTGTAGTTAGCGCAGCACAATCACAAATTGGTAAGCCTTACGCATGGGGTGCAACTGGTCCTAACGCATACGACTGCTCTGGTTTAGTTCAATACGCATACAGCCAAGCTGGTAAGAACGTTGGACGTACTACTTACCAACAAGCTGGTGCAGGCCAACACATTTCTGTTAGCCAAGCACAAGCTGGTGATATCTTAATGTGGAGTAACTACCACGATGCTATTTATGTAGGTAACAACCAATACGTACACGCACCACAACCAGGTCAAAACGTAACTCAGGCTTCTATCTCAAGTTACTTCATGCCGGATTACGCAATCCGTGTAAACTAATAAATTGAAATAAAGATAGTTATTTTAGAAGGTTAATCAAAAGATTAACCTTCTTTTTTGTGATATAATTAAAAGAACTTTTTAAGGAATTAGGTATTTTTAATGAATAATAAAAACGAAGAAAAAAATACCCATCCCACAAATAACTATCGGAAGTGGCTAATAGGTATTTTAATTGGCTTAATAATAATTTTAATAGGTTGGTTAATTTTTGGTCATATTCAGTCTAAAAGAAATGCTGAAGCAGAAAAATTTAATTCTAACCACTTTAATCCGAATGTCGTAATTTATAATATTCCTGTTGGAAAGCTAACGGTCAAAAAAGCTACTGCAAAAATAAATGAAAAAGCAAAAAATGATGCGATTTTAGAGGGTGATAAAGTCGTAGTAAAGAAGACGAGTAATAAAGTGATTATGCGTAAAAAAGTTCAATCATATTTTGAAACTCAACATACTCGTTACCCTAGCCGGAAAAAATGGTATTTTCAAAACAATACCTTATTAACAGCAAAAGATAGATTAAATCAGATTAAAGACCGACAGGTGAAATATACTGTAAATGGTAAGTCTTTTGTATTTAAAAGAGCAGAAGTATTTCCAAAGGTATCATATAAAAATAATAAGTACGTATTTTTGGATACAAAAATTCTAGAAGATAAAATTAACAGCATTAACAAAGAAGTATCTACTCTTCATAAATCCTATGACTTTAAGCTTCCAAATGGTCAAGTTACGACGGTTAAGAATGAAAGTTATGGATGGGCAATTAATGAAAAGAAATTATTAGCTGGTGTTGAGGATGCATTAGCTAATAACGTTCAAACCCTTAATGGAAAAAATTATATCTATGGTGAAGGTTTTAGTACCTATGGAACTGGTTATGGTTTAAGCAATAATGGAATTGGTAATAATTATATTGTTGTTTCTTTAACTGATCAAAAGACGTGGGTCTATAAGAATGGCAAATGTGTATTAACATTAGATACAATTGTTACTGGTACAGTAGAGACTAAGCTTGCTCATAAGAATCTAGAAACACCTACTGGAGTTTGGTATATTCACTATAAAGAATCTCCAAGTGTTTTAAAGGGAACAAATGATGATGGTTCGAAATACTCAGTTGATGTGAAATACTGGATGCCATTTACCTTAACCGGCTGCGGCTTCCATGATAATAGCTGGCGAAAGAATTGGTCGAAAACAGCTTATCTAAATGATGGTTCTTATGGATGTGTTAACTTAAGACCGAGTGATGCTCCGAAAGTTTGGAATAATGTGGAGAAAAACGAAGCTGTAATTATTTATAAATAGTATAAAAAGGCGTAGATTTTAAAATCTACACCTTTTTTGTTTGTTAAACAGTTTTAGTTTTAAATTTTTCTAGATCTTTTGGTGATAGTCTTACTGTAACATGAACGCCATCATCTTTGAAATCTTCATTTAAAATTTGACCATATTCATGAAGATAGGCTAAATTTTTACCGTCTGATAAAGGTAAGACCAAGTTTACCTTTTCGTAATTATCAAAAACTTTTTTAACAATTAAATCAGCTAGTTGCTTAATTGATTCGGGATCTTTAGCTGAATATAAAATATCATTTCCCTCAATTTGTGGATAATTGCGATCTGTTAAGTCAGCTTTATTATAAGCAGTAATCATTGGGACATTGGTAATCTTCAATTCATCTAGAACTTTTTGGGTCGTTTTAATCATTTGAACCATATTATGATCGGAGGCATCTACGACATTGATTATCAAGTCAGCATCTTTAGCCTCTTGCAAAGTAGCCTTAAATGATTCAATTAAGTTATGAGGTAGCTTGGAGATAAAACCAACGGTATCCGAAAGGATAAAACTTAAGTCATCTTTTAGGTCAATTCTTCTAACACTAGTGTCTAAAGTCGCAAATAGCATATTTTTTTCAAATACTTGCTTTTTAGACGCTTCATCACTAAAGATATTCAACAACTCATTCATCGTTGTTGATTTTCCAGCATTAGTATAGCCAACGAGGGCAACCTGTGGTAGACGAGAATTGTTTCGTCTAGCAGATTTTATTTCTTCTTGTTTGCTAATGTCTTTTAGTTCTTTTTTAATTGCACTAATTTGTTTACCAATAGTTCGTCTATTTAGCTCAAGTTTAGTTTCACCAGAACCACGGTTAGCAAACCCACCACTTGCACCACCAGAACCACGCTGCTGGTCTAGATTGTTTTCCGATGGATGAAGCCGAGGTAGTTCATATTGCAATCTAGCAAGTTGAACTTGTAGTTTAGCTTGTCTACTACGTGCGCGATTAGAGAAAATTTCTAAAATTAATTCAGTTCGATCAAGCACTTTAAGTTTTGTCATGCGCTCAATATTTCTAATTTGAGTTGGCGAAAGCTCATCATTAATGACCAAGATCTTAGCATGTAATTCGCGAGCCATATTTTTAATTTGATTAAGTTTACCAACACCAAAATATGTTCCCGCAACGATATTTTCAGCCTTTTGGCTTGCTTCCCCAACAACATCTAGGTTGTTGGCAAGTGCTAATTCTCTTAGCTCAGTCATATAATAATCAAAATTAGGATCATTTAAATTTACGCCTGCAATAAAGGCCTTAATCTTTTTTGGTTGATTATCGATCAAATAATTCACCTGCTTTCAAAAAGTATTTCATAATTATATTTAATGGCTTAAAAAATCATCATAACCATTCCTTTATTTAATAGTATAAAAATTATAATTTCTTTTTAAATAAAAATCAATTTTGATACAAAAAGGCCACTTCGAATAACGAAGTGACCTTAGGATATTTGAACACGGTAATATCCCAATAGAGATAATTACTTTAATTAACCGTGCACATAAATATGAGTGGAGCATGTAATTGATGCTCTAATACCATAATAAATTTTTACACTTGTAAATGAATTAAACTGACTGTATCAAAGGTAGTTAATTAAGAAAATCACTTAAGTCATATAATTATGGGGGAATAGGAAAGCTCACGACTTAAGGGTATATAGGGTGACAAATTTATTATCTTTGTAATACATAGTTTAAACTGAGATCGTATGTAGCGATACGTTTCAGCTTCCTGAAGAATTTAGTTAAACTGTATTTTACTAACAATTAATTCACTATTTTAATTTTGTTGAACTATAGACGGGAAAAAGTAGTGAAAATAGTGAACGATTATTATGATTTAGAACATCAAAAACTTCTTCTTAATATATTTACTAAATATTTATATAAAGTAATAGCAATTAAATAAATTGTTATTTATTTGCTTCTCTATGAAGACTGCCTTCACTTATAAATATAAATCGTCAATGAAATAATAGCAAATAAAAGGCTTTTACATATTGTTATGTTATCAAATGATAATAAAAGCCAAATCTACTAAGGATTTGGCCTTTGTTTTAATTTTGTTTTTCCCTTGTTCTTTGCCATTTAGCAATTAATGGTAAAAGTACACCTAACCCAATCATCAAAAGTGGTTCAACAATATTTAAGATTAACATGTGCCACCAAGTAGAGGATCCTGCTTTAGCATCGATTGGCACGATTCCAAAGGTTGCTCCGGTAACAGTAATAATTAAACACCACCAGCCGACAATAACAGCAAATGTTTTATTCTTAATAAAAACGTACTGAGATGGGAACTTTTCTGGGTGAAGTCTAATTTTAATAAATGCCCAGAAGAGTAACCCAGTAACATATGGAGAAACAATTCCGTTTAGGTTTAATAACTGATTAAAAATATCATTCACTGAAGGAAGCGTAGCGCTCAAAAATAGAAGGACAGAACAGATTCCTGTTGTTAACCAATATCCATTGATTGGTAAGCCATTCTTATCAGTTTTAGTTAATTGTTTTGGTAAGTATTTTTTGGCAGTATCTGATAAGAAGATTCTAGCACCCCCATCAACTAAAACAGCTAGTTGGGCTAGCATATAAAGAGCTTGGGTAATAATGAAAGTGTATAAGAAAAATTTTCCCATACCAAACTTTTCACCCATGGCTTGGAAGGCATAGTAAGAACCATTCATCTTTAAGTCATCAGGCAGGTGATGTGCATTGAAGAATACACCTAGAGCAAATGAACCAAAAATAGTTAGAAAACCTGTCATGATTGCTAGCATATACATTGCTTTTGGAAAGTTTCTGGGGCCATCTTTCATTTCAGTAACATAAGGAGCAACAAATTCTGCCCCGTTCATGGCAAAAATTAATAATCCTAATGACATTAGGAATTTCATATCAAAAGTTGGTAAAAAATTCTTAAAGTGGAACGGTTGAGTAGCAATTCTACGGCCTTCACCTAAATATACAATTGTCATAATTACAAAAAGAATTGTCATAATGAACATTGCACCGCCACCAATGATCGATAACCATTGTAGCGAGTTAGCAAAGCGATGTTGGAAGAAGATAAAGATGACAAAGATGATTGCTGTAAATAAAGCAAAAGCCCAATTGCTCATTTCTTTGTCACTTAATGCATGTCCTTTAAAAAGCCATGCAAAAGAAACAACCGTTGAATTCGCTACATCAACCAAGTAAGGCAATGAAACTACCCAATAACACCAAGCTGTAATATAACCCATTCGATCGCCAGAGGTGTGTCTTAGCCAAGAAGATAAACCTCCGCCGTCATCTGAAAAAGTAGCCCCTAGTTGTCCGACAATTAATTCGTATGGAACTACAAATAGAATTAACAGTAATATCCAGTCACTAACTACAGCTAATCCTTGATTTTGAAAGTTATAGATAATGTCATCAAAACCAATAACTGTAACAAAGTCCATTAAGGCAATCACGGGCCAGGTTAGTTTTTTACGTTTTTGTGCCTCATCAAAAGTATCCAAAAAATTTCCTCCTAAAAATCCTATACTATTATCATTTATCTAAATTTAGGAGGTGGGTTGAAGAAGTAGCTTCCCTGCATTCTATACCTCATTTCATATCATATTTTATTTATAATCACGGTTTCTATTATACAAGAAGAAAAGATAAAAAATTAAAAAACAAACTTTACTTTTTTACACGGTGTCTGTATTATATAGTATAACAGGTACGTAATACACTATAACGAAAAGAGGAGTCAAAATGAGTGAAGTAGTTCAAGTGCAAAATATTACTAAGACTTATGGTAAAAAAGGTGAAAAACAATACCAAGCTTTAAAGGGTGTTAGTTTTGATGTAGAACGTGGTGAATTTGTTGGAATCATGGGTGCATCTGGTTCTGGTAAAACTACTTTGTTAAATATTTTATCTACATTAGATCAACCTACAACTGGAAATGTATACATTAATGGCCGCGATATTACTGGCTTAAATAAAAATCAAATGGCAGATTTCCGGGGTCAAGAGATTGGCTTTATTTTTCAAGATTTTAACTTATTAGAGAATTTAACTAATCGTGAAAATATTGCTCTTCCTCTTTCACTTCAAAATGTGAAGAGTAGTCAGATTAATCCTAAAGTTGATAAAATTGCTAAGCGATTAGGAATTGATCACATCTTAAGTAAATATCCAGCAGAAATCTCTGGTGGGCAAAAGCAACGTGTTGCAGCAGCGCGTGCATTAGTTCATGAACCAGCTATTCTTTATGGAGATGAACCAACTGGGGCACTTGATTCAAAGAGTGCTACTGAATTACTTGAAACAATGAAAGGTCTAAATGAAAATGATAGAGTTTCTATTTTAATGGTTACTCACGATCCATACTCCGCTTCATATGCTAGTCGAATTCTTTTCATTAAAGATGGTAAGATCGGAAAAGAAATTAAAAAAGATGGTAAAAGTAGAGAAGAATTTTATCAAGAAATTATTGCTGAATTAGGTAGACGTTAAGAATAGAAAGGAAATAATTATGCTTTGGAAATTATCATTAACCGGGATTAAAAGCCGGTTCAAAGACTACTTAGTTCTTTTTTCAGGCTTAACTTTTGCTAGTGCCATCTTTTATATGTTTATGACGCTAGCTACAAACCCAGCCTTTTTAAAGGGTTCACTAAGCATTGCTTTTAAAATTACCCAAATTGTTTTTGGTTTTGGAATTGCATTACTTTCTATTATCACTTTTGTCTATATTGTATATGCCAATAGTTTTTTGCTCAGTATGAGACAAAAAGACTATGGAATGTATATGATGCTAGGAGCTAGAACAAGCAAAATTGGAAGATTAATATTTACCGAAACTCTTGTTGTTGGTTTACTGGCTACTTTATTGGGTACAGTCTTAGGGGTTGGCTTAACGCAGGGAGTTTCCAGTGTGTTGATTTCCCAACTAGGATTGCAAATCCATAAATTTGTTGGTTTTTACTTACCAGCTTTACTTTGGACAATAGCTTTCTTTGCGATTTTGTTTTTCTTAGCAGCTTTTTGGAATCGTCATAAATTAGTTAAGTCAAATGTGATTAACTTACTTCATGAAGATCAAAAACCAGTTAAATTACATAGAAATAAATTATGGAAATTTATTGAAGCACTTTTAGGAATTGCGTTACTTGCTCTTGGTTATTGGGCAATGATGCATGCAGCAAAATTAGGAACGAAAACTATTCCAATAGCCTTCTTTACAATCGTTTTTGGTTCTTACTTTACTTTTGATTCCTTCTTTACAGCAATTATTGATTTACTCCGTAAGAACTTAGCTTACAAATATAAGAAATTACATTCCTTCACTTTAGGACAACTTAAGTTTAGATTAAGTGATTATACTCGAATTTTATCTACTGTCTCCTTATTATTTGCTCTTGCTTTAGGAGCAATTACAGTTGGTTTGAACTTTAACAATATGACTGAACAGTCAATGCAAAGTACCTATTATGATGTAGTTCTGTATGGTCATAATAAAAAAGTAGATAATCAATTAAAGAAAGTTTCTGTAAAATCTACTACAACGTTTGACTATAAGATGGTGGTAGAAGGTAAAGGAAAAGAAAAAACTAGAGTACTTTATATTCCAGAAAATCAAATCAAGAATAATCGGATCATGTATCAACATTATTCAAGAAAAAATGATATGAATCATTATGATACTAGACGTATTAAAGCAAGTGATTTTAAGAATAAGACTGATACTAATGAAGCACAATATCAGTTAGTATCTTTAACTCCATATATTGATGCTCAAGCTAAAGTTGTGCCAGAAACTCAATATAATCAAGTTAAGGCTAAAGTAAATAGAATTGAGCTTTTAAGAGTTAACAATTTTAGAAGTAACTTTAATAATATTGAGAAACTCCAAAACTTATCAGCAACTCAAATGATGAGTTCACCAGAAGTTGATAAAGACGCAGTTAATGTAAATCTCTCTAATTCTAAATCAGCACAATATCGCTTAGTTTCAAGTATGACCTCTGGTTTTGAATTTATGGGCTTCTTCTTAGGATTAGCATTTTTAGCAATGCTTGCTTCAACATTAATGTTTAAAGTTTTATCTGGGGCAAATAGCGATAAACCAAGATATCAAATGCTTTGGAAGGTTGGAACAAGAAAGAGCCTTTTAAAAGCATCCATTGCAAAAGAAATTGGAATTCTATTTGCTTTACCTGCTGCTTTAGGAGTAATTGATGTTTTATTTGGACTTCAATTATTTAAGTCTATTTTGGGGATGAATACCTACGATAAACTTTGGATTCCATTTACTATTTTCGGAGTACTTTACGTAATTTACTACTTATTAACAGTAATTTTATATCAACATATTGTTTTACAAAAAGAAGATTAGTAAAAAAGCGCTTATCAAAATGATAAGCGCTTTTTTCTACACAGACATTTTGTTATAAGACATAATTTTCATATCTTTATCTGTCATATTCATAATTGTAATTGATGCATTTCTTGGACCATGGGCTAAATTATATTCTCCAGGAGCAAAACGAGAAACAATACTTCTAATTGTAAAGCCATGGGTAACAAGGAGAATATTTTCAGCTCCATCTAATTTGCTAATTAAATCAAAGCCTTTATCAACGCGATTCCAGTATTCTTTCGCGTTTTCAGCTTCATGATATGGATCTGCTTCTTTCATGTAGTCCTTAATAGTATTGATATCTACTTCTTTAAGTAGTTCATCTCGTCTTGGATAACCGTGAGGCCCACCAATCATACGCCATGCTTCGTCTGAATTCATTCCTTCAAAGAAGCCATAGAATTGTTCTCTAAAAAATGGTGTTGCAAGGTGTTGCAACTCATCTCGTTTACAATTTTCATTAATAATATAATCACAAGTATCACTAGCTCTTTTTAAGTCACTTGAGATAGCAATATCAAAAGGAACTTCACTCAAGGCTTTACCTGCATCTTTTGCGCCTTGGACCCCCTCATCAGTTAGGGGCGTGTCACACCAACCTTGCATTTTATCGTAGCGGTTAATATAAGTTTGACCATGACGAACAATATAAATTCTCTTCATTTATAAACTCCTTGAATAACACTAATTCACATTATAACAAATCTAAAAAATCAAAATTTTAAACGGTGTATATAAAAATAAAATTAGCAGAACACCTACTATCACTAATAAAATTGTGTTTCTTTTCGTTGATTTCTGACATGTTTCTTTATCAATCTTATTATTTCTAAAATTACGACTTACATTAACTTGACGAACTATTAAAATCGCAATTAGCACTAAATAAATATTTAATCCAATAAACTCAAATATTCTCATTATGTTTTGTGTCTTTCATTTATAGCATAGAAGTATTGTATCAAAAATTTTGAATATTCGGCCTAAGTATATTAACTTAATAGGTGAAAGAAGAGGGGTTTTTTATGAGAGTTACGAAATTAGTAATTGGAATTTTAATGATTGTCTATTCAGTTTGGTTATTTATTCAGGGTCTATTAGGTGGATTCTTGGGAATAATTGCTGAGAAAAATATGGTAGCAGGAATTATTGGAGTTCTCCTTTGCGGTCTATTTATGGCGAGTGGTATTGTTTATGTTTCGACTGAAAATAGTGAGGGGTTAGGCGGTGATATTGCTGGGTTAGCAATGATGATTGTTGCCGGAATTCTTGGAATTTTGGGCGGCTTATATGCTGGTTTGATCTGGACCGGAATTTTAGCATTAGTAATTGGAATTGGATTCTTTGTTTGGCATTTGAAAACAAGATAAGAAAAAATCGGATTAGCTTAAATAGTTAATCCGATTTTTTAGGTCGAAATATTTCATCTATGGGGATTAAGTTTGTACAATTGAGTTGATAAGACCTATTATTTTGTGATGGAAAGAAGAATTATTATGAAATTTATGTCTTGGAATGTAAATGGCTTCCGGGCCGCTTTACGTCATGGTTTTGTTAATACTTTTATGGACTTAGATGCAGATATTTTTGGAATACAAGATACACGTCTTCATCCGGATGAATTATCAGTAGATCTACCAGGATACTATCAATATTGGAATTATGCTGAAAGAAAGGGCTATGCCGGAACTGCTGTTTTTACAAAAGAAAAACCAATTACTGTGGCTAATGGCTTCGGTGTCCCAGAAGTTGATGGCGAAGGAAGAAGTATTACTTTAGAGTTTTCAAACTTTTACTTTATTAATGTTCAAGTACCATTTTCTGGAGAAAAGCTTCAAAGACTAGACTTTAGAGAATTATGGGCACAAACTTTTAGAAATTATGTTACTAAATTAATGCAATACAAGCCAGTAATTATTGGTGGAGATATGAGTGTCGCTCATGAAAGAATTGATTTAGCTGAGCCGGATGATAATCACCATCGTCCAGGATTTACTGGTATTGAAAGAAAAGAATTTTCTGAATTATTAAATGCTGGCTTCATTGACACTTTCCGTTACTTCCACCCAGATGAAGCTAAGTATACTTATTGGAGCTATCGTGATAAGGAAGCTCGGGCAGAAAATCTTGGCTGGAGACTAGATTACTTCCTAGTATCTAATAATTTGGAAGATAAATTAACTAATGCTAAGATTTTAAGCAATATTATGGGCTCAGATCACTGTCCAATTGAACTAGATGTCGATGTTACTACTAGATAAACATGGAAAAGCATAAAAAATGTACTCAAGAAAATGGAAACTTGAGTACATTTTTTGTTTATAGAGGGATTAAAGTTATTTAGTAGTTACGGAGTAGACATCATTCTGTGGATTATTTGCTGGTTGCATATTAGGATGGGCGATAATATCATTGATTTCTTGGCTATATAGATCGGCTTTTCCACCAAAAATAGCTTGAACTCCGCCAGCAACTTTTAATACCCCAGGAGCGCCCAACATTTTAAATACGTCATCATTAACTAAACTATTATCCTTTAAAGAAACTCTCAATCTGGTTGCACAAGCTGAAACAGTTTCAATGTTTTCTAAACCACCAAGAGCACTGATAATCTAACAAGATTCATTGTATAGTATGAAAAGCTTAATAAAGTTGATGTAAATAAAATTAAGGAGCAGGCGCTTGCAGCAGTTATGAAAAAATCTATTTATCATAAAAGTTAAATCCGGACAATAAAAATAGCCAAACTACTTAAGATAGAGTAATTTGGCTATTTTTCTAATTTAGAACGTGTTAGTTATTTGATTACAGAAAAGCAGAAAGCATAAAGTTACGTATACCTTTATGCTTGTGTAAGTGTTAAATTTACGTTTTCATTATACAAGGTGTTTAATATTAAGTCTAAAAATATGCTTGCTAAAATTCTATTAATATAATGTTGTTAATCGGTAACTGATTCTAATGATCTAGCTTGTTGTCGTGCTTTAATAGACCGCTTGACCAGCTTCATTAATTCAACTTGTAAGATTGAGAATAGGGAAAGAATAATTACTACTAACCATTGTCTTGGTGTAAGAGTGGTTAAATGGAAGAGAGATTGTAAGTTAGGAGTAAAGAGAATAACTCCCATCAAAATTGCTGAAACGATAAAGGATATGATTAACCAAATATTAACTTTATTTCCCCTAACCCAGATTGGATCAGTATTGGAATGTTGATTAAATGCGCGAAGCATTTGAGATAGAGCTAGAACACAAAAGGCCATTGTTTGACCAGCAATTGGGTTATCAAAAGTGTCCCCAATCCAGTAAGCTAATAGTGTCATTAAGGCAACAAAGATTCCTTGGCTGATAACACGCCAGACTAGATCTCTTTCAAATAAGGTTCCAGTCTTCACTGGTTTATGCTTCATAATATTTTTACTTGCAGGGTCTACTCCTAAAGCTAGAGCAGGCAAGCTTGCGGTAGCTAAGTTGACCCAAAGAATATGTACCGCAAGTAGTGGAGCATCCCAATTAAAGAGGGTAGCAATAAATAAAGTAGTGATTTCTGCAATATTACCGACTAGTAAAAATTGAATTACTTTTTGAATATTGCGGTAAACTTTTCGTCCTTCTTTAATGGCGGCAGTAATGGTTGTAAAACTATCATTAAGCAAAATCATGTCCGAGACATCTTTAGCAACGTCAGTACCAGTAACTCCCATAGCAACTCCGATGTCAGCTGCTTTTAAAGCGGGTGAGTCATTAACTCCGTCCCCCGTCATAGTTACTACTTCTTCATTTCGCTTTAGACTTTGAATAATTCTTAACTTATCATTAGGTGAAACACGAGCAAAAACTGTGGTTGACTTAACTGCTTGATCTAATTCATTATCAGTCATTTCGTTTAGTTCAGTACCAGAAATAACAGTATTTCCATTAGCATAAATACCTAAGTTTTTAGCAATAGCAACTGCAGTATTTTTATGGTCACCAGTAATCATAATAGTTTTAATACCTGCTTCGCGAGCCATTTTGATTGAGGCTTTAACTTCATCCCTAGCTGGGTCAATCATCCCAACAGCTCCTAAGAAAACTAAATGTTGTTCAATATTTTCATTTTCTTGCGGTAAATTTAAAATGGTTCGGCTGGCAAAACCTAAAACTCTCAATGCTTTGTTAGACATCTGATGTGATAAAGCTAAAATATTTTCTTTATCTGTCTTAGTTAATTTCTGCATTCCACTGCTTGTAGCAATGTAGTCACAGAGCGGGAGTAATTCGTCCAGTGCTCCTTTAGTGTAGGCAACATATTCATTGTTTATTTCATGAATTGTAGACATACGTTTTCTAATTGAATCAAAGGGATACTCGCCAAGTCTTGGATATTCTTTTCTTAAGCTGGAAACAGAATATCCAAAATCTTGTGCTAGCGGAATTAAGGCTCCTTCTGTAGGGTCACCAATAATTTCTTCTGGGTTAGCAGGACTAAGAGAAGCATCATTACAAAGACTAGCAGCATACATTAAGTCTTTATAAGCATTATTGTTTTTAGCTGTTTTTTGAGTTTTTAAGATTTTTTTGTTAAGGAAATCATCTCCGTTAGCCAAATGAGTTACTGTCATTTTGTTTAACGTTAGAGTTCCTGTTTTGTCAGAACAAATAACTGTTGCATTTCCAAGGGTTTCAACTGCTGGTAGATTTTTGATTAAGGCGTGTTTCTTAGCCATTCGCTGTACTCCAAGTGCCATAATGATGGTTGCAGTTGCTGGAAGTCCTTCTGGAATGATTGAAATAGCTAAAGAAATTGCTACTAAAAATTGTGGTAGAAGAGGACGTCCATAAAAAGCACCGATGGCAAAAATTAAAACACAAATGATTAACCCAATAATTGTTAGAATTTTACCAACAGCATTAAGTTTCCGCTTCAGTGGAGTATCACTAGTATCATCGTTTTCTAGCATCCCAGCAATTTGACCAATTTCTGTGTCCATCCCAGTTTTAGTTACAATTCCACTTCCTCGGCCATAGGTAACAATCGAAGAAGTGTAGGCCATATTTTTTCTATCGCCTAAGGGACAGTCAGGTGAAAGAATAGCAGAGGCATTCTTTTCACTGGCAATTGATTCTCCTGTTAAAGAGGCTTCAGCAATTTTTAAGTTATTGGATTGAGTTAAACGTAGATCAGCCGGTACCATATCACCATTAGTCAAGATAACTAGATCGCCGACTACTAATTCACTAGCTGAAACAATTTTTTCAGATCCATTTCTAATTACTGTTGCAGTTGGGGTGCTCATTGTTTTTAGAGCGGCAAGAGAAGCTTGTGCTTTCTTTTCTTGGATAATACCAATAATAGAGTTGATTATCACAATAAAGAAAATCACCCCAGCTTCTACCCATTCATTTAAGAGAGCAGAAAAACTAGCTGCCCCTAATAAAATTAAAATCATTGGATCAAAGATTTGCTCTTTGAGCATGTTTAAAATTGACTTAGGAGGCTTTTCTTTTAGAAGATTATGCCCATATTTTTTTAAGCGCCTATTAGCTTCTTCCTCGCTTAAACCAACTGAACTTGTTTCTAGATTTGAAAATAACTCGTCTTTTGTTTGAGAATACTCGGGAGGTTGTTTCTGACTATCCATAAAGGATATACCATTCCTTTCTTATTAAAAATGAATAATTTTAATTTGTATAGCTTTGATAAATATTGCTATTTACATATTTAAAGCTAATTATATTTATGAAATATAGTATAAAATAACTGACAATTTAAGTCTAAAAATATGCTTATAATAATATACCTTTGCTATAGTTAAGAGAGAAATGAGGGAAGGAACATGAAACAACTTGATCAATCATTTATTATTGGGATTTTTGGCTTAATTGGTTTGTTTATTGGCCTATTTGTCAAAAATATTATGGTCTGGACTTTTGTTGGAATTGCAGTGGGATATGTGATAACATTTTGGATTCCATATTTTAAAAAGCAAAGCCAATTGAAGAAGAAAAATACAAAATAAGAGCGACTCTATGCTGAGAGTTGCTCTTACTATTTTTTATATAATTTTTTAACATCTTGGACGTCACTTGGTTGAATTGTATAAAAAGATCCTTGTGGATACATAACTGAAATTCCGTCTTTATGACCTAATCCTATTGCATGACCTAATTCATGTTCAACGGTATTCACAATCCGGCCATTATTGTAGCCATAGCTTGGGTTTAAAAGATAATATGAATTTAGGCGAACCGTGGCTTTAAGTAAATGCCCAGTTAATGAGTTATATTGAGTATCAGTTAATCCAGCCGCATTTGTTTCACCGTCATTCATTGACTTAATAATAATTTTGGCATTATTTCTATCGTTTGTGATTTTAAAATTAAAGGCACCTGTATTATTCCAAATATTAATTCCATCAATTGCAGCTTGTTTTAGAGTTGGATCAGAAAGATCTATGTAAACCGTGGCTGTATTAGATTCAAAAGTATGTCCTTTAGAATTATCTGCACTATTATCATCATTTTGGATTTTTTCAGGTGAAATAAATTGTTGTACTTTTGCAGTTAGATATGGAAGGGGATTTCTAGTTCCAAATGTTTTTTCAATTTCTGGAGCAGCTTTTTGATAGGCAAAATCAAGTCCCACAAATAAAAGTGCTAGAACTAGAATTGTTTTAAAAAATCGTTTCACTTTCTCATCTCGCAATGTAATTTTATTTAATTATAAAACTAATTATTTAAGAAAAGACTAAATAACAGTTGAGACTTTCTGAAAATTATAAATTCTTTTAGAAAGCGTATACATATGATAGAATAATATGCAACGTTTTTACTAATGCTAGAAATAGGTGACGTAATTTTGGTAAAAGAAACTGAACAACAAAAAGAACAAAAGCATTTAGATGATGTTCTTGGCTTAATTAAAAAGAAAGAAAAAGAGCTTGATCATTCAATCGACCATGCACAAAATGAAGCTCAAAATATCAATTCACACTTTTTTGATGATGTGAAATTAGATTATGATGGCTACTCCACTTCAATGGATACTGCTTTGTCGATTCACCAGCAACAACAGATGTTAGCTGAAAGACAAAATGCCTGGCAGCATTCAGCTAAGCAATTATCGACCTTGCAGCGTTTAGAAAAGAAGCCATATTTTGCAAGAGTTGATTTTCAAGAACCGAATGAAGAACCAGAAACTATTTATATTGGATTAGGTTCTTTTGCAGATAAAGAAGATCATTTTTTAATCTATGATTGGCGTGCCCCAATATCATCTATTTACTATGATGGAAAATTAGGAAAAGTATCATATAATGCACCAGATGGTGTGCAAACTGTTGATATGACTAAGAAACGTCAATTTTTAATTAAAGACGGCAAGATTACTAATATGTTTGATACCAATGAATCCATTGGGGATCAAATGCTCTTAAATGTCTTGAATGAAAAATCATCTACACAGATGAAGTCAATTGTGACTACCATTCAACGCGAGCAAAATAAAATTATTAGAAATACTAGTGCTGATCTTCTATTTGTTCAAGGAGCTGCTGGTTCGGGTAAGACTTCTGCGATTATGCAACGTGTGGCTTACTTACTATATCGCTACCGTGGCAATCTGACTTCTAGCGATGTTATTATGTTCAGCCCAAATCAATTATTTAATGATTATGTTAAAAACGTTCTTCCTGAAATGGGAGAACAGAATATGGTTCAAATGACTTACTGGCAGTTTGTTTCTCGACGTGTTCCAGGAATGAATGTTGAAAACTTATTTGAGCAATTCGAAGATAATGAGCAAAATGACAAGATCGTTAACTTGAAGAATTCACTCCAATTCTTTAATGCAGTAACTCGCTATGCAAAGCATCTTGAAAAGAATGGTTTGATTTTTAAGAATATTTACTTTAAGAGTAAGAAAAAACCATTTTTTGATAAAGAAAAGATCAAGGAAATCTACTATGGCTTTAATGAAAACTATCATCTGAGAAATAGAATTGAAGCGACAAAAGAAGCTTTGATTAATAGCTTAAATCGGAGAATTGAACCTGAAACTAAGAAGGTATGGGTTGATAAGACCATTGAATCTCTGGATCAAGAGCAATTAAATAAGTTGTATGATCGCCCAGATCAAGAATTTGAATCTAGTGCAAAAGAAGAACACTTTTTAGCTCGTAAGATTGTAATTAATCAATTAAAGCAAGTTAGTCGCAAGATTCGTCAGAATCGCTTTTTAAATATTCGTGCACAATACTTACGTTTTTTACGTGCCGTTCCTAAGATAATTGACTTAAGTAAATGGGACATTACTCAAGAGGAGTGGGATGCTCATATTGAAAATGTTAAAGGGCGGTTTAAGGCTGGAAGAATCAAGATGGCTGATATTTCTCCATACCTTTACCTATATGATCTAGTAACCGGACGTAGAACAGATTATGAAATGCGCTATGCCTTTATTGATGAAATTCAGGATTACACTCCATTCCAATTAGCGTACCTTAAGTACAATTTCCCTAGAGCTAAGTTCACGATGTTAGGTGACTTGAATCAAGCTATTTTTACTAAAGATGAAAGTAAAACACTTTTGAGTCAAATCTCTAAATTATTTGGTCCCGAGAAGACCGATGTTGTTCAATTAACGAAGTCGTACCGTTCAACGAAGGAAATAACTAACTTTACTAAGCAAATCTTGCGTCAAGGTGAAAAGATTGAAGCTTTTGATAGACGTGGTCCAAAGCCAGCCTTTTACAAGCGTGATAGTATTGAGAAAGAATACAATGCCTTGCAAGATATATTGGCAGAAAACGATGAGCAAAAACTAACAACAGCGATTATTACTAAGACATTAGCTGAAGCTCAAGAAGTCGCTAAAGTATTAAAAGAAAGAAATATTAAGGCAACTTTGATTGGGTCTGCGAACCAGCGTTTAGTGCCTGGTACTTTAGTAATGCCATCCTATCTTGCTAAAGGACTAGAATTCGATGCAGTGGTTGCTTGGAGTGTTTCAAAAGAAAACTATCATCAATTAGATGAAACTCAATTGCTTTACACGATTGCCTCACGGGCAATGTATAAATTAGATCTAATTTATACAGGTGAGAAAAGCCCTTTGTTTGATAACTTAGATGAAAAAACTTACGTAAATAAGTAAAAATAAAATCCCTCTTGGATCTCGGTATCATTAGAACCTTGATTTAGAGGGATTTTTATTATTAAAGTAAGCAGATAAGAATTTAAAGTTAATTCTCATGCATTTTGACAGACTTAATACATAATAGTTAAAATACTTAGCATGAAAAGATTAAATAGAGTGAGAAAATATCGGCGTAGAAGAAGAATTCTGTATACATTTTTACTATTAATTACTGTAGGAGTAGTCGCTTTAGTACTCAATTTTGACAAGATTCAAGATGAATATGATTGGCTTACTCTAAAACCAGAACAGAAGTTAAATGTTCCCTTAGAAAATCAGTTACCAGACTTACCGAATGGATGTGAGGTTACCTCACTTTCAATGTTGTTGAAATACTATGATATTAATGTAAGTAAATTAGAGTTGTCATCAAATATTAAGCACGTTTCCTCATTTATTGGTAATGATTATCGTGGGAATCCGCATGTTGGCTTTGTTGGCTATATGAGTATCAAGAATGCAGGCTGGTGTGTTTATAATGAACCTTTATATAATGTTGCAAGAAAATATACTAAGAGAATTCGCAACTATACAGGCAATAACTTTGTTCGAGTATTGAAATTAGTTTCTGAAGGACATCCCGTAGTAATCATTACAACTTTGAAGTTTGATCGTGTAAATGATATGCAAACCTGGTCTACCAAGCAAGGAAAGGTTAATGTAACGCCATCATCTCATGCTTGTGTAATTACTGGTTATAACAAGAAAAAGGGAATTGTGTATGTAAATGATCCTTATGGTGTTAAAAATAAAAAGGTAAGCTTAAAGAAGATAGAGGCAAGTTATAACCAGCAAGGCAAACAAGCCCTGTATATTGAATAGAGCAGTAAAAAAGCATCCCACACTGGGATGCTTTTTATGGTGCTTGCATAAAAATGTTTTTTAAAATAAAAACATGTTTTCAAAACTCACCAAAGTATTCAAATAATTAATAATCACAGGTAATATAAGAATTGTCTTAAGGCGGTACCTAATTAGACAAAAAGTTACTCATTAATAATTCAAAATAGATGAGTGTTAGACCAAAAAACAGCTGAGGGTAATGGCTGTCAAAAGATGTAGGACCAAAAGTATCTGAACTTATTGCAAGCGTTGAGTGTTTCGCAATTGTTGAATTTTTATCTCCAGTGAAAGATAAAATATCACGATTATTTTTTTCAGCTTGTGTACAAAGTTCAGCAAGGCGCTTTGTTTCTCCAGAATTGCTAATAATAATTACCAGAGTGTTTTTGTGTTTTCTAAGCATTTCAAGATGTGAATTTGATGTACAGCGAAAGCCATTCAAATTAAGATATTCACTCATATAATTAGCAATATTTTGAGAGTATCCACTACCCAATATCATGATCATTGAGTCTTTATGCTTATCCATCAAGTTGGAAAAAGGCTTTACGTATGACTCTACTTTTAAGTCGTTTTCAGTATTATTAGGGAAATTTGGCGCATCTGATATTAGAAAGACCAATTCAGAATATCCTGAAAGCTTCATCTTTTTACAGGTCTTAATGATAAAGCTAGGAGAAGTAAAAGTTTTTTTAGCAAGTTCACGTATATTGATGTTTTTAATTTCGTTACGGTGTTGATCCATATAAATTAATATTTTTTGTTCATCAGTATTTAGTTGAAACTTTTCACTAATAGTTTGAATATTCATTGCTTTCTCCTATAAATTGAAAGAAGGACTCACGATGTCAGAAAAAGATCTTAAGAAAAATAAAGTACCACAAAATAGAGAAAAAGAATTTTTAGCAGATCCATGGGCTAGAACGAGAACTAGAAATGGATTAGCAGCCGATGAAGTTATCTCTGCACTACAAAAATCAATCAGAAAAGGAAAAGAACGGGCTGCTTGTGAGTTTGCTTACGAGATGTATATTTCCTCACCTCAAATGGAAGAAAAATTATGGCGTAGACTTCAAGCTATTTCAGTTGAAGATATTGGAATGGGAAATCCACAAGCACCAATTCTAATTAATAATCTGAATCAAATGAGACAAAACTTTAGTTACAATGAGCCAGATCGTGCAATGATGTTTGTACATGCAATTCGTTACTTATGTGAATCAACTAAAGATCGTTCGTCTGATTTACTTAAGAATATCATTATTAAGAATTTTGCTCTAGGTTATGTTCCTGAAATTCCGGATTATGCATTAGATAAACATACTACTCGTGGTCAAAAAATGGGAAGAGGGAGTATGCATTTTCTCGAAGTTGATTCTAAAGTTACGCCTCAATTAAAAGTTGATAATAATTATTGGGACGAATACCATAAAATTCGTGAAAATTGGGATGATAGTAAAGTTATTCCCAATGCTTTCAAGTTTAATCCATATCAAATTTAAGTTGTATTTATCTTTAGTAAGGAAATAGGTGATCTCTCATGGCTGAAACTACTGCTAAAAAAGATTCACTGATTACTAGATTGGATAAAGTTTTAACGCCTATTGGACAAAAACTTGGAAATGAAAAGCATCTACAGGCTATTTCAAATGGGATGCTTTTCGGATTGCCATTTTTGGTAATTGGTTCATTCTTCTTAATTGTTGCTAATCCTCCAATTATACTTGATCGGTATAATCCAAGAACCGCTAATATTTTTATGCAGTGGCTTGCAGGTTGGAAATATTGGGCAATGGCACATTATGCACAAATAACTATTCCATATAATATGACTATGGGCATCTTTGGGATGATTTGTTCCTTTGGTATTGCCTATGAATTAAGCAAGGCATATCGGCGTCTTCATCCTGCAACAGATGGAATGATTTCATTAGTTACCTTTTTAATGGTAGCAACTACTGTTGATAAGAATAATAAAATTAGTCTCAATAATTTAGGAACAAACGGGTTATTTGTAGCAATTATTATTGGGCTCCTAGCTGTTGAAATTAATCGTGGTATTGAAAAAAGTAAATTAAAGATAAAATTACCAGATTCAATTCCTCCGATGGTTGCTAATTTTATTAATTCTCTGATTCCTTTGTTAGCTAACATCTTTATTTTTTATGGAGCTAATTTGATTTTAGTTAGTGTAACGCATGCCGATTTTACAACTTTTATTATGAAATGTTTAACTCCAGCAACTTTTTTAGCTAATAGTTTGTGGGGCTATATTTTGATAGTCACTTTAGGAAATCTACTATGGTTAATTGGAGTCAATGGTAGTAACGTTATCTTCCCAATTGTGTTTGCAACTGGTATTGCGGCTACTGGTGCTAATGCAGCATTAGTGGCAAAAGGATTGGCACCTACTCATCTGATGAATTTACAAATGTTTAGAATTGCTGTTTTAGGTGGATCAGGAAACTCACTTGCTTTAGTAATTTTGATGATGAGAAGTAAGGTAGAAAAATATCGAGCTTTAGGTAAATTATCGCTTATTCCAGGAATTTGTAGTATTAATGAGCCAATCATATTTGGGACGCCAATTTGTTTTAATCCTATTTTAGGAATTCCATTTTTAATTGCTCCGATTGTTAATATTATTTTGACATATATAGCTGAAAGTCTTCATTGGATTGGAATGGGATACATTGTTGATCCCTCATTTACTCCATTTTTCTTCCAAGCATATATGAGTTCAATGGACTGGAGAAATATTATTTTTGAAATTATTTTAATCATTATAGGTATATTTATCTATTTACCTTTCTTTAAGGTAGCTGAACAAAATGAATTAAGAAAGCAAGAAAGTATAGCTGAATAGAGCAGTAAAAAAGCATCCCACACTGGGATGCTTTTTTATGGTATAGCAGCTATTTCTTTCTCTTTGACTAATTCAGCAAGCTCTTCAATTAATAATTTATTTCCTTCTTGATTTAAGTGAATACCATCTTCTTGCAGCAGCTTATTAGGATGACCTGTCTCACGCATTACTTTTGCAAAATTTAAGAATAGAATGTCATTATCAATATGACATTGCTTAGCTACTAATTCAAATTGCAATGTTTTTGGCCATCCCTGATCTTTGGCAATTTTCCAATTAGTATAGGAAGGTCCCATTAAAATTGTTTTATCGGCACCAATTAAATCTACTAGAACTTGCAAGTTATGTGCATAACGGCCAGCACTTAAACCAAATTGCATGTTTGCGTCGTTAGTACCTAAGGCAAGGACAACTAAGTCGTAATCGAAAGGTTTAATTCTTAATTCATAAAAATCAATTGCTTCCTCAGTTGTACTTCCAGGTACAGAATTATTAATAATTGTAAAATTAGGTAATTTTTCTTGCAGTCCTTGAGTTACAATATTAGTTGCGTGTCCATCAATATACCCTGCAAGTAGGGAATCACCAAAAAGAATTAATTTTTTCATAGATATCTTCTTTTCTTTCTCTCAATATATATGATAGGCTGAACAATGTAAAAATACTAGGAACAAGGCAGAAGGAAGGCGGCTTTTTATGCAAGAGCAATTTTTACACTTGACACCTGATAAGTGGCAGGCATTAATTCCTCCAAGTGATGAATTTAGTGCAGAAATTTTCATGATGAAGAATCTTCAATATATCATGAGTCAAAAAAATGCTGTTTATCATACTCAACAAACATTTTATAAAGACCAATGGCAAAAGATTCCTTTTATAATTGGAGTAACTGGATCTGTTGCTGTTGGTAAGTCTACTTTTGCCAAGAAAATAACTCGGTTATTTGAACGCCTTGAACCGGATAAAAAAATTGCTCAGGTTTCTACTGACGGCTTTTTAATGTCTAATGCAGAACTTAAAGCTAAAAACTTAATGGATCAAAAAGGCTTCCCAGTCTCATTTAATTGGGATGCCTTTTCTACTTTTTTATCAAGTGTTAAAGCTGGTAAAGAAAGGGTACCATATCGATTATACTCACAGGAAATTTCTGATCTAGTGCCTAATGAAGTTGGGTCAGTTGAACAACCCGATATCTTAGTCGTAGAAGGAATAAATTTACTTGAAGTTCCACCTAATGGGCAAGCGCCACCAAGTGATTTCTTAGATTATGTGATTTATCTTGATGCTATTGAAGAAGATTTAGAAAGATGGTATCTTGATCGCTATCATTTAATGCTAGAAATTAATCGCAATAATCCAGATAATTATTTTTATCAATGGGCTAATGTACCACGTGAGCAAGCCGATATTTTTGCCAAAAAAGTTTGGCGAGATGTGAACTTGAAAAACTTACACGAGTATATTGAACCAACTAAAAAAAGAGCAGACATGATTATTAAAAAGTACGGTAATCATGAAATTAGTGATATGTATATTAAGAAATTTTAGAGGTATTTGTTAATGCAAGCAATTGAATTAAAAAAGGGCATGATTTTTAATCAAGACGGTAAGTTAATTGAAGTATTAAAGAGTAATCACCATAAACCTGGTAAGGGTAATACAGTTATGCAAATGGATTTGCGTGATGTTATGAGTGGAGCTGTTGTGCATAAAACAATGCGTCCTAGCGAAAAAGTAGAGTTAGTTAATGTTTCCTTGAAAAAAGCACAATATCTTTACGACGATGACACTAACTTTATTTTTATGGATACAGATACTTATGAGCAGTATTTAATTCCTAAGGAACATCTTGAGGCAGAAGCTAAATTTTTAATTCCTAACATTAATGTTGATCTTAAGTTTACTGATGAAGGTAAACTAATTGGAATTAACTTACCATCTACTGTAAAAATGACTGTAAAGGAAACTCAACCAGAAATAAAAGGTGCTACTGCTGCTGGTGGTGGCAAACCTGCAACAATGGATACAGGTTTAGTTGTAACTGTACCAGATTTTATTAAAGAAGGCGAAGAATTAATTATTGGAACTGAAACCGGTGATTATAAAGGCCGTGCAGATAGTATTAGTAGATAGTTATATTAAGCTACCCAATTGGGTAGCTTTTTTTGTGGAAAAAATAACTTAAATAGGTAAAGAGATGTTGACAAAAAGTAAATGGGGAGGTTAAAATAGCTGTGTATTAACTGTTATTTTAGCAACAGTATGAGTTGTAAAAACGGCAGTTAGATATTCTTACTGGATTCAGTGTCTCGCTTAGTAAAAATGTTATAGTTACCAACGTGTGCAAGCGCATAACTATTTGTTGGAGCGATGTATAAAATAAAAGAAATATTAAACTATACTAATTACAAAAACTTAGATATGATATAGTTATTTTATCTTTTATTTAAAAAAGACCTCTACTGGACCTGTAATATGATTTATCAATTTATAAAAAGGAGAAGCAGATAATGCTATCAAAAAATAATTATCATGAAAAACTCCGTAAAATGGAACCGAGAAAAGAACGGTTTTCAATTAGAAAGTTTTCTATTGGTGCCGCTTCTGTTTTAATTGGTTTCAGCTTTATGAGTATGGCTGGAAATCAAAAAGTTCAAGCTGCTACTGAAGAGAATCCTGTAGTAAACAATACTAAAAATAATGAGCATCAATCAAATGATATTCAACAAAATGTAAAGATTGATGAAACTAATAAAGCAACTGATGCAGAGAAGGTAAATCCAACTACCGCACAGGGCAACGTTGATTCTGCTCAAGCTGACGTTGACACCGCTTCTCAAAAGGTCCAATCAGCTACTGCTGCTGAACAAGACAAGCAAGCAACTCAACCAGAATCTTCTACCACTTCAAAAGAAGCAACTGAAGTTAAAACTGATGCTGCTAAAGAAGATACAACTAAAACTGCAGCTGTAAAGAACAACGATATTTCATCTTCTGTTGCTTCATCAAATTCAGTTAGTGATCAGAAGACAACTAACTTTAACGTTAAAGCTAATGTGGATAATGCAAACAAACAGAACAAGACTTCATTATTGAGATCTTCCTTTGTTCAAACATCAGCAAATGCTAGTCAAGGTCAAACTCAAGAAGCATCAGACTGGAGCTCATTTGGTGCGGCTTTAATTAATCCTAACGTTGGTAATATTGTCTTAACAAACGATATTACCGCTAACGGAGATGTTGCCAATGCGATTAAGGATAATTATGGTGAATTAGATGTAACAGCAAAGGATATTGCTCGTAAGGTAACTATTGATGGTCAAGGCAAGTATGCACTTGATTTTGGTACTAATTTCTTAGCATTTACTAACGCTAACCAAGGTGACAATAATTCTGCATGGGATTTAACCTTAAAAGATCTTACTGTTAATGGTGATGGTTACCAACGTACTATTTATAAGGGTGGATATGGTACCTTCTATTTCGGTAATGTAAATGCTACTAATAGTCAAAAAGATACTATTACTTTAGATGGTGTTACTGCGAACATTAAGCAAGGTTCACTTATTGCTGGAGACCAGCATGGGGTAACTGGTTATAATGCCGCTATCAATGTAGTCTTAAAAGGCAATAACACTATTAATAATACAGGGGTTAACGCTAACAGTGATGCCCAATATAACTATGCTTCTACTATTCAAGCTGGTACCGTAACAGTTGAATCTGGTACGACCACTATGAATGTTGGTACCTACAAGACTAATAATGGTAGCAATGTCGGTGGTAATATGATCGAAGCCGACATGGGTAAAGTAATTATCAATGAAGGTGCCACCCTTAACTTAAATGCAGTTTCTCGTGATGGAGCTACTGCAACAGATGTACGCGGAATTTGGACTAATGATGATCCGGGTGCAGCCTATCTTAAATACGGTAGAGATGGGAACATTACTGTTAATGGTACATTGAATGCAAATATGGGTGCGGGTCACTCCGCTGTAATGACCACAGGTAGCGTAAATATTGGTAAGACCGGTGTAGTTAATATCAAGACTAAGCAAGATAACAATGGGGTTGCAATGGGAAGCAACGGTAACGCAACATTAAATGGTTACCACTATGCGCCAATTTCAATTGCCGTTGGTAATGTAAGCAATACTATCAGTCACGACGCTAGCTTAATTAACGAAGGTAGTTTAACAATTATCCGTGATACTACAGATGCTAATGGTACTATTTTGCCAGCTGTACAACCATTAATTTCCTTTGGTTCAGGTGGTGTTAACAACGATACGTATACACTAAAAGTTGGCGATGGTGCTACTTTAGACTTACAAGATAATGCAGCTATTCCAAAAGGCTGGAATGCAGTTGGTTTGAATAATCCAAAGATTTCTCAAACTGGTCTAATTACAATGTTTGGTACCAGTAATGAAGCAATTTTAGATATCATTAATCCATACTACTTAAACTTCCAACGCTTAAATAGTGATTCCGTTGGTAACTTCATTCGTCTTGAAGGTACAGTTAACGGCGCTTACTTGAATTACAATGGTGTTCAAATTAACAGCAATAAGGATAAGATTTTAGGTACTGCATCAGGAGAATACAACACGCCAATTGCTCAATGGGACCAAGCTAATACTAGTGACGCTCCATCCTATGTTTGGTACTTGCAAAACTTAATGACAACCAACAACTGGGGAAACTATGCAGATGCCTTTACACCTGGTACTTCTAAACCAGCAGCTAGTCAAGGTACTAATAAGCTAATTAACTCTGATACTAACGCAGTTACCTTCGGTAAGAATCAGGGTGGTCAAAGTATTACTAGCGGTGTTGATTTGAATAACTTATCTGATAAGACAGTTCAAATGCTTTACATGAACCAATTGCTCAACAACTTTAGCTGGTGGCAACCACAACGTTTGGCAATGGGTACTAAGTTAAACCAAGACCAAAACATTAAGGATAATATCAAGTACCAACCAACTGTAAAGGAAATTGATACTAATACTCAACATAAGTTAGCTGACTTTACAGTTAAAGATGGTATTGAAAATATTCAAGGACCAGATGGTATTATTGCCGGTGCTTTGGATAATGATAAGACTGTAGATTGGACTAAGACTCACTGGTATGATGCTTCTACCGATGGGAAAGAATTCAACGATCAATACAAGAATTACCCACTAGTTCAACCAAAATCTGTTCCAACAAGTAGCAATGGTAATTTAGAAGTAACTGGTACTACCCCAGCATACCAAACTGCTACAGTTGTTTATGCTGATGGTTCAATTGATTTCGTTGATATTCCATTTGTAGTAACCAATAAGACTGATGCAGAAACTTACACGCCATCATACAAGCCAGTAAATGTTGAACAAGGCCAAACTGCGACTGTTGACCCATCATTTACTACTCAAGATGATAAAGATGCTACTGCTCCAACTGGAACTACATTTACTACAGGTACAGATACACCAGATTGGGCTACAATTGATCCATCAACTGGTACTGTAACTGTTAAGCCGGGTACTGATGTAACTCCAGGTGCTTACAATGTTCCAGTAACTGTAACTTACCCAGATAAGAGTACTGATGAAATTACTGTTCCAGTAATTGTTACTAAGGCAGGTCAAACTGTAATTTGGGGTGACAACGGTGCAGTTGTAACTACAGTTGATACTTCTAAGCTTAACGCTCACGAAACTACAGATAATTCACAAGTTCTTTCTGCTGCTAGTGTTGTAACTGCAGAAGGTTACGAACTAACAGATGGTAAGCTTTCAACTACTACAACTCCAATTACTATTGATCCATCAACAGTAAGCTGGACTACTACTCCAGATACTAATGTTGATACTGCAACTGCAGCTGGTAAGGAAATCACTACTAGTGTAAATGTTGACTTTACTAACAATGATGCTGCTAAGAATATTCTAGGTTCAAAGAATGGTACTGTAACTACTAATCCATTTACCATTGATGCTAAGGGTGCTGGTGCTAAGAATGTAACTACTCCAGTTAATGTTGATCTTGGTTCAGACTTGACTAGTGAACAATTCAGTCAATTAGTAGATAACAACATTCCAACTGATGAAATTGCTTCTACTACTTGGGCAACTAAGCCTGATGCAAATGGTCAAGGTGGAGTAATCAAGATTACTTTTACTGATAAAGATGCTAATGGTAACCCAACTTACTTGAATGTTAATATTCCAGAAAGTTCAATCAAGGTAACTACTGATGCAGATAAGTACACACCAGCAGGTCAAGACGTTTCAACTAAGGCGGGCGAAGTTCCTGATGCTGAAAAAGGTATTAAGAACCCTAGTGATTTACCAACCGACACTAAGTACACTTGGAAGGATACTCCAGACACTACTACTCCAGGTAAGAAACCAGCTACAATTGTCGTAACTTATCCAGACGGCTCTACGGATGAAGTGCCAACTAATGTAATTGTTAACGCTAAGCCAGAAATTAAGCCGATTACTACTACTGTTGACGGTACTCCAGCAGCTACTGAAGGTATTGCCAACTTAAATAATGGTGGAACTAGCCCAGTTGACGGCTACCCATCAAGTGCAACTTGGACTACTAAGCCAGATACTTCAAAGCCTGGCGCAACTACTGGTACTGCTGTCGTAACTTACCCAGATGGTACAACTGAAACAGTTACAATCCCGGTTGCTGTAAGTGGCAACGGCGATGTTACGATTATTGACGATAAAGGTCATACTTTCAGTCTTCACGCTAATGATGTCGTAACTCACAAGACTTCTGATAAGAACATTATCGGTGGTCCAGTAATTGAAAGCTTCAAGTTAAGCTACTACCAAGGTGGTCAAAGCTACAGTAAGCCATACATTTACACTTTGAATGCCGATAAGACTGCATATGTTCTTACCCAAACTGGTGATAATCCAGCTGGTGTAACTGTTAACGCGCCACAATCTATTAATGCTAGTGACATTAAGATTAGCTGGACTGAAGCAAACACTGTTCTATTCAATAATGCCCTAGGTGCCATCATGGGTAATGGTCAGCCAACAAGTTTGGATACTGCAGCCAATAATGGCGGTACGGGTACTATTGAATACACTAACTGGAAGAATAATCAATTTGGCTATCCTAAGTATTCAGCTGTTGTTGACAGTTCAAGTGTAATTTGGCCAATTTATGGTAAGGGTCCTGTGTCAACTTACCCATTCCCATCAGTTTACATTTATGGTGCAGAAGCTAACGGTACTATTCCAAATGTTAACTCTGATGTTACTGATTTGAAGGCTGCTTTAGGGGATGCTTCAAAGCTTGTAAATACTAGTGATTTAACTGTTGCTCATAACGCTGAAATTAGTTCAGTTGACTGGCAAACTTTACCAAGTCTTGATAAAGCTGATGCTAAGGCGCCTGCAACTGTTCGGATCAACTTTACTGATGGTAGTTACCTTGATGTTCCAGTAGCTGTCAATGTAATCAAGGTTGATCAAGGTGTTGATGACAAGACTAACCATGACCTTTATCGTGATATAACTCGTACGATTACTGTTCAAGGTGAAACTGCTCCAGTTGTACAACACGTAATTTACAGTCGTGCTAAGATAACTGATCTTTCTAAACCAGCAGATCAACAAGTAACGTATACTGCTTGGGCACCTGCTAAGAATAGTGAAGGCCAAGTAGTAACTAACTTCCCACAATATGAAGTAACTAAACCTGGCTACACAGCTACTGCAACTGGTGCAACTATTGAAACTATTGATGGTAAGCAATATGTTCCAGCTTCAGGAACAATTACTGAAGATTCAGCAAATGAAGTTGTTAATGTAACTTACGCTGCTAACGAACATACTTTAGTAATTAACTATGTTGACGGCAATGGTAATGTGGTAAGTACTTATAACGTTCCTGGTAAGACTGATGAAACTGTTAATGTTGATGTACCTGGAAATGTCCCAACTAACTGGAAACTAGTTCCAAATCAACAAGTTATCAGATCTTACAAGTTCGGTTCAGATGATCCACAACCTATAACTTACAAGGTTGAACACGGTACTGAAGTTGTTCCAGTTGACAAGAACAACAAGAATACTTACCGCAAGATTACCCAAACCATCCAAGAAGTACCAGCAGGCAAGACTAATGCTGACATGACTCTTGTAAGAACTACTTCAGTTGAATTTGAACGTACTGGTGTGAAGGACTTAGTAACTGGTGAAACTACTTGGAACCCATGGAACTCAAACAGCGAAACTTTCCCAGTTTACAATATTAAAGAACAAAAAGGCTATGACAGTTACGTAAATGATGTTAAAGCAACAGAAGTAGCCGCAGTGACAGTAAATCCAGATTCGAGCGATATTACTGACACCATTACTTATGTAAAACAAGATGCAACTCCAGTACCATACGATCCAACTAGAGATGACATGTCAGTAACTCGTACCATTAACTACGAAGTACCAGCAGGACATGAGGCAATTGCCCCAGTAACGCAAACTGTAGAATACACTCGTGATGTTAACGGCGTCGCAGGTTACCAAGATCCGGTGACTGGCGAGTTTACTTGGAACGCATGGCACGTTAAGAGTGGTAAAGCCGAATTTGCTTCAGTTAGTGTAGAACAAATTAAAGGTTATGATTCATACGTAGATGGTACAAAGTCAACCGAAGTAGCAGCTGCTGCAGTAACAGAAAAAGATGGTGTGCCACAAAACGGTGTAAACGTTACTGTAAGTTACCAAAAGCAAGCTGACACTCCAGTACCATACAAGCCAGGTCAAGAAGGCGTAAACGATGACATGAACCAATACGTAACTCGTACGATTGTGGTTCATGAACCAGGTCAAGATCCAGTAAGTCATGACCAAACTGTTCACTTTACTCGTGAAGATGCTCAAGGTAATGCCGGTTACACTGATCCAGTGACTGGCGAGATTACTTGGAACGCATGGCATGTGGCAGGTGAACTTAACCAAGCAAATGGTACTTGGGCAGAATTTAACGCACCAACTGTTAAAGGCTATACTCCAAGTCATGCTAAAGTAGCTGCTGAAGAAGTTACCGCTGAAACTAAGAATGTTACTGTTGACATTAACTATGCTCCAGTAGTTCCAACTGGTCAAAATGTAACTACTAAGGTCGGTGAAGTACCAGATGCAGACCAGGGTATTGCCAACAAGGGTGATTTACCAGATGGTACTAAGTACTCATGGAAGACAACACCAGATGTAAGTACTGAAGGTGAAAAACCAGCTGTAGTTATCGTAACTTATCCAGATGGCTCACCTGTTGAAGTTCCAGTTACCGTAACTGTAACTAAGAACCCAACAGATGCAGACAAGTACACTCCAGAAGGTCAAGATGTAAACACCAAGACCGGTGTTGTACCAGATCCAGCAGAAGGTATCAAGAACAAGGGTGACTTACCAGATGGCACTAAGTACACATGGAAAGACACTCCAGATGTAACTACTGCAGGAGACAAGCCAGCCACAGTTGTAGTAACTTACCCAGATGGATCAAAGGATGAAGTTCCAGTAACCATCCATGTAACAAATCCAGCAACTGATGCAGACAAGTACACTCCAGAAAGTCAAGACGTGAACACCAAGACCGGTGTTGTACCAGATCCAGCAGAAGGCATCAAGAACAAGGGTGACTTACCAGATGGCACTAAGTACACATGGAAAGACACTCCAGATGTAACTACTGCAGGAGACAAGCCAGCCACAGTTGTAGTAAGTTACCCAGACGGTTCAAAGGACGAAGTTCCAGTAACCATCCATGTAACAAATCCAGCAACTGATGCAGATAAGTACACCCCAGAAGGTCAAGATGTGAACACCAAGACCGGTGTTGTACCAGATCCAGCAGAAGGCATCAAGAACAAGAGCGACTTACCAGATGGCACTAAGTACACTTGGGAAAAGACGCCAGATGTAACTAAACCAGGTGAAAGTACTGGTGTGATTGTTGTAACTTACCCAGATGGTTCAAAGGACGAAGTCCCAGTAACCATCCACGTAACAAACCCAACAACTGATGCCGATAAGTACACCCCAGAAGGTCAAGATGTAAACACTAAGACTGGTGTTGTACCAGATCCAGCAGAAGGCATTAAGAACAAGAGTGACTTACCAGATGGTACTAAGTACACTTGGGAAAAGACGCCAGATGTAACTAAACCAGGTGAAAGTACTGGTGTGATTGTTGTAACTTACCCAGACGGTTCAAAGGACGAAGTAACTGTGAAGGTAATCGTTAATGCAAACAATGTAACACCAGAAACACAACCAATTCACACTACTCCAGGCGTTCTTCCAAATCCAGCAGAAGGTATCAAGAACAAGGATGAAATGCCAGAAGGCACTAAGTACACTTGGAAGGAAGTACCAGATGTTGCTACAGTTGGTGAACATACTGGTGTTATCACTGTAACTTACCCAGATGGTACAAGTGTAGATGTGACTGTTAAGGTTTACGTTGATGCTGTCGCAAAGGAAAATAACAATAATAATACTGCTCAAGTTATTACTAAGCATGTAGCAACAACTACTGAAAACAAAGTGGCTTCAACTACAACTCCAGCACAACAAATTAAGCATTCTGAAAAGGCTACTTTGCCACAAACAGGTGCTAAGTCTGAAAATACAGCTGGCATCTTAGGTTTAGCTATTGCAGCAGTAGGTAGCTTGTTCGGCTTAGGCGCTGGTAAGAAGCGTAGAGATAAGTAAATATTGTAAAAGTTTGATTTTCTAAATAGAGACAAAGAAAGAAGAGACTAGAGGCCTCTTCTTTTTTGTTGCATAAAAATAAGTATTTTTTATTTAAATACTTATTGACACAATTATATGTAAGCGCAATTATAATTATTGTAAATAAGCGGATTACTGATGCGATCAGGTCTGAGCTACTACAAATAAAGATGATATACTTAGACAGGTATATTCTAGTTTGTGGTAGCTTTTTTTATATAAAGGTGATTCGTCGGATGATATTTCTTAAAACATTTAATAGTGCAGCCTTGGTTCAGGACGACCAAGGTCAAGAACAAGTAGTCCTGGCCAAGGCGTAGGCTTTGGTCTAAAAAAGGGTGATAAGATTGATGAGAGCAAAATTGAAAGACGTTTCATTGCTAACTCTCATCAAGATGAGGTTAACCAAGTAAAAGAAATAAATGCTTCGACTATCGATTTAACTAATAAGGTAATCGAGATGGTGGAGCCGCTATTGAATGTGAAGTTTAACGATTTTCAATACTTGGCTTTAGCTGATCACATTGATTTTGCCCTTTCAAGAATTGAAGATAATATTGATATTAGTGCTGCCAATACACGTTGGGAAGTTAAGAATCTTTTTCCTAAGGAATATAAAATTAGTGAAAAAGTTATTGCTTTAATTAATAAAGAAGTGAAGGTTGACTTGCCAGTAAGTGAAAGTATTTTTATGACCTATCACTTTGTTAATGCAGCATCTGATAATGATCAAGTGCAAGAGACAGTTGAAATAACTGAGTTAATAAGCGGGATTATTGATATTATTCAATACCAATATCAAATGACCTTAGATACAGAGTCATTTAACTATAGTCGGTTTATTACTCACTTGAGAGTATTATTAGTAAGACTTTTAAGAAATAAGCATCATAAGAGCGGAGAACTTGACGGTTCTCTATTAGGGTTTATGAAAATTAAGTATAATCATGCTTATGATACAGCTGAACGAATTGCAACTTATTTACACAGTAAAAAAAGGATGGACTTTAAAATCAGATGATAAGTTCTACCTGGTTTTACATATTTGGCGGGTAACAAGTCGTCAAGAAAAATAAATATTTCATACTTAGGTATGTTACTAATTCGATTAGGCAAGAACCCAAGTTACTGAAAGACATTGAACAGTTATGTTCTTTAGTTTTTGAGTAGCTTGGATTTTATTATTGGGAGGGAAGAGCTATGGCTAAGAATTACGATGGTCTAGCAAAAACAATTATTAAAGACGTTGGCGGAAAAGACAACGTGATTAGTGTAGTTCACTGTACAACCCGTTTGCGTAGATGAGAAAAAGGCAAACGATGATGCCTTAAAAGACACAGATGGTGTTGTAACTGTGGTTAAAGCAGGTGGCCAATACCAAGTTGTTATTGGAAATGAAGTAGCTGATGTTTATGACGCTATCTTAAAAGAAGGTGGCTTTTCTGGCGGAGGCCAAGTAGCCGATGACGATCTTGAAGATAGTAATATGAATGTAATGGATAAAGCTATCGATTTAATTTCAGGCATTTTTACACCAATCTTAGGCCCAATGGCTGCAGCCGGTATGATTAAAGGTTTAACTGCGATGTGTGCATACTTTGGCTGGCTTTCACAAAGTTCTCGTACTTATCAAGTATTATATGCAATTGGAGCTGCTATGTGTTATCCAGCAATGGTAGCTATGAACAGCAGTAAAAAAGTTTTATTCGATTTATTTAATGGTACCTTTCTACATTCACAAGTGCATGCAACATTCTTAGGTATTCCAATTATTTCTATGAACTATACCTCAACTGTTATTCCAATAATTTTAGCGGTATGGTTTGCTTCAATTATTGAAAAATGGTGTAAAAAGTGGATTCCAACTGTTGTAAAAACTTTCTTAGTACCATTTGTTACCTTGTTAATTGTTGTTCCATTGACTTTTTTGATCATTGGACCAATTGCTACCTGGATTGGTAATGCATTAGCTGCTATGACTTCAGCTATTTACGGCTTTAGTCCAGTTTTGGCTGGAGTTTTACTTGGTGGGTTCTGGCAAGTATTTGTTATTTTCGGTGTTCACTGGGGATTTGTCGCAGTTATGATGTCTAACGTAGCTGCAATGGGATATGATCAAATTCTTGGTCTATCCTTAGGTGCTTCTTTTGCACAAATTGGTGTTGTTTTAGCAATTTTATTACAAACAAAAGACCAAAAATTAAAGGGAATTGCTTTACCAGCATTTATCTCTGGAATCTTTGGTGTTACTGAACCAGCTATTTATGGTGTAACTCTTCCACGTAAAAAGCCTTTTATTTTAAGTTGTATTGCTGCCGGTGGTTTAATCGGCTTCTTTGGTACAAGAATGTATATGATGGGTGGTATGGGAATCTTCTCTATTCCAGCTACTATCGGTCCAAAGAGTGGAGTTGACATGAGTGTCTACGGCTTGATGATCGCAATGGCAGTATCATTTGTTTTAGGTTTCATCCTACAAATAATACTAGGTAAGAAGAGTGTTGATGCTGCTTATGATGAAAAGCAAGCTAAGGCGGTTCAAGAAGTTGCAAATCAAGCTGATACAATTGCTAAAGCTGCTCCAAGTTTAGCAAGTAATACTGATTTGAATGTATCGACTGAATTGGTTAGTCCTCTAGATGGTAAATTATTATCATTATCTGAAGTAAAAGATGAAGTATTTTCAAGTGGTGCAATGGGTGAAGGTGTAGCTATTGAACCTAGTCAAGGAGTTTTACATGCACCAGCTGATGGTAGAGTTGTGATAGCTTTCCCAACAGGCCATGCAATTGGTATGAAGACAAAAGATGGTGCAGAAATTCTAATGCACATTGGTATGGATACAGTTAACTTACAAGGTAAAGGCTTCGAAACTTTAGTTGCTAAGGGTGACGAAGTTAAGGCCGGCGATGAGCTAGTTAAGTTTGATATCGATGAAATTCATTCAGCTGGCTATGTTGTTACTACCCCTATTGTTGTTACAAATTCTAAAGATTATAAAAGAGTTTCAGTAGTTCGTCACAGTGAAGTTAAAGTTGGTCAAGAAATTTTAGACTTAGAAGGAACACGTGAAAAAGAAACTTCAACTAATGAAAATCCGCAAATGGCTTAGTTAATGTAATCGATTTCATATATAATAAAAATGATTAGTGTTAAAAAGGAGAATATTATATGTCATTTCCAAAGAACTTTTTATGGGGCGGAGCTACTGCCGCAAATCAAATTGAAGGTGCATACGATGTCGATGGTAAAGGCTTATCAGTAACTGATATTATGACTGCGGGCAATTTAGATCATCCGCGCATGCTTACTTATAAGTTAAATAATAAAATGCAAAAAACTGCTTCTGTTCCTGGAGCAGGTCTTCCAAAGGGTGCAGTTGGTGCAATTGATCCAAACGAATATTATCCAAACCATGTAGCAATTGATTTCTACCATCATTACAAAGAAGACATTAAAATGTTTGCAGAGATGGGATTTAAGACCTTCCGTCTTTCAATTGCTTGGACTAGAATTTTTCCAAATGGTGATGATAAAGAACCAAATCAAAAGGGATTAGATTTTTATAGACGCGTCTTTGAAGAATGTAAGAAATATGGTATTGAACCTCTTGTAACTATTTCTCACTATGAAGATCCCCTTCATTTAAGTGAAAAGTATAATGACTGGCAAGATCGCGGCATGATTGATTGTTACGTAAAATATGCCACTACTTTATTTAAAGAATATAAAGGACTAGTCAAATACTGGTTGACCTTTAACGAAATTAACACTGCAGTTATGTTCTTAGATATGTTTGGCGGCAACGGAACAGATGAAGATTATCAACATGCATATCAAAAATTACACTATCAATTTGTGGCTTCTGCTCGTTCAGTTAAAGCAGCTCATGAGATTGATTCAAACTATGTAATCGGAAATATGATTTGTGGCATTGTCAACTATCCTCTTACTCCTGATCCAAAGGATATTTTGCTTAACTTCCATTCTTGGGAAAAGAATATTTTCTACTGCGGCGATGTGCACTGCAAAGGTAAATATCCAACATTTGCTAAGAGATTATGGAATGAACATAATGTTCACCTGGATATTACCGATCAAGATAAGCAAGATCTACTTGATGGAAAAGTAGATATGTACACTTTTTCTTACTACATGTCTAATGTTGTTACAACTCATGAAGTAAAGGATAAAGTGGGCGGCAACTTTGCTGCTGGTGCTAAGAACCCATACTTACAATATTCTTCATGGGGCTGGGCAACTGACCCAGATGGTTTACAATACTACCTTGAACTGCTGTATGACCGTTACGATATTCCAATGATGATTGTTGAAAATGGCCTTGGTGCAGTCGATAAAATTAGTGAAGATGGAAAAATTCACGATGATTATAGAATTGACTATCTAAGAATGCATATTAAGGCGATGGAACGTGCAATTAATGATGGGGTAGATCTTATTGGATACACTACTTGGGGATGTATTGATCTAGTATCTGCTGGTACTGGTCAAATGAGTAAGCGTTACGGCTTTATCTATGTAGATCGTGACGATAACGGTAAAGGCACTTTAGAAAGAATGCCAAAGGATTCATTCTATTGGTATAAGAAAGTTATTGAATCCAATGGAAAAGATTTAGATTAGTTGAATTAAAAAATAGAATTTTGCTATGACGTTTAATACTGTCATAGCATTTTTATTTGGAACTAATTTTGAAATTAAGAAAATATTTTTGCGATAAAAGATGCATATAAGCATCGATTACTAATAATTATAAAATCTATAATGCACTTGATTAGGGTTCTCTAGGCTACGTTGCTAGCGCGCATAGCTATTTTATCATTTTTCAAAAGATGCTATAATATAACTAGCAATTAAAGTATGTTGAGCAGGCGCGCAACAAAGGTAAGCTGATTACTTGCCAAAAGACGTCTTGTGGGTGGTCATAGAACCACCTTTTTTGTTGCAGAATTTTCTTCACTAAAAATATGTGTAAGTAATTACTTTAGATAAAAGTAAATTCACAGATTAAGTATGTTATGATGGTTTAGATCAAATTTAATTTGTGAGGAAAAGTTGGATGGATAAACAGTCAAAAAGTAGTCTATGGACAATTTTAGCTGCTTTAGCAGCAGTAATGTGGGGAATCTCTGGATTGTTTGCTGAATCTTTATTTAAAGTGAGTAGTAAGATTACACCGATTTGGTTAACACAAATCCGATTAATTATCTCTGGGATTGTTTTATTAATTATTGCGACAGTCTTACACCAAAAGCCATTTTCAGTTTTAAAAGATAAGAAAAATACTCTTCCCATTATTGCTTATGGGGTTTTTGGCTTGTTACCAGTACAAGTCTTTTACTTTATTGCAATTGAAATGGCAAATGCATCAATTGCAACGATTTTACAATTTATTGGGCCGTTTTTCGTCCTTACATATTTGGCTGTCACTCATCAACAAGTATTAAGAAAATTGGATGTATTAGCTGCTATCCTAGCTTTTATTGGCGTATTTTTATTATCAACTCATGGGAATTTTAATCAATTAGCAATTACTCCGCTGGCCTTAGTTTTTGGATTATTATCTGCCGTCGGAGAGGCAAGCTATACACTAATTCCCGTTAAACTTGTTAAAAGAGTATCAAGTTTGGTTGTAACTGGCTGGGGAATGCTATTTGCGGGAGTTGGTTTGATGATTGTATATCCGCAGTTTCCAGCAATTCCAAATACCCCTGGAGTATGGCTGGACGTAAGTGCAATAATTATTATCGGAACGATTATTCCATTTCAAATTATGGCTAACGCTCTACGCTATGTACAACCATCGACTGTAAGTTTATTAGATGCCTTTGAACCATTGTCAGCCACAGTTGGTTCAGTTTTGATTTTCGGTTTAGTGATGTCTGGGATGGATTGGCTGGGAACCTTATTAGTAATTGGTTCAGTATTGGCTTTAAATTTTACTCCCAAAAGAAATATTAAAAAGAAATCTTAATTAAGAAAAAATATATGAAAAAACTGCTATACTTTCTGCTTTGAAAAGAAAAATGTAGCAGTTTTTTTATTTGTTCGACTTTATTTTAATAGTGCTGAGCCTTGATAGATTACATAAAGTATATATTTTATTGTAATTTTAATTAAATCAAAAATTATCAAAAAATATTTAAGTTTTGTATTGCTTTTTTCATTTTAATATCATATAATCAAAAACAAGAAATTTAAGTCATCTCATAAAGGAGGAGAACAAATTGAAAAAAGTTAAGTGGTTAGGAGCAATTACAGTATTGTCCGGTGCGGCATTAACTTTAACTGCTTGTGGGAATAACAACAGTAATAATGCTAGCGATAAGAAAGTAAGCTTTAAGGAAGCGGTTCCTAAGAAACAAGTTAAAAAAGGCGGAACATTAAAGTACGCAATTGAAAGTGACTCACCGTTCACAGGTATTTTCTTGCCAGAGTTATCTGATACTGATACTGATAGTGAAATTCAAGCACCAGGTTTAGAAGGTTTATTCGCAACTGATGACAGCTATAAGATCAACAACAAGGGCGCAGCTACCTTTAAGTTAGATAAGAACGCTAAGACAATTACTATCGAAGTTAAAGATGGCGTTAAGTGGTCAGACGGTAAGCAAGTAACTGCTAAGGACCTTGAATATGCTTACGAAATTGTTGGTAATCCTAAGACTAAGACTTCAAGATATACAGATTCTTTAGCTAACCTTGTTGGATTAGAAGAATACCACAAGGGAAAGAGCGACAAGATTTCCGGTATTGAAATGCCAAATGGTGAAGATGGTCGAAAAGTTGTACTTCATTTTAAGGAAATGAAACCAGGTATGCTTCAATCTGGTAATGGTTACTTCCTTGAAAGTGCAGAACCATACCACTACTTGAAAGACGTTCCATTTGATAAACTTTTATCAGATGATAAGGTTCGTAAACAACCACTTTTCTTTGGTCCATACAAGGTTCAAAAAGTTGTTCGTGGTCAATCAGTTACTTATGTACCAAATGAACATTACTGGCGTGGTAAGCCAAACTTAGACAAGGTTACTATGGAAGTAATCGGAACTAACTCTGTTTCTCAAGCTATTAAGAGTCATAAGTTTGATGTTACTGGTGTGCTTAACACTCAATGGAACAATGTTAAGGATACTAAGGGCGTTAACTTCATTGGTAAGATTCCTCTATCTTACAACTACTTAGGCTTTAAGGTAGGTAAGTTTGACAAGAAGACCGGCAAGAACGTTGAGGATAAGAACGCTAAGATGAACAATGTCTCATTACGTAAGGCAATGGCTTACGCAATGAACATTGACGCTGTTGCCAAGCGTTACGGCAATGGTTTGTCATTTAGAATTAACACATTAATTCCAGCACAATTTGGCGACTTTTCTGATAAGAGTATCAAGGGATACCCATACAACTTGAAGAAGGCTAATGAATTGTTAGACAAGGCTGGATACAAGAAGAAGAAGGGTGAAAAATACCGTCGTCAACCAAATGGTAAGAAGTTAACTATTAACGTTGCTGTTCGTAATACACAACCAAACGCTGAAAAGATCTGGACTAACTACCTCCAACAATGGCAAAAGATCGGCTTAGATGCTAGATTTGTTGGTGGTCGTCCAATGGAATTCAACTCTTTGGTACAAGACGTTCAAGCGGATAGTCCTAAGATTGATGTCTTTGAAGGTGGTTGGAGTTTATCATCTGAACCATCACCAATGGACCTTTACAGTGAAGGTGCTCCATACAACATGGCTCGTTTTGTTTCTCCAACTCAATCTAAACTTCTTACTAACATTGATTCAACTAAGGCCTTTAACCACAAGTACCGTGTACAAGCATTTGATAAGTGGCAACAATGGATGTATGACAATGCCTATGTTGTACCTACCACAAACAGTTGGTCAGTAACTGCAGTTAACGACAAGGTAACTGGCTGGTCACTTAAGCCATCAGCAAATTCATGGTATGATGTTGGCTTTACTAAGTAATTAAAATAAATTTTCCTATAATCCTCATATATCAACACAAATTAAATTCTTAAATAATATTTCTTTAAATTAAATTTTCATAGTTATATTCCTTCAGAAGACTCTACTTTTGCCAAGTAGGGTCTTCTTTTTGTATCAATAATGATACCGATTACAAGTATAAAAAAATAAAATTGAACTATACCAATGCTTGATAATAGACTACAAAGCGCTATTATATTTAGCTTTAATTTATATACCAATTAGGATAAAATATAAACATTGTGAATTCTGGAGGAATTAAATGTGGATAACTTTTTAATAGTTAGTCATGGTGAATATGCTAAGGCAACTCTAGCTAGCTGTGAAATGATTGCAGGAAAATTATCAAACGTAAAAGCGATTGCTTTTAAACAAACAATGAATCAAGATGATTTACTTGATGAGATTGCTCAAACTGCCGAAAGTTTTGAACAAGTACCAACTATTATTGTGGATATTGCCGGAGGAACTCCTGCTAATGCTGCATTACGCTATCAGCAAGAACATCCTGAAGTCAAAGTATACAGCGGATTGTGCTTGCCGCTTTTATTAGCAGCGGTAATGGGAACGCCCATGGAGGAAGCGATTAAACAGGCTAAAGAAAATATAGCTCCTGTTGGAACTCAAACTAAAGATAGCTCCACTCAAACCGAGAAAGAGTCTCATCAAAGTAATGAACCAAATGAAAATGCAGAAATAGAGCCACAAACTATGCATAACGTTCGAATTGATGAAAGACTTATCCACGGACAAGTTGCGACGATGTGGACAAATGCATTGCGATTAACGCGAATTATGGTAGTTGGGGATGATATTGTAAAGAACGATATTCAGAAAACGGCCTTAAAAACTGCCTGTCCGCATGGTATTCACTTGAGTATTTTGACTGCTAAAGGTGCAGCTAGAAGAATTAATGAAGGAAAATATAAGGGGCAAACCGTTTTAGTGTTAGTTAAAAATCCTGGAGTTTTACGTCAAATGGTTGATAATGGTGTGAACTTGCCTGAAATTAATGTAGGAAACATGTCTACTAAGGCTGATTCACGTCAAGTTGCTAAGAGTGTGGCTGTTACGGCAGAAGATGTGGATAATTTTAACTACTTAAATAAGCATGGTTGTCATCTTTATCACCAAATGGTGCCTGCGGAAGACAAGGAAGAATTTATGGAGTTATTAGAAAAGTAAAGGGAAGATAAGACAATGACAATACAATGGTGGCAGATTTTATTACTAACTTGCCTAGCATTTTGGGCAATTATTGATCAATTGACTGTATCAATTGTGAATAATCCTTTAGCAATTGGGATGATTTCAGGAATTATTATGGGTGATATTACAACTGGGCTAGCAGTTGGAGCAACGCTACAATTAATGGTCTTAGGAGTCTCAACATACGGAGGAGCCTCAATGCCCGACTTTATGACTGGCGCAATTGTTGGTACAGTTTACGCCGTTATTTCAGGAAAAGGTGTGCAGTTTGCAATTGGTTTGGCAGTTCCAGTAGGACTCTTAATGGTGCAATTAGATGTTTTAGCTAGATTTGCTAATACTATTTTTCAACATCGAATTGATACTTTTATTAAGGAAAATAAACCGAATGCGGCAGCAAGAAATGCATTGTGGGGAACTTTTACCTGGGGCTTTTCACGTGCAATCCCAGTTTTTATCTTACTTGTAGTAGGAAATGATGTTGTTAAAGCAATTCTACGAATAATTCCAGCTTGGTTGACTGATGGTTTAAAAGTATCGGGGCATATTTTGCCAATTGTTGGTATTGCAATTTTGCTTAGATACTTACCCACTAAAAGATTTATTTCTTATTTAGCAATAGGCTTCATTGCAGCAGCTTACTTAAAAATGCCGATGCTAGGGGTAGCCTTATTAGGAGCAGCTCTGGCTTATCTCCACTACACTCGTGAAGTAGAAAAATTAAATACAAAGAAAAATGGTTCAGAAAAAGTAACTGAGAGTGAAGAATATACAAATGAAGAGGGAGAATATGAAAACTAATTCAAATAAATTAACAAAAAAAGACCTTTTCCGAGCAAATTGGCGTTGGCTCTGGGCTAGTCAGTTATCTTGGAACTATGAAAAAATGATGGCTCCGGGTTACTTTTATACTGTTTTGCCATTTTTAAGACGCTGGTATAAAGATGAAGAATTAGTTGAAATGATGCAGATGCAGTCACAATTCTTCAACGTGAATGCATTTGACGGAAACTTTATCATTGGAATGGATTTAGCAATTGAAGAAAAGCAGGGAAGTAAAGCTAAAGAAACAATTGCCGGCTTAAAGACAGGTTTAATGGGACCATTAGCTGGGGTAGGAGACACAATTTTTGGAGCTATTATTCCTACAATCTGTGGATCAATTGGTGCATATATGGGATTACGAGGAAATCCTTTTGGAGCTTTTTTGTGGATAATCGTTAATTTGATTGTTTTATTCACAAGATTTGGCTTTTTAAACCTCGGTTATTCACAGGGAGCAAAATTAATTGATTCTGCTTCAGGTAAGTTAAATGCAATTACCGACTCTGCTATTTTACTTGGGGTTACCGTCGTTGGGGCTTTGATACCAACAGTAGTGAATGTTAAAGTGCCATTTGTATATCGTGCAGGTAAAGTAACATTAAAGATGCAAACAATTTTAAATCAAATTATGCCATCTTTAGTACCTGTCTTACTTGTAGCTTTAGTTTACTGGTTGCTAGGAAAGAAACATGTGACATCCACTAAGATGATCTGGTTTGTTTTGATTTTAGGAATTGTTTTAAGTTACTTCCATATCTTAAGTGCCTAAAAAATCGTCTTAGTATTTTTAATACTGAAATGAAGGCTATTGTTCTATAATTAAAAGTAACAATAAAGATTTATAAAGGAACTTTTATGAAAGAAAAAGAAAAGAACACCATTGTAGGACAATTGCTTACTTTAGATTTATTTGCAATTATTTGTGGCTATTATTTTATTGATACGATAAATATGTTTGTTAAGCAGCAAGATTGGTGGTATGACCTACTGGTAGTGTTAATTGTAATCTGTGAGATGGTCTACAATTGGCTTCAGCTGCTAAAGTATAAGAAAAAAATACCAAATTTAATAGTTATCTTAACTAGTGTTACCGTAAGTGCAATTCTGAGTGGAATATACTTTAGTGTGATTTGGGTTAATATTCAAAATAAACAAAATTATCAAAACAACATAGTTCTATCATTAATCTGGGTATGTATGCTAGTGATTGGCAATATAGTTTTGTGGAATAGATATAAGAAAAATAATTAAAAAATGCATTATTACTAGTTTGAAATTAGTAATAATGCATTTTTATATTTATTCAGAAAAATTATTCTACAACATGTCTCTCAAATGGATCGTCGGAAATACCTTTTTCTAAAATATCTCTTGACCATTGCTTAGCTGAGAAAAGAGAGTGGTCGCGGTAATTACCACAGGATTCAATCGTAGTTCCTGGAACATCTTCCCAGGTAATATTATCGCGAATTTCCTCAAGTGATTCTTTAAGTGCCTTAGCTACATCGGTAGTTGATGGAGTACCCCAAACTAAGAGGTGGAAGCCGGTACGGCAACCGAATGGTGAACAATCAATATAACCATCAATGCGGTCACGTAATAATCCAGCTAATAAGTGTTCAATGGTATGCAAGCCTCCAGTAGGAATTGCATTTTCATTAGGCTGAACCAAACGAAGATCAAAATTACTAATTTTATCGCCTTTTTGTCCTTCTTCAACAGTAATTAAACGAACATAAGGTGCCTTAACTTTAGTATGATCTAATTCAAAACTTTCAACTTTACCCATAATATTTCCCTCCGTTAAAAACTTTTCCAAATATTATTTGCTATCTTAACAACAAATTTAATCTTTTTCCATTGATCAGCTTCACTTAAAATGTTTCCTTCTTCAGTAGAAGCAAAGCCGCATTGGGTACTTAGAGCCAGATTATCCAAGGGTACTAATCGGCCAGCTTCCGTGATGCGTTTTGCGATTGTAACCGGATCCTCTAATTTGCCATTTTTTGAAGTAATCAAGCCTAGAACAATGGTGACATTATCACGATTATTCCAAATTTGCTTAATTGGTTTCAAATCACCAGCACGATCACTGTCATATTCTAAGAAAAAGCGATCATAGTTTAACTGACCTAGGTATTCGGCAATGGGTTCATATCCACCAGAAAAAAGAAAAGTAGATTTGAAATTACCACGACAAATATGTGTAGCAATTGTTAGATCATTAGGGAGGTTTTCTAGTGATTTATTAATTACATAAACTGAATCTTGCGCCAATTGAACGTATTTTTCATGCTCTTTTGGATCATTTTGAGATTCATTTAACTTGCTAATTAAAAAAGCCCAAGTAGTATCATCAATTTGAATATAGCGACAACCTAAATCGTAAAAATGTTTGATTGTTTTATTGTAGGCTGTAGCTAAGTCGTCTAAGTAATCTTTTTTATTATCGTAGAAATTAGGCCAATTATCAGAGCGATTGTCCCTAAATAAGAGAGTTGGGGAAGGGATAGTTTGCTTAGCAATTGCATTTTTTACATTAGCGTTAACAAACTTAAATGCATCAAAAAATGGATGGTCAGGATTATAGGTAACTTTTCCAGATAGTTCTGCATTATCGGTTCTAGTTTTAGCTCCGTGGAACTTATAGCTTTCTTTGTAATCATATTTGGCCACGCCATTTAATCCCCATAGGAAATCCAGATGCCACCAACTACGGCGAAATTCACCGTCTGTGACTGCTGTTAATCCTAATTCTTCTTCTTTTTGAATTAATCTTTTAATTTCTTGATCTTCAATTTTAGTTAACTCTTCTTGTGAGATCTTTTCCTGGTTGAAATTCTTTCTTGCTTCTTTTAATTCTTCTGGTCTTAAGAAACTACCAACAATATCGTAATGTGCTAATTTTGTCATCAAATCTACCTCTTAATTCTAACTAAAAATGTCTTTTAAATATTATCTGAATATCCGCTGACAAGAGGGATCATAGAATGTAAGCTGCACATTCGATTAAATACCTGTTCACTAAAATATTCTTTTTTGATATTCAAAATAATCTCTCCTTTGAATTTAATAAACTAATTAAGCAAAAGAAAAAGCGCCCCAAGTATAGTTATTACACTACACTAGGGACGCTTAATAGCGTGTTACCACCCTGCATTCGAATTAATCTTACAATTAATTCCTCACTAAGTACTCCAACATTTGGAAGACTCGGACATGGTAACGAACGTCAATCGTAAATTGCTTACTTAAATTAGCTTGCACTTTAATTTAGCTCCAAGACCATCTTCATTACATCAGCAACATCGGCTTGCACCTAATCCGACTCTCTGGGGATGCCTTAAGTAATTACTCATCTTTTCTAAGCTTTAATTAATTTTGTTGTCATAATACTACAACGCTTAAAAAATAATGTCAAGAAAAATTTCTAGTAAACTATTCAACTTCAGCATCTACATCAGATTTTTCATTATTAAAAGTATCCCAGTTTAGTTCTCCGGTACGCTTAGCAGTAATAACACCAGCAACCATTGAGTCGTTAACATTAAGGGCAGTTCTAGCCATATCAACAACTGGGTCAATAGCAATTAAAACACCTAAAACTGTTACTGGTAAGTTAAGAGCACCTAAGACCATTAACGTGGTAAATGTAGCGCCGCCACCAACACCGGCAACGCCGAAACTAGAAATAACGTCAATTACAACTAAACTTAAAACAAATTGCCATGAGAAAATGTTAACTCCAACAAGTGGGGCAGTGATTGCTGCTACCATTGATGGATAAAGACCTGCACATCCATTTTGACCAATAGTTAAACCAAAGCTAGCGGCAAAGTCTGCAATCGTATCACTTACTCCCATTGATTCACGTTGAGTACGTACATTAAGTGGCAAGCTACCGCCACTAGTTCTAGAAGTGAAAGCAAAGACTAAGACAGGCCATGCCTTCTTGAAGTAGGTGATTGGATTAATTCCGTTAATTAAAAGTAGAACTGCATGAACAATGAACATAACAGCAATTGCAAGGTAAGCAGCAACGATAAAGACTAGTAGTTTACTCATTGTTGCAAAACTGTTAGTTGCAGTAGTTCTAGCAATTAAAGCAAAAATTCCATAAGGAGTGAGTTCAAGTACAATCTTAACTATGCGCATGATAACTGCACGTAAGGCTTGAATACCGCGTGCAAATGTAGCAGCTACATCTGCTTTTTCTTTCTTAACTTGTAAGAAGGCAATTCCGACAAAAATAGAGAAAATTACTACTGCAATTGTGCTAGTTGAGCGCATTCCAGCAAAATCTGCAAAAATATTTTGTGGGAAGAAGGATGTTATTTGTTGAGGAAGGGTCAAGCCTTTTAATTGAGCTTGATGATCTTTAATAGAGGTAAGAGCAGTGGAGGATGCAGACATTCCTTTAGCAAAGCCAGCCCCACCTAAATTAAAAATAGCTACACTACTGAAACCTAAGAAGGAAGCAACAGCTGTAGTTCCTAATAAAATAGCTAAAACACTGGTAGCAATTTTTCTAATCTTAGTAGTCATTTTTAGTTGAGTGAAGGCCCCCACTAAAGAAACAAAGATTAGAGGAATTACTAGCATTTGTAGTAAGGAAACATAGCCATCTCCAACAATGGAAATCCAGTCGATACTATTTTTTACAATATTACTATTAGCACCGAACATTAATTGAATAGAAACACCAAAAATAATTCCGATGATAAGTGAGAGGAATACTAATTTAGTAAATCCCCAATTCTTTTTGTGTAAGTAAGCCATACCAGCGAGAATCGCGATGGCTACTAAAACAACGAGAGTAGTTTGCACTTTATTCAACTCCAATTCTAAGCAAACAAAAAAGAGCCATTGGCCTAATGCCAACAGCTCTTGAGAAAAACCATAGTTATAACTTTGAAAAGCTAGTTTCTAACTAGAGAAATTCTTGAATGAACTAATGACTGTACGCCAAATAATTGCCAAATTTTTTGACAATTACAACAACAAGAATTTGCTTGACGTACATTAAACATACTCATTAGCTCCTTTCTTACTTTTCACAAGTTATATTATCGTATAACTTACTTTTAGTCAACATCTAATTTTAAAAATAAATTATATTCCATAAATATATATTATGCCAACTTTATATATAAAATACTGCATATAAGCATTGCAAGCCCTTTCGTTAGTGGGTATAATCAAGTTGAAGAGACGTAGATTTATGAGGTGAAGTAAAATGGCAGAACCTAAATGGTTACAAGACTTAAAAGAAGAAGATTATATTAAAGAGGATTTTGATGCTACTGGTAAATCACGCTACACGGTCGAAGGTGTAGATAAAAATGATCCAGATTGGTTAAATAAAGCTGCTAAAAAAGTAAATGCAGCTGAAGGAGACGATTATGTAAAATTGGATGCAGGACTTCTTACTGTTAACCAAATTAATTGGATGCTTCGTCGTGCATTTGGTGAATTAACTTATGTAGACGATAATAATCAATTTTTGTGGTACAACAGACCGACTGATCCAAATAAGAAAATGTTAGCTAAACGTACACCAGATCAAGTTGGTGATACAATGGGCGCTGTGCATCCAGATATTCGTAATGTTATTCCTGAAGCCAAGAAAGTTATTTATGCTTTAAGAAACAAGGTAGATGGGCATGATGAGGTAAAAATGCCAGTTCCTAATGGCAATCGTCATAAATTAATTTTGCATGATTATAAGCGAATTGAAGATGACGAAGGAAATTACGTGGGAACTTATGAATGGGTACAAGACCTTTATCCATTTGTGAAGTACTTCTGTGAAACTACTGGTCAAAAGCTAGTAGATGATCCGGATGCTACCACTGGTGCAACTTATAAGAGAGATGAAGTTGATACGGGAACTGGTGCATCTAAGCATGAAGAGCATGTGGAAAAGAAGCAAGAAGAAACTGATACAAGTTCTGGTGCTTCAGAGTATTAATTAAAATTAAAGTTGAAAATAAAAAAAGCCATTAAATCTTGGTAGAAAACCTCGATTTAACGGCTTTTTTATTACTTAATGTCCATTTTAGTTTTTTAAATAATAATTTTTACATTATGATATCGTTTACAAAATTACCTTTTAGGGTATATACGTGTGTTGCTATTATAACAGCATAACAAGTTGGACGGCGTGAATTAACTTTATGGAGACAAATGCAGTACCACTTTATCAAAAAATGATGCAGGTTTTAATCCATAAAATTGAAATAGGCGCTTTGAAGGAGAATGATAAGTTATCTTCTGAGCAAGAGCTTAGAAATCAATTTAATATTAGTCGAATTACTGTCCGAAAAGCTTTAGAAGAACTTCAAAATAGAAACTTTATTTATAAAAAGCAACGCCAGGGCTCATTTGTCCTTGGACGTAGCAAAAGAAATAAATATTATAGATATTTTTCGTATTAAAAATAAGATTCGTGAAATGGAAGCAAAACCTTCTAGTCAAATTTTAGAATTCAATATTATTGCTGATGAACGCTACCTAGAAATTAAAGAAAAAATAGGTCTAGTCCCTGTTGATTATCTATATGAGATCAAAAAAATTTATTCCGGAGATGGTCAAAAGATAATGTATAGGCATATCTTTATTGCCTTTGATCGTTTTCCAGAAATAAAACTTGATGAATTAGAGCATGAGGAGATCATTCCTTTACTTAGTGGAAAATATAATTTTGTAGGTGGAGTTTTTAAGTCAAAAGCTCGAGCAGCTTTAGTTGATAAAAATGATCATAGATATCTTGATGCAGAAATTCATGATGCAGCTGCAAATGATCCACTTCAACAAGAATTAATGACTGCTGAAACTTCTGGAGTAAGTATTAGATTTTGGACGTTAGATAAAACAATTTCTACAATTTCTAAAGCTAGTCCTCGTCAACATATTTTTCTAGTTGTTAAAACCCCAGAAGATGTATTAAAGCTAGTTAAAGGTGGAGTACCAATAAAGTCAGTAAATGTAGGTAATATGCATTTTTCAGAGGGAAAAGAACAAATTTCCAAGAAAGTGTTTGTTAATGAAGAAGATAAAAATGCATTTAATGAGTTAATTGATGTAGGTGTTGAATGCTATATTCAAGATGTTCCAGAAGATAAAAGGGATGTTTTGAGTAAGTTTTAAATTGGTGAGAGGTAATCATTATGACTGTTAGTTTAGGTCAAGGTTTAATTATTTCTCTCTTTGCAATTATCGCGGGTGCGGATTTTTGGCTAGAAGGTTTCTATATTTTCCGACCAATGATTGTTTGTACCATAACTGGATTATTACTTGGAGACTTAAAGTTAGGAATTATTGCTGGTGGATTGACTGAATTAGCGTTTGCAGGACTAACTCCTGTTGGTGGGACGCAGCCACCTAACCCAATTATGGCTGGAATTATGACTGTTGTTTTAGCGTACACTACAGGACATAATCCAGATACTGCAATTGGATTATCACTTCCATTTTCAATTTTGATGCAGTATATTGTTTTGTTCTATTACTCAGCATTTTCATTGTTAACTAGAAAAACAATTGAATACGCGGGAAAAGCAGAAACTAAAAAATTTACTTGGATTGTACTAGCTCCAACATTTATTGTTGCTCTTACATATGGTATTTTTACGTTCTTATGTGTATATGCAGCTCAAGCACCAATGAGCAATTTAGTAAATGCGATGCCTAGTTGGTTAAGTCATGGTTTTGAAATTGCTGGTGGTATTTTACCAGCTGTTGGTTTTGCTATGCTTCTAAAGAATATGCTAAAGAACAAATATGTTCCTTATTTGTTACTTGGATTTACAGCAGCTTGTTTCATTAAATTTGGTAATTTAATGCCCGTCGCTGTAATCGGGGTTGCATTAGCAATGATTGAATTTGCAAGAGCTAAAAAAGATCGTGATACTAATGAAAAATTAAGAGAAATTGAGCAAAATTCAAATAGTGGAGGCGATAATGATGGAATCTAATGTTTCGCAACCATCTAAGAGAGGAAAGCTAACGAAGCATGATGTTAGAAAAATTGGTTTAATGTCAATTTTTAACCAATCTCAGATGAATTATCAGTTAATGCAGGCTGGTGGCTGGACACTAGCTATTCTTCCAGCTTTAAAGAAAATTTATGGAAAAGATAAAAAGGGCTTAAGTGCTGCTATGAAAGGTAACCTTGAGTTTATGAATACTAATAACTATGCAGCTCCATTGTTAATGGGATTGGAAATGTCTCTTGAAGAAAATGGTGAAAGTAGATCAACTATTGATGGATTAAGAGTCGCATTATTCGGTCCATTGGCTGGTATTGGAGATGCGATTACTTGGTTTACAATTTTACCAATTGTAGCTGGTATTACTGCATCATTTGCTAAAGAAGGAAGTATTTTAGGCCCACTACTATTCTTCTTAGTATATGTTGGTATGTTTTTACTAAGAATGCCTATTGCACAATTAGGCTACTCCGCAGGAACAAAAGCAGTTTCTAAAATTAGAAGAGACTCGGCTATTGTTTCTCATGCTGCTAGTGTATTGGGATGTACTGTAATTGGTGGTTTAATTGCTACTTATGTCCAAATTACTGTAAAATGGAAAATTCCAGTTACAGCTACAAAGTCAATTTCTATTCAAAAGGCTTTCTTTGATAATATTTTCCCTAATATTCTTCCATTAGGATATACATTTTTACTATATTATTTAGTTAAGAAAAAGAATATTAATCCAGTAATTCTGATGTCATTACTTTTGTATTAGCAATTTTGCTATCATGGTTAGGAGTGCTTTAAAATGCAAATTATTGTTACCGGCCATGGAAACTTCGCAAGTGGCATTGAGTCTACTGTAAAACTACTTGCTGGAAGTATTAAAAATGTTAAATATGTCGATTTCACAGAAGATATGGATGAAGAGAATTTAATGGAAAAATTTGAAGAAGCAATCAAATTAAATGAACATATTGTTTTCTTCTGTGATCTTTTAGGAGGAACTCCATATAAACAAGCAGCTATTTTATCTACAAAATCTAAAAAAGATATTTCTGTAATTTGTGGTTGCAATGTTGGTTCATTATTAGAGAATGGCTTGACTGGATTGGATAAATTTAGCGATTCTACGGAGTTAGCCCAAGCTTTGATTGAGTCAACTAAACAAGGAATACGGCAGTTTGGTGTTGCTAATCATTCTACGGCTACTGAAAAATTATCTGATGGTATTTAAGCAACATCTTAAATTTAGGTGTTTAGGAAAGACAAAAAGCATATGTTTATATGCATTTAAAATAGCTTATGTGTTAAATAGGAACACATAAGCTATTTTTTGTTTATTAGTAAATTAAGACAATGTCATGAAAATAGAATGATTTTTGAAAAATAAAAGCATCCCTTATAGATTAAGGGGGTGCAATATCTACTTATTCTTTTCTTGCAATAAGTCGCGAATTTGGCGAAGGTATATTTCTTCGTTCGTCGGAGCTGGATCGTCTTCTTCTACTTCTTTTTTAGGTGTTAGTCGATTAACCAATTTAATTAAGAAAAATACAACTAGGGCAATAATTAGGAAGTTGATCACAGCATTTAAGAAACTGCCGTATTTAAATGTAGCTTCCCCAACAGTGAATTTTAAGTTGGAAAGGTCAATTTTTCCAATAAATAGTCCGATTAGAGGATTAATCAAATCTTTAACTAAGGAATTTACAATTGCTGTAAAAGCTGCTCCTATAATAACTCCAACAGCTAAATCCATCATATTACCGCGAGAAATAAATTCTTTGAATTCTTTAACCATATGATATCCTTTCAAAAATAGCTATTAATTAAAAAGTATATCGAAAGGAATCCAATTTTTGCTAGTAAAATGCTTTCAAAGAGTAATGTATGAACATGCTTACCTGATAAAAAATATCCTACTAAATTCTAGGATTGATAAATCTTGATTTAGTAGGATATTTTGTTTCTGAACTTTCTCAGAACAGTTTCTTAAAGCTTAATTTTTCTTTTTCCGTTTGAGATCATTACCGATTAAGCCTAGCAATAGGGATGCGGCACTGAAAGCCAATCCTAAGAGACTAGCTCCATTCTTTTTAGTTCCGGTCTGAGGTAAGATATTTTGCTTATCTTCTTTTATTGAGACAACTACATTATTCTGATGAGATAGTTTACCTTTTGAAGCAGATTGAATGGGCTTAGTAGGTTGAACCGGTTTAATAAGTTCGACTGGCTTAGTAGGCTCAACTAGCTTGGTAGGTTGAACCGGCTTAGTAGGTTCAACTGGTTTGGTAGGCTGAACAGGCTTAGTAGGCTCGACCGGTTTAGTAGGTTGAACCGGCTTAGTAGGTTCAACCGGTTTGGTAGGTTGAACCGGCTTGGTAGGCTCGATCGGTTTAGTAGGTTGAACTGGCTTGGTAGGCTCGACCGGTTTAGTAGGTTGAACAGGCTTAGCAGTGTAAATTACTTTAAATAATAAGTCAGCACTACCATGAGTAACAAGTTGTTGGTCAATTTGTTTATGATCAGCGGTATAACCAGCAATAATCGGGGATTCCACTAATTTGAAAACAGTATAATCAGGTGTCCACTTTTCCCAACTTTCAACATTGGTAACTAAATCAAGATTACCAGCTTGTGAAAAGTTAGTTGAAGCAGTGTAATTTGGAGCAGCTTCTTGACCATTTTCATAAACATAAATGATAGTTTCATGGATGGTTTTAGAATTACTTAAAGCTCTAAGTTCATGAGTGAAATGAACTTCATAGTTTTGATCATCAGGATCTTCATCATTATCAAATATCAGTGTTTGTTGGTTAGTTTGATCAGATACTAGAACGTAATGTTTAGCTATGTATTTATCAATTGTCTCTTTAGTAGAATAGTTAGCACTAGTATTTGGTTCACCAGATAATTTCTTAGTTTCTAAAATTGCACCAGTCGTGTCATCGATGTAAGTTACCGTAATGTTTTCACTAAGTGCATAAGGAACTTTAACTAAGTAAGTACTATTATCTTCAAGACTATTGATTAAACTTTGGTTATTCTGTGCGTCAAAGTTCAAAGGAGTGATTTGATTGTTATTAATTTCGAATTCCTTAGAAGCAGGAGCTACTTGTGTAATGTTTTGTGGATTAATCTTATAGACCTTAGAAACTACAAGAGGAAGAGAAAGAACCTTTCCATTATTTTCAACAGTCCACTTATTCCACGAAGTTTGATTAGTAACTAAATCTTCTTGTCCAGTTCTAGTAAATTTAATGTTACCTAGATTTAGAGTGCTGAAAGTTTGACCTTGTTTAGGACCATTTTCTGCGTAAAGAATAGCTTGTTCAGAAATGGTCTTGTCTTCACTAACTTGGTTAAGTTCATGAGTGAAATGAAGGACAAAATCTTGATTCTTAGTTTCATCATCATCAAAATTCCCGTAAGAAATCTTTGAATAATCAGTGTTAGTGGTTGAACCAAGCCCACTAACGCCTGCAAACTTATAGTGTTCATCGTTTAAAAAGTTAACAATTTTATCAGCACCTGCAAATGAAATAGCTTGTTCAGAAGATTGATCATTTGGATCAGCATAGATATCACTTAATGAAGAATTTTGATTATACTGAATTAGGTAATTATCTAGATACTCGTGATCAGTATCATCGTAGAAACGGAGAGTAGCTTTTTCTGGAGCATAATACTTTACAGTGTAATTTAGAGGAACATCATTTTGAGTAGTAATCGTTCCATTTGAACTAATATTTAATTTAATTGCTGGTATATGCTGGGGAGCAACTAAGCTATAAGTTGAATCAGTAGCTTTTGGAGAAACTACAGCATCTAAAGCAGAATCTGGTGTCCATTCACTCCAATTAATCTCATTAGTTACAAGATCTTTAGTTCCTTGTCGAATATACGTTACTTTATGGGTGTATGGAGTTGCTGCTATTTGACCTTTTTTTGTTCCATTAGCGTAAATATAATTAATATTTTCGATTACTGAAGTTGTCTGGGTTTCAGATTGAGAACTAGTATTGTGATAAAGATAAACATAATACTTTAGTGAATTAGTGGAAACATCGATATTGTTACTATCATAGTTAATAAAGTTTTGCTTAGCAGGATCAAAATTAACTAAATGTTTAATACTATTTTGACCCTTAGTTGCAGCTTCATCCACTTTATATCCCTGACTTTCAAGAGTCTTAATTATATTTGGAGTTGGATTAGTTATTGAACTGTTAGGAGAAGCAATAATATCACGACTTGTATGAGCAATTTCTTGATCAGTATTTTCGTCAATAAAGTAAATATTAACCATTAAATCTACTTTAGGATCGAATTTGAAATTAGTATAAGTTTGAACAAAAGAATTAGTAACTCCCGAGCCATCTAAATTCCATTCATTCTTTATTGGTGTAGTAATAGATGGACCCTCATTAGGATTATTAATCCAGTCTGGAATATAGTTAGTATCAAGTTGTGTATCTAATTGAATAAAATAAGGTCCTTCCTTAGAATAATCTTGCCCATTAACTGTAAAAGGTCCTTTTTGATCAATAACAATTTGATGATTATTATCAGAAATTGATTTTCTTAAAAAGTCTTCAAAATTAGTATCTTCTAAGCTTGGTTGATAATTAACAACTTTATTGTAGTAATTATTAATATTTGTCCGGTGACCATCAGCATCGATTATTTTTACATCATTAGGAATTTTAAATACTTTAATGGTAGATGGAAGAATTTTTTGATGATCGCTAAATTTAATATGAGCTAAAACATCGGATAAGGGATTTAAAGGTGAATTTCCATTAGCAACTGAGCCATAGTTCCAGTCAATTCCATATTGCATTAATCGAGCATCTTGTTGTTGATCAGCTGGAATGTCGGCTGCTGCACTAGGTTCAGGTCCCGTATAATTTGCACCATTTTCAGTATATATACCATCAGTACCAGGATTACCATCTTGACCTGGCGTCCAAATAACTTTAGGTCCCATGATAAATCCATGTAAAATTTCATCCTTTACAACTTTATCTTCATAAGGATTAATTTTAATTGGAAGAGTTTGAGTATAGGATTGGTCATTGGGTAAGGTTACAGTAATTGGTAAATTGAAATCCGGATATGCGCCATTTTGTTCATGGTATACTTGGGCAGCTGAATTAACGGCTACAAATGGAAAAGTTGCATCAAAACCAGATAAAACACCGTTATCACTTCCCGTATAGGTAAAAGTGAAGTTTTTAGTACCAGAATTATTATTAACGCCAACATCAAAATTGCCAATTTTAGTTGCATTAACATCAAATTTTAGCAAGTTATCAGAATCTGCTACTGAAACGTTGACTTGCTGATTATGATTGATAATGATTGGATGACTTGAATCGTTAGCAACATGAACGCTAAAGCTGCCTTGAGTTACGTCAGCAATCAGAGAAGTATTGGTTGAGCTTCCTGTAATTTGTACTGGAGCCGTAGCTTCTTGCTGTAATGTTGGTTTATCGTTTTTTAAATTATTGGTCGTATTTTGTTTAGAATTGTTTTCGTATGAAGAATTCGTCTCATTGTTTGAAGAGCCTGTAGTATTATTCGCCGTATTTGTTGTTTCTGATTTTTGAATAGTTAATGTTCGAGAATTATCAGGATTGGCAGAGTTTTGATTAATAGTTGTATTTTGCTGAGAATCGTTATTAGATTGATCCGCAGCTTGTACAGTTTGTCCACTTTCTAAAAAGAAGGTGGTACCTAAAGCAACAGTAACTAATCCAACTGAAATTTTTCTAAAGCTAAACTTTTCCTTCCCATTAAGTTTAGTAATAAAAAATAAATCATTTTTATGTTTCATTTTAATTCTTTCCTCGATTATGAATGATTTTTTAATAAAATAACATTTTAGCTTTCTAAAATAATATTATACTCCAGATTTAAATAATAGATTATTAGATAGGGAAAGTAGTCTATTGCTAATAGTGAAAAGATCTAGCTAAAAGTAAAAAAACGACTTTAAAAAGTAGCTATAAACACAAAAAAATACGTGATTTATTCAAGTATAAAAATAAAAAATATATATAAATGCAAATGAAAACAGTTAAGATAATAAAGTAAGCGCTATCTAAAATTTGAATAACACTTACCCGCATATTTAACGAAAATTGTAAACTCTTGTTTTCAATTTATTAACTACTATACTAGATACAGATGCTTTTTTGAGAAAAATGCGGATAAGGCACAATATATTGTGTGACCTAATATAAAGAAAGAGGAGTTAGTAAATGGACAATTCCACATCATTACAAGAAGATCATAAAGAAAGAAAGGATAACTATTTCGTTTGGCTATTTAAGCAATTGCACGGATGGCCAGTTCAAAATTATATGCTTTGGTTCTTTGCTTTCGGTTTCCAATTAGCTATTTTGATTCAAAATAAAATCACTGCTTTAACCGTTATTACTTTTATTGGTACATTGCTTGGAACTTTATGTGTTTTAGCCATTAATGCAACTAAAGCAATTAATGGATGGTTAGGCTTGATTTCTGCAGCTTGTTTTATTTATGCAGGACTAGCTGCTAAGAATTATCTTTCAATTTTTGAACAAATTGCTTATATTTTAACTTTAGATTTACCAGTTATTATTTCAGTTAGATCTTGGAATGACGATACTAAGAATCACTTACGTAAGTTTGGTGCTAAAGAATGGATTGTTGCTATTGTTGGTACATTAGTTGTTTATGCAGTATCTGGTTATTTAATTGGTAAGTTTACTAACGATCCACGTCCTTGGATCGATGCTATTAGCTTTGCAATTTCATTAACTGCTGGTATTATGTGTTTTTTACGCTACAATAACCAATATTTCTGGTGGACTGCTAGTGGAATTTTCCAATTAATTCTTTGGGGTGTGACTTATGCACAGGGAGATGCAACTTTAGCAATGGCTGTTAACTCCTTAATTTACGTTGTTAATGACGTTTTAGCCTTTACTGTTTCACCATGGTTTAACATGGGAAGAAAGCGTGAAGGGTTAAAAGCTATTAAAGACTAAATGTAATTAAATACGTTAAAATTAGCATGTCGAGTTCGACATGCTTTTTTTATTTGTGAGGTATCAAAAATGAATGAAAATTGGACTAAAAATTATAAAAAAGCTGCACAAGGTAATGACTATGTAAAGTTAAATGCGGGACTAATGAAAGTAAAAGACCTCGATAATTATCTTTCTTCGTTTCCCAGCAGTTTGCTCAGTTTTAATAAGACTGGAGAATTTACATATTATAAACAATTACCAGAGATGAATTATAATCCACCAGAACTTGGAGAAAATATTACGTCTCTTGGCCAAACAGAGAGTGAAAAGAAGCAATTAACAGAAGTATTCCACAAGTTAAGCACAGGTGAAGCAAAAGAATTGCATTTTGCAGATCAAACTAATACTCAAAAAAGATTTATGGTGGACACATATCGGGCTATTTTTGATAAAGACCATCATTTTGCTGGAATTAATGAAACTGTTCAAGATATTTATCCACTTGTGGAATACTACTTAAAAGAAACTGGACAAAAATTGGTTGATGATTCCAATAACCCTAAAGGAGATATTTATCGTAAAAATCAGAAAATTGATGCAGAAAGTGGTGCATCTGAACTATAGTGAATTGACAGAAAACTATTTTTTCTTAAAATATAATTAAAAATAGTTTGGGGATGGTAAAAATGCCTGAAATCGATCAAAAATATATTCAAGATAGATTTATAGAATACTGTAAAGTAAATACTCGTTCAGATGAACAAAGTACAGCTGTGCCGACAACTAACGGTCAGGTTGATTTGTTGAAGATTATTGAGAAAGAATTAGAAAAACTAGGCTTAGAAGATATCTCTTTTTCAGAAGAAGATTCATATTTAGTAGGAAAACTAAAAAAGACAACTAATAAAGAAGTAACTCCAATTGGTTTTGTAGCACATGTAGATACGGCTGATTTTAATGCAGAAAATGTAAAACCGCTAGTGCATCAGAACTATGATGGAAAGGATATTTTCTTAAAAGAGAGACGTGTCTTATCCACAAGTGAATTTCCTAGCTTAAAAAAACATTTAGGTGAAACATTGATTACCGCTGACGGAACGACTTTACTTGGTGCAGATGATAAGGCGGGAATTGCTGGATTACTGGGAATGCTCAAATATTTAAAAGAAACTCCTGATCTTGAACATGGAGATATTTGGGTTGCTTTTGGTCCGGATGAAGAAATTGGTAAGGGGGCTGCTCGTTTTAACGTGGAACGTTTTCCTGTTGAATTTGCTTATACATTAGATAATGGCGATCCAGGAGATATTGCCTTTGAAACTTTTAATGCTGCCGCTGCTACGATTGATTTTCATGGGACAGTAGTTCATCCTGGGGAGGCATACGGGCTTATGGTTAATGCAGCGTTGATGGCTAGTGAATTTATCCAAAGCTTACCAGCAAGTGATGTGCCTGAAAATAGTAAAGATTTTGATGGCTATTTTATGATTTTATCCAATAATGGCAATGTGGATCATGCAAAAATTCAATTGATTATTCGAGATTTTGATACTGATGGTTTTGAACAAAAGAAAAAGTTAATCACAAGTACAGTAGATAAGTTGAATAAAAAATATGGAGCAAATCGAGTAACTTTTGAAATGCATGATCAATATCGCAGTCCAGGAGATTTGATTAAGGAGCATCCCTATGTAGTAAATTTAGTTTTACATGCTTATAAGTCCCTTGGACTGGAGCCAAAAATTATCCCGTTTCGGGGAGGAACAGATGGTGATTTTATTTCGGAAAAGGGAATACCTACACCTAACTTATTTAATGGTGGGGCAAATTTCCATGGACCATATGAATATGTAACAACTGAAAGTATGGCTCTTTTAGCTAAAACATTAATTGAAATTACGAAGCAGCATGTTTTATTAAATGATAAACGTGACGAAAGTCCATTAAAGAGAAAGTACTAGATTTAAATGAATTTCTATACGATAAATTACATTCAGAATCATCAAAATACAGATCGAACAGCTTTATATATTTTAATAATTGTTGCTGCTAGTGCGATGATTATTTTTACAATTTTATATTTACGTGATCGTTTTAATACAAGATACAGAGATTTAGGAATAATTGCTCTTTTATTCTTATTACTATTTGCTGGCACACAATATGAAAAGTATGTGCAAAATAATGAACAGAAATCAAAAGCTGCTCAAATCGTTCCCTTTATTAAATCAGTTGCTGATGATGAAAACGTTAAAGAAAGCGATGTAATGGTCAGTTCGATGAGTCTACAGGATGGAATGATTGTTCGAATTGATTCAAAGAATGAAGACTATCAATTGAATTTAAACGAAGACAATAATAGTTATACCTTAAATCAGGCGCATGTCATTGATCATCATATATATGTACAAAAGTAGGTAAGAGATGGATTATACACAATTATTTATTAAGTTTTCTTTAGGAATATTAACCCTGATTATTCAAATTAATGTTTTTGGAAAAAGTAATTTAGCTCCAACAACAGCTTTGGATCAGCTGCAAAATTATGTACTGGGCGGTATTATCGGTGGTTTAATATATAATCAAAGTATTACCGTTCTTCAATTTTTATTGGTGTTAATTGTTTGGACTTTAGTAGTTTTTATTTTGAAATTTGGGCGCGAGCGCAGTAATTGGATTCGTAATTTGATTGATGGAAAACCGGTTCAAGTAATTAAAAATGGTCATGTGTTGGTCGGAAATTGTATGAAAGCTGGTATTTCTGCCAATGAATTAATGTTTAGACTTAGAAGTCGCGGAATTTATTCAGTTGAAAAAGTGAAAAATTGTATTTTTGAACAAAATGGCCAATTAACGATAATTGAAAATGATGAAGATAATATTCGCTTTCCGATTATTAGTGATGGGCAAATAAATGAAGACGTTTTAGATTTAATTCATAAATCTAATGCTTGGCTTGAACAGGAAGTAACTAAAGCTGGTTATAATAGTCCTGATGATGTCTTTTTAGGAGAGTATATTAATGGACAGTTACGTCTGATAGGATATTCTGAAAAATAAAAAGGAAGAAATGATCATGAAAGATTTTAAAGAAATAAAAAAATGGTTAGCGGATGCCGATGCGGTTATTGTGACTGCAGGTAATGGGTTTGCACAAATGGAAGGCCTTGATATGTTTGACAATTTGGCTTTTCCGATTGAATATAAAAATATAAGTGAAAAATATCATGTAAAAACAATTGCGGATGCTCTAGATAAAGATTTTGATTCTTGGGATGAAAAGTGGCAATTCTGGAGTCAACTAATTAATGAGTATTCAGTTGAATACGAACCAAGTAAAGCAATGAAGCAATTAAAGGAACTTTTAAATGGAAAGAATTACTTTATTGCTACTAGTACTTTTGGCCATTTCTTTGAAAAGACTGGTTTTGATCAAGAAAAAATCTTTAATATTTTTGGTGACTGGACAATGATGCAGTGTTCTAGTGGTTTAAATCACGGTACACGTTCTGATTTGTCAACAGTGAAGAGATACGTTAATGGCCAAGGTGAGGTTCCAAGATGTGAGGATTGTAATTCGCCAATGGAACCTCATATGCCGTTAAATGCTCACTTCTTTCCAGATGAAGATGCAAATACGAGATTTCGTTGGTTTTTAACAAGAAATCAGACTAAGAAGGTCGTAGTGCTTGAACTAGGAGTTGATCCAACTAGTCCTCAGCTTCTTGATCCAATGATAAAACTGATTGAACAGTTCAAAGATTGGCATTATGTAGCAGCAGACTTAAGTCAAGAGGAATTGCCGGACGATATCCAAACAAGAAGTGCCGCCCTAGAAATGTCCCTTCCTGAAGCAATTGAAAAGATTTCAAAATAATGAAAGGTAAAAAATGAGTATTTCAGTTATTCAAGGTGTTTTACGAATTCCAGCAGCTCAAGAAAAAATACGTCAAAAAGGCATTGAAAAGCCCGGTTTTCCTGATAACTATACCTTAATTGATGTGGAAACTACCGGTCTTAGTCCATATCGTGATCGGATTACAGAGATGGGTGGTTTAAAGGTTCGCCATGGAGAAGTAGTTGCAACTTTTTCAGAATTGGTGAAGTTTCCTGATAACAATAAAGTGCCTGCTTTTATTACCAAATTAAATGGGATCGATGAAGCGACGATTGAAGAAAAGGGCCTACCTGTTCAAGAGGCAATAAAGAAGTATCGTGAATTTATTGGTAGTGATCCAATTGTTGGATATAATGTTAATTTTGATTTGAATTTTGTCTATGATCTAGCTGAAAAATATCACTTAACTGTCTTAAATAATGACTATGTTGATGTTTATCGTTTAGCTCGTAGTTTTTATCCGCAAGAACAACACAATCGTCTTTTAGATTGCATGCACCGATTAGATATCGCAGAAACGCAAGAGCATCGCGGTTTAGATGACTGCCTAGATACAAAAAAGGTTTTTGACGAATTTCATAAGTTGTTTAAGCAAGAACATATGCTTAGAGCACAAGAAATGGTTAAAACACTAGATCTAACTAGTGAATGGCCTGAAATTGTTAAACAAAGCCAAACTTTTCGCAGTCCTTTTGCTCATAAGAATGTTGTAATTGCTGGTGACTTAGATGTAGATGAATATGAACTAGCTAATGCTGTAAAGAATTTAGGTGGCTTTATTCGGGATGAAGTTGGTCAAGATACAGACTACATTTTAGTTGGAGACCATGATTTCTTTAGGAGTGATATTGTTGAATTAAATAAGGCGAGAGCATTAAAGAAGCAAGGACAAAATATTAGAATTTGGTCGGAACAATTTTTCTTAAATGTTCTTGATAATTGGGCACGTAGTTAAAATAATTTTTATATTAAAAAAGGAATCCTAGAGCAGGATTCCCTTTTTAATATGGGGAAGATTTACATGTACGAGCCAGCTAATATTAATTGAAACAATAATAAAAGTGAGAATAGTAATAACTTCAAAGCTTGACCAGATGAGACAAGAAATAGTTCCAATTGAAGTTGTACTAATAAAAAGAAAAATAGTTGATTTTTTTAACTTAAATTGCAGTTTATTATAATAAGTCGAAAATAATAGTCCTAAATAGAATAACCCAATTCCACAATATAAACATAAAACAGCAAACCATGAGTTAGCATCCGATTCATGAATGAATTTTATACTTACAGTAATTAAACTAATGCCAAAGATGATTAAATAGTGAAGATAGATTAATATATTACCCGTTACATCCTCTTGGTCTTCATTAATTAATTTATCGAATTGTAGTGCATACGTGAAAAAGAGCAAGGCAACAGTTAGAAAAATAAGGATAGAATAGAAGGAAAAAGTTTTAGGTCGAAAGTAATCCGCAATACCAATAATTGTTTCACCAAAGATGATAATTACTAATAAATTTAAACGCTCAAGTAAATGAGGAAAAATAATTGGATGCCTAAGGGTATATTTTGTAGTGAGAAGCGGCATTAACCAGCTTAATATGATGCCAATAACAGCTAAAATAAAGCCAAAAATATTGTCTAAAATTCCCCCGATAATTAAGGTAAGGGCTCTAAAAATCAAAATCATGAAAAATGCCCGGGAAATATTTTGATCGACGGGATTTTTAACCTGAAAGTAATTGATTAAATAGTGGCTGGCTAGAGTAAGAGATAGTAAGCCAGCAGAAATAAATAGAACTTTCATCTCTGTTAGATTATTAGTATCAAAAGAATTAGACATGTAAAGTAAGATCATCATATCAATAAAGTAAAAAGCAATGTCAGCCCAACTACCGATACCATATCTATTAGTAAAGACAGTCTGAATCATCCATGAATTAATAAAAATAATTACAATCAATGCAAAAAGAGCAAAAGAGGTAGGTGAAACTAATCCATGCTCTAGATGATGAAGAATCTCGGTTGTTTTAGATATCATGTAGACAAAAACAAGGTCATAAAACAAGGCAATTTTTGAGACTCGCTTATTTAATATATTTTGCATCCAGCCTACCTACTTTCTAAAATTCCTCATGTTCATTAGGATCAAATCTTCTTGCAGAAATTTTATCTAAATTGATAAGCTTTTGAACTTCTTCAGGAGTTAATTTGAAATCAAAAATATCTAAATTACTAATTTGATGTTCATAGGAACTAGCTTTAGGAATAGGAATAACATTAAGTTGAGTTTCCCATCGTAAAATTATTTGAGCTGGTGACTTATGGTATTTTTGAGCTAACTCAATAATTTCTTTTTCTTGAAAGGCTTCACCAGCACGCTGCAGGGGACTCCATGCTTCGGTAATGATATTATGTTTATCATCATACTCACGAATTGTCTTGCTGGACCAGTAAGGATGAAGCTCAACTTGGTTAATAGCGGGCATAACGCCTGTTTCACGGTATAAATGTTCAATATGTGTTGGTTCAAAGTTAGAAACGCCTACTGAGCGAATTAAGCCAAATCTTTGGGCATCTAGCATGGCTTGCCACGCTTCAAGATAATGATTCTCCTTTGGATTTGGCCAATGAATAAGATAGAGATCATAATAATCAAGGTTAGCCGCATAAAGGGATTCTTGAATTTGTTCTATAGCCTCCTGGTATTTGTGATGACGACCTGGTAATTTAGATGTTATAAAAATATCATCACGATTTATACCGCTATTTTTAATAGCACGACCTACTGCTCCTTCGTTTTCATAATTAACAGCAGAATCAAGTAGACAATAACCATTCTTTAATGCGGCTTGAATAGCAAAAACTCCCCGAGAACCATTTAATTTATAGGTTCCGAAACCAATTTTAGGAATTCGATTTCCATCATTTAAATTAAAGTATTCCATTCTTACTCTTCTTTCTGTTTTCAATATACTTATTACGTTTATTGTAACAGTCTGAATAAACAAAAACTTATTAATTGCATTGCAAACGTACGTTCAAATATCTATACTGAAAGAAATAATGTTAGGGGAAAAATAAATGGCAAAGAGAAGAAGATATCGAAAAAAACAGACAAATACAATAGCAAACTGGATTATAGCGCTAGTAATTATTATTTGGGGTGGTTGGTTTTCTTCTAACCAAGTATCGAATCAAAATCAAAACCAAGATAATTCCCAGCAAGTAGTAAAGAATGCTACAACAGCGGATACTAATTATGGAGGATTGTCTAGTGCTGACTATCAAAAATTGGCTAATTTAAACTTTAAGAGTGGCGACAAGGCATATGTCTATGTAAATAATAATAAGTCAACTTTGATAAAGAATGCCTGGAAGGTCAATAAAGTAATCTATTCTAATTTAGATAATTTGAATAGAACTTCCCATTCAAATACTGCCTTCTTAGAGCCAAGAAATGTGGCAAATGATTCTTTACGTGTAAGACAGTTCATTAATCCAACTGCATGGCATTCTAATCATGAGAATGGGACTCAAATTTATAATCGTGGACACTTAATTGCTTATTCAGTTTCCGCAGGAATTGATCAAGATGGAAATTATAATCCTAATAATCAATCAGGCGATCAAAATAATCCCAAAAACCTATTTACGCAAACAGCTTTTTCTAACCAGAAAATTCAGACTATGTTTGAGGGAAAAGTACGTAATGCCTTAAAACAAGGAAATAAGGTTATTTTTCAGGCAACGCCAATTTTTAGGGGAAATGAATTAATGGCACGCGGTATTAATTTGCAGGCTATAAGTTTAAATAATAATTTAGATTTTAACGTCTATATTTATAATGTGCAGCCTGATTATGTATTTGATTATAATAATGGTAGAGCTAAAATAGATCGTGATATGGTAGTTAATCAATAGTTAATTTTTATATTTATATGGGAGCTGATTAACTGTTAACAAAAATATAGAAACTTATAGAAGAAAATGGAAAAATTAGCTTATTTAGAAAGTTAAACATGGAAAATAAGCTTTAATTCAATACTTACTTGTTTTGCTTTTCTCCTTTAGGTAAACTTATGTTTGCATTCTGGGAGGTGAAGCAATGATTAAAACACAAGTAGTAAAGCTAAAAGTTAATAAAACCATGCAAAAGCATCTCGATGCTTTATGCGACTATCGCCGATACTGCTGGAATAAAGGCTTAGAAACTTGGCAATTAATGTATGAAGCCCATAGCTTGAACAAGCAAGATAATCCAAGTCCCAATGAACGCAGAGTCCGTGATGAACTAGTTGCTAATAAAGCTGACTGGCAATATGATTTGTCTGCTAGATGTTTACAACTAGCTGTTAAAGACTTAGCTAATGCTTGGAAAAATTTCTTTGATAAAGCTCAGTCTGATTGGGGTAAACCTAAATTTAGATCTAAGAAAGCACCTAGACAAGGCTTTAAAACTGACAGAGCTAAGATTGTTAATGGCAACCTTTGCCTTGATAAACCAAGAAGCATCTCAAAAGAGTCTTGGTTTGATCTAGTAAGTTATGAGTCTTTAAAGATGAGTGAAGTCAAAGTAGTAAGTATCTTCAAAGAAAAAGGGAGCTATTATGCGGCTTTGACTTATGAAGAAGAGATTTCAAGTAAAGCTAAAACTCATCAAAAGACAGCAGTTGATATTAATGTTGGTCATTTTAACTATACCGAGGGGCAAATCAATGTTTTGCCAGCTAAATTGCAAAAACTGTATAAGCGCATTAAGCATTATCAAAGAATGTTGGCACGTAAAAGAGAAGTTAACGGTAAATTGGCTACCAAATCAAATAATTACTTTGCGGTGAGAACCAAACTGCAAAGGGATTATCGTAAAGTGGCTAATATCCAAAATGATCTTTTACAAAAGTTCACTACTAAGCTTATAGATAATTACGACCAAATTGTAATTGAAGACTTAGCGGTTAAAGAAATGATGATGACGCACGTAGCCTCCAAAGGAATGCAGAGATCGTTATTTAGCAAATTTAGGCTGATATTAACTTATAAGTGTGATTGGTATGGCAAAGAATTAATCTTAGCTAATAAAACATACCCATCAACTCAAAGATGCGCTCAGTGCGGTTATGTCAAAAAAGGTGATGAAAAAATCACTTTGCAAGGCAATCAAAAGCATGGTACAAAGCATAATGAGTATATTTGTTATCAGTGCGGCTATAGTAATGATCGAGATGAAAATGCAGTTTTAAACCTTTTAGCTTTAGCAGAATAAAAAAGATAAATGATAACGGGGCTGGCTAAGCCCTTAAACTGTAGGAGCTGGTCAATGTGATTACTCCTATTTGGAATATCAGAATACTAGTGCAGACGACAGTAAATGAAACAAAGAAGGGAAAAATATATCTTTCTGATATGTAGAAAATTCGTATTCTTCTACATATTTCCATGTTTTATATAGCAGAAAATAATGAACAAAAGCAAGGATAACTGTACGGCAATGATTGTCGGAAAAAAGGCTACAATTGATGGTTCAACTATTATTGCTCGTGATGAGGACGGTTATGGCGGCATTAATGAAAAGACTTTTGTTGTCCATGAAGCAAAAGATTATGATGAAGAATATGTTTCAAAATATAATGGTTTAAAGCTTTATTTAAAGGGACATGGTTGTAAGTGGACTGCCACTCCAACGGCTGATGAATCAGAAGGTCGCTGGGATGAACAAGGAATTAATGAATATAACGTTGCTATGTCGGCTACTGAAACAGAGGCCACAAATGCTCGCTGCTTAGGTCATGATCCATTAGTAGAGGATGGAATAGATGAAGATTCAATGGTTTACCTTGTTTTACCATTTGTTAAAACTGCACGTGAAGGAGTAGAGCGTTTAGGTAAATTAATTGAAAAATATGGTACTGGTGAAAGTAACGGTATCGCTTTTTCTGACCACGATGAAGTTTGGTATTTTGAAACTGGTGCTGGCCATCAATGGGTAGCACAAAGAATTCCCGAAGATTCCTATGCAATTTGTCCTAATATCATGGTGATTCAAGATATTGATTTTGATGATCATGATAATTTTATGTATGCATCAACTATTCGTGATTTTGTAGAAAAGAATCACTTAAATCCAAGTACTAATGGTAAATGGAGTTTTAGAGATATTTTTGGTACTAAAGCAGAAGCAGATAGTTACTATAACACTCCAAGAACTTGGTATGGGCAAAAGCTTTTTAATCCAAGTATTGAGCAAGATCCGTTAAGTCAAGAAATGCCATTTATTAGAAAGCCAGAAAAGAAGATTGGCGTTGAAGATGTAGAATTTTTCTTATCTAGTCACTATAACGGTACTGAATACGACCCAATGGGATCTTTTGCTTCAGGGGATGATAAGAAGCAAAAGATGTTTAGATCAATTGCTTTAGACAGAAATCAATCTAGTTGTATTCTTCAAATTAGAAATGATGTTCCTAAAAAAATAGCAGGTATTCAATGGGTTAACTTTGGTTTTTATGCCTATAGTCCTTATGTACCTTTCTATACAAATATTGATGACACACCATTAAATTATCAAACGGCTAGTCATATGGTTACTCCAGAGTCTAGTGCATATTGGTTGTATAAGAGTTTGCAAGTTTTGGTGGAGCCAAGATATCATCAGTTTATTTACCAAGTTGAGAACTTTAGAGATGAATGTCAAAGTTACGCTGTTAGCCGCATTTCAGCAACCGATGAGAAAGCAGGCGAATTGTCTGGAAAAGAACAAACTAAATATTTAACTGCTGCTAATGCTGAAACTGCTGCGTATATTACTAATGAAACCAAGAAATTGATAAGTGATTTGACGAGACAAGCATTAAATTCTTCTAAATTTCAATTTGAACGTGGCGACAATTTGTAATTTTTGAAAAACACTGCACAAGATGTAGTGTTTTTTTATTGTTCGACTTTCTCTATCTTGTATGTTGGTAAAATAGATCCCAAGGGCACATCTAAAAAAATGCAAGATGTAAAATACGATTTATTTTTACTTTTATAGAAAAATTGTTCCTGGAATAATATTATTATCCACATCTTATCCACAAAAAAGCAACAAAAATTCACAAAGTACGAATTATTTATTGAAAAAATATTTGTGATTTTGTTGCTTTTATCATAAAATTTGTGATGTAATATGATTTAAATCTAAATGTAGTAGTGAGAGATATATGAACGAAGATAAATTCATTCAGGTAAATAACCTAGAAAAAACTTATGAGAATGGTTACCAAGCGATTAAGTCTGTTAGCTTTTCTGTAAAAAAGGGCGACTTAGTGTGCTTGTTGGGTCCTAGTGGTTGTGGAAAAACTACAACTTTAAATATGATTGCCGGACTATTGAATCCGACCGGTGGAGACATCATTGTAAATGGTAAGTCTCTTCTTAATGTTGCGCCAAAAGATCGTAATATTGGCTATGTATTCCAGAATTATGCCTTGTACCCACATATGACTGTTTTACAGAATGTAATGTTTCCAATGACAGTAGGAAAGAACAAGAAGCCAAAAGATGAAGCTGAAAAAATTGCTCAAAAATTTATGAAATTGACTCATATTGAGGAATTGGCTGATCAAAAACCAGGTAATCTTTCCGGTGGACAGCAACAGCGTGTTTCGATTGCGCGTGCATTAGTGCAAGAGCCACAAATTTTATTAATGGATGAACCATTAAGTAACCTAGATGCCCGCTTACGTTTAAAGATTCGTGAAGAGATTCGTAATTTGGTTAAAGAAGTAGGAATTACTACTTTATTCGTTACGCACGATCAAGAGGAAGCTCTCTCAATTGGTGATAAGATTATTCTTTTCCATAATGGAGTGATTCAACAAGATGATAAGGGTCAAGATCTTTATCTTGAGCCTAATAACCAATTTGTCGCTAACTTTATTGGTAATCCAGTGATTGATAATTTTGATGTAAAGGTAGCAGACAATAAGATTATTGGGACAGACTTTGAGATTCCAGTTGAAAAATTAGATAGTGCAAAATTTAGAGGCGACTTAGTAGCCGGAGACTATACATTGAGTATTCGTCCTGAAAACTTAAAATTAAGTGATGAAGGCGAACTTTCCGAAGTAATTGATGATGTCGAATTGATTGGACGCGAACGAGTATTGAAATTTACTCATGCTGGAACAAATCAGCGTGCATTGATTAATTTAGAGCAAGAAATAAAACCTGGAGATAGCGTAAAATTCAAGATGAACTTAGACCGTGTTTACTTATTTAAGCCAGATGGGGAGCGAATCTATTAATGAAAGATAATCAGAAAAAAGCTTGGTTATTTTTAGCACCGGCCATTATTTGCGTTACTGTATTTAGCATTTGGCCAATTCTACGTGCTTTTACGATGAGTTTTCAGGGTGGTCCATTAATTGATCTTCAATTTAATGGACTCTCTAACTATCAGTATATTTTTAGCGATCCAGAATTCTGGCGTGCAATTATGAATACGGCTATTTATGCATTTTTAGCCGTGCCAATTGCCTTAATAATTTCTGTTGCGTTAGCATGGTTTATCTTTTCAAAGATTAAACATACTGCCTTCTTTGAAACTATGTTTTTTATGCCATATGTTACCAGTACAATCGCAATTGGAATTGTATTTCGCTATATCTTTAATGGTGAATACGGTTTATTGAACTTCTTATTAAAACTTGTTCATTTACCACAACCTGATTGGTTAGATAATCCGAGTCTAAGTCTTGTTTCATTGATTATCTTTGGTGTTTGGTCATCTTTGGCATTTAATATCGTTATCTTGATGGGTGCGTTAAGAAACATTGAACCAAATTACTATGTTTTAGCTGATATGTATGGTGCAACAAGTAGGGAAAAGTTCTGGCGCATAACCGTGCCACAGTTAGTTCCAACTTTAGCATTTCTTTTAACTGTAAACTTAATTGGGGCATTTAAGATCTATACCCAAGTTTATGCATTATTTAATGGACAAGCTGGTGTAGGTAATTCGGCAATGACGGCAGTTTACTATATCTATAATAAATTCCAAATTGTTGGTACGCCTGGTGTAGCAATGGCTGCAACAGTAGTCTTGTTCCTATTTATATTGTTCGTAACTTTCTTACAAAGAAAATTAATGAAAAAGGTGAACAGTTAGAATGAAGAAGAAAAAACTACGTTGGGGAATGATTTTTGTCTATCTATTCATTGGAATTTTTGGCATTATAACTGTTTTCCCATTTATTTATATGATCTTAGGTGGATTGATGTCCTATCAAGAAACCACTACTATTCCACCAACTTTAATCCCAAAGACTTTGCGGTGGAGTAACTATCAAAAAGTATTTGAGCAAGCACCATTTGCAAGATACTTCTTAAACACATTTATTACAGCGGCAACTACAACAATTGTTACATTGTTTACTTCAATTCTCGGTGCATTTGCAATGACCAACTTAAAATTTAAGGGAAAAGGATTTATTCAGTTAATTTTTCTTTCACTCTTAATGGTTCCGGGAGAAGCAATAATTTTTACCAACTACAATACAATTGCTCATTTAGGCTTATTGAATACATATTTAGGATTGGTTTTACCGTTCTTAACATCTATCTTTTATATGTACTATTTACAAAGCTACTTCACAGCAATTTCACCAACAATCTATAAAGCAGCCATGATTGATGGAGCTTCTGACTGGGAATATATTTGGAAAATTCTAGTTCCAATGTCTAAAGGTGGATTAATTACTGTTGCGTTGCTTAGTTTTATTTCAGGATGGAACTCCTTCTTATGGCCATTATTGGTAACAAATGAAGACAAGATGCGCTTATTGAATAATGGTTTAGCTGCTTTTGCTTCTGATGCGGGTGCTCAAACGCAACTTCAACTAGCAGCAGCGACTTTAACAGTAGTACCTGTTTTAATTGTTTACTTCATTTTTAGAAAGCAAATTATTCGAGGAGTAGTACGTAATGACCTCAAAGCCTAAAACTACAGTTACTTTTTATAATGGGTTAACGACTATTGGCGGCCCAATGATTGAAGTAGCTTATGATAAGTCACATGTATTATTTGATTTAGGAGAAGTGTACCGTCCAGAACTGGGACTAAAAATGGAAGATGAAGATTTTTCAACTCTTCTTAAATATCAATTGATTGGTGATGTACCGAATTTCTATGATCCAAAGATTACGGGAAAAGAAATAGATCATGAACGTTGGCAACACAGCGCAGCTTATATTTCTCACCTTCATCTAGATCATAGTAAAGCTATGAATCTTTTAGCGCCAGAGATTCCATTATATGCTGGTCCATTAACTGCGGTATTGTTACCAGTGTTGAATCGGGATGGAGAATTTTTATTACCAGCAGCTGATAAACCAAAGAATTATACTCGTCCTATAATTGCAGCTAAATTAAACCAACCAATTAAAGTTGGAGATATAACTTTAACAGTTGTTCCGAGTGACCATGATGCTTACGGAGCAACTGGGTTAATCGTCGAAACACCTGATAAAACAATCGTTCATACTGGAGATATTCGTTTGCATGGTTATCATCCCGATTGGGTGCGTCAATTTATGGCGACGGGTAAAGGATGTGATATGCTAATTATCGAAGGTACTGGTGTTTCATGGCCAGAACGTAGTGAAGAGGATAGTGAAGAGTTCAAAGGCGTTAAGAATGAGGTTGAGCTTACTGAAGGAGTAGTTAAATACCAAAAAGATAATCCAAAGCGTCAGTTGACTTTTAATACTTATCCTACAAATGTAGAGCGAATTTTGAGAATTATTTCAGATTCTCCTCGAAAAGTAGTCCTTCATGCTAAACGTGCTGAATTATTAAAATTGGCATTACAGCAGGATGTTCCTTACTACTACATGCCAGAAGATGAAAAGATTGATGCGCTCGATCCAAATCTTGAAATCAGTTATCAAGATCTTCTAAAAGACGATCATCAATATTTCTGGCAAGTAGTGGGTCATTATGATCAACTACAAAAAGGTGGCTTATACATTCATAGTAATGCTGAGCCTCTTGGAGATTTTGATCCAGCTTATGCTCCGTTTATTGAAAATATTGAAAAGCGTGGAATTGAATTGATAACTCTACGTTGCTCAGGACATGCGGACGTAGCTGAATTAAAAGAGATTATTGCGGGTTTTGAGCCAAAAATTTTAGCTCCTGTGCACACATTGCATCCAGAATTAGAAGAAAACCCATTTGGAGAAAGGATTTTACCTAAGCGCGGAGAGGTATTTACGCTTAGTTAAAATTAAAATTTTATTTTGTTGTTTGTTTTTATTGGGAGGAACATATGAAGTTCACTAAAAAATTTGCAGCAGTTGCAGTTGCTGCTTTAGCCCTTGTAGGCACTACTGCTTGCTCAAATTCTAAGAGTAATGATAGCTCAAGTAGTAAGTCAGCTGATATTCCAACTAAGATTACCAAGAAAACTACTGTAGTTTTCTGGCATGGTATGACTGGAACTCAAGAAAAGACTTTACAAAGCTTGACTAAGGATTTTGAAAAGAAGAATCCTAACATTACTGTTAAACTTGAAAACCAAGGTAAGTATAATGACTTACAAGCAAAGATTAACTCAACTTTGCAATCACCAAATAACTTGCCTACAATTACTCAAGCTTATCCTGGCTGGCTTTTAAATGCCGCTAATAGCAAACGTTTAGTTGACATGACGCCTTACATTAACAATAGTAAGATTGGTTGGGGTTCAGCTAAAAAGAGTGACATCCGTGAAGAATTATTAAAGGGTGCACAAATTAAGGGGACTCAATATGGTATTCCATTTAATAAATCTGTTGAAATGTTAACTTATAACAAAGATTTATTAGATAAATATGGTGTTAAAGTACCAAAGACAATGGCTGAATTAAAAGCAGCATCTAAGAAGATTTACGAAAAAAGTAACCACAAGGTTGTTGGTGCTGGATTCGACTCACTTTCAAACTACTACGTTTTAGGTATGAAGGATGAAGGCGTAAACTTCTCTAAGAACATCAACTTTACTGGTTCTAAATCTAAGAAAGTAATCAACTACTACGCTGATGGTATTAAGGCTGGTTACTTCAAGACTGCTGGTTCAGCTGGTTACCTTTCTGGTGACTTCTCTAACCAAAAGGTTGCAATGTTTGTAGGTACTAGTGCTGGTGAAGGATTTGTTAAGATGGGTGTTGGTAATAAGTTCCAATACGGTGTTGCCCCTCGTCCTTCTAAGTACAACATGCAACAAGGTACTGATATCTACATGTTCAACAAGGGTACTGCAGAGCAAAAGGCAGCTGCCTTCATGTACATTAAGTACTTGTTAGGTAAGAATCAACAATTGACTTGGGCTGATCAAACTGGATACATCCCTGTAACTAACAATGTAATTAACTCTAGTGCTTACAAGGACTCAACTAAGTCTAAGGTTCCTGCTCAATTAGATAAGGCAATGAAGAACTTATACAGTGTTCCTGTAGTTAAGAACAGTAATGCCGCATACACTCAGTTGAATTCAATTATGCAAAACATCTTTGCACAAGCAAAGAAGGGCCAAAACTGGAATTCACAAATTGATGCTGGTAAGACTAAGTTCGAAAGTGCTTGGAATCAATAAAAACAGAATATTAAGTAAAAAAATGAGGACTGTCATTATGACAATCCTCATTTTTTATAGATTTTTTAGAAGAAAAGTAGAATGAAGGCAATTAATGCAGGTAGCATTTGAACAATAAAAATCTTTTTACTTGCTGTAAAACCACCAAAAATAGCAACAACTACAACAAAGGCAAGTAACAGTTGCCATACAGTAATTAAAGTTGGCATTCTGAAAAAGAAAAATACAATTAAGATTAAAAGGCCTAGCATTCCATTATAGATACCTTGATTAGCTAAAGCTGTTTTTGCGGCAGGCTGTTTAACAAAATCTACATCCATGTCAAACGACTTAGCTTGTAAATCGGGCTTACCAAAAATTTCTAACCACATAATTCCAATATGCTCGATTCCAACAATAATTGTTAGAAGAATTCCAATATTTCTTAAAATCATTTTATAAGCTCCTTTATTTAACTATTCAGATAGATTTTACTTATTGTTAACATAGAAATCAAATAGAGTAATAATCATTTTTATTATTGTCGCATTTGCAACAATAGTCACATATACTAGAACAAATAGGAGGGATAGACATAAAGATGGCAGAAGATATTTTGAGAGAAATTGGTTCAATTTCACGAGCCTTGGATTCGATTGCTAATATTGAGTTTAAAGATTTGGAATTAAATCGTGGTCAATACTTATATTTAACTCGCATTTTTGAACACCCAGGTATTATTTCTGATCACTTAGCTACATCATTAAATATTGATCGTACAACGACTGCTCGTGGAATTAGAAAACTTGAACGAGCGGGACTTATTTTTAAAGAAGATGATGAAACTAATAAGAAAATCAAACATTTATTTGTAACCGACACAGGTAAAAAATTAGCTAAAGAAATAGAAAGAGAAAATGTCTATTCAAATACGTTAGTAACAAAAGGCTTAACTAAAGTTGAACAGGCTCGGTTACAAAAATATCTAAGTGTTCTCGAGAAAAATGCACGTGAAAATTGGAATTTTGTAAAGAATGGTGGAAAGAGGAAGTATTAATATAACAGTAAAATATGAGATTAAAGAAGTACTAGCAGATAATATTAGAGAATTACAACAAATTTCAAGACAAACATTTTTAGAAACGTTTGGATCACAAAATAGTACCGAAGATATGAGAAAATTTTTGGATACAGCATATGCAGAAGAAAAATTAAAAGATGAAGTTGAAAATGCGAATAGTAGTTTTTACTTTTTAACTGTAGATAATAAAGTGGCTGGCTATTTAAAGGTGAATGAGGGAGATGCGCAAACAGAGCAGGTGGTTCCTAATGCTTTAGAAGTCGAAAGAATATACTTGAAGCAAGATTTTCAACATCAAGGTTTAGGATTAGTGCTAATCAAATTAGCTGAGAAAATAGCTAAAGAAAAAGATAAGGACAATATGTGGCTTGGAGTTTGGGAGAAAAATTATCAGGCTCAGACTTTCTATGAAAAAGATAGTTTTAAAAGAGTTAGTCAACACACTTTTGTAGTTGGAGAAGATCCACAGACGGATTTGATTTTAGTTAAGAGGTTGAAGTAATGAAATTTTGTTTTAAGACAATTGATGAAATGACTGGATATGAGGCTTTTTGCGTCGAAAGGCTAAGAAATGAAGTTTTTGTTAGTGAACAAAAAATTACCTTACCTGAAATAGATGATGAAGATTTTCATGCAATTCATGTTTTTAGTTTAAATGACGGAAAAGATGATGCTTTAGCTACTTGTCGAATTTTTAAAGATGAAAATGGAGATTGGTATTTAGGTCGAGTTGTGGTCTCAAAAGATGCACGGGGAATGCATCTTGGAAGTAAAATGATAAAAGAAGTTCATGAGTATCTAAAAGAAAAAGATATTAATAGGTTATACTGCCATGCGCAAATGACGGCCAAGCCTTTCTATGATCATCTTGGTTATCAAGTTAAAGGCGAGACATTTGATGAGGGTGGTATAGAACACGTATTAATGTATAAGGATCTATAGATAAAAAAAGCACCTCGGAGATCGAGGTGCTTTTATAGTGTTTAATTTAATTATTCATCATCGTTATGATTAGTGAAGTAGCGGTAATCTTTGCTCTTATCAAAAATTACACCACGTGCGTTTTCACCGTTTGAAACGCTAAATACTGCGTCTGGGTATTTTTCTTTAACTTCTGCTTCCATGTATGAACGCATCATAGCGTTGTTTGAAAGAACTGAACCAGTTAAAGCAACGCGCATTGGCTTAGGATCTTCATAACGGTCTAAGCACATGATAATGTCACGAGCCAAAAGATGTGCTTGATCTGCAATGATCTTACGAGCATCTTCATCACCGTTATCTGCTAACTTAGCAACTTTAACAGCCTTTGAAGCAACTTCTGGACTAGTTAAGTTGTAGAATTTAGCAGGAACTTCGCCCATGTTATCAACATTGAATTCTTTAACGAATAAATCAATTAAAGAATTCTTTTCACGCTTGTCCCAGCTAAGAAGAGCGGATTGAAGAGCAGCCTTGGTAATAGCATAACCACTACCTTCGTCTCCAAGTAAAGAACCGTAACCACCAACAGCGATTAAAGAACCGTTTTGACGGCCGTTAACAACGGATCCAGTACCTGCAATAACTAAAGCACCATCTGCTCCTTCAAGACCATTGTAAAGAGCAAGAAGTGAGTCAGTAATAGCACGAGTTGGAATGTTACCAACCATTGAAGAAATAGTTGCTGCGACTTCTGGTGCATTACCAACAACAGATAAACCAGCAATTCCGGCTAAAACCTTAATACAATCGCCATCAATCTTGTCACGCAATTCATTAACTGCTTGAGCAATATTTTTGATACCGAGTTCGTAGTCATTGTTGATTTGACCTGGGCCAGATTCAGCACGACCTAATTCTTTACCATTTTCGTCATAAGCGATTGCCGTAGAGTGTGTACCACCTGCGTCAATACCGATCATATATTTCAACATAAATAATAATCCCTCACTGTAAATATTAATACTGGAATTATTGTACTAAAAAAAGAACAATTTGTGAACGCATTCAGCAAATCCTATATAAAGAAAAGATAATCTTAAAAAATAGAATAATCCTTAGTCTTTAAACTTTTTTAGGTATTAGCATGATAAAATAAAAATATGTGATTAAGGAGATTTTTAATGAAAAATAAAATATTTTTAGGGGCGATTTTATCCTCTTTTTGTGCATTAGCTTTTTATATGACTAGTATTAATCGTATGAAGACACAAACTTTAGAAATTTATGGAAACTCAACAGCCAAAGTAGCTCAAAAAAGTAAAATGAAAGAGGGCACTAAACAAACTCGTATTACTAGTGGAGAAAACGAGATTGGAGAGGCCGCTATTTCAAAAAATAGTAATAAGAATTTGGCTAAAGCCATTGTTAAAGCTAGTTCAAATGTTCAAGGAAGTTATCAAGTGAGTGTAAAAGACTTGAATAATCCTAAAATATTTGTTGATTTAACAAATACTAGTCAAGATAATTTAAATGCTGGGAATGTTTTAAAGTTATTTGTGTTGCTGGCTTATTACAAGGCAGTTCAAGATAAAAGCTTAAACTCGGCAACTCCTTATAAAGTTAAATCAAGTGACTTAAGTGGTGGAGATAAGGTACTAAAGACTGATATGGCTTATTCCTACACCTATTTACTTGATTTAATGATGCGTCAGCAAAATAATAATGCGGCTAATATTATTTTAAATAAAATTGGAAAAGAAAAGGTAAATCAAACTGCAAAAGAATTTGGTGCAACCCATACAGAGATTACTGAGAATTTTGGTAAAGATTTTGTTGGAAAAACCAGTAGTAGTGATTTAGTTAATACTATGCAAAAGCTTTATCAGGGGAAAATTTTAGGAACTAATGTGGATAATCAAATTTTAGGACAATTAGCTAATTTTCCTGAAAAAGGCTTAGCGAAAAATATTAATGGTGTGGTTTATAAAATAGCTGATAAAAAACAAGGAGCAGCTATAATTCAAGAAGATGGGAAGACTTATACTATGGCAATGGTTAGTGAAGAAGATGTCGATCTAGCCAAAATTGGGGATTCAATTAATAATTGGATGATTAAACAAAAATAGATTTAAAGGAGTTTTGATATGAACCCCGAAATTCGGACAAGAATTTCGAGGTTTTTATTATGTCTAAA
>NZ_CARBVX010000003.1 GCF_948948975.1 uncultured Lactobacillus sp. | reverse complement strand
TTTAGACATAATAAAAACCTCGAAATTCTTGTCCGAATTTCGGGGTTCATATCACATATCGTGAATGCAGAGAATCTATCCTTTTTAATTTTTATAGAATCGGGGAGAGCAATCTAGAAAAAGCTTGTTTAAATCGAAGATAACGTGACCAGTTATCAGTAATCTCTAAAGTTAATTCTGTACATTTAGCTAAATCCTTTTCAAAAATATGATTTAATTCCCGGGTAATATTTTTATCGTAGAAGACTGCATCAGTCTCAAAGTTTAAGCTATATGACCGAAAGTCTTGATTCATTGATCCAACTGCAGCGAAGTGATCATCAACCATGACGGTTTTTGCATGAATAAAACCATTGTCATAAACGTAGATCTTTATTCCTTCATGGAGCAGGTAATTTGCGTACCACTGTGTAGCGCGGTAAATAAAGGGATGATCAGGCATTGAAGGAATCATGATCCGTACGTCAACTCCTGAATGAGCCGCAATAACCCAAGTGGCAATCATTGGATCGTCGGGAACAAGATATGGTGTTTGAATCCAAAGTGTTTTTCTAGCCATCATCATCATTCTGATCATACCGTTACGTAAATATGGAGTAGAAGTATCAGGACCGTCTGAAACAATTTGGGTTGCAACATCGTCTTCTGTTAGTCGATTTTCTTCAATTTTTGGAAAGAGTTTTTCATTAAATGAAATGGTCTGATTTTTATCAGTAATTGAAGCATTCCAATCCATTACAAAACGCTCTTGGAGGAGGAGAGACGCAGAGCCGACGATTCTAAGATGAGTATCACGCCAGTAGCCAAATTTTTTGCTTTTGCTGACATATTGGTCGCCCACATTAAAGCCGCCAGTCCAAGAGATTCGACCGTCTATAACGACAATTTTACGGTGAAGGTGATAATTCATCCGATACTTTTTAATCATGTTTTGAGCTGTGATAAAGGCTACAACTTCACCGCCCAAATCAGTTAAAGGCTTAAACCAAGTCTTTGAAGCGCCAGGAGAACCCCAAGGATCATAGATAAGTCGCACTTTAACACCTTCGCGAGCTTTTTTAATTAATAAATTAAGAAATTTATTACCTAAATCATCATTCATGAAAGAATAATATTCAACATTAATGGTTTCTTGAGCTTGCTTGATGTCTTTAAAAAGAGCTTCAAATTTTTTTTCGCCGTCGGTATAAAAACTAATTTTGTTATTTTTAGATAGGGGGGAATCATGTCTAAAGTTAAAGTAATCAATTAAAATTTTGGCTTCTTTAGAAGTGTCTGTTGATCCAGTGGATTTAGGAACACGCGGAATCATCTTATTTACTTTATTTAAACCAATGTGCTTTTGATTGTTAATGGCAAAAAGATTTTCTTGTGATAATCCACGTCCAATAAAACCATATAAAATAAAGCCTAAAATTGGAAAAATTAGTAAAATAATTAACCATGCCCAAGAGGTAGCGACAGATCTTTTTCGGTGGAATACAACATAGAAGGCTAAGATTGTGTTGACAGCCCAAAGAAGTGCCCAAAATTCATTCGAAAAAATAAGTATCCCTCCCAACTAATCAATTATTATCGTTGTTATGGCCTCCAAAAATGAGTAGAAGTCTAAACAATTGTAACATGCTTGTTAAAACGGCTGCGACATATGTTAAAGCTGCCGCAAATAAGACTTTACGGGCCATTGGCATTTCTTGTGGGGATAAAATAGCCCCATTATTTAGCATCCGTAAAGCACGATGAGAAGCATTAAATTCAACCGGTAAAGTTACTACTTGGAAAAGCAAAACTAAGGCAAAGCACCAAATACCAATTTTAATTAGGGTTTGGTTCATTCCTAAGACTAGTCCTAAAAGAATTAGTGGCATTGATAAATTGGAACCAAGAGAAACAATTGGCACTAAGGCAGAACGCATTCGCATAGGTGCATAGTCACTAGCATCTTGAAGGGCATGCCCGACTTCGTGAGCTGCTACACCAACTGCTGCAATGGAAGAGGAATTGTAGACAGATTGTGAAAGACTGAGAACTTTATTGGTAGGATTATAGTTATCCGTTAAGTTTCCAGCTACTTCACGAATTTCGACTTCATATAGACCAGCTTGATCAAGAATATAGCGTGCAGCGGCTTTACCAGTATAATTTCCTTGATTTTGAACTTGATCGTAACGATTAAAAGTTGAATTAACATTCATTGAGGCCCAGCCGGAAATTGCTACACCTAAGATAATCATCCAAAAATATGGGTCATAAAAAAATGGCATATAGTACATAATTATTTTCTCTCTTTATAAAATTAATCACTTAACTTCAAAAATTTGTTAATAATATTAATTACAAAAGGATTATCGTGTAAAACGCTGTGCTCAGCCGCATCTCCACGCACCTCTACTTCTTGAAAGCTATGGGCAACTGGAGCAAGAATATAGCGAATCGATTTAGCAGAAACAACAGAAATAAACCGATCTGTATTAGTCTCATCTAAAATATTTCCATAAATATTTAAAACTGAAATATCAGGATTAAAACGTCTCTGATTAAAAAGCATCCCCATATAAGACGTACTCATCAAAATGGGGCGTCCCTTTTCATTAAGACGATTGACATTAGGTAAGTCACCTAAATACATTACTCCATCAAAAGGTCCCGCAATTAAGGCGCAGTGATCTAAATGAGGAAAATTCTTCCTTAAACTTGTTTTCATCTCAGCTTTTATTACTGAAGGAGCGCCTAAAGAATGGGCAACAGCACTGTACTTTTTAAAATGATATCTTTTACTTAAATAGGAAAGAGCTGCCCGAAGATAGTAAGAGCTGGCATAAACTCCCGCAATTCGATCCTTAAAAATAAGTTGTACAATGGGCTGCTTATCTGCTGTCCAAGTTCCTTCTAAGATGAAATTACCAAATGGATCAATTGTGGCTTTAAGAAACTTATCAGTACCTTTTGCCTTGCAGGCGGCTTGAACCATTTTATTTGTCGTATAGTCGCCTCCGCGAAAACCATGTACATAAAAAACAGGTATCTGTTCAATTGCTGGATCTATCTCTTCAGTAGTGGAGGTATCTTCAACTTTTCTTTTGTGCATCCGTAAGAGCCAGCGAGTAGGAGTGAAAGTAGCCATTAAACCTAAAAAAGTCATTCGAGCAATGCTAGGCTCTTTATTTTTATGCTTATTGTTTTTTTCAACTTCTTCACTATATTTTTTTTGGATAAAAAACACTCTATTTCCTCCTTTCTTTCTTTGTAATTTTAGCGTTAAAATTATTCTAACATTTTATAGGTTAGAGCAAATGAAGAAAGGAACAATTATGAAATACTATGCAGTAAAAAAAGGCCGTACACCAGGTGTTTATCGAACATGGGAAGATGCTAAAAAGCAAGTAGATGGATTTTCTGGCGCAGAGTATAAATCCTTTGAAAAAATTACCGATGCGACTAAGTATCTTAATTGGAATAAGGAAACCCAACCTGATATTGTTAATGAAGATTCTTTAAGTAATGCTATTAAAAAAATTAAGTCAGCTTCTGGTAAAGAAATCTCACAACCTAAACAAAATATTTCTTCTAAATATTTTGCTACCATCTACACCGATGGAGGATCTCGAAATACTGGTGTTCATAAAGGTGGCCATGTTAATAAAACTGATAAAGCTGCTTGGGCTTATTTAATTGAATGGGATAATGGTCGTACATATGGCTCTGGCGGGGAATTTGGTGCTACAAATAATAAAATGGAGTTGCTTGGATTGATTAATGCCCTAGAAAAATTAGTTGAGCTAAAATTCAATGACAAGCACTTATTATTTGTTTTAGATTCGCAATATGTTTTAAATGGAATCAATAAGCACTGGATTGAAGGCTGGAAGAAGCGTGGCTGGAAGCGATCAAATGGGCCTTTAATCAATGCTTCTGAATGGAAGAGGCTAGATAGTTTATTGGAACACTTTTCTGATAGTGAATTTAGCTGGACCAAGGGGCATGCTGACAATCAAGGAAATAATTTCGTTGATAATGAGTTAAACAAATATATGGATCAAATGAAATAGAAAGTCCAAAAATTCGTAATATCATTAAGAGCGACTATAATTAAAAGTGAAAGCGCAGAAAATAATTTAAATGAGGTGATATTATGAAAAAGTTCTTTAAAGTAGTTGGTATTGGTGCAGCAATTTGTACAGGAATTGGTGTGGTAGCTGCTGTAACTAAGAAGATTATAGATAAAAATAACAGTAACGAAGATGTAGTTGAAGATGGAGGACCCGAATTTGAAGATGGCGAGTCTGATGAGACTACTGATTCAACTGAAACAAACTAATTATTAAAAAATCCGCTTGCTAAATCAAAAAAGTCTGCAATTTTGCAGACTTTTTTGATGCACTTTTTTAAGTAGTTGCTATAATAAGAAGTGAAAGACTAGAACGCACGCAGGTACTAGTTTTGACGACGGAGACGACTACAAAGTAGTCGTCTTTTTTCTTAGATTTTAGTTTAAGATAATTGCACCGCCAAAGATACCTCTGAACCAACTAACGATAGAATCAATTAGTTTTTGGAACCAATTTCTAGTTTCTGGAGTATTAAATTTAGAAAAGATATTTTTAGCGCCTGATTGAATTTGATCGGTTAATTGGCTAGCTTGTTGTTGAAAATTCTTGTCTTTTAGGGCACCAGAATTTTTAACTTTGATTAGAACATTGATAATTTGTTCTTTTTGATTGTTAGTAATAGTATCGCCAAGATGGTTAATATTAATCTGATTATTAACAATATCTCTAACTTGGCTATCAGAAATATTTTGACCTTGCTTAGCCATTTCTTTTTTGGCACCCGCAACTGCATTATTTAATTGAGCATCAGAATAGCCATCTTTACCTTTATTTTGACTAGTAATTTTACTCAAAGTGTTCATTTCGGTTTGAGCTGCGTTAATTTGTTTTTGGTTTAAAGACTCACCATTTTTAGCGTAAGCTGCATAAACACCGGCTAAAGCACCTGATCCATCAATTGGAGTAGCAGAAGTTACATAAATATCTGCATCAGATATTCCAGCCGTTAGAGCAGCATTTTTATATTGGTTAGCTGTAATAGTTGTAATGTTATTATGACCGTTATAAGGTAAAATATGAACATTAATACCACTACCGGAACTAGTTTTTTGAACCATGGCACTAGACCAAACGCCGGAGTTATTAGTAAAGTCATAACCGGAAGGATTGAGGTATTTTACAAGATCAGATCCAGTAATAGTAATGGTAGTATAATTAGCACCATTCAATGATTGGGTTAAGGTATCAATAGTGCCTTGTTTTTGAGAGGCGGTAAGGGAGGTACCTAATGTTACAACAGGAGTGTTATTAGCATCAGCTTTAGCCGTTTTAGTATTAGTAATGACACTTAACCCTAAGATTCCACTTGATAAGATAGCAACAAGTGTAGTTAGTATTTTTTTCATAATAAATTTTCTCCTATGAAATATACTCATTTGATGGCTATATTATAACCTAAATAGTTAACTGAATTATGTAAATAAGTATTAAGATGCTATAATCATAAGCAAAAGGAGGCAGACGCCGTGTTACGCCAGCCAATGTTAACGGTAATTATGCCCGTCTACAATATGGAAAAATATTTAGGCAGGGCACTTGACGCTTTAGCTAAACAAAAAGATAGAAATTTCAAATTGCTAATTGTTAATGACGGATCAAAGGATAGAACTCGTGAAGTAGCCGAGTCCTATCGTGATCGGTTCCTTTATTTTGATATTATTAATAAGAAAAATGGGGGGCTTTCTGACGCTAGAAATGTTGGAATGGCTCATGTAACTACACCATATTTTACTTTTCATGATGGGGATGATTGGGTAGACTCAGGCTATACTGCTTACTTTGTCAGAGCCTTTGATGAGCACCCAGATGTTGATATTGTTTCTTGTGGTTTTTGGATTGATTCAGAAAAACGCCATGAAAGTCATCCTGTAGGAAATAAGCAAAGCGGTGGCTTAATTGATAAAAGAGAAGCTTATTTAAAGATGACTAATGTATTTGGCTCACCTGTTAAGGGCTACACCTGGAATAAGGGATACAAAATTAGCATCATTAAAAAATATCATTTGCGTTTTGTGGAAGATCTGGCATTTATGGAAGATCAGATTTTTAATGTAAAATATGTGTCTTTGACTAATGGTTTTTACTATAGCTCAACGCCTTATTATCATTATTGGCAGAGAGCAGATAGCATGGTTCACGACCTTAATCCAAAGAAAATACCAGATAATTTTAGAGCAAATTATCGAGTTTGGCGTCAAATTATTAAAAGCTTGATGGCAGAGCGTGAGTCCCAAAAAGAAAGTAAAAAAATCGTCAAAAAAGCATCTTTAAGTGATTTTGACCATCAAGATTTATAAGAACTTACAACTAAAGGAATAAATATGAAAGTAAAAGTTAATGGGGTAAAGATTTACTATCAAAAATTAGGTAAAGGACATCCCTTAATTTTATTGCATGGACATCGTCAAGATGGTGGGATCTTTGATAAGCTAGTTGCACCTCTTTCTCTATACTATACTGTGGTAGTTCCTGATATGCGTGGTCATGGACTAAGTGAAGGAGAGGCAAGTGAGCACTATCAAACAGAGGTAGAAGACTTACGAGCCTTTATTAACGCGCTTAAGTTAGATAAACCATATATTTTAGGCTTTGGTTCAGGTGGTTTAGTAGCTCTTTCTTTAGCTGCCCAGGCTCCAGAGTTAGTTTCTAAAGTAATAGTTGCCGGAACTTACGTTAATGGAAATGGTGTGAACGCAAAACATATTGCTGCTAATACAATTCGTGGTTTCTTTAAGGGAGACCGAGATAGTAAAGTGGCTTTAAGAGAAAGTCATATTCCCGTTGAAACTCTAAAGCGAATAAAAACGCCTACGCTATGTGTGGTTGGAGAAAGAGATTGGGTTAAAGTCGAACATGTTCGCTGGTATAGTCAGTTACTACCTAATTGTCGGTTAGTCTTAATGCCCCGACAAACTCATTACAGTTATGTTGTTCATAGTTTAAAATTATTAGACTTAATTAAAGATTTTTGTAAAGAGGACTAGTTTATTAGGCCTCTTTTTCTCTTTGTACCTAAATCAGATAGAGTTAATATATGAAGTATAATTAATGAAGCAGAAGGTAAGGATTATGAAAAAAATAGTAGTGCATGGAATGAATGGAGAAATGGTAGTAGAAGGCGATAAGATTACTGTGAAGCATACAGCACCTTTATTTTTAGGTAAGCGTGAAATAGTGTTAGATGTTCATAGTTTGCAAGCAGTTGTTTATAAAAAAGCACATCTATTGATTAATGGTTTTCTAAAATTAGTACCTAAGGGAGATAATCCTATGCTTTATCAAACAGCCCCCTTACATCAAATGGGGAAAGACGAGTTCGCTATTATTTTACGTGCTTTTGAAAATACAAATCCACAAGATGCGGAAGATTTTTATACTTATGTTGTTGGTCGTTTAGATCAAATTAAGGCAGCTGAAAAGAATCATTTATAATCTACAGCTGAAAAGTAGAGCAAAATAGGAATTTTTCGTTATAATAGGAATAGCTGTTAATTTTACAAGGAAGGGCAAATTAATGAAAAAAGAAGAATTGCACGAAATGTTGCACCCAATGAAATTAATCGGACTTGGTGGAAACCAAGCTCTAGCAGAAAGAATTGCGGCTGCTTTGGATAAGCCATTACTTGAAACTGCTGTTCAACACTTTAGTGATGGAGAAATTCAAGTAAACATTACAGAAAGTGTTAGAGGCTGTGATGTCTACGTAATTCAATCTATTCAAGATCCAGTGAATGAAAACTTCATGGAGCTAATGATTGTATTGGATGCTTTACATCGTGCATCTGCTCACTCTGTTAACGTAGTAATTCCTTATATGGCATATTCTCGTCAAGATACTAAGAATCGCTCCCGTGAACCAATTACTGCAAAATTATTGGCTAACTTGCTTCAATTGACTGACATTGATGACTTAATTGCCGTTGACTTACATGCATCTCAAATTCAAGGTTTCTACAATATCCCAGTTGACCACTTACATGCCATGCCAATCTTAGCTCAATACTTCTTAGATAATGGTATTGCAAGTAAGGAGAACGATGATGTAGTAGTTGTTTCTCCTGATCACTCTGGTGCAAAACTTGCACGTAATTTTGGTTCATACTTCGATGCTCCAATTGCTATTGTTGACCAACGCGGTGCACGTTATGACGCAGAAGCTCATGATATGATTGGTGACGTTAAGGATAAGACTGTCATTATCGTCGATGACTTAATTGATACTGGTTCTAGAATTGCTTCTTCAACTAGATCTGTCTTAGCTGCTGGTGCTAAGAAGGTTTATGTTGCTGCAACTCATGCATTACTTTCTCAAAATGCGATCGATGTATTGAATGAATTACCAGTAGAACAAATTGTCGTAACTGATACTATTAAGCATAAGAAGTACCCAGATAGAATGGTTCGTTTATCTGTAGCACGTTTACTTGCTAAAGGTATTGATTACATTTACAACGATAAGTCAATTCACCAAATTTTTGATGAACAAAATAGAATTCAAGGCTAATTCACATTAAAATTTAATATTTAAAAACGACTGATCTTGGTTTATAGCTGATATCAGTCGTTTTTTGATATAAAAAATTAAAAACTATATTGATTTTTAAAATTTAAGTTAATATAATTGAAATAAATTTAATGAAATTTAAATATATGAAGTAATAAAATGAAACTAACAAGAGTTATTACTACCGTAGGTGTTGTAGGACTGGGCGTATGTGCACTAGGTTTAAGTGCAACTAAAGCTTCAGCAGCCCAAGTAAGTAGAGTAGAAGTAAAGTCTGTTGCTGGTAGTTGGCAAAATACGATTTTAGGACCTGCACAAAATTATATTGGAGGTGGCGGATATAGTAGAGGCTTTGACGATGGTTCTTGGCGTCACCCATAAATATTATATTCTTGAGAAATAAAGAGGAAAATTCACAAGTTTTCCTCTTTATTTCTTACTTACTAAAAATTCAGGTGATATTCGTGACGAAAATGAATGTTTTAAAAATCCAGCTTTATATCAATCTTGTACTAGCTGTCCTTCTAATTGCTAGGTACCATGATATTTACTTTGAAGTATACTTAGTAATTTTAATTCTCTCGTTATTAGTAAGAAAAAATAAAAAATTATTTCAATTGATAAGTATTATTTTTCTTCCGGTAATTTTTGTTGATCAACTTACTTATTCTATGCGCTTATTAATTGAAATTTTACCTAACATGAGCGTAATTATCTATATTCTCTATCTTGCTGGACTATTAGTTGTAATCATTCCCGTCACAAAAGAAGCATATGGAGTAATAAAAAATCCGCTTTTGCAATTGCTTGTAACTATTTGGTTTACCACTGTAATAGCTGGATCGAGTCCGGCTAAATTGGAAAATTTAGAACCAAATACATTTTTATATGGATTAAATAATTCAGCAATAATTTATGGATTACCAGTCTTTATTTATGTATACGTTGTAATTAGGGAGTGGGGATATAGATTTCATTTTAATTTACCTTTTAATTTTTCTAATAAAAGAAACGTAATTGTATTAATAATAGCTGTAGTTTTGGCTATTTGGATTAGTCTATTCTCTGTCTTTAGTTATTTGGCGCGTTCATGGAGTGAAGTTTTCTGGAATTGGGACCTTTCTTTGATTAATCCATCAAAATCTTACAGAATTGAAAATATTTGGGAATTATTTTTCAGTTGTGGGCGAGCAGGAATAATTGAAGAAAGTGAACGATACATTAATCTTCTGCTTCTTTTAGCTATTTTTAGGAAGAGTAGAAGACGTATTGAATGGGCAATTATAATTAGTAGCTTAATTTTTGCGTCACTTCACATTTTAAATGTTTTAAGTAGACCGCCTTATGAGACTCCTATAAAAGATGTAGGATATCAAATTGTTAGTGCCTTTGGTGTCGGGTGCTTTTTGGCAGTTTTATTACTCTATACCGGGAAGTTATGGTTAACGATTTTGCTCCATGCATTCATAGATGTAGTGGCTTTTTCTATAACATCCATAGGAATAATTGGAAATTCTGCTATTTTAAGTTTTTTTGAACAAACAATATTGTCTTTAGCTTGTTGGTTAATTTTAGCGGTTTTGCTTTTTATCAGGAATAAAGATTTAATCAATCATAACGTTCAAATTTTAACTAAAAACCAAAACCTAATTTGACAATTTTCTCATGCAAGTTATAATACAAACAAATAAAATAGCCAATTAATTGACTATACAAGAATTTTAATTTCATAAAAAGAAATGTCTCTAGTATATGTTAAATACTAGAGGCATTTTTGTCTTTAAGGAGGACTACTACAAAATGGATGAAAAGGAGAAGCTAAAGCTTAAGAGATCACTTAAGAGCCGTCATGTAACAATGATTGCAATTGGTGGAGCGATCGGAACTGGATTATTTTTAGGGTCTGGTACAGCTATTCAAAGTGCTGGTCCATCAATTATCTTATCTTATTTGATCGTTGGTATTATTAGCTTTTTTATGATGAGAGCTTTAGGAGAATTAATTTTAGCTGATCCTGAGCAACATTCATTTATTGAATCAGTAAAAAAATATCTTGGAAATAGAATGGAATTTGTTGCGGGATGGACTTACTGGCTATGCTGGCTTAGTTTAGCTATGGCTGATTTAACTGCAACGGGAATTTATTTGAAATATTGGTTTAAAGACCTGCCTCAATGGGTAGGCCCATTAGTGATCGTGATCTTGTTAATGTTAGTTAACATGGTTAATGTGGGGCTATTTGGAGAGCTTGAGAGTTGGTTTTCAATGATTAAGGTTTTAGCTATCTTGGCTTTGATCATTACTGGGTTAATTCTTTTAATTATGCACGCTAAAATTGATTCTAGAATCGTTTCGCTCAGTAACTTGGTAAACTATGGTGGCTTTTTTCCAACAGGATCCTGGGGCTTTCTGAAGTCATTCCAGATGGTAGTTTTTGCTTTTGTAGGGATTGAAATTGTGGGATTGACAGCTGGTGAAACAGCTAATCCTGATAAAGATATCCCCAAGGCAATAAATACTTTGCCAGTTAGAATTGGATTGTTTTATGTTGGCTCAATGATTGCTATTATGGCAGTTTATCCATGGAATAAGATTGTTACTACAACAAGTCCTTTTGTACAAGTTTTTGGAGCAATTGGTATTCCAGCGGCTGCCGGAATTTTGAACTTTGTGGTTTTAACAGCAGCAATGTCGGCAACAAACAGTGCAATTTTTTCAACTAGTAGATCCTTATATGCTTTGTCTCGAGGAAATAACGCTCCTAAGAGATTCGGCAAGTTAAGTAAAAAGGCTGTTCCGAATAATGCCTTAACATTTTCTTCTTTGATTCTATTCATTGTAGTAATTCTTAACTATATTATGCCAGCCCAAGTTTTTGATATTATTTCTAGTGTTTCAACAATTAACTTTATTATGGTTTGGATAATCATTATGTGGACTCACTTGAAGTATCGAGCAGAAAATAAGGGACAACTTGGCCAGTTTAGAATGCCTGGTTTTCCGGTAACGAGCTGGATTACGATAATTTTTTATTTAGTAATATTAGTAATATTAGTTCTAATTCCAGCAACTAGATTACCATTGATTATTTCAATTGTTTTTATTTTAGCCTTAGCCGTGAGCTATACTCTGCTAGAGAGAAGAAAAAGTTAATATTGAGAAAAACTGACGGATAATCGTCGGTTTTTTATATAGGATTAATTTAAAAAAATGAATCATAGCTCGTTATAAGTGACAGTACTTGGTATAATAATTGTAACTAATATTATGAAAACGCTATACTGTATAGGAATAGACTGAATAGTACGAGGAAAAAGATATGGCACGACAAAAAAATTTAGTAAGACGGCATGAAATATTACGTAATACTTTTATTCTTTTAAAAAAAAGAGGTATGGAGAATGTATCTTTGCAAATGATTGCCGATAAGTCCGGGATTTCTAAATCATTACTCCAATCATACTATCCACATAAAAATCTGTTAATTACGGACATTGTTACCAATTTTATGACCGCTGTTTTAAAGAGTTTAAATGCGACTGACTTTAAAGAATTAAATACATATTCTAAAATGAAAATTTTTATTTATTTAATTTTAGAACAAGGTATTCAGGATGAAGGGGTAGAACGTGTAGTTAAAAGCATTTTAAGTGATAGGAATTCCCTTGATCGGTGGAGTCAAATTTTTGATAATTGGCTTAAAGATGAAGGAGTTAAGCATGATCTAGGGAATGATCGTCAGGTGCAAATTGGCTTAAACTTTATTATCACAGCTGGCGGAAGTTTATATATAAAACGTACCGAATTGGATTTAGATGCAGATCAAATTTCTGATATAATGGTAAAAACTTTTATGTCAACATTTCTATCAATTGATGAGGCTAAAATAGATCAAACAATTGGTGAAGCAAAATCTGCTTTACAAAAATATGAATTAGCTACTTTGACCCAAACAATCAATGAGATGTTTGACAATTAATTTTTAAGGAAGGTCTAGGAAATGGCAGTACGCACACGCAGTGAGTTACGGAGAATTGACCAAGCTCAAACTGTGCATGATAAAAGATCCTTTGGAATTGCAATTTTTACAATTGTGGTCTTATTTTTTGGCTTAGTAACTTTTATGAATCCAATTTTTATGAAAAGCCAAATTGCAAAGGAAAGTAACGGAGTAGTTGCTGAACGATATATTAATCAGAAGTTTGATAATTTCGCTGCGGCAATTGGTGCTGACAGAAGTAGTAATAATAGCACTAATAATCTCCTTACTGTTGAACAAACGAGACCAATTGCAGATGCAATGATTGATTATACTTTAGGTATCCATTTATTTAGAGCTGAAAATTCTAGTTTAGCTAGCCAAATTAGAAAAATTATTTTAACGAAAATAGATGATAATTCATCCATGGAAGCTAAATCAGTACAAGAAAAGCTCAGGAAAAATAAAAATAGCGGTCTGTATGCAATTATAACGAGTTTTGGTTTAGCAAATACTACATTAATGGCAAATATCGAGATAGTATTATTAGTTTTGAGTATTTTGATAATTATTTTTGTCGGTATTTTAGTTTATCAGCAGATTAGAAGATTACAAGAAGTTGTCTCAACTCGACGTTTAATTCATATGTTTGCTGCCGGAGGAATGAGAGCATCAATTTGCTTGATTGGGATTTTTGGATTACTAGCATTTATTCCAACAATTTTTGAGGTTGAAGGCTTTATTTTAAATATTGGTTATTTTTTAGAGATAGCTAGTGGGATTTTCTTGGAATTAGTAATTGTTGGAGTAGTTTTATTTGTAATTAGTACTATTACTTGGCAAATTACTAGTGTCAAATAAAAATTTTAAATAAAGATGCAAAAAAGGTCTCAGGTTTTAACCTGAGACCTTTTTCTAAGAAATGGCGCCGGATTGGATGAGCTTAATTGTATTCAAGTAAGTGTAAAGTAGTTAGGGTATAAAATAATTGTAATTTGCAACAGCCATAATGGCTCTTGTAAGGGTCCTCAACCATTTCTCAATACTTATTTTTACAGTAATTAAGCTTTAAATCAAGTTGAAACTATTAATTATTCTTAAATAATATAATTAGTTACTTTATAAGTTTTTTTAGAGTATTAGTTTATTAATTAAATTGCCGAATCCATTGTTTTTTACCAAGATAATACCAGGTTGTATGGTTAGTTGTAATGGATTGCCCATAAGCATAGCTTTTTCCAGAGGTAACGTGATTAGAAGTTTGTTTTTGTAAGCTCGGATAAGGGCTAGTGTAAATATTGGTATCAAGAGAGTGATTATCAATATTTACTACGCCTGCAGTTAGGTCTGGGTTATTGTAAACATAAAAATTATGGAACCATTGATCTTCGCCTAAATTGTAGTAAGAGTACCCATCTTGATAAGAGCGACCAAAAACTATAGGGTTCATTCGACGATTTTTATTTAAAGAATCCCGTAACTCTTCCGCTTGAAGTAAGAGAGCGGATTTGATGGTTATATTCGAAGATGGATCATCAACTTGTTTTAAGATATTGCGGGTCGTTTTATCAGTACTTTCTTTAATATTTTGAGAAGATGAGATAGTAGATGAATTTTTAACCTTATTTTTAGTCTTAGTTTTATCTTCCAAAATTTCTAATTTTGGTTGGTTGGCAGCGACTTGATTAAAAAGCTTAAAGCTGTACTGATAGACATTAGAAATATTTACGTTATATTCGTGTCCTGAGACTAACTTAATGTCTCCAGGAAAGTAGGTCAGTATAGTATCAAAATAGCCGTATCCCTTGCTGCTAAAGTTATTAACTTTTATTGCTTGACTAGTTTGACCGGTGTCAAGATCAGTAATTGTAATTTTAGGAGTACCAGAAATAGTTTTATCAGATAAATAGAGCGACCAGGCAATATTGTTTCCCTGAAGTAATTCAATTGGAAAAACGCCACTATTTGGATAAGCGACTGTACTTTTTGCAGCTGCTTTGTAACCATCACTCGGATAAGCAACTTGTTGAACAGAATAGCGATAATTATTTTCACCGTAAGCCGCGCCAATACCTGTAGTTGTAAGTCGACTAGATAAAAGCCATGCACGATGTCCAGTGTCTGACCCATCGAGATTGTAGGTGTCAGTCAATAGATCTGTGATTACATCACCAGCGGATTGATTACTTACGTTAAAATTTAAATTTGAACTTGCAGAAACGTTTTTGGCAATTGTCCAATACATATCGCTAATATAATCGGGTCTAGTTTCACTAGGTAGACCATGTTGGTTAGTGAATGGATTAGCTTTGATTGCAGCCATAACGCTCGCCGTGATTTGAGCGTTATCATTATCTGTTTTATTTGTTGAAATACTTGGTAAGTCAAATAAAGCTCGATAAAAGTTAATATAATCTAATTGAGAATTGATATAAGAATTTTTAATAGAGCCTGGTGAAAAGGGAGCTGTTAGATGAGGTGGGTTGGCATAAAGATTGCTGATGTTAAAATTTTCCTTAGGTAAGTTTTTATATTGATTTTGAATTTGATGAACTTCTTGAATTTCCTCTTTAGTAAATGTTGCAGCCTGTGTGGTAGTAGCTATAACGGTGGAAGGGCCTATACTTAACACAATAGTTGCTAAAAAAACGGCTGCTTTTTTTGTAAACGTCATATTTACTCCTTTTAGCAAATCAGATAGTAGAATGATAGTAATATATATACCGTAATTATAAAAAAATTTCATTCTTTTTAGACTTTTTTTCGAAATTAATGCATTATAGCGTCACGATTGTTTATAATAAGGTTTCGAGGACAAAAAGGAGATAAAAATATGACTGACAAAATTAAGGTAGGTTTGATCTTCGGTGGAAATTCTTCAGAATATGAAGTTTCTATCATGTCTGCCCACAACATTTATGAAGAAATTGATACTAATAAATTTGATGTTTATCCAATGTGGATTACTAACGATGGATACTTAGCTGATGATACAGATTCTCGTAAAGTATTAGATAATCCAAAAATGGAAGTGGCTAATCCTCATAAAGTAGCTAATATTTCTAATATTATTGAACTAAAAGATCGTCCTGAAATTGACGTATTTTTTCCAATTGTACACGGAAATTTAGGTGAAGATGGTTGTCTACAAGGACTATTTAGAGTTTTAGATAAGCCATTTGTTGGAGATGATGTTTTAGCTGCAGCTGTAACGATGGATAAGGAAATGACTAAGATCCTCGCTCAACGTGCTGGTGTTCCTGTAGCAAAATGGATTGCAGTTAAGCGTTTTGAATATAATGATCCAGATAACGAGAAGTTAGACTATGAATACGTAGCTAGCCAATTGGGTTCAGATTTATTTGTTAAGCCATCAAACCAAGGCTCTTCAGTTGGTGTAAGTCATGTTACTAACGAAAAAGAATACAAGGTTGCTTTAGCTGAGGCCTTTAAATATGATGACAAGGTTTTAGTTGAAGAAACTGTTCACGGTACTGAAGTAGAAACTGCTGTTTTAGGAAATGATAAGCCAATCGTTGCAGGTGTTGGTCAAATTATTAATGCAAAAGATTCATTCTATACGTATGAAAATAAGTATGATGATGACTCAACATCAACTTTAGAAATTCCCGCTAAGCTTCCTGAGGGAATTGTTGAAACAGTTAGAAAAAATGCCTTAAAAGTGTTCCAAGCAACTGAATGTAGTGGCTTGGCTCGTATCGATTCGATGCTTCGTACTGAAGATAATGAAGTTGTTTTAACAGAAGTAAATGCTCTTCCAGGCTTTACTAATATTAGTATGTATCCTAAGTTATTTGAAGAGATTGGAATTCCATATACTGACTTAATTACTAAATTAATTGATTACGCAATCGAACGCTACGATCATAAGAAGACTTTGTTACATAAACATGATTAAACTTAGTTTAAGTAAAGGGAGAATTTAGGATGGCAAGCGACCATAATTTTGAAGAACTTGAGGTCCCAGCAAAAACGGCGGAAGAACTTCATATTAGCGTAGCAACGTTAAGAAAGTATTCGTTAATCGTGGAAAAGGTTACTGGAAATAAAGATTACTATGAAAGAACCAAGCAAAAGTCTCGCTTGTACTCGGCAAAGGATATTGAAGATTTAAAAGCTTTTAGAGCTTTGTCTAAAAATGCTGATTTAACCTTGCAAGAAGCAGCAAGACAGATTTTTGCAGTAAGCGATAAAAAAACTGAAGAAGCTAAAAAAGCAGCAAAAATGCAAAAATCAGTTGCTACTAATACTGCCACTGTTGATGCTGATCAAGTAGTTAAACTTTTAACGATGCTACAAAATACTATTGCAAATCAGAATAAAGCAATTGAAGATTTGCAAAAGCAGGTAGCGCGTGTTGAAGCTCAAAATAAAAAATTAATTGATCGTTCACACCAATTAGCTGAGCCAGAATCAGACGATTTTAAAGAAAAAGCTAATGAGAAAGATCAGGAAGCTGCCAAAAAGATTACTGAAGAACAAAAAAGTGAGCAAGAGGCTCATGAAGAAATTTTAAAAAAAGCTAGAGAGAACGAAGAAAAGCGTCGTAAGCAGCAGGTAGAAGAAAATATTCATCGTACTTTAGCTCAAATGCAAATTCGTCCTAAGAAAAAACACCATTGGTGGGATCGCTTTTTTAATAAATAAAATAATTGAGTCTGATAAATAAGTCTTAATTTGACTTAGACCATAACTCTTTAGAAAATAAAAACACTGGTATATCAATATTTATTTTAACAATGATATACCAGTGTTTTCTTTATTTTAGACTTTTTCTCAGAATTATTTATTCGTCTTCAGGTTCGATAATTAGTGATTCAGCTAAAAGAACATCATTATAAAGGCTTAAGATATATGTGCGATATTTGCTTTCTTTTTGTCCGATCATTTCCAAATACTCTCTTTCTACAGCGAAGGCTCTAAAAAAGGCCAGACGTTGTAAATACTGTTCGGACTTAGTTAAATTCGGTTGATCAATTGTTTTAAACAAAACTCGCATGTATTCTCGAGTTTTAACGACTCTTTTTTGATTAAGCAAAGTATAGATGACGTGTCGCTTTACTCTTTTAGGTAGGTACATTTTATGGATAGAAATTAAGGCTTGTTTAACCATTTCATTACGGATTTTTTCTATAACAATGTGTGCTTCTTCATCACTAACTTCATGGGGAAGAATAAATTGAAATACAATAGTAGGCACAAGCATGCTCAAAATAATTAAAACTGCTTCAGACATAATAACTAGATTGTAATTTTTAGTTCCTAAAAAAGTAGCATTAATTGTTAAAGCTAAAGCTAATGTAACTGCTCCGTGAATACCGCCAAGTGAAAATACAGTGCTTTCTCGTCGATCATAACGAATAATTAAACGCCCATAGATATAACGAACAAGTAAATTAGCAAGGTAAACAATGAAGCCTACGAGAATCCATTTTGATAGATCTCCATTAAATAATTTATTACGGGATATTCTAACCATCATTAATCCCAAAATTATAAAAACCATACTGTTAAAAATATCTGAAATAAGATTTTGCAAATCTCGTCCCATATGGATTTGTCTTGAATTAAGGAGCAAACTCTGTTGAGACTCTGCATTATGTAATAAGCCGGCAACCACAACAGCGATAATTCCAGAAACATGTAATTCTTCTGCAAAGGCATAAAGTGCCAGAGGAGTAAGGACATAAATTAAGTTTTGGGCATTTAAAGAATTAAATCTTGATCTAATGAGACTTTGACGAAAAATAATGATTATCCAAGCTGCTGCAAATCCTAATACTGCTCCTCCTAATGAAGAAATAAAGAAGTCATAAATTGTTTGACCGTAGTTGATATAACCATTAGCAAACCAAAGTAAACTCATATTAAGTAAAATAATACCGGAAGCATCGTTAAAAAGTGACTCAGCCTTTAATGAAGTTGTTACTCGTCTAGGCATTCGTAAACCATTAGTTACGGCTTCACTTGCCGTTGCATCCGTTGGTGTACTAATACTCCCAATAATAAATGCAAGTGGAAGACTGATGCCAGCAAGAAAATGGATACTAAAGCCGCCTACAATTAAGGCGAGTAAAACCATGACCACGGTTAATCCAATAATTTCTTTAATTCTTCTACTAATATTATGAATTCTAGTTTTTTGGCCTTCGAAAAAAAGAAGCGGAGCTACGATCAGTTCCATAAAAATTTCTGAATCAAAGCTAGCAATTTGGCTATTTAGGAAGGGGATAAGACCAATAATTATTCCAACGAGCATGCTTATATAGTTAACAGATACCTTATCAATTGCTTGAGCAATAATAATACTGATTGCCGCGGCAATTGCTAGGGTAAAAGTTGAAATCATAAGTTCCATTAAATCTACCTCAGATAAATTACTATTTTTTAATAATTAGTAAAAACTTTTAATGCTACTATAGTAGCATACTAACCATTGAATTATTTAGGGAAGGCGAAAAAGTGAAGAAGAATGCAAAAATTTGGCTTAGTTTAGCAGTCTTATTTGTTGGAATATTTTTTACTCTAATTACCTATTTTTCAACTGCTTTTGCAAGTAGGCCAATTGCGGTCATTACTGATAGTCAAATAAAAGATACATTGGTTGATAAGACAAAAGACAACTATGAAAACAAAGACGAGGTACGTCAACAAAATCTACATCTAAAAATTTTGTCCGGAAAATATAAGGGGAAGACATTCTTAGTTACTAATACTTATTCTCCGTCCCAAGCGATTTCACAAAAGTATAAACCACATCAGCGTGTAATTGTTTCATTTGTTAAAGGGAAACCTAAATTAGTTGAACCAAAACGTGACTGGGTTGTTGTTTTAAGCATGTTTTTGACGATTAGTGTAATTGTTTTAATTACAGGAAAACAAGCTAGCTTACTTTTAATTTCAATGATCTTAAATAGTATAATTTTTTATTTTGTAATTAAGAGTGATGTAAGGGAAAATGGAACAAGAATTTTCTTAATTTATAGTATTGCAGCAATACTGTTTACTTTTGTTTCTCTAGTCATAGTACAAGGCTTTAATCAAAAAATGCTGGTGACTTTAACTGCTACTTTGTTAGGGGTTTTTATCTCTTTTGGTATCTTTTATTTAGTTATGAGATTAACTCATGAACGTGGAATTGATTATGAAGCAGTTGACTATGCTACTCAAGATCCACGAGCTTTATTTTTATCTCAAACAATTCTAGGAGTTCTTGGAGCGGTCATGGATGAAGCAACTGATATTGTTTCTAGTCTTTATGCACTTGCAAAACATAAGACCGACCTAAAATTTAAAGAACTATTTATTAGCGGACGAACTTTAGGGCAAGAAATTATGGGGCCATTAATAAATGTATTGGTTTTAATTTTTATGGCTGAAGCCTTACCAATGACAATTTTGTATCTAAGAGATAATAATACTTTAGTCTATACCTTTAAATATACTCTTTCTTTAGGGGTCATCCAGAGTTTAAGTTCAGCAATTGGAATTGTACTGACAGTGATTTTTGCAACTCTATGTAGTGCTGTATTTTTAAGAAATAAAAAAGCAGAGGTGATAGAAAAATGACAACTTTAACTGCTCTTTTATTAATTCTTTTGATACTGATGATTATAGTCGGAGGAAAAACTGGTTTTAAGAGTTATCTAAGCGTCGTTATCAATGCCTGTTTACTGATTTTAGTTGCACTGCTTATTTCCTGGGGAGTAAATATAATATTAGTCGGAGCAATATTTATTCCCTTGAAATTACTGACGATTATTTATTTAGGAACCCATGATTATACTGTAGCTAAAAACGCCTTTTTAACTGCCTTATGTGTAAGTGTAATTGTAATGCTGATAATTATCTTGTTTGAAAATTTGGCCCAAACTCAAGGCTTTGGAGACCAGGCGGGAGAAGAATTAATTGGATTATCATTAAATGTAGGAATTAGTTTTTCTCAAATCGCAATTTTAGTTGCAATCTTTTCAATGTTAGGTGCAATTGCGGAAGCCAGTGTTGCAATGAGTGCTGGTTTACTTGAGTTGAAGCGTCATGATCCTAACATTACCCAAAAGCAATTAATCGAAAGCGGAAATGAAGTTGGTGCAGATGTATTAGGGACCGCCATGAATACAATCTTATTTGGTTTATTTGGTAGTTTTCTTCCAATATTTATTTGGTATATGAGACTAAATTATTCCTTATTTGAAATTTTAAATGATAAACTTTTTGTGGATGAGTTTTTAATTATCGTATATTCGTTTATTGGTGTGCTTTTAACAGTACCATTGACTACAATATTCTTAGCACATACTTTAACAAATAAAGAAAATAAAAAGTAGAGATAAATAGAGGCATTGTAAGATGAAAATAGAGAATTTAACGTTAACAAATTTTAATGGTCGTGAATTTAACGTTACTTATTATAGTTTGCAAGATAATCCACAACTTCTCCTAAAGAAAAGACCACTAATGTTAGTCTTTCCAGGTGGTAGTTTTGATCATTTATCATTAAGAGAAGGCGAACCAGTTGCATTAGCTTATGCAGCTCATGGATTCGATGCAGCAATAGTTTCATATAATTTAACTACCGATCCTGGTAGGATTTATCCTGATGCTGCTTTATCAGGTTTAACTGCTGTTGCATACTTTAGAGAAAACAGTGAGAAGTTAGGCCTTGATAAGGATAAAATTACAACAATTGGTTTTTCAGCCGGTGGTCATGTTGTTAGCTCAATGAATGTAATGGCAGAAAGTAAAAAGTGGCAGTCTGAATATCACTTTGAGCATGATAAAGTATCACCAAATGCGACTATTTTAGGTTATCCGTTAATTAATATTAAAGACATTGGTTTTCCTTTACCTTCTTATGCTAAGGAAAAAATGCCAACTGCGAAGGATTTATTAGATACAGCGTTAGGAGTTACTCCTGAAACACCACCTACTTTTATTTTTCAAGCAGTAGATGATCCAGTTGTCTTAATTGATAATACTATTGAATATATTACTGCCCTAAGAAAAAATAGAGTTAGCTTTGAAGCACACTTGTTTAATAAGGGTGGCCATGGTTTTTCTCTTGCTACTCCTGAATTGGCAACTGCTGAACGTAAAGCTGATCCACATCTGGCACATTGGTTTGAATTGAGCCTTGAATGGTTGAAAAGTAGAAAAATTTACGTTTAGTTTCACGTGAAACAAAAAGCTATAGAAAAAAGTCCGAAAAGATGAAATGACTATACATTTCCTTTTCGGACTTTTTAATTTTATTCTTTAGCCATAAAGAATAAAACTTCTTTTCCAGAGGCTAAATTATCAGAAGTTGCCAAAATTCTAAGTTTAATTGATTTGGCAACTACGTCTCTTAAGCCAATTACCTTGTTTTTAGCATCGTTTGGCCAATTAATTTCTTTACTGAAGTCGCTAAAGTTTTCTCCGTCTTTGGAAATAGCAACTTGAACACGTAAAACATGACCAATGCGATCACGTGAACGAGGAACATAAACCATACGGCTAAGTTTATAAATATGGTTGAAATTAAAAGTTAAGTCTAGAGGACTATCTTTAGTAATTTGGTCTTTAGAAAGCCACTCACTAGCTAATTTTAGATCAGTTAGGTTTTCGACTGGTAAATCTTCTTCGCTTTCTCCCGTACTCGAAACTGTAACATTTGAAATGGCGTAATCCATCTGATCGCGCTTCGTATGGGTGCCAAAGTATTCTGACCAATCGGATACTTTATTACCGAATTTATTTCTAATTCTGAAGCGGTAGCGTGTATTAGGTTCAAGCTCATGGAAAGTAAAAGTATTACCGTCAATATTAGTATGAACAATTCCGTTAACTTCAATATCGGCCATTATATTTTTATCTGCGAAATTAGTTGGATTAGTCCATGTAATGGTAATGCTCTTTGAAGTTAAGCGATCAGTTAGAATTGCAGCACTTCTTGGAGAAGCCATTGCTGAATCGATAATCGCATGTTGTTCTACTTCACTACCGTAGCTAAAGTTTTCAATCATTAGCTCGAACTTGTTGTCATGAATATCGACAGCCGGCATCTTCACTCTAAGAGCTGGTTGCAGTTGACCAGTAAAGTAACCAAACTCTTTGCATGGCATGTAATCTTGTTGGTAGAAGATACCTTCTTCAGCTTTATTGAAGCTGTCAAGATCGTTATATTCAGTTAGTGGAACAAATTGATCGTTTAGTTTAAGAGAAACTTTGCCAGGATAACGATCAGACATAATCGTTAGATTAGTAATTTGTTTTTCTTCAAGACCAGTGTAGCTGCCCTCAGTTGGATAGACAGTAATATGAAGGTTTGATCCGCTAACAGAACTAGTGATTTGGGTAGTAGCTGCATGACCCTTTTCGTAATCATTAGTTTGATTATCATCTTCATATAAAATAGCTGAACTCTTACTTTGTGGATAAACTAGTGCACTTCTTAATGACTCTTGTAAAATTGCACCGCCGCGTACATATACCGGAAGATGCCAGAGAGGGTAATGTAACTTATCGTAAATTCGACCACCAATTAATTTCTTACCAGTAAAGAGGTCAATCCACATTGTTCGATGGTCAGGTAAGTAGAGGTTATCCTTTAAGGAAGCTCCACTTGGATCTTCTCGTCCGTTAGTAATAGGAGCGATTAGTAAGTTATTTCCCAGCATAAATTCATGTTTAACTTGGTTAGTGTAGTTAACTCGCTCATGAGGGAAAGCTAAGAAAAGCGGTCTAACAATTGGCATTCCATCTTGGGCCGCGCGGGTAAGAGTGTAGAGATATGGGGTGATTTTTTCTCTAAGTTTAAGATAGGCGCGAGTAATTCTAGTCATTTTTGCATTAAATGCAAATGGTGTTTTTTGGATATTACCATAATTATCAATTGAGTAAAGAAGTGGAGTAAAGACTTTCCATTGTAAGTCACGGATATTTACTTGTGCATTACCGCCGCCTTCTTTTCCATCAATAGCACTTCCTACATTTGGCTGACCAGAAAGAGACATACTTAAAAAGCTAGCAATTTCAGTAGCAATTTGTTCCCATTCACCACCAACACCTTCATTTGCAGTAGTAGCTAAAGTTTGAATAGCACTCCAACCGTTACTTGCCATTGCCCAAGGACGATTGGTTTGGTTTTTATCGATTAGAGGTTCACTAGCGATAGCAAAGTCCTGCATTATTTTTTCATTAGGGAAATTAGCTGGATCAGTCTTGAACTTTAAAAAATTAGCTGGTGCATCAGTAGGTAATGAACCGTAGAATCCTATTTTTACATTTTGATCTTTTGCAAAATCGACTAAGTTGTTCATCTCATCTTTATCTAAGTCTTGTTTGCTTTCATAGTTAGGAACAAACCAACTAAGTGGAAGATGATAAGAATTGTACCTTTCAATCATTGCACGTGCAGAAAATTGGTACTGTTCTTCTCCATTAAGAGAGGACTTAGCTACAATATCATCATCGATGTGAGCAATCTTATAAGTATTACCATCTTCAAATTTAATCGCACTATTTTCTTGAGGCTTAGCTCCTGTCCAACAAGTATCAAGGTAATTACCAAGATAACCCAAGCCTAAGGCATATTTAGGCAAGAAAAGAGGTGAACCAGTAATTTTATAGTACTGACGCAATATTTCTGCCGGAGAATCTCCTAAAAGATAGAAATTATCAAAGATAGGAGTTTGGTGGGTAATAATAGCTGTAGTTCCATCATCGCTCTTAAAGTTGTAAACACCATCTTTCCAGGTGTTTCTTAATTCTGCAAAACCAGCATTTGACCAGAAAAATCCTTCCGGACAAGCAACAGCACCGGGACCAGTTAAATTAGTATTTTTAATCTCGATAATTTTTCCTTTGTGGCTGAAGCTTCCATTTTGCATCCCGCCACCGTAGTAGAATTCGTTTTTGTTTTGACGTAGGAATTCACGGGAATAATCATTACCAAGTTCAATTGGACTACTTTGCATCATGCGGTAGCGATGTAATTGATCGTCAAAGATACTGAAGATAGCTGGATTCTTTTGTAAGCGAAGTGAAAATTGACCACTTTTAATGGTAAAAGTTTCATCGGTTACTAAAAGCTGGGAATCTTCAAATGGACGCAGACTAAAGTTACTTGCTGCGATAGTTAATGATGGAGTCAAAGGTTTAAATTCTGCTGCTGGATCAACGATTAAACGAAAGATCCCTTTAGCAATAATATATAAACGTGCTCTTGTTCCATCTGCAAATTGTAAATCATAGTAGCGAGTACCCTTAGCTACGTGGACTAAACGACTTAAATGTTGAGGTTGTTGTTTGTTAGTAATTTCAGACATAATTAGTTTTCTTCTTTAAATTAAATTTTTCATTTACGTATAGTTCATATTATAACGAAAAAATGAGTTTCGTGTTTTTTAGATTTGACATAAAGCGCTTTCTGGAATATTCTGTAGAAGGTGGTACTAACCAGTTAAAGATTGGATGGGATTAGAAGATGAAAAAACCACTTTATCAGCAAGTTATTTTGGATCTCGAAAAGAAAATTAAGACTGAAATGAAGCCAAATGATCGATTACCGAGTGAACGACAACTTTTGAAAGAATATGGTGTTAGTCGAAATACGATTCGATTAGCATTAAATGATTTAGAAGAGCGTGGCGTTATTTATCGATTGCATGGAAAAGGTACATTTGTTTCGACAATTTATCTAGATCAAACCAACTTGGGAAGTATGTATTCTTTTAGTGAGCAAATGTCTGAAGCAGGACACAAGCCAACAACACAAAACCGCACATTAGAACTTGTGACACCTGAAGAAGACGTTGCAAATCAGCTTAATTTAAAGGCTGGCGAGAAAGCATATAAATTAGTTAGGTTACGTCTAGCGGATGGAGTACCACTAATGTATGGAGAAACATATTTACCTGAAAAAATTTTTCCTAATCTAAAAATGTCAGACCTAAAGGAAAACTTATATACAGTGATGAAGCAAAAATATAATGAACAAAGTATTCTTGCTTTTGAAGATGTACAAGCAGTTAACTTAGACGAAAATGACAGCAAGATTTTAGGTGTTAAGCCTGGAGATGCAAGCTTGAAGATTTTTAGACGGGCAATCAATGATAAAAATGTGCCGATTGAGTTCACTATTTCTCTTGCTAGAGGAGATAGATTCATTTATCGATCACGTCAATACAATCATTTAATTTAATTATTGAAAGGAATAGGCTCATGTTTACAAAAACGGATGCAGAACTAAAACAGATGCGTGCAGACATTACCACTAGAGAAATTCAACAACAGCCTTCTCTATGGAAAGAAACTTTTAAGATATATATAAAAAAGAAAACAGAAATTGATAACTTTTTAGCTAAAATCACTGAAAAATTCGATAAAGTAAAAGTGATTTTTACTGGTGCAGGAACTAGTGCTTACGTAGGCAATACAGTAATGCCCTATTTGCGAAAGCATGGGGATCGTACTAAGTATGACTTTGAAGCAATTGATACAACTAAAATTGTTTCAACACCAGAAGATTATCTTGAAGCAGATACACCAACAATTTTGGTTTCTTTTGCTCGTAGTGGTAATTCTCCTGAATCAGTTGCAACTGTTGAGCTTGCTAAACAATTAGTTACTAACTTATATCAAATTGCTATTACCTGTGCTCCAGAAGGACATTTGGCTCAAGATTTAAAGGATGATACAAATGGCTTGGTTCTTTTAATGCCTGCTAAGTCATTAGACCAAGGCTTTGCGATGACTGGTTCATTTTCATGCATGAGTTTAGCTACTTTATTGGTTTTTGATACTAGAAGTGATGCTGAAAAAGAAGTAATTGTTAATGAAATTGCTGAAATGGGACAAAGTGTAATTGACCGTGAAGATGAAATTCAAAAACTAGTTAATATTGATTTTGATCGAATTACTTATATCGGTAGTGGTGCTTTAGGTGGATTAGCTGAAGAAGCACGACTTAAAATTTTGGAATTAACGGCAGGAAAAGTAGCAGCCTTATTTGATACTTCGATGGGATTGAGACATGGTCCTAAGTCATTCTTAGATAAGAAGACTATTGTTTTTGATTTTGTTTCTAACAATACCTACACCAGAAAATATGATTTGGATATTTTAGACGAGATCAAGGCTGATCAAATTGTTCCTTTAGTAATGGGAGTAGGTCAGCCTAAAAAGGGGCAAGATTTTGATGGAAAATTCTTTGCCTTTTCTGGAAAAGAAGTGCCAGATGCATATTTAGCCTTACCGGATATTATGTTTGGACAAACTATTGCCTTGCTTACTTCAATTAAAGTAGGAAACACCCCAGATACTCCATCCCCAACCGGAACTGTTAACCGGGTTGTCAAAGGAGTAACAATTCACAAATTCATCAAATAAAATTCAAATTTTGAAAACAGTTTCAGATTAAAATATAAATTAATTTAAGGAGTTAACTATTATGTCATATTACATCCATGCAGGAAAATTCTTTTTAGAAAATAGAACTGAAAAGGGAGGTTATCTTGAGGTTCAAGATGATGGTAACTTTGGTCTATATTATCGAGAAGATGAAAAGCCTAGCCATGGCTTAATTAAAGAATATGGCGACCAATGGATTGCCCCTGGTTATGTAGATACACATATTCATGGTTTGCTTGATGAAGATACGATGAAGAGTGACTGGGAAGGAATTGACAAAATCTCGAACGGTTTGTTGCAAGCTGGTGTAACTAGCTGGCTACCAACTACTATTACTGCTAGTGACAAAGAATTAACAGAAACGTGTGAAAAGTTTGCTGCACATAAGGGTGAAGAAACTGGTGCTAAAATTCAAGGTTTGCACTTTGAAGGACCTTTCTTTACTCCAAAGCATGGTGGAGCAGAAAATCCAAAGTACATGACTGATCCATCAATTATGCTTTTGAAAAAATGGCGTAAGGCTTCAGATGACCTGCTAATTAAGATTTCAATGGCACCTGAAAGAAAAAATGCTCGTCAGTTTGTACGTGAAGCAGTAAAAATGGGACTAGTTGTTGCTTTAGGCCACTCAGATTCTGATTTTGAAGATGCTATTGGTTGTGTTGAAGCTGGTGCTAGCGTATTTACTCATACATTTAATGGGATGAACAGTTTGTCACAACACTCACCTAATATTATTGGTGCTGCTTTTTCTTCACGTTTAACAACTGATGAATTAATCTGCGATGGTCACCATGTTGAAGAACCAGCTGTTCGTGCTTTGGTAAATGCACGTGGACCAGAACATATTGCTTTGATTACAGATTGTATGCAAGCAGGTTTAATGCCAGATGGGGACTATGTTTTAGGCGAATTACCAGTTTATGTTAAAGACGGAATGGCACGTCTAAAAGAAACTAATAATTTGGCCGGTAGTATTTTGCTCTTAAAGGATGCAGTTAAGAATGTAGTTGATTGGAATGTGGCAACACCTGAAGATGCAGTTATGATGGCTAGTTATGTGCCAGCTAAGAGCTGTAATTTACTTGATAAGTGTGGAGTGATTAAACCAGATCACCCAGCTGATTTTGTTGTATTAAACCATGATATGACTGTAAGTGAAACCTATCTAAATGGTGAATCACGTTATAAAGCTTAAAAGTTTATACCCTTTACAAGTAACTTTAGAAAATTTTAAAAAAGTGGTCGCAACCAGTTGACTAGCAAAACTTAATATACTAAGATTGAAATTGTAGAAAGCGTTTACAAAGTGTTTACAAAAGATGGAGGAATCTCTATGAATATTGTGGGAGCTAGAATTGATGGACGGCTTGTCCATGGTCAAGTAGCTAATCTTTGGACTCCAAAACTTCAAGTTGATCGCATTATTGTTGTTGATGAAGAAGCAGCAAAAAGCGATATTCAAAAAAGCGGGTTAAGAATGGCTACGCCTCTTACTACTCGTCTTAGTGTTTTGCCAGCAAAGGTTGCAGCTGATCACTTAATTCATGATCGTTATGGTAATCAGCGAGTATTCATTGTCGCTAAAAAGCCAGCAGCTTTCTTAGATTTAATTAACTTAGGTCTTAAACTTGATACCTTGAATGTAGGTACCATGTCTCAAACTGATACTACTAAGCAAGTGACTAAGCAGATCAATGTTGAGGAAAAAGACGTTGAAGACTTTAAGAAAATAGCGGATAAGGGTGTGAGAATCACAGCTCAGTTAACTCCAAGCGATGATTCTCATGACTTTATGAAATTAATGAACGAAAAGATTAAATAGGAGGTTTAATTATGGCTTGGTGGCAAATATTACTACTTACCCTCTATGCTGGGTATGAAATTCTTGATGAATTACAAATTTATTCATCGTTGAATACACCAGTTGGAGCTGGCTTAATTGCTGGTTTGATCATGGGTGACTTAAAAACCGGTTTAATTATTGGTGGTGCCATGCAACTTACGGTTTTAGGTGTTGGTACTTTCGGTGGTGCTTCTAAGATTGATGCCACAACTGGTACAGTTTTAGCAACAGCATTTTCTGTAAGTATTAAGGGAATGAGTCCACAAGTAGCTATTTCTTCAATTGCGGTTCCTGTAGCTGCAATCATGGTTCAATTGGATGTTTTAGCAAGATTTGCTAACACTTATTTTGCTCACAGAATTGATCACTTAATTGAAGAAAACAACTATAAGGGAATCGAAAGAAACTTCCTTTATGGTGCAATTCCATGGGCCTTATCTCGTGCCATCCCTGTCTTTATTGCTTTAGCATTCGGACGTGGCTTAGTTCAAACAATTGCTAACTCATTAAACGGAAACTTAAAGTGGTTAGGTACTGGTTTAACAGTAGCCGGTGCTGTCCTTCCTGCAGTTGGTTTTGCTATTTTGCTTCGTTACTTACCAGTTAAGAAGCACATTGCTTACTTAATTATGGGATTCACATTTACTACTTTATTCTCAGTTTTGTTTACAAGTATTCAAACTTTGGGTACAGGTCTTCAAGCAGCAAATAAATCATTTACTGCAACTTTCAATGGTCTACCAATGCTTGCAATGGCTTTGATTGGATTAGCATTTGCAATCTTACACTACAAAGATGAAATTAGTGGCAAAGGTGGCAGTGGTAAAGGCGGAACAAATGAAGCTGCAACTACTACAGAATCCACTAATGTAGCTTCAGAGGGGGAAATCACCGATGATGAACTCTAAACCAACTTATAAATTAACAGATAAAGACTTTAATCAAATTAACAGACGTTCTCTATTCGGTTTCCAACTAGGTTGGAACTATGAAAGAATGCAGAATACTGGGTATTTATTCTTAATCTTGCCACAACTTCGTAAGATTTATGGTGATAATACTCCAGAATTACAAGAAATGATGAAGACGCATGTTCAGTTCTTTAACACTTCTAACTTCTTCAATACCATTATTACTGGTATTGACTTAGCTATTGAAGAAAATGAAGGTGTTGAAGGTAAAGATACTGTTACTGGTTTGAAGGTTGGATTAATGGGACCTTTTGCCGCAATTGGTGACTCAATCTTTGCTGCCTTGATTCCAACAATCTTCGGTGCCCTGGCTGCTTCGATGGCTTCTCAAGGAAACCCAGTAGGTGTATTTATCTGGATTGCTGCTCAAATTGCTATCTGTTTCTTCAGATGGAAGCAACTACGGTTTGCTTATGATAAAGGTGTAGCTCTTGTTACTGATATGAGAGATCGTTTGAATGCTCTAACTGATGCTGCTACAGTACTTGGTGTATTTATGGTGGGTGCTTTAGTAGCTACGATGGTTAATGTTAAGTTTGCTTGGGTACCACAAATTGGTAAAGTTACAATGGATATCCAAAATAACTTAGATATGATCATTCCTAAACTCTTGCCTGCTTTGATTGTTGGCTTTGTTTACTGGTTACTTGGAAAGAAGAAGATGACCTCAACTAAGGCTATCTTAATTGTTTTAGTTCTTTCAGTTATTCTTGGCGGTGTTGGTGTTCTTGCTAAGATTTAGCAGTAAATTAAAGGAAAAATATTATGACAAAAGAATTAGTGTTAATCAGTCATGGTAAGATGGCTGAAGAAGTTAAAAAAAGTGCAGAGTTAATTATGGGTCCTCAAGAACATATTCATGTAGTATGTTTACTTCCAGAAGAAGGACCAGAAGATTTTGAAAAGAAATTTCAAGATACCATTAACGGTATTCCTGAAGAGGATTTAACAGTATTTGCTGATTTAATGGGTGGTACACCAGCCAACACAGTTAGTCGTTTGATTATGAGTGGTCAAAATATTCACTTAATTGCAGGGATGAATCTGGCTATGGTAATTGATTGGCTAAATAGTCAAATGATTGGTAATGATGCAGATTCTGTGGCTGCTGGTAAAGCAGGGATTGTAGATATTAATCAAATGCTTGCTAGCATGAAGAAATAAATACATTAAAGAAATAAAGAATGGCTCACGTTGGTAAAACTTACGTGAGCCATTTCTTTATTATTGATGCTTAATCTTTAGGAAGTTTTAGGATAAGCTAATACGTATGAAGTATAAGTAAGATAAATACTAGTAAAGATTAAAGAAGTGAAAAAATGAAAAAATTTTGTTCAAAATGTGGAGCACCCTTAAAACCTGATGATCAATTTTGCTCAACATGTGGTGCTCCTGTTGATGGTAACAGTAAACAAGAACTGGAAAAAATAAATTCTATTAAGCAAAGACCACAAGTCAAAAGAAGTGAAATTCGTAATTCTAAGAGAAATTTTAAAACAAGAAATATCATTATCGGAGTAATTATTGCTATTGTAGTGCTCGTTGCTGGATGTTGGGGAATTTATCAACATGGCCGCTCTTCAGCAGAAAGCAAAATAACTGGTGGTAATGGCAGACTAACTACTGCTGAAATAAAAAAGATGCCAGCAAAACAATTGGCTGCTTGGGCAATTCTTTACGCAGATAAAAAATATGGTAAAAAATGGGGAGAAGCAGCGGATGAATTAAGAAGTGGTCATTTAACAATTAAGAGCTATCGTAGCCATAAATTTGGCGACTATGAAATTAGTGCTACAAATGGTAGTACCTTATATGCTGTAAATGACCGAGTAGGATATTTGATTTCTAAAGATAAAACAGAGATAACTTATGTCGGAAATAAATCGAATTATAGTAATAGAAATGTTTTAGAACAAATTTATCCAGTAATTAAATCTGAAAATACCGAAGAGAATGTAAATAATTGGAATAATAATTTAACAATTGTTAAGGGAAAAGATAGTGCTGCCTCTTCAAGTGCAAAAAAATTTACAACTGAAAAAAAGAAAGATACTAAGGAAACTAAATTATGGTCGAATGACCAAACGGATAGGTTAATTAGTTATATGGATGATTTTGGTGATAAAATGCACCAACCATATTCGCATTATACTGGTAGTGGAAGTATAACGACTGCGGCTGGTCAAGAATATCCAAGTTTTTTATCAGAAGGGAAATTCAAATTGAGTTCAGGCGAGAAAGATAGTCGTAATCCTGAAGATATGGATAGTATTAGCCTTAAGTGGAATCCAAATGTTACTGATGAAGACAGTAATAGTGACACATATAATGTAGTTGCAATCTTTAACTATAACGGTAGAAGTGCTGAACAGCACATTACTTATCTTTTTTGCTTTTACCATGGAGAACCAGTAGCTCTTGTTGATCAAACAACTAATGGAGAATACACAGTGGTTCATGCAACGGCTAACCATGACTTAACTTCTAACTTTGAAGAAATTGCTAATAATGATTAGAAAAAGAAAAATCTGGTAGAAACTCTCTACCAGATTTTTTATCTCTTAATACACTGCACCGTCATAGAAGTTATATCTTGGACGGTTGAAATCAAATGTAGCTAATTCACTCATTTTAATTACGTTGTCAGCAACGCCCCAACTCATCAAATTGATTGATTCACCATATAATTCATCAGGAATTACAAGTAAAACATACTTTCCTTGAGACATAGCGTAACCTAATTCCATCCCTAAACCAACGTCTTCTTCTTTAGGAACATAAACGCCAAGCATAACATCACTAGTTTTAATACCAACTAAGTCACCATTATAAGTTGCTTGTGCCCATTCTTTATCATGTAAATATTCTGGATGTTCATCAACACGAATATCTTTATATTGATTTTGAAGAGGAACATAGCTATTTTCTAAATCAATAGTAGGATTAGCATTGAGAGCGCTCATTGCATCTTTGTAAGCCTTGTTTTGAGTTTCAGTAAACCAACCAGCACCAAAATAAACTGTTTTTTGTTTTGTCATGGAAAAACCTTTCTTTCTTATCGGTGGAATATTTTTTACATTAACTAACTTTAACAAAAATTGTCCAAAAGAAACACCCACTTTTGTGTTTTTGAAATCGGTTTTATATAATGAAACTAGAAATTTTTGCTCAGGAAAGGCGGAACCTACTACGAATACTAAAAAAAGTCTTTTCGATCCAGAAGCTGTCTTTGTAACAGACTTAACTGATCGAAACGAGATATTCAAGACCGTTTCTCAAAAATTATATGACTTAGGCTATGTTAAAGAAGATTTTTTAGGCGATATTATTGAACGTGAAGATAAGTATCCAACTGGGATTTCGATGAGACCTTTATCTAGAGAACTTCCAGATGTTGCAGTTCCTCATACTGAAGGGGACTATGTTAGCGCACAATTAATTGTACCGATTGCTCTTAGAAATTCAGCTACTTTTAATAATATGGTTAATCCAAGCGAAGCATTGGAAGTTAAGTTCTTATTTTTGATTTTAAATAATGATCCAGATATGCATTCAACTATTTTGGCTAAAATTATGGACTTTCTAGCTGGAACTTCAGTTGATGATTTAAATGAATTATTTAATTCAGATTCAAATGAAGAAATTTATGATTTTTTAGAGAACAATTTTGAAATTGAAAAATAAAAAGAAGCTGCACGGCAGCTTCTTTTTGTCTCCAGATTAAATTATTAAACTTCCGGATAATCAGTACTTGAAAATGAAAGTGAAAAGTAATCACATCGTTTATAACCAATGACTAGTTCAACTACTTCACCTGTAGTAGATAAAATAGTTTTTTTAACTTGTCGTACAACAGGATAATCTTTAGGTATTTTAAGTTGCTGACTAATTTCACTATCAGCTTTTACAATTGTGTCTGTTTCAGTAAAAGGCTCATCAAATAGGTACAATTGCTTATCGCTTTGCAAGGTTTCATAGATACTATGATAATTATTCGGATCTTTAGCTAAATTTCGATTAATAAATTTAGCTGGTATAAATGAACGGTGCACCATAAATGGTGTGTCACCAATTAAACGTAAACGTTCAATATAGTAGTAACTATCATATTTGGGTAAGCCGAGTTTTTTTAATATTTCGCTCTGCTTTTCCTCTTGGAGTTTCAAAACTTTAACTGTATCTTCTTCTTGTTTGTTTGAGAAGACTTCATTATCACTAAGACGAACTAATTTATCTTTTCTTGATCGTGAAATAAAAGTGCCTTTTCCTTGATGACGAACTAAGTAGCCTGCCTTGACAAGATCCTTTACAGCTCGAATAACTGTAATTGAAGAAACATTAAACTTATCTTTTAATTGAGCTTCGCTATAAAATTTATCTCCATATTTAAATTTTCCAGAGATAATTTCTTGTTTTAGCTCATTTTCAATTTGTAAATATTTTGGAATATCCATAATCTATATCAATCCTCAAGATAGATTCTCCTAAGATCCATGATATCACTGCTTGAGAGTTTCATGGTAGAACGAAGATATTCATTGATTCCTCCGTATTGCTGGTTTAGGACATGTACAGCATGGTCTAAGTATTCTGGATATACTGACTGAATATCCTTAATAGACTGCAATACACGCTTGCTAGAGCCGTCAGCGGCTGCTTGCTTAAGCATTGCATCAACAAAACTTTTTGTTGTGATATTAGTCAGAGTATAGTCATATTTGATAGTAGTAAAAGGTACTCCTAATGCTGATAAGATCAACAAAGCTCCAAACCCTGTCCGATCTTTTCCGGCAGTACAGTGGAAAAGAAGAGCATTCTTGTCTTTATCATTTGTAAGCAAAAGGTCAAAGAATTTGCGGTAAGCCTTTTGAGCAGTTTGTCCATTGATCATATCTTCATACGCAAAGAACATATGCTTGAAACCAAATTCAGGATCTTTTTCGGCATTCTCTTCTAAAGCAAAGATTCCCTTAGATGCATTAGTTAGATCATCACTAAAAACTGGATCAAAAACATATTTAGCGCCTTCTGGGACACGATCGGGATGATCATTTTTTTCTTTCTCGGTTCTAAAGTCAACGTCATACTTAACGCCATGCTTCTGTAATAATTCTAAGTCTGATGAAGAAAGATCAGCTAAATTACCAGTTCTAAGCAATTTGTTATATTTGATTGTCTGACCGGATATAGTTTTATAGCCTCCAAGTTCGCGGAAATTGCGACCATTTTGGATGCCAATTAATTTCGTCTCATAATTTTCGCTCATTAGTATTTTTCCTCACTATAGTTATTTAAGTACAGTATTAATACTTTAACATATTTTGTGACAGATATTTTCTTTTTCTCGGATTTATAAAAAGAAAACAGACTTATTAATTGTTATAATTAATGGTAAAATTACAATGTAAAGATGCAAATTCCATGCGGAGATGATTACTTATGGTAGAAGATTACGACAACATTTTAGTTCCAGTTGATGGTTCTGAAACAGCAGAGCGTGCGTTTGATAAAGCAGTAAAGATTGCTCTTGATAACAATGCTCATCTTGATGTATTGAATGTTATTGATACTCGTCAATTTATGGGAGAAATGCAGGATACTTTGATTTCTGGGGACACCATTTATCAAATGACGCAAGATTCCGAAGAGTATTTAAAGAGTTTAAAAGAATGGGCTAAGGAACATTTTAACTTTACTGATGTTTCTTACCATATTCGTTATGGCTCACCTAAGAGAATTATTGCAGTTGATTTTATTAAAGATCACCACAACGATTTGATTATTATGGGTGCAACTGGTATGAACGCAGTTGAAAGAATGTTAATGGGTAGCGTTACTGCGTATGTTAACCAACATGCTTTATCAGATGTGTTAATTGTTAAGACTGATCTTGACAATAACAAGGTTGCAAAGCCTAAGAAAAAGTATTTTTAAAAAACGAACATTATAAAATTCACTCTGTTGTCACTAATGGAGTGATTTTTTTATAAAGTGGATCGATCCAATTTAACTAATTAATAATTACTAGCGCTTACATTAAAATAATAGTATCCAAGTACGAATATTTTTGGTATGATACTTAAGAACGAACGTTAGTACTAGGAGAAAGGAAGAACGATAATGATGAATTTCGATTACAACATTATAAGCTGTAACCAAGATTCAGTGGCTCGTTCTTGGGCTGATTCCTTCGGGGAATCAGTCTTCATTGGTATTGGCGCTTTCGTTGTTTTTTTAGTGACTTTTCTGGCTCAATGTGATTAGCTCTTTTTGTCAGCTCATCATATTGGGTCTTTTTTTGTATTTGTCATTTAATGTTTTTCATTAGGAGGAAATGATGAAAAAGTTCAAAAAAGTCTTAGTAGGCCTTTTTGCAATTTTACTTGCTGTTGTTGCAACTGCTTGTTCTAACAAATCAAACAGTTCAAAGGATGGTTATACACCAAAATCATTGACTATCCAATTTGTACCTAGTCAAGCTGCTAATAAGCTTGAAGCTCGTGCTAAGCCTTTAGAAAAAATGCTTTCTAAAAAGCTTGGAATTCCAGTTCATGTTTCAATGTCAACTGATTACAACACAGTTGTTGAAGCTATGAAATCTAAAAAAGTTGATGTTGGTTTCTTACCACCTGATGGTTATGTATTAGCTCATAAACAAGGAGCTGCTGACGTTTTACTTCAATCTCAACGTTACGGCGTTAAGCAACCTGGTGGTAAGGCAACTAATAAATTAGTTGATTACTATAGAGCAGAAATTCTTGTTAAGAAAGGTTCTAAAATTAAATCTTGGAAGGATCTAAAAGGCAAGAGTATTTCAGTTCAAAACCCAACTTCTTCAGCAGGTTATGTTTTCCCAATTGCTGAACTTGGAGAAAAAGGTTTGGATGTGCCAAAGGATTGTAAGTTAGTTACTGTTACTGGCCAAGACCAAGCAGTTTTGAATGTATTAAATGGTGATACTGACGCAGCATTTGTGTTTGAAGATGCTCGTAACACTGTTAAAAAAGACAATCCTAAGATTATGGACCAAGTTGTCCCAATTTACTTCACTAAGCCAATTCCTAACGATACTATTTCTGTTAGAAGTGATATGTCTAAGTCCTTCCAAAAGAAACTTGCAAAGGCATTTATTGAAGTTGGTGAATCTAAAGAAGGTAAGAAGATTATCGAATCAATTTATAGTCACGAAGGCTACACTAAGTCTAAGGACAGTAACTTCGATATTGTTCGTAAATATGACAAGATTATTGCCAAGGACAAGAAATAGTCAATTAAATAAAGCTTAGTTAGTAAAAGATAATTGTCTCTAAAAGACGATTATCTTTTTATGCACTGTAGTCAATTTAAATAATGTTAAGGAGATTTTTAAATTAAATGGCAGCTACTAATCAGCCGATGATTCAACTAAAAAACGTTAGTAAAATTTATGATAACGGAACAGTTGGTTTAAAGGATATTAACTTAAATATTGATAAGGGAGAATTTATAGTAGTAGTAGGTCTATCTGGTGCAGGTAAGTCTACTTTACTTCGTTCAATTAACCGTCTACAAGATGTCTCAGAAGGAGATATTATAATTGATGGCAAGTCAATTACCTCTGCTAAGGGTAAAGACTTACGAGAAATTCGTCGTGATATTGGAATGATTTTCCAAAGCTTTAACTTAGTTAAACGTTCAAGTGTTTTACGCAATGTTTTAACTGGCCGAGTAGGTTACTATCCAACTTGGAAAACAACTTTTAACCTATTTACTAAGGAAGATAAGCAAAAAGCATATGAAGCATTGCAACGTGTTGACTTAGCAGATAAAGTTTATACTCGTGCGGATCAACTTTCCGGTGGACAACAGCAACGTGTTGCTATTGCCCGTGTACTTACTCAAAATCCTAAGATTATTTTAGCTGATGAACCAACAGCTTCACTTGATCCTCAAACTTCACGTCGAGTTATGCATGATTTGAAGATGCTTAATGAAGAATACGGGATGACTGTAGTTGCTAACCTTCACAGCGTAGAACTTGCTAAGGAATTTGGAGATCGAGTAATCGGTGTTCGTGCAGGTCAAATTGTTTATGATGGTAAGATGAGTGAAACTTCTCAAGCTGTCTTTGACGATATTTACAATGGTGGAAATGGCAAGAAAGGGGAAGAAGATGCCTAAATCTAAGGAACAGCATTTAGCTGAATTGCCTAAAAAGAAATTCAAAATTATGAACCTTGTATGGGTCGTAATTATGGTTTTAGGTCTCTTTCTTTCAGTAGATGTAACAAATACCCATATTAGTGTTTTATTTAATAACTTTAGTCAATTCACTGATATTTTTGTTCAAATGTGTCACCCCGATTGGGGATATGCCGCTACGGCAGTTCCACTTTTAATTGAAACAATTAAAATGGCAATTTTGGGAACTGTAATGGGATCAGCCATCGCGTTTGTTTATTCTCTTTTAATCGCTAGAAATATTGTTAAGAATAAGGCCGTTACTGGAGTTCTAAGAATAATTATGAATATTGTTAGAACTATTCCAGACCTACTCTTAGGTGCAATCTTTGTTGCCGTTGTAGGTATTGGTCCAGTTGCCGGTGTTCTAGCTTTAACTGTATTTACATTTGGTGTGGTTGTTAAATTGTTCTACGAAGCAATTGAAACAATTGACCCAGGTCCAATCGAAGCTTTAACAGCCGTTGGTGCAAATAAACTACAAATTATTCATTTTGCTGTGATGCCACAAATAATTACTTACTTTATTTCATATGTTTTATATGCATTTGAAATTAATGTCAGAGCTTCAACAGTTCTTGGATATATTGGTGCCGGTGGTATTGGTTTGTACTTACAACAAACTCTTCAAGTCTTTGACTATGCTAAGACCGGTATGATTATCTTAGTTATTATCGTTGTCGTAGTTATTATCGACTACATTTCTACTAAATCTCGGGAGGCGTTGATGAAATAATGGATACTACAATGAAAAAATTACCTCCTAAACCAGTGGATACTAAGAAGAAGGTTCAACACTGGACAATTGCCATTGTTACTATCATTTTAATTATTTGGTCATTTGTAGGAATGGATTTTGGCGGAATAAAGGCAAGTGCAGGTCAAATTGCAGGAGCTATTGTAGCCGGAATTTTTCATCCTGACTGGTCATATGTATATAACGGAAGCGGTGAAGATTTAATTTCTCAATTATGGGAAACAATCTGTATTGCTTTCTTGGGTACTTTTATTTCTGCAATTATTTCTCTACCTTTCGCCTTTTGGGCAGCTAATACGCGTCATAAGAAATGGTATACATCCCGTTCAGGAAAAGTTGTATTAGCCGTTATTCGTTCATTCCCCGAAATTGTTTTAGCTTTGATGTTTATTAAAGCCGTAGGACCAGGTTCTGCAGCCGGTGTGTTAGCATTAGGTTTCCACTCAGTTGGTATGCTTGCTAAATTGTTCTCAGAAGCAATTGAAAACCTTGAAGAAGGGGCAAATGAAGCCGTTACTGCAGCTGGTGGATCTAAGTTTAACATTATTATGTTTGCCACAATGCCTAACTTAATGCCAGCCTTAATCTCTAACACTTTGTATCGATTTGATGTTTCAATCCGTTCAGCATCTATTCTAGGTTTAGTTGGTGCTGGTGGTATTGGTTATCCATTAATTATTGCCTTGCAATACCGTCAATGGAATCGTGTTGGTGTAATTCTAGTTGGGATTATTGTCATGGTTGTTGTTATTGACTGGATTTCTGGCTGGATTCGAAAGAAATTAGTTTAATTAATAAAACGAGTAGTAAAATCAGAACTACTCGTTTTTATTTTGGCAAATTATAAAATTTTTTGTAATATCTACCTATTAATATACATAAGTACAGGAAAAAAAGAACTTTTTTGTTATAATGGAAGTTGTATTTCAAGGAGGACAATATGGATAATTTAACTACCATGACATTGGCTGACGATATGGCTTTATCACAAGAAAAAATTATCAACGGCCAACAAGACCTGAATACCAAGAGAATTTATAATGAAATTAATAGTTTGGATATTCTTGATAAGCCAATCGAAGAATACTTTGATATGACTCAAGATGAATACTATAATAGTGAATCTGATGGTAAATTAACTTTACTACATTTAGATAAACCATTACGTGAATTAAATGATCGTATTTTAACTAACCACGTAGATGGATATGTAGATCAAGATAAGATTAATTTAACCTATAATCATGAGGATCCATTGCAAGATGGTAGCTATGATCGTGCCACTGATTTACATGTACTTTTATATAGTTTAAAAGTCATTGGCGCTGTGAGAGCTATTGCTCCTAATGATTTGAAAAAGGTTTTGTCTAAAGATGCGGTTTTATCATTGGGTCTTGCCGCAAATGCTTTGGCAAATAATTAACCCCAAGGCCAACTAAAGGCCTTTTTTTGTGTGATGAGTGGGGAAGAGTATCATGAAAATTATCAAGAAAACCAAGGGTATGATTGATAAATTTTCCGGTGTTACCCGGAAGATGATGCGGAAGAAAAGTAATATTCCATTTGATGGAATGCAAAAGTATATGACTGTTGGTGAGTATAACGTTGGAGCGCCTGAAGGAACTCCACATGGTGAAGAATATAAGCTTATTGTTTATAAAGATACTGACAATGTCTTACACCAAGCTTTACGTTCGATTAATGCGTCTGATTTAGCACCAGCTTATGTTCGAAAATTTGATAAAAGATTAAACCGTTATACTGCATTTGTTAATAAGCAGACAGGACGTCGTTATATCGTTGAAGATCAATTAGATCAGTTAGTAGATTATGTAAAAAAGCATAGCCGAGATGGCTATAACTCAATTAATATCGGTGTTTTAACCGATACACACTATAAAGATGCTGATAGTATTGATTTTTATGGACATAACGGACTTCGTCATGTTAAAGAGTTTAATTATCTTGAAGATAAAGATGTTTTAGATTTAAAAGCTCATTTAGGTGATTGGATGGATGGATCCGATCCAGGATTAGTTGGCGAAGCAGAGTTGATATCTTTGTCTAGAACGTTTAGATCTAAAAAAACTAACTTTGCTGTCATCAAGGGCAACCACGATGAAAATGATAAATTTGATGAGCATCATGATCTGAAAGCTAGTTTTCCGGAAAATGAATTTGAAGATATAATGTGGCCAAGTATGTATGCGCAAGATGGTATTCACTATATCACGCGCAAGCACGGGGTTGCATATTTTGATAAAGATGACGTCAGAATCATTACGGTCAATACATCTGATTTACCTTATGAGCTAGATGAGCAAGGTAAGAAAAAATACGATACTAAACTTGCTTTAGCGATTCGTGAAGATCAGATGCAAGAAATTATCGAAATTCTTGAAAATTCAAATGGTAAAACAATTATTTTCATGAGTCATGCAAATCCTATTACTCGCAAGGGAACGAATGCCTTGAAATTTAATGGGCGTTCTCTACATGAATTAATGGTTGCCTTCAATCAACGTGAAAAAGGCTATCTTAATTCAAGGGATGTTCCTCCTGAATTTACCCTAGCTAACAGCTTTGATTTCACAAAGATAAAAAATGCAAAAATAGTTGCATATTTATGTGGACACCGTCATACTGAAGACCAATATCGCATTAACGGTATACAATATATATTTTTTAATTGCTCGGCTCTAATGGGCCCTAACCATGCGCTTACTACGCAATATAATAAGCGCTGGAATAGACAGATGGATCATGCTAATGAAGCAGCTGGATATATAGTAAATGTTGATGTTCAAAGACATTTATTACAAGTATTTGGATATGGGGCCGCTTCTAAGAGACGATTCTATCGAATTTAATTTTTGAAATGTAAATAGCTTATAATAAGACTACTGTTTATTTTGAGGTGAAAGTTACTTATGTGTGGAATTTGTGCGTTTTTTGATCCTGAATTAAAGGATAAAGACTGTGCTATTCAAGGAATGATGGATACAATTAAACACCGTGGTCCGTCTTCTGATGGAAAATATACTAATGATCAGGTGGCTTTAGGTTTTAGACGTTTGTCAATTATTGACCTTCGTGGTGGAAGTCAACCAATTTTTAATGAAGATAAAAGTAGAGCAATTATTTTTAATGGGGAAATTTATAATTTTAAACCATTAAGAAAAGAATTAATTGATGCAGGTCATACCTTTACTACTAAGGCTGATACTGAAGTTTTGCTTCACGGCTATGAAGAATGGGGAATGGATGGCTTATTGAAGAAAGTTCGTGGTATGTTTGCCTTTGTAATTTGGGATGACAATACCAAGACTTTATATGGGGCTCGTGACTTCTTCGGAATTAAGCCAATGTACTACTCAGACCAAAATGGCAAGTTAATTGTTGGTAGTGAATTGAAGAGCTTCTTAGCTTACCCAGGATTTAAAAAGGAATTAAATACTGAAGCAGTTAAGCCATACTTAATGAACCAATATAATGACTTAAAGGAAACTTTCTTTAAGGGTGTTTACCGCTTCCCAGCAGGTCATTGGTTTGAATACAAAGATGGCAAAATGAAGACTCATCAGTACTGGGATGCTAAGTATGTTGAAAATAGTCTAAGCTTTGAAGAAACCTTAGATAAAATCAATGAAGACTTAAAAGAAACTGTTGATTTATACAGAAATGCGGACGTACCAGTTGGTGCATTCTTATCTGAAGGTATTGATTCTTCCTACTTAACTAGTTTACTTGACCCTGAAGATGTCTTCTCAGTTTCTTTTGATGATTCTACATATAATGAAGCATCAAAGGCTAAGGCACTTTCTGACTTACACGGCTGGAAATTCTTTGCGGATAAAGTTGATGCAGATGAAGCAATGCGCGACTTCCCAGAAATGCAATATCACATGGACGAACCAGATGCTAACCCATCTATTATTCCATTATGGTACTTGTGTAAATTAGCTAGAAAGCATGTTACTGTTGCCCTTTCTGGTGAAGGTGCCGATGAATTATTTGCAGGCTACGTTAACTACGGCATGCATACCCATAATGATGTAATTAAGGTCTTTACTGCTGGCCTTAAGAAATTACCTAAGAAGAGTCGGGTTCGTTTAGCTCATAAGATTAAGAAGATGCCTAACTTCCCAGGTAAAGTACATATGTATACTAACTTGGCAGAGCCAAGTGAATTTTATGTTGGACAATCTGTCATTTATGATATGGACTATCCAACCATCTTTACTTCTAAAGATGCTAATGGTATTTTGCGTGATAAATACAAGAATGATTTGACAGTTAACGGTATTTATCAAGAAGACTTTAAGAAAGTTAAAAATATCGATGAAGTTAAGCAAATGCAATATATTGATCTTCACCACTTTATGCTTAATGATATTGAGCAAAAAGCAGATAAGATCTCAATGGCTCACTCTCTAGAATTACGTGTGCCATATCTTGATAAGAAGATTGCAGAACTCGCTAACTCAATTCCAACTAAATATTTAGTTAACCGGCACGATACTAAATATGCTCTTCGTAAAGCATCTGAGAAGGTCTTACCAGAAGAATGGGCTCAAAGACCTAAGCTTGGCTTCCCAACTCCAATTAAGCAATGGCTTAAGGAACCAAGATTTTACAAACAAGTTAGAGAATTATTTACTGAAGACTTTGTAGATGATATTTTTGACCAAAAGAAGATTGTTAAATTGCTTGATGATAACTACAAGGGTGACGGTTCAGCTCGTCGTCAAATATGGGCTATTTACACTTTCCTAGTTTGGTACAAGTTATTCTTTGTTGATTATGATGAAACTGTTAAGAAGTATCAACATGTTCAACCAGAAGTAGCAGAATTAATCGAAAGTGGCAGACTTGTTTAATTAAAGTTAGAGAGAAGTACGGATACAAAATGGTACAAGCAAAATTTACCCCTATTTTATTAGGTAGTGATATCAATGTTTACGGAATGGCCCGCTCCTTCAACGAGGCTTATGGAATTAAGGTTCAAGCTTGGGCTGCTAGTCAATTAGCAGCAACGCGCTATTCTAAAATTGTTGACGTAGAAGTTCATGAAGGTTTTGAAGAAGATCCAGGCTTTATGAACGTTATGAAGCAAAAGATTGAAGAATACAAGAATCATCCAGAACCAGTTATTTTAATTGCTTGTGGAGATGGATACGCAGAATTATTAGCTAAGCATAAGGATGAATTGAAGGATACTTTTGTTGTTCCTTACATTGATTATGACTTGCTAGAGAAGCTAATTTCTAAAGAAGGTTTCTACGAAATTGCTGAAAAGTATGGTCTTCCATATCCACACACTAAGATTGTGACTATGGATGATTATAAGGCTGAAAATTATTTGAATTTACCATTTGATTATCCAGTTGAATTGAAGCCAGAAGATCCAGTTTCATGGTTGAATTGTCAATTTGAAGGCCGTAAAAAAGCCTTTACTATTCACGATGAGGCAGAATTAGTAGATATCGTTGGTAAAATCTATACTAATGGTTATACTGAAGATTTGATTTTACAAGATTTCATTCCAGGCGATGATTCTAACATGCGTGTTCTTAATGCTTATGTTGATAAAGATCACAAGGTTAAGATGATGTGCTTAGGTCACCCACTTCTTGAAGACCCAACTCCTCAATCTATCGGTAATTACATGGCAATTTTGCCAGCCTTCAGTCAAAAGCTTTACGATACTGTTCAATCATTCCTTGAAAAATTGAACTATACTGGTATGGCTAACTTTGACATTAAGTACGATCCAAGAGATGGAGAATACAAATTCTTTGAGATCAACCTCCGTCAAGGTCGTTCAAGTTTCTACGTAACTTTAAATGGTTATAACTTAGCCAAGTGGTATGTAGATGACTATGTTGAAGATAATTTAAAGGACAAGCCAACAGTTTATGGAAATAAAGATGGGGCTAACTATATGTTGTGGCTTGGTGTTCCAAAGAAGATCTTTAAGGAATATGCTTACGACAACGGTTCAAAACGCCTAGCTGAAAAGTTAATTGATGAGGGTCACTACGGTACAACTGTCTTCTATGATAAAGATCGTAGCTTAAAACGTTGGTTATTGATGCACTACATGTTCCATAACTACTATGCTAGATATAAGAAGTACTACCAAGTAAATAAGGGCCAATATTTTGAAGAAGAAGCTAAAAAATTAGAAAAACAAGCTCTTCGTGATGGTCAACAAGAAAACCATGAAAATGAAATTTAATTAGAAAAATATCCTTAAGGAGTGTTGCTCTTTAAGGATATTTTTTTATTTTTTAAATGAAAACTGTTATTTTTAAATTGTATATATTATACTAACAAAAATATGGGTTAATTTGTATGATTAAAAAGGGAGAGTAATTTGAAGATTGGAGAAGCTTTACGAGAAGTTCGACTTAATCTAGGATTGAGTCAAGCTAAAATGTGTGAGGGAATAGTACAAAGACCTTTTTATGCACTTGTTGAAAGTGGAAAAAGTGGAATTAGAGCTGAAAGCTTAATAATGCTTTTAATTAAGCATGAAGTAGATATAAATTATTTTTATAATTTGGTAATGGACTCTTATGTAACGTCAGAAGCTCAAATAGATAGAATGCTACAAAATAAAATGGAGTATGCTGTTAATTCTAAAAATATTAAGAGTATAAATTATTACAAAAATAAAATTATTCGTTCATCCTCTGATGAAATACTAAAACTTAGAGCGCAAGTAACAGCTGCTTACTTTAATAATCAACTGGATAATATAAATGATGAAATATGTCAAAAAATATATAAAGAATTTGATAAAGAGAATTGGATTAAATCTCCAGCACTTTTAAGATTATTGGCTAATACAATGCCATTATGGAAGCATGAAATCTTATCTTCTCGCATAAAACATTTATTGCACATAGTACAAAGAAAAAAAGTAGGGTCGGAATTAATGCTAGAAAGATATGTTAGAATTTTCGAAAACTATCTAGTAACTTGTTACGATCAAAAAAAGTATAAAAGTGTGGAAGATGCCTGCTTTATTAAAGAAATTATTGATTATATTTTAAATAACGTAACATCGTTTCATTTTATGATATATAGATTTCATGCATATTATATGTTGGCATTATTTGAAAATGATCAACAAAAATTAGCTAATATTCAAAAAATTTTAAGAGAGTATGGATATGAAGATATTATAGGTAGCTGGCCGACATAGCTGTAATAAATATAATACAATGCAATAAATATGAGCGTTGCTTATGCTAAGATGAAAAAAATAATAAATATAGGAGAAAAAGTTGTATGAAATATTGGAAAACTTTTACGCTCAGTAGCCTTGTATATTTAATTTGTTTTTTTCTTGATTACATTGTAGAGCTATTTAGTATTAATGAAACTAGTGTTAAGACAACAATATTTGGATTAAAGATAGTTACTAAAATGACAATGCACTCCCTTAACACTACTTTTTCTTTGACATGGTACACTCTTTTAACTTATGTGATATTTGTGCTTTTATGTGAATTAGCTGTATTTATTTTTTATAAGAATAAGAATATAGGATAATCAAAGTTGACATGGTACAAAAACAGTGAAAAATTGAAAATCTAAATATTTTGAGATAGACTTTTTAAGTTTTATCCTTTTTCCGAGAAAAATACTGCTGAGATTTTTTTACTCTCAGCAGTATTTTTTTGACTACTTTACTAATTATAGAAAATTTTAAAAATGAGCCTCTCTCCTGCTAGACGTGACTTTTGCTTAATACAATATATATGATCCAAAATGTCAATACCTACAATATCATGTAGTTTCTGATAGAATAGAACCATAGATATTGTGAAAGAAGATAATAACCATGTTACAACAAGATGCTCAAATTAAATCAATTACTCAAATGACACTGCCAGAAACAGCTATTAAAAGAGACGGTAGCATCTATCCTTTTGCTCTTTACAAAATTGAAATGGTTTTAGATAGCTTGCATCTGACTGAACATGAAGCAGATATTCTACCTGCTATCCTTCAAAAACTAAATGGTGCAAAGCAGACTTCTACTGAAAAAATAGCAGATGCATTTGTTCAAACATTAATCGAACTCGGCTTTAGTGATGAAGCAAATGCTTATGTTGATTATCGTAGAGAAGACGAAGCTAATTTTAAGAAGCAAACTGAGACCACTAACCGTCTGGATCGCTTAGTTCATCATGATCCAACAATTGTTAATGAAAATGCTAATAAAGACTCACGTGTTTTTTCAACTCAGCGTGATTTAACAGCTGGTGTAGTTGGTAAAACAATTGGTTTAACGATGATGCCAGAACATATTGCGAAAGCTCACTTACGCGGTGACATTCACTGGCATGACCTAGATTACACACCGCTCAGTCCTCTAACTAACTGTTGTTTGATTGACTTTAAAGAGATGCTAAGTCATGGATTTACAATCGGAAATGCAAATATTGAATCTCCTCATTCAATTGAAACTGCAACTGCTCAAATGTCTCAAATTATCGCTAATGTTGCTTCTAGTCAATACGGGGGCTGTTCTGCTGACAGAATAGATGAAGTTTTAGCTCCATATGCTGAAAAGAATTATCACAAGAATATTAAGGAAGCTAGCGAATTCTTTGACGATGAAGAAAAAATCAAAGCCTTTGCAGTTAAGCGAACAAAAAAAGATATCTATGATGCTATGCAAGCTCTTGAATATGAAATTAATACCCTATTTTCAAGCCAAGGACAAACTCCCTTTACTACTTTAGGATTTGGATTAGGAACATCCTGGATTGAACGTGAAATCCAAAAAGCAATCTTAAAGATTAGAATTGAAGGCTTGGGAAAAGACAAAAGAACAGCTATCTTTCCTAAGTTAGTCTTTACGCTAAAGAAGGGACTTAATTTACATCCTGGAGATCCAAACTATGATATCAAGGAATTAGCTTTGGAATGTTCTACTAAGCGTATGTATCCAGATATTGTTAGTTATGACATGATTAAGAAAATTACTGGATCATTTAAAGCTCCAATGGGTTGTCGTTCCTTCTTACAAGGTTGGAAAGATCCAGAAACTGGTAAAGAAGTAAATTCCGGTCGTATGAACTTAGGCGTTGTTACTCTAAACCTACCTAGAATTGCAATGGAATCAAAAGGAGATAAAGACTTATTCTGGCAAATCTTTAGAGAAAAGGTCCAAACAGCTCATGAAGCTTTGCAAATTAAGGCTAAACGTTGTACTGATGCTATGCCTGAGAATGCTCCAATTCTTTATGAATATGGTGCTTTTGGTAAAAGGCTAAATGCGGAAGATAATGTAAATGATCTTTTCAAAAATGGACGCTGTACAGTTTCCTTAGGTTATATTGGGCTTTATGAAGTAGGTACAGTCTTTTATGGTCCTAATTGGGAACATAATGAAGAAGCACACCAATTTACTATTAATATTGTTAAAGAACTTCACGATTACTGCGCTAAATGGGAAAAAGAAGATCCAAATCACTATCACTACAGTGTATATTCAACTCCAAGTGAAAGTTTGACTGATAGATTTTGTCGTCTGGATACTAAAAAATTCGGTAAAGTTAAAGATATCACGGATAAGGAATATTACACTAATTCATTCCACTACGATGTAAGAAAGCACCCAACTCCATTTGAAAAATTAGCTTTTGAAGCTCCATATCCATTTTATGCTGCAGGTGGATTCATTCATTATTGTGAATATCCAAACCTTAAGCAAAATCCTAAGGCACTAGAAGCTGTCTGGGACTGGGCTTATGATAAAGTAGGATACTTAGGAACCAACACTCCAATTGACCAATGCTACAAGTGTGGTTTTAAGGGTGAATTTAAGGCAACCGCTAAAGGCTTCGAATGTCCACAATGTGGAAATCATGATCCAGAAACTTGTGACTGTGTAAAGCGTACTTGTGGTTATCTAGGCAATCCTTTGAAACGTCCAATGGTTCATGGTCGTCATGAAGAAATTGTCCATCGTGTAAAGCACTTGAATATGGGAATGGAAGAAAAGATGGCTAAGGATGAAGTTAGAAAGAATGACGAATACTGATGCCAGAGAAGGATAAAAATAATCAAGAAGGTCCTGATGTTCGAGGAAATCTAATTAAGGTTAATGTTGGTGGAGATACAATCTTTGTTGATTCTAATCAATACAAACCACAAGTTGAACATGCCAAAAAGTTAAAACAACAACATAGAAAACCGAAAAATCCTAAGCCACAAGAATGGAAGTCAGAAGAATACTCTAAGCATAAAATTGCTGACTATAAGCCATTTAATTTTGTTGATGGTGAAGGAGTTAGATGCAGCTTATATGTGAGTGGATGCTTATTTGACTGTCCCGGTTGTTATAATTTAGCAGCCCAGAATTTTAATTATGGACGTCCTTATACACAAGAATTAGAGGATAAAATTATTGAAGATATGTCTCAATCCTATGTGCAGGGCTTAACTTTATTAGGCGGCGAGCCCTTTTTAAATACTTGGGTGTGCTTGAAATTAATTAACCGGGTACGAAAAGAATTTGGACATAGTAAAGATATTTGGTCTTGGTCAGGCTATACTTGGGATGAACTTCAAAAAGAAACGCCCGATAAGAAAGAAATGCTTTCAAAGATTGATATTTTAGTTGATGGACGTTTCATGGATGATTTGAAAGATCTAACACTACAATTTCGTGGTTCAAGTAACCAGCGAATTATTGATGTTCAAAAATCAATTAAGGCTAATAAGGTTGTTATTTGGGATAAACTAGTTAGATAAATTTGATAGAATAAGGGAAACAAGAGAGTTTCTCTTATTTTTTTAGGTGAAAAGATGCAAGAAAAGAATTTGAAATTAGTAGATAAAATTATGACTGCTCTTCAAAGTGTCGAAGATCCAGAGTTATTGATTGACGTAGTCAATCTAGGCTTGATTTATGGAATCGATATTGAAGGAGATCATGCAACAATCAAGATGACCTTAACTATTGTGGGTTGTCCCTTATCTACATATCTACAAAACGCAATTGAAAAAGCAGTTTTATCTGTGCCGGAAATAAACACTTGTGATATAAAGTTGGTTTGGTATCCAGTTTGGAATCCAGAACGCATGACAGTAGCTGCTAAAAAACAATTGGGGATGCTTGATAATGAGCAAGCACTTGACCAAGAAAATGAAATTGAAGAGACAGAGCAAAAAGAGAAGATAATTGATTTTTCTGTTCCAATAAAGAAGCTGGCTGAAGAATATCCAGATTTTATTCAAATTATGTATGATTGCGGCTTTACTAGAATTAAAATCCCAGGTTTGTTGGCTACCGTAGGAAGAGTAATGACGATTCCGCTTGGTGCACAAGCTATGAAAATTGATTTAGATAATATAAAGCAGGCGTTCGAGGATAAAGGCTACAAGGTGATTGATTAATGAAAGAACTAGATAAGGAACGACAACAAGCTATTTTAAAAATTTTAAATTTTATTCAAGACGGTGGAGAGCTTGAAGAAGCAAAGAAAATGTTTCAAGCTGCCTTTGATCAAGTTGACGTGGCTGAAATCACTGCAGCAGAAAGAGAATTAATTGCTCAGGGCCTTGATCCAAGAAAGATCCAATATTTGTGCAATGTTCACGCTGATGTTTTTAAGGGTAATATTAAGGAAAATAAGGAGAATTCTGAGTTTGAAAAACCAGGTCATCCGGTTCATACCTTCAAGCTAGAGAATATTGTCCTTAAGTCCTTGGTAAATGATGCGTTATTGCCAGACTTAGCTAAGTGGGAAAAGGGAGATAAGGGTGCACTCTCAAAGCTAAGACAGGAATTAAAAGACCTGGCCAAAATTCACTATCATTATGCTCGTAAAGAAACTTCAATGTTTCCCATTATGACTAAATATGGAATTACTGCACCACCGAAAGTTATGTGGGGCGTTGATGATAAAATCCGAAAACTTATTGGTCAAGCTAATTTACTTATTAGTCAAAAAGATATTAATAAAGTTGAAGTGTCTAAGGCAATAAAAGAGACAGCACATGAAGTGCTTGAGATGATTTTTAAGGAAGAAGAAATCATGTTGCCAATGATTGATGAAGTTGCCAGTGAAGAAGACTGGGGCAATGTCAAAAATGAAGAAGAACAGATTGGCTATACCTTGATTCAAAAACCAATGAATTGGAAACCTAAGGAAAAGCCTAAAAATGATGGGGCACTTTCTATCGATAAATTAAGTAGCTTAGCACTAAATTTCGCAGAAGGGAGCTTGAATTTAGAACAATTATCTGCAATTTTAGACTTATTGCCTTTTGCATTAACTTTTATTGATGAAAATGATAAAGTAGCTTATTTTGGCGGAGGCGCCAATATTTTCCCTCATTCTAAAAATGCGATTGGCAATAGTGTTTATTCTTGTCATTTACCTGAGAGCGTACCACGAGTTAAAAAGATTTTTGACGATTTTCACCAAGGGAAAAAAGATAAGTATGAGTTTTGGTTTAAGCCAAGACATATGGGACGATACTTATACTTACAGTATTTTGCTGTGAGAAAAGATAATAAATATTTGGGCTGTTTAGAGGTTGCCCAAGATGTTACTGATATTAGAAATTGGAAGAATGAAAAGAAATAATTAGAAGACTCTACCTTTGGGCGGAGTCTTTTTTACGCTCGTGCAAAAATGTTTATTAATTGCTAGACTGAATGTAAGAATATAGAAGAAAAGGGTGAGAGAGTTGCATAATAAGGGAAATATTCAACCCGATGATGAGATAAAGTTACATTGGCTTCTTTTAGGTGAGTTATTTACCTGGATTGGAGCCAGTTTTATTTGGCCATTAACTTCAGTTTATTTGAATAAAAGACTCCATGTTTCTTTAGCTATGATTGGAATAGTACTTTTATTTAATTGTTTGGCCAATATGCTTGGTTCATTTATTGCTGGCTGGGCATATGATCATTTCAATCCATACTATTTAATTATCGCCGGCGCTGGTTTAGATGCCTTAGTACTATTTGGGATGGCTGTTAATCATACTTGGCCAATTTATTGGGTTTGGATGACTTTGACTGGTCTACTGGGCGGCTGGAATGGTGCATTAATTAATTCAATTGCGACTAGCATTAAGTCTAAGCCCGGTCGATATGTCTTCAATACAATTTATTTTGCACAAAATCTTGGTGTGGTATTAGGGACACTCATTGTAGGTTATATCTATGATTATTCAGTTACAATGTTATTTGTAATTGCAGCAAGTCTTTTTGTGATTGTAAGTATAAATGCAGTTATTAATTATCGACCAATTATTAAGTTTCATTTAGAAAGAAAAGCGCAACAAAATAAAGATAGTAAAAATAAGGCAACTCCGATGCCTGCTGCCAATCTAAAGCTGACTATTGGCTTTTTCGCTACCTTAGCTGTAATTTGGTTGATGTATATGAACTGGGAATCTAACCTTTCAGTTTACATGGTTTCTTTGGGAATTCCTTTTCATTTATATAGTTTACTGTGGACGATTAATGCCAGCATTATTGTGATTGTTCAAGCATTTTTAAGTCGTTTTCCTAACACATTTAAGAACTTGTTTCATCAAGTAGTATTTGGAGTTACTATGTTTGCTATTTCTTTTGTAACCTTAATCTTTGCAAAAGACTATGCTCACTTTGTATTTTCAATGGTTACTTTAACGCTTGGTGAATCAACAGCAATGCCGGCGATGCCCGCATATGTAAATGACTTGTCACCTAGCGATAGTAAAGGTAAATATCAAGGCTTAACAATTTCAACGTCGGCTGTTGGGAGGGCATTTGGCCCTTTATTTGGAGGCTTAGTTATTGATAAGTTTGGCTATATCAATTTCTTTATTGTTGCCGCATTTGGTATTTTTATGATGTTAGCCATTATTGTTCCCCTTCATACGAGATTAAAAGGACAGCTGAAAATATTTAGGTAAATTTTTACATGATTTTTCTTATTAAGTGAAAAGCTTTACAGAATGAAAGCGATCTCTTCTTTTTATGAAAGCGCAATCTTATAATATAAATGTGCGGTAAATGAAAAGGAGATACACGATGAGAAAGATTTCACCTGCAGTTGCAAAACATATGGATAATTTATCTAATGAGGCTGGCGTAATCAGCGCATTAGCAATTGACCAAAGAGGATCATTAAAACGAATGTTAGCAGAGGCAGCAAATAAGCCTGCTGATGAAACAACAATTGTTGATTTTAAGGAGGCTGTTTCTGGCGAGTTGACGCCATACGCTTCTGCCATCTTGACAGATCCAGAATATGGTCTTCCAGCAACTAAGGTTAGAGATAAGAATTGTGGTTTATTATTATCTTATGAAAAAACTGGTTATGACACTACTGAGCCAGGTAGAATGTGTGATTTAATTGATAATCAATCAGCACTGAGAATTAAAAATGATGGTGCAGATGCAGTTAAGTTCTTACTTTACTATGATCCAGATGAAAGTGATAAAATTAATGACAAGAAGAAAGCTTTTGTTGAAAGAGTAGGAGCTGAAACTAAAGCAAATGGATTACCATTTTTCCTTGAATTATTAACTTATGATGGGAAAGTTGATGATGCTAAAGGCGAAGAGTATGCAAAGGTAAAGCCTGAAAAAGTCTTCAAAACTATGGAAGAATTTTCTAAGCCTCAATATGATGTAACAGTTCTTAAAGTTGAGATGCCATTTAATATTAAGTTTGTAGAAGGCTATAATGGCGACAACAATGTTGTTTATACTCAAGAAGAAGCAAAGAAGTTATTGAAGAAACAATCCGATTTAACCGATTTACCATATATCTTTTTATCAGCTGGTGTAACTTCAGAAGAGTTCATTGCAGAGATTAAGATGGCTGAAGAAGCTGGTGCTGACTTTAATGGTGTTCTTTGCGGACGTGCAACGTGGAAGCCAGCAATTAAGCCATTTGCTGCTGAAGGAGAAAAGCAAGGTAGAGAATGGCTTTCAACTGAAGGAAAGAAAAATATCGAGAACTTAAATGATGCACTTAAAAGTGCAAAATCATGGGAAGATAAGTTAGAAATCGAAGAATAATAGCTGAATTATTTAAATGAAAACAAGGTCAGAAGTGGCCTTGTTTTTTGTATAGATGAACCTAGGTCCAACCTTGAAAAAACATACTTAACGCAATAAAATAAAAAAGGAATTGTTAATTTGGAGGAAAACAATGAAAGAATTGAAATATACAAGTTTGGCTGTTGCAGCATTAACAGCTACTCTTTTAGCAAGTACTAATAATAGGAAAGTTCAAGCTGCTACAAGTGATAAAAATAACACTGTCGTTGTAGCAAAATCAGATAAAGAAAAATTACAAGATGCTGTTAATCAAGCACAAAATTCAGTTAATAATGCCCAAGCAAGTGTAGATAGTAAGAAGAACGAACTAGCTGATGCACAAGCTCAGGCAAAAGCACCAAATGATGCCTGTGATGCTCAACAAGCTAAGGTAAATGATAGCCAAAAGAATCTTTCTGATAAACAAGCTGCTGCAAAACAAGCGCAAGATAAGTTAACTAGTGCAAGCGAAGTAGCAAAGCAAGCAACTTCAGAAAATATTCAAAAGACCCAAAAGAATATTGCTGCACAGCAAGATGCAATTAAAGCTGCTAAGCAAAATGTCAGTGATGCAAATGCAGATTTAAATACAGCACAAAGTCAATTAGCGACTGCTAAACAAAAACAAGCTGATGCCCAAAATTTAGTTAACAGTAAAGAAGCTGCAAAGAAAACCGCTGATAATAATGTTGCTAACGCTGAAGCTGCCGTTAAGAATAGTGGACTAGATGAAGCAAAACAAAATGTTCAAAAAGTTCAAAACGCATTAAATGATATTAAGAAGACAAATGCGGATAACGAATCAGTTTTGTCTAAGAATCAAGCTGCTTTAGCTGAAAATAATCAAAAGATAGCAACTGTTAATAATAATCTTGCAGTGGCAAACAAGGCTGTAGTAGATGCTCAAAACAATGTTAATGCTAAACAAAAGGCGCTGGCTGATGCACAACAAGCTTTGAAAGACTTACAAGATCAAGTTGCTCAAGATCAAGCAAGCGGAGCAGCTGGTTTCTTTAAGGCAATTGCTGATAATAAAGATAATTCTGAAAGTTTAAGAGAAGATGCTCAAACGGCATATAACATCATCACTGGTCAACCAAATGCTTACCAGGATATTACTGTAGAATGGGCTAAGAAAGCTGTTAAATTAGGCCAGGAAAACGACTCAACATCTTTAGCTAACGTAGAAAAGGCTCTGGAATACTATCAAGAATGGATGACTTATCGTGATAAGTATGGTTTGAGTCACCCATCAATTTCATTGACTGCTGTTGCAATTGCAATGCTTAGCTCTGACTTTGAAGGATATACTCGTGAACTTAACCACCCAGCTTTACTTCAAGGAAAATATGGTCCGTTTTATGAAACTGAAGAAGATATTGCATTTGGTACAGACTATTACGATCCTGTAGACATGTGGATGAGTGAAAAGGGGATTATTGATAAATACATTAAGCAACACCCTGAAGCAGCTCAATATAGTTTTGAAAAGAATCCATTAACTGAACAAGAATATTATAGAAACCTAAATTACTGGGATGAAATTCCTGATTTAGGAACTATTGGTCACTATACCTCTATGATTAAACCAAACGCTAATTTTGTTGGATTGGCTACAAATAATTATCCGCTTGCACCATTTATGTCTGGAGCTACTAGTATGGATGAAATAGAGTTTGATGAAAATGCTAATGGGATGGCCTTTTCTGATTACCAAAACTTAGTTCATTCATATGTTCAAAATGTTACCCAAGATAATAATATTAAAAATCTTAAAGCTAACGTAGCAACTGCAAATCAAAACCTAGTTGCAGCACAAAATGCAGTTAAATCAGCACAAAATAACGTTCAGAGTTTACAAGCTAACCTAGCAGAATTAAACAATGGTTCTGCTAAGATCAATAAGGCAATTTCTGATACGCAAGCTGCTCTTGCTAAGGGCCAAGAAAATCTGGAATTTGAACAAAAACAATTAGATCGAGCAAATCAAAACTTAGCAGATGTTCAAGCTAAAGTTGGTACAAAAGCAAAGGCTTTGGATGATGCTAAAGCTGCCCAAGCTAAAGCAGCAGAAGCTGTAGCTCAAGCACAAAATATTCTATCTGAAGCTACTGCTACTGTTAAAGCAAGTCAAGCCAAGGTAGATGCAGCACAAAATAATGTTCAAGTTAAAGATAATAATTTAAAGAGTGCCCAAGCTGCTTTGGATTCATTGAATCAAACTTTGAACAATTTAGAAAATTCACAATCAAATCTTTCTGCTGCTCAAACAGCTTTGAATAAGGCAAACGATGACGTAACTGTTGCTAATAAGGCCGTTAAAGCTCAACAATTAATCTTAGATACTTTGAAGGAATCTAAAGCGAAAGCTGATGCACAAGTTACAAACGCATCAGAAGAACTTAAGAAGGCGGAAGCAGAATTAGGTGCTGAACAAAGTAAGCTTGAAGCTGCTAAGGCAAGGTTAGATGCATTTAATAAGAAAGAAACTGAAAACAGTCATAAAGAAAATTCTAATGCTGAAAATCCTGTAACCCCAACCAACAAGCCTGACACTAGTCATGTTGTAAAACCTTCAGATAAAACTGATGAAGGTAACACTGTAAAGCCAACGGATAAGCCGGATTCACATAGTGAAGCCTCAACAACTAATTCATCTGAAACTACTACAACTGCTACTCAGTCAGATGTAAAGGATACTGATACTGTAAAAGAAAATGCTAAGGTAGATCTTAAGACTAACAATAAGTCTGAAGAAAAATCATCTACTGTTAAGATTGTTGAAAATAGTGATAGTTCAGCGGTATCAGTTGTCTTAACCGGTTCAAATACTCCAGTTAAGCCCTTTGGAGAAAAGACAGTTAACGGTACTACTTACTACAAAGTTAGTGCAAATCGTTGGGTTAACACTGATAAAGCCCATATAGTTGCTGTAACTGGTGATGTAACTACTAATAAATTGCCACAAACTGGTGCAAAGAATGAGCTAATTGCAGCTCTTTCTGGCTTAGCAGTTGCAGGGGCTAGCTTAGTTAGCTATCTTGGTATTAACCGTAAGAAAAAGAATGATTAATTTATAAAATCATATACTGATATAAAAAAGAGTTGATAAGATCAACGTTGAAAAACGAAGATTATCAACTCTTTTTTATTGTCTAGCAAAGCCGGTTCTAACTGAATATGCATCCGAAAAAATACGGGTCATGATTTGTAAGGGTAATCGAGAGCGTACTTCATAATCAGGAAAATAGTTGGTTTTTGACATGTAGCCCATAAAAGTCAATGTCGAAAGCGAAGCAAGCTGTCCATTAGGATTAGTAGTAAAGGCAATAGTAGGAACATCATGACGTGATAAATTTTTTGCAGCTTCAACTAATTCCGGAGTATTACCATTTAAGCTAATAAAAATAACCAATGCATCATCTTTAATTCTTTTAGAGGCGGTCTTAATAATATTTGGATCAGAATGAAATTCAACATATTTTCCTGTTAATTGCAATTTAACCATAATTTCTTGTCCAATTGATTCTGATAGACCACGTGCAAAAATATAGACAACGTTTGCTTGTTTAGTCATTGAAATGCTGTCTTCAATGTTACTGTAGCTAAGATTATGGAGAGTATTGTTCATTTCAATTTCATTTTTTGTAATCACACTCTTAATTTTATCGTCTGCATCATTTAAGACATCAAAATTACTATTGGAGCGATCCTGCAGTTTTAGTGACTCTCGGTAAGATGTATAGCCGCTATAACCCATTTTCTGCATAGTCCTGACGATTGTAGCAGTTGAAACATGAGCAAATTGACTTAATTTAACAATCGACATTTTTGCAATTTTTTGGGGATTTTTTTGAACTGTTTCCCACAAATGGAGTTCTGCATTACTAAGATCATTATTTTGCATGTATGTACCCTTTCTGTAAAACTTTACCACTTATTAATTAAAACGCTTTCAATTTAGAAAAACCTTACCTTCTTATCTAAGTATACTAATAATGTAAGCGGTAAGAAAAGGAGAAAAGCTCATGATTTATACAATAACACTTAATCCGGCAATTGATTTGGTAATTATTACTAAAAAATTAGAACCAAATATTGTTAATAGAACTGAGAAATTTGAGCTTCAACCTAATGGTAAGGGTGTAAATGTATCATTTATTTTGAAAAAAATGGGTATAGAAAATATGGCGACCGGAATTGGAGGTGGCTTTACACTTGATTACATTACAGCAGGCTTAAAAGAAAAAGGTATAAGTAGTAACTTTCTTAAAGTTAACGAACCGACTAGAATTAATGTTTTTACTCGGGTATTAGATCAAAACAGAGAATACAAAGAAGTAAATCCTGGTCCAGAAGTAAGTGAAAAAGTTCAAGATGAGTTTTTAAAGTATTTAAAGACAACACTAAAAGAACGCGACATTTTAATTATTTCTGGAAGCTTTTCTAAAGGAATTAAACAAGATTATTTAGTTAAAATTGCAGAGATTACGGCTGATAAAAATGTAAAGCTAGTAATTGACTCTAGTTCTAAGGTTGTTTTAGATACTTTGTCATATCATCCTTATTTACTAAAACCAAATGATCAAGAATTAGCTAGTTTTTTTGATCTAAATGAAAAATTGGATCAAGAAAAAATTATTAAACTAGCTCGTAAGTTGATTAATGCTGGTTGTAAAAATGTTTTAGTCTCTCTAGGAGAGTCTGGTGCGGCTCTAATTGATAAAAATCATGCTTACTTTGGTAATGCTCCTAAAATTTCAGTACTCAATACAGCTGGAGCTGGTGATACCATGCTCGGTACATTTATTGGGAAAAAAGAATTGGGATGCGACACAACAGAGGCATTGAAATGTGCAATAGCCGCCGGTAGTGATACTGCGAGTCGAACGGGACTAACAGATTTTGAATCAGAAAAATATTTAAATGAAATTCATGTAAGTGAAGTTAAGTGATAGAAGGGATGAAAAAGCTGACTCAATATGATTTAGTCGGAGCAACTGGGTGTTAGATCTGGGATACCATCAGTAAAAATAAAGATTCTATTTGTGGAATAATGATCTTATATCATTCTTATTTAAGTTTAAGACGTTTAATTATTAAAATAATTAGTACTCCTACTAGACATAAACTCATGCCGACTAAAATTAGTTTTGAATTGAAATTAATTTTAGTTTTTTTCTTAATTTTTTTATTTACATGTTTCTTACTTTGTGTTGCTTTTTTAGAAGAAGTAGTAGATGAAGAAGCTTTAGAGGATGATGAACTTAGATTTGAAGATGATTGATTTCGAGTTGAATATCTATAATTTTCCTCTTTAGTTTTATTAGGATCATAGCCTAGATATTTTTGAAATAAATAGAGAGCCCGAGCGGTTGGTTGGTAGCCAGCTGAATCAGTAGGAAGTGGATGTCCTAAAAAAGACATATATGCATGGTAAATATCATGGAGATTTACGTTGCCATCATCATCGATCTGTAGACCATCTTCATTAAGCTTAGGTTTTTGTGCTTCATTACTATCCTCATTATTTTTGGCGTCCTCTAACCCTTTTTGCATTTTTTTATAGGTATCAGAGCTAGTTTTAACCATAAGCCATTTGATTTCTGTTACACCGCTTTTATTTTTCCAGTCGACTGGAACCATAGCTGAAGGATTACCCACAAAGGCATATCCTTTAATATTAATAGGATTAATTCCACCATCATCAAACATACGATGTGGACTATCTGTGTAGCCGACTTGAGTTGCTAGGAGATAACGCCCTAAATATTCATTTGTATCCTGATCGTATATTTTAACGTACAATTTCTGCACACTACGTTCATGTGTTTGAGAAGATTGTGGTTCAGAATTAGAATCTGTTTCTTCGGCATGAGCAATATTAATGAATGTAAAATTAGAAAAGATAACAAATAAAATCACAATTAATTTATATATAGAAAATGAATGTGGAAATGTGGTTTTCATTATTTTTTCTCCTTCTTAAATGTAGATCTACTTATATTATCTAAGAGTCGATGTAAAAAGACTATCGTTAAATAATGAAATGATTATGTTTAATCATAGACTAATAATTTTAATAATGATATCATTTATATAATTACTCATGAATTACAAGGAGGAATTTTATTAATGGCATTACTCAATGTACGTGGCGGTGTGGGTGATATTACTAAGCCCGATCTTAACGCAAGACCACAAGATAATCTTTACCTAGCAGTGAACTCTGAATGGATTGAAAAAGCAAAAATTCCTTCAGACCGTTCAAGAATTAGTTCTTTTGATGGCATTGATTTGAACATTGAAAAGAGCTTAATGCAAGATTTTGCTGATTTTGCAGATAGTAAAAAGAATTTGCCAAATGTTCCTAATTTTGAAAAAGCAGTTGAACTTTACAAAATTGCTAATAACTTTGACAAGAGAAATGAAGATGGGGCAAAGCCAATTAAAGCTGACCTTGAAGAAATCACTAGTTTACGTAATTTAACTGATCTTAACTTAAGAGCAGCCGATTTCTATAAGAATGCTTTTGACTTACCAATTAGTGTGTCAGTTGATGCGGACATGAAGGATACTAAAGTTCATGTTGTATACTTTGGCGGACCTGGTTTATTCTTGCCTGATACTACTACTTATGACAATCCTGCAGCAGCTGACTTATTGAAGGTATTACAAGATCAATCTGAAGAATTACTTAAAATGGCTGGCTTAAGCGAAGAAGATGCTAAGAAGTATGTAGAAGGGGCATTGAAGTTTGATAAGAAGCTTTCTAAAGTTCTTAAGTCAACTGAAGAATGGGCAGATTATCCAGCAATGTATAACCCAATGTCTTTAGCTGAATTTGAAGATAAGTTTGATAGCTTTAAGATTGACAACTTCTTAAGTAATTTATTTGCTCAAAAGCCTGAGAAGATTATTGTCACTGAACCAAGATTCTTAGATCATGTTGAAGAATTAATTAACGAAGATAACTTTGATGAAATTAAAGGTTGGATGGTTGTTAAGTTTATTAATGGTGTAGCTGCATATCTTTCTCAAGATTTCCGTGAAGCTGCTTTTCCATTTAGTCAAGCTTTGTCAGGACAACCTGAACTATCATCTGGTACTAAACAAGCTTATCGTTTAGCTAATGGTATGTTTAGCGAAGTAGTTGGTGTGTACTACGGTCAAACTTACTTTGGCGCTGAAGCTAAGGCTGACGTAGAAGATATGATTCATAAGATGATTGACGTTTATGAAAAACGTATCTCTGAAAATAATTGGCTATCTGAAGACACCAAGAAAAAAGCAATTGTTAAATTACGTGCTTTGATTTTGAAGATTGGTTATCCAGAAAAGATTGAAGAAATCTATGATCGTCTTCAAGTTGTCCCTGAAGCAGAAGGTGGTAGCCTTTACTCTAATGAAAGCGCAGCTGCTGTAGAATCAGTTAAGTACAACCTTGAGAAATTAACTCAACCGGTTGATCGAACTGTATGGCTCATGCCTGGTAACTTAGTAAATGCATGTTACGATCCACAGAGAAATGATATTACCTTCCCAGCTGCAATTTTGCAAAAGCCATTCTATGACTTGAAACAATCTCGTAGCTTAAACTACGGTGGTATTGGTGTTGTTATTGCACACGAAATTTCTCACGCCTTTGATAACAACGGTGCTAAATTTGATGAATTTGGTAACTTGAAGAATTGGTGGACAGACGAAGACTTTGAGGAATTTAAGAAACGTACTCAAGCCGAAATTGATTTATTTAACGGCATTGAATATGGTCCAGTTACCTTGAACGGTAAACAAATTGTTTCTGAAAATATTGCTGACCAAGGTGGTTTGACTGCTGCTGTTGAAGCTAATAAGGGTGAAAATGGAAACATGAAGGAAGTATTTGAAAACTTTGCTCGTGTTTGGGCAAACAAGCAACTTCCTGAATCAATTAAGACACAAGTTTCAGTTGATGTTCATGCTCCTGGTCCTGAAAGAGCTAACGTTCAATCACAATGCCAAGAAGAATTCTACAAGGCATTTGATGTTAAGCCAGAAGATGGTATGTGGTTAGACCCAGAAAAACGTGTTGTGATTTGGTAAAAAATAAAAACTAATTTTAGAATCAAATGGCGAAAGCTGTTTGGTTCTTTTTTCATTGTTTGCAAAAAGAAATTATTAATAATATTATGAATTGGTATTCTTATCACTTAAGACAATATTCTTAATTAGAAAAGGTTAAACATGTTAGAAAAAATAAAAACTAATAAATTTTGCCAATTCATCTGGCCATATTTATTAATCATCTTGGCTACAACCATAGTCATTTCACCGCAGCTAATCTCACATACTATTTTAGCTAGTGATGACACTGCTGATACCTTATTTCACTATAGTCGCTTTTATGATGCAGGGATGCAGCTTAAAAGTGGAATCTTTAGCATTTTCCAAACTAATTTTACTTTTCAGCAGAGCGGAAGAATTATTAATGCCATTTATGGGCCGCTTTTCGCCTATTTTAACGGGATTTTAGTTCTTATTGCTGGTAATTGGTTTAACTATCAAGTTATCTTAGCCTATCTAATTTCTTTATTGGGTGCTGGGAGTATGTATTACCTCCTAAAGCAGGTAGGTATTAATAAGCTTTTAGCTACTGTAATGGGAATTATCTATATTAACATTGGGATGATTCCAGCCTTTATCAATCGTAGTTCTTTTAATGGGTGGGGACAGGCTTTAATGCCATTAGTTGTTTTATGCGGTGTTCGCATGATTTGCGATAAAAAACGACCAATTAACTGGATTCAGTTAATGGTGGTAATGAGCCTGCTGATTCAGGTTCATGTTTTAAGTACCTTAATGGCTGTATTATTATTGATTCCATTCTTTATTTACTCTTTAATTATTAATAATAATTCTAGAAAAGTTTGGATTCCTTTTATTAAAGCGGTTTTAGGAACCATTGTCTTATCAGCAAATGTGATTGGTGCATTTTTAGTTTTAATGCCGACGAATCACCTTTCTGCGACTACTGAATTTGATTTGTCTCGTGGCGGATTGCGACCACATATGCTTTGGCACAACGAATATGGAACAGCATTTGCTTATATTTTGCCAATTTTTGTTTTATTAATTATTGCGCAATTTATCTATGTTGTCATGCACTATAAACGAGACAGGCTAAATACTTTTGTAACCATTTTGGGTACTGTCTTACTGGGCTTATCTTCTTTTGTTTTTCCATGGGGATTAGTTCAAAGAGCTTTCCCAAGCTTAAAATCCTACTTTCAATTTCCATTTAGATTAACTGTTGTTGCATATCCATTGATTTTACTAGGGATGGCTTTAACGGTTAACTACTTGCTAAAAGAGGGAGTCAAGCCAAAAGCAGTTGGTATTAGCTTGGTAACAATTTTACTTTTAGAAGCAGCTGTGCCAAATATAATTACCAACCACATTTTCACAGTTGCTTGTCGAAAAGATGCACAAGTTCAAGTTGTTGCTAAACGGTCAACCAGTGACAAAATGCTAGAAATGTTGAAGTGGCATTATTTACCGGACTACTTACCAACCAAAGACAAGTCGATTGATCAAAATGCAGCTTATCTATATAAAGTTAATGTTGTTGAGCGATACCAAAAATTTGATCACAGAGTTACTAAAAATGGTGATTTAGTATTATCTTGGAAAGCTAATAAAGCTAATAAGATAGTTTTACCTGTTGTGCTTTACACGCAAAGTGAACTAACAGTGAATAGTAAGAAATTCTCCGGTGCTAAAAATATAATTGGGAATCCAATTGTTAATCAAAAAGCTGGATTAAATCGCGCTATTTTACACTTTGCCGTGCCAAGCTGGTTCTATGTAATTAGTGCAATTTCATTAATTTCTTGGCTTTTAGTTATTGTATTTTTACTATGGAAAAAATTTATAAATAATAAAAACAATTAAAAGATATCGAAATCATATATAAAAGCAGTTCCTTAATAAGTTAAATGTATTAGGGAATTGCTTTTTGTTTGTATGGGTTATTTACGATTAATATCAATTTATTTTTCAATTAATACATGGCTATAGTTAACTTGTTATGTTATTATTTAACTGTAATAATTGAAACCGCTTTCTATGGTTTCAGAGGAGGAAACTTAAGTTGAGTACACAAGAACGTTATTCTCATGATGAGTTAAGAAAAGCTAACAAAAAATTTAGTCGGGTTCGTTCTACTATTGAATCTGCCTTTTATGGTAACAATGTACACGAAGTAACTAGTGTTGCTGAAGCTTATAATTTAGCTAAGAAACAATCTGGTGTTATCGAAACTGACCTACCAATTTTACATACTAAAGAACTCGGTTTACCACAGGGTGCAAAGCAATTAGTTTATAATCACGGTAAAATCTTGGGTAGAACAGCAAGTGCACGTCACTTTGTAGATGATCCAAAAGAGGATCCTGAAGCATTAGCTGGTAATTTACGTGAAGATATTTATAAGGGCCATGATCAAAAATTCTTAAAAGCAACAGTTTTAGTAGGATTAGATCCAAGCTTTACTGTTAAAGCACATATTATGATGCCAGAAGACCAAGCCTTTAACTTACTTTCGTATATCTTGAATTTCCACTTCTTTGATGAAGAAGCAGAAAAGATCTATAAGAAATCGAAGTTATATGATGAAGGAGATATTTACTTCTACTTTGATCCAAATACACAAGATGAAGACTATCCAAAGGGTTTTGGTGTCTTTGATGCTCCACATAACTGTGCTGCAGTCTTTGGCTTACGCTACTTCGGTGAATTAAAGAAGGGTACTTTAACTCTTGCTTGGGCTATGGCTCACAGAAACGGTTATACTGCTTGTCACGGTGGTGAAAAGTCATTCCACTTTAAGGATAAGGATGATAAAGTATTTGCTTTCTACGGCTTATCTGGTTCAGGCAAATCTACTTTGACTCATGAAATGTATGATGGTAAATATGATATTACTGTTTTGCACGATGATGCATTTATTATTTCTCGTGAAGATGGATCTTCAGTAGCATTAGAGCCTTCATACTTTGATAAGACGCATGACTATCCAGCAGGCCACCATGAGACTAAGTACTACACTACAATTATGAACTGTGCAGTTACTCAAGATGAAGATGGTAAGAAAGTTATTGTAACTGAAGATCTTCGGAACAATAATGGTCGTGTTATTAAGACACGTTATACTTCACCACATAGAGTTGACTATGAAAATGCACCAATCACTGCCTTATTCTGGATTATGAAGGATGGTTCTTTGCCACCAATCTTAAAGGTTGATGATCCAGTTCTAGCAACTACCATGGGACTTACTTTAGCAACTAAGAGAACTAGTGCTGAAAACTTACCAAAGGGCTTTGACATGAATACTTTGGTAATTGAACCATTTGCGGACCCATTCCGTGCTTACCCAGTATCTGGTGACTACTCAGACTTTAAGGAATTATTTACTAAGCGTGGAGCTTCTTGTTACATTCTGAATACTGATGCATTCATGGGTAAGGATATTCCAAAGGAAGTAACTAAGAAGTTAGTTGAAGATCTTGCTAATGGTACTATCAAAGACAGTGACTGGAAGCAATTTGGTAACTTCAAGGGTGTATCATACTTGCCAATTGAAGGCTACGAAGTTCACTTAGATGACCCTGAATATCAAAAGACTTTGGGTAAGAGAATGCAAGATCGGTTAGACTGGTTGAATAAGTATGATGAAGAACACCCTACTCAACCAATTCAAGAAGAAGCTAAGAAGACCTTGGAAGGTATTATTAAGGAATTAAATTAGTTAAACATAGTTAGAAATCCTCTTAAAAATTTTTATATTTGAACACTAAAAAGGCATCCCTTTTGGGATGCCTTTTTGTTAGCCATTAACTTGCCCTACTCTTTAAGTTCTCCTTCGGCTTGAAGCTTCTTTTTGATATCTTCAAATTTCTTAGGAGGGATGCGAGTAATATGTTGTCTTCTTTGATTTCCTAGAATCAATGGAACACGTTCAATGACTGTATCTGCATAATCTAAGCCAAACCATGAAGCAGGGTTTGAGGAAAGATTTTGAAGCCATACACGTGCTTCAACTAAGAATTTTTCATAACTTCTAAGTTGTGTTTGTGGACTAATTACATCGTTAACGATAACGAATGAGAAATCACCGACATCTCTACCAGGAGTAGTAGTGTATTCTTGTGGTTGAGATTCAATGGTTCCATCTGCAATCAGGTCATGAACAATTTGACGCAAGTAAACATTCACACTAGTTTGCTGCTTAAAACCAAGGAAGAGCTGAACGTTAATAACATTCTTTGTACCATAAGTGTTAACAGCATATTCAGCAGTGAATGGTTCATTAGTTACGTTAACTGTTACAAACCAATATGCTCGTGCTCGCTTAGGACGTTTATCTAAGATAGAGTAGAGAATTTCTCGCTTAATAAACTTATTGTACTTAACTTTTGCCATATAGACTAAGTTAGTTGCAAAAGTAGGATAATCTTCGTCGTGACTTAAGTTCGTCAACATATCAACGTATTCATCAAGACGGACATAAGCGTTACGTGATTCACGCTTGTCTCTAATTTTATTACCATAGTACCAAACGTACATAATGATACCGATGAATCCGGCAATAACTAGTGAAACGTAACCACCGTGCATGAATTTACTCAAGCTGGCTAACATAAACATTACGTCTAAAAAGCCAAAGAAAATTAAGAAGAGCCAATTCCAAATGGTATGAACACCCTTCATTGCCAACCATTCATAAAGCAGAATTGTTGTCATTAACATTGAAATGGCAATTGACAAACCATAAGCTGCTTCCATGTGCGCTGAGGTTTGGAAGAAAAGAACGATTGCAATAGTTGCTGCACAAATCATTTTGTTAACTGAAGGAATATAAATCTGTCCCTTTTTAGTGGAAGGATACATAATATTCATTCTTGGTAAAAATTTCAAACCACTGGCTTCAGCTACTAAAGTAAATGAACCAGTAATCAAAGCTTGTGAAGCAATAACAGCTGCAATAGTTGCTAAAACAATCGCAGCTAAACGAATGTTTTGTGGAATAATTTCGAAGAATGGGTTGAAGTCACCATTTCCCGCATTGTAGTTAGGATTGTTTAAAATCCAAACACCTTGACCGAAGTAGTTAAGTGACAAACAAACAAAGACATATGGCCAGGAACCAATAATGTTTCCTTTACCAACGTGACCAACGTCTGAATACAAAGCTTCAGCACCAGTAGTAGCAAGGAAGATAGAACCTAAAATAAAGATTCCAGCTTTGTTGTAAGGACTGAATAAAAGTTTAATTGCGTAGTATGGATTAAGAGCTTGTAAAATTGAAAGATCCCCCATCATATTCATTAATCCAATTACACCTAAGAAGGTGAACCAGATAAACATGATTGGACCAAAAGCCTTACCGATAATACTTGTCCCCATTCTTTGAATTGAGAACAAAAGTAAAAGAATTACTACTGTAATCGCAATAACAGTTCCTTGAGTAGAAACTGGAACGTTACCATGACCAAATTCAATTCCTTTTAATCCTTCAATAGCAGTTGTAACAGTAACTGCGGGAGTTAAAGTACCATCAGCTAAAATTGCTGCACCACCAATCAAAGCAGGAAGGACAAGCCACTTAGCTCGTTTCCGGACCAAAGTATAGAGGGCAAAAATACCACCTTCACCATGGTTAGTAGCTTTTAAGGCAATAAAGACAGTTTGCAAAGTTGTTAACAGAGTAACTGTCCAAAGTACTAAGGAAATAGAACCTACAATAAAGTCGCGATTTACGTTCGCAATTCCGCCGTTTCCGGCAACAATTGATTTCATAACATATAGCGGACTTGTTCCGATATCTCCGTAGACAATACCAATAGCAATCAGTAAGCCTGCGGCTGATATATTTTTCCGTGTTTTTTCATTCATTATTATATTCTCCCAATAAATAGCCAAACAGCTAAATATTCAAATAACGTAAAAAAGAATGCCGAAAAGACATTCTTTTTTTAAACATATCTATTTTCATCTATTTGCGCAAGAGTTGCAAGTATCTGCAGGCGATTAATTAAAAATATTTATTTCAATTTAGTTCTTTGAATTGATTTAATATTTTGTGAGCCTAGGATTAATGGAACTCGTTCAACTACTGTATCAGCATATTCTAATCCAAACCAAACAGCAGGATTAGAAGATAAATTTTGAAGCCAGACACGACTTTCAACTAACCACTTTTCATAAGTATTTAATTGAGTTTGTGGACTAATCACATCATTTACAATTACAAATTTAAAATCTCCAACGTCACGACCGGGAGTCGTGGTGTATTCTTGTGGCTGAGATTCGATTGTACCATCTTTAATTAGCTCGTGAACTATTTGTCGTAGATAAACATTAACTTTTTGCTGTTGTTTAAAACCTAAATATAGTTGAACGTTAATCACGTTTTTTGTGCCGTAAGTATTAATTGCATATTCGGCGGTAAAGGGTTCGTTAGTTACATTAACAGTGACAAACCAATATGCATGGGCCCGTTTTGGACGTTTGTCTAAAATTGAGTAGAGTATATCGCGCTTGATAAACTTATTGTACTTAACCTTAGCCATATAAACTAAATTTGTCGCGTATAAAGGCACACTATCATCATGACTTAAATTACTTAGCATGGAAGTGTATTCGTCTAAACGCACGTAAGCATTTTTAGCTTCGCGTCTATCACGAACTTTGTTACCAAAATACCAAATATACATAATTGCACCGATAAAGGCAGCAATGATTACTGTTACATAACCGCCATGTAAAAACTTAGCTAAACTGGAAATTAAAAACATACTTTCAATTGCACCGAACAAAAACAGAAAAACTAAGCGTAACAAGATGTTAACTTTTTTTAGAGATAGGTACTCAAAAAGTAATATTGTCGTCATTAGCATGGTAACAGTAATTGCTAACCCGTAAGCTGCCTCCATGTGTTCTGATGTCTTAAATAAAAAGACAATTCCGATTGTAGCAGCGCAAAGCATTTTATTAATAGAAGGGATGAAGATCTGGCCTTGTTCAGTTGAGGGATAAATAATCTTCATCCTTGGTAAAAATTTTAAGCCACTTGCTTCTGAAACTAATGTAAAAGATCCAGTAATTAAAGCCTGAGAAGCGATAATGGCTGCTAAGGTGGCTAAAATGATGGCGAAAAATTTCCACTGGCTTGGAAGAGCTTCAAAGAAGGGATTAAAGTCAGTATTACCAGCATGGTAGTTAGGATTTTCTAAAATCCATACTCCTTGACCAAGATAGTTCAAGGCTAGACAAATAAAGACGTAAGGCCAAGAAGCCATGATATTGCCTTTTCCTACGTGGCCTACGTCTGAATAAAGTGCTTCTGCCCCTGTAGTTGCTAAAAAGACAGCTCCTAGGATTAAGACACCAACCTTATTTGCTGGGCTAAACAAAATTTTGACTGCTAACACAGGGTTGAGAGCCTCAAGGAGCGACAAGTCATGACTTAGGTTCATAGCACCAGTTAAACCTAAAAAAGTAAACCAGATAAGCATAATTGGCCCAAAAGTTTTTCCAATTATACTAGTTCCCATTCTTTGGATGGAAAATAAAAATAAAAGAATGATGATGGTAATAATAAGAACACTGTTTTGATTAGGAACGGGAATATCATTGCCAAATCTCATGTTTTTAAGACCTTCAATTGCTGTCGTGACAGTAACTGCAGGTGTCAGTGTGCCGTCTGCAAGCAAGGCAGCTCCACCAATTAAAGCAGGCAGAACTAACCATTTGGCCTTTTTTCTAACTAAAGCATAAAGTGAAAAAATACCACCCTCACCATGGTTAGTTGCTTTAAGAGCAATTAGAACATACTTAACTGTTGTTAAAAGAGTTATTGTCCAAAGAATAAGAGAGATAGAGCCGACTATATATTCTCTGTTAACACTAGCAATTCCTCCATTTTCATTCACAATTGCCTTCATAACATAGAGAGGACTTGTACCAATATCGCCATAGACGATTCCAATTGAAACTAAAAGGCCAGCTAGAGTGACCTTTTTTCGTACACCATTATTCATATTAAAATTTCCTAATAAAATAAAACATAATGACATTTTAGATAAATAAAAAAGAATGTATTAAAACAATACATTCTTTTTTATTAGCACTATTTTGTTCCTTTAGGATTCAATATGCAACTAATAATTTGTGATTTTTTTATGAAAGAGTTTGCTTAATTTCGTTACGACGATCAGTGTACCATTTTTCCCAATCTTCGTAAGTTTTCATATTTTGTGGATCTACACCAGTTTGCTTTTGGATGTTGTTAAGCATATCCAAGAAACGGTCTCCATGAATATTTAAAACATGCTTAACCAAGTTGCGACGGCTGAAAGCCATATTGTTAGTTAAGTATGTATTAATTTCGATAACATCATGATTACCATCATAAACATCCATAATTTCAAGATCGCTTTCGTCAAATTTTGAAATATAGAAGTTAGCAAATGTCTTTAAGTAATCTGGTTGTTCTTTAAATTCAGTAGCTGGCATTTCTACACGATTTGCCTCTGGCATAACTACTTCAAATTCTTCTTTTTCTTGAGTTTCTTCGGTGTTCTTCTTGTCTTCAGTCAAAGTTAAGAGCTCCTTTACTGTCTAGCTGTACAAAAATTCAATATAATCTTACATTGAATTACAATCAAAAGCAAATTTTATAGGGTTTATTTAAAGTTTTCTACATCTTGTTTGGTGTAAGAATCAATTGTAGTATGGCCGTTATTAGCAGCTGATCTCATGAAGTTAACTACTTTTTGATCAGACCATGAACTAGTATCAACGCCAATTGAACTTAGTTGATTACGAGTTTGAGAAATTACTCTCCCAGTAACTGTTTGACCATTAATCATCATACTATCATTACTTGAAGTTGATGAAGAATTAGTATTTGAATTGTTGTTATTAGCTGCAGTGTTGCTGCTTGAGCTTGTTGCACTAGATTTTTGACTTGCAGCATTGTTGTCTTGAGAGTTTGAGCTATTTGAATTCCTTGAACTCTTGTTAGAGCTAGAATTAGTGTTGTTAGTATTACTACTGTTTGATGAGCTAGATTTTGAGTTAGAACTTTGCTTGTTTGAAGTAGTAGCTTCATCGTCATCATTAGCATCTAGGTTTTCAGTGTCAATGTCATCGCTAACATTTTTGCCGTTTAATTTTGCATTAGCAACTTTACGTAAATGTTTAACGTTCTTCTTTACCTTCTTATAATACTTACTATTAATGTAAGGTAAGTCTAAAATTTGATCGCAAGAGTCAACTGCTGCTTGGTAGTTACCGTCTCTGTAGCTTAGTTTAGCCTTCTTGTACAAAGGATTAATATCATTAGTGATATGATCTTGAACCTTGTCGATTGTCTTGTAGAGTTTAGAAGCCTGCTTAGTCATTACTGAGTAGCCATTGGTCTTGTTAGCCGCTTTATCTAATTCATCTAAGGCATCTTTAAATTCATATTCTCTAATTTCTTCCTGAGCATCCTTCATATTGCCAGCTTGATCTGCGTAAGCTTTCGATTCAGAAGTAGCTTTTACATCGTGTGCATCTTCAAATTTGTTTTCAGCTGTCTCATATTTTTGACTAGAAGCAGCATCTTTTCCTTGATTCATGTAAGTTGTGTACTTATCTGAACCACTATTAGATGAATTATTTGATGATGGGTTTGAACATCCAACTGCTAAAAAGGTAATGAAGAATGCCGTAATGGCAACTCCGAGTCTTGATCGTTTCATCATTTTTTCCTCCTATAAAAATGAATTTATCTTACTTAAATTATACCAAATTCACTTATAAAAAATTTGTTGAAAAAGTGGCACAATTTTTTGAGATAAATCGTTAGTAATAGTGTAAGGCAATTCACCGGTGCTGACTTACAAAAAATTAATTAGATTATTTAGGAGTACAAAAATGGAATTTATTTTAAAAGATCAATCAGTTCAATTTACTTTTGCGGGTGAAAAATATAGCAATGGTAAGAAAAGTAGAATTTTAAAAAATGTTAAGAAGCAAGCTAGTGCTGAAGAAGTAATGAAGGTGGGAAATGCCTTATCTAAGTTGCAAAAAGACGATGGTATTAAAGCTGCTAGACTAATTTCATATTCAGATATCCAAGCCTAAAAAACATAAAGAGAAAATTTAAGGAGAATTAAAAAATGACTACTACTAAAACATTAAGACTTACATTTAAAAATGCTAAAAATAAGAAAGTAAATCTATCTTTACCTGATGCAGCAGAAAACTTGACTGAAGATGAAATTAAGGCTGCGATGAATGAAATGTGTGAAGCTAACTTATTTGTAAAGGAAGAAGTTGATCAATATCAGGCTCCTTTATCTGCTCAATATGTTGAACGTACAGTTACTTCTGTGTTTGATGATAGTGAAAAGAATTAGGACGATATTTTTTGAAATAAAAAACTTGATTAAGTTATTGAATAAACTCTTAAAGGGGTAATGTTTCGGCATTACTCTTTTTATTTTGAGATGAAAGTGTGTAATTTATGTTACTTTTTCATTTCAGAATGTTTGTTCGGTTGTATCTGACAACTTGCCAAACTACAATAAAGGGTGTATGTAAATTGGAGGGAGTTTAAGTGATGAAAAAAAGAACATTCACTGGTATTGCTACCGCGGCACTTATAACCACTGCCGGTATATCAGTTACCAACAACCTTAAACCAGATAATCCTTTAAAAACTGGTGAAGGTACTGTTCAAGCTGCAACCTATCAACAAGAATTTTTAAATAAAGCTATTCCAGCTGCTACTACTGCATCATCTAAGTATGGTACTTATACTTCAGTTATGCTTGCTCAAGCAACAGTTGAATCAGCTTGGGGCCAATCAGGTTTAGCCCAAGAACCTAATAATAACTTATTTGGTATTAAGGGCTCTTACAATGGCCAATCTGTAAACATGAATACTGGCGAATACGGTAAAGGTGGTTACTACACTACTAATGCTGGATTCAGAAAGTATCCATCATATACTGAATCATTTGAAGATAATGGTTCTTTATTACGTAACCAAATGGGTAATTATTACTCTGGTACTTGGGTAGAAAACTCAAGTAACTATGCTCAAGCAACCCAAAATGGTTTACAAGGTAAATACGCTACTGATCCAAATTATGCTAAAACTCTTAATAGTGTGATTGCAACTAATGGTTTTGACAAATATGATCCCGTCACACAAGTTGTTAACGAAAATCGTACAGTTGCACAAACGACACCAGTTATGAGTGCACCGGTTGATCCTAGTGTTGGTACACAAGTAGATACTGCAAGAGTAGGTCAAAATGTAAATGTTACTAAGTATATTACTTATAACAACGGCGTAAAGCGTGCATTTATTGGTGATGGTTGGATTAATGCATTAGCATTTAGCCCAATTACTAATAACACTACTGCTAACAATGCCGCTGCTAATACTAATAATAGTAATAAGCAAACTACAACTACTAACAACCAAGCTAGCCAACCAGTTAAGACTCCAGTAGCTCAAACTCAACAAGCTCAGACTCAAGCTCCTGCAGCTCCAGTTAAAGCAGCCACTGTTGAAACAAAGAAAGTTGCAGAAGTTAAAACTCCAGCCCAAACTACGACTTTGAATGTTAAAGCTGAAACTAAGGCAGCTCAACCAGTTAAACAATTAGCTACTTCATTAGCAGCAACTCCAGCTAAGAAAACTGAAGAAGTTAAAAAAGAGGCTGTTAAGGCTGAACCAGCTAAGACTACGCCTGTAAAAGTCGAAGCTCCTAAAGCTGAAAATAAAGGAACTAACTCTGCACCAGTAGGTAAAGCTCCTGAAGTTAAGAAAGCTGAAGCCCCAGCAGTAAAACCAGTTGAAACTGTAAAGAAAGAAACTACTCCAGCTGTTAAGACTACTCCCGTAGAAGAATCAGCTAAAGAAGTTAAGGCCACTCCAGCAACTACTAGTGCTAAAACTGTTGTAAAGCCAGCTGCTTCAGTTGAAAATGTTGCACCAGTACAAAGTTACCAAAGTGCTGTATCGACTGCAGCTGCAAATAACAGCTATGGTACTCAATGGATTAGTACTAATACTGCTCCAAAGGCTGCTTCTACTGTTTTGGTTAAAGTAACTAAGACTACCCAAGTTTTATCAGCTCCAAATGGTCAAAAATTAAACCAACAAGTTGAAGCTGGTAGTGCATTTGTAGTTATAGCTTCAAAATATGCTAACGGAAATTTATATTATGAAATTAGTAATGGTAAATGGATTATGGCAAAATATACTACTCAAGAAGCACAAATTACTGCAAAATCTGGTGTATTAACTATTAATTCTAAACCAGACTATGGTGTAGCAGTCTGGCGTGTTCCAGGCCAAGATCAAATTTCAGGTAAGTTCTTAAAAGATGGTTCAAGTTGGAGATACTTCCGTGTAGCTAATGTTAACGGACAAACTTGGTACGACCTTGGTGGAAATCAATGGATATCTGCCAAGTCAGTACTAGTTCGTTAATTTATAAAAGATTAGATTGTTTCATTAAAATTTTTTGGAGGAGAAAGTTTTTTAATGCGTTCAACAAATAAGAAATTTATTAGTGCATTAGCTTGTGCTAGTGCTATGACAGCTTTAGCAATTGTAGATCCTATGGGAGTTACTAAAACTCATCAAGTAGCACAAGCTGCAACTGATACTGTACCTGCAAAGTCTACAGGTGTAGATGTTTCAAGTTGGCAAGGTACCAACTTGGATCAACAAGCCAAATCTGGGGCACAATTTGCTGTCGTTAAAGTATCTGAAGGTACTAACTACCAAAACCCTAGAGCTCAAGGCCAAATCCAGAGTGCTGAACAAAATAATATGATGACTATGGGTTACCACTACACTCATTTTGGCTCTAACAGCAATCAAGCAGTTCAAGAAGGGAACTATGCAGTTAATTCAGCACAACAAGCTGGTTTACCACAAGGTTCATACTTAGCAACTGATTGGGAACAAGACGCTAACAATAATACTAACGGTAGTGTTGAAGCTAATACTAATGCAATCACTAGCTTCATGGATACTGTCCATGATGGTGGATACAACCCAATGCTTTATTCTAGTGAATGGTTACTAAAGAATAAGGTTGATACTAATAAGATTTCTGAAAAGTATCCAAATGCCTTATGGGTAGCTAAGTATAAGACTAATGGTCGTGAAGATAATCCTGACTTTAACTACTTCCCATCAATGGATAATGTGGCTATCTGGCAATATACGCAAAATTGGCGTGGTCAAAATGTTGATGGAAATGTTAATGTAGTTCCTCTTTCAAACAAGACTAATACTAATAACAACACATCAAATAACGTTGCTAATACCAATAATTCAAATGCTAATAACGGTCAAAGCAGTAGTCAAGCACCTGCTAGACCAAATACTAATAAGCCAGCAGAAACTGAAACTAATTGGATTAAGCAAGATGGTACTTTTACTACTGGTGGTGCAATTAATTTAAGAACTGGTGCAAGTACTAATAGTAATATTATTGCTCAACTTCCAGCAAATAGTGAGGTTAAGTATGATGCTTATGCTACTAAGGGTAACTACACATGGTTGAGACAACCACGTGCTAATAACCAATATGGTTACTTAGTAGGACGTGCAAATGGTCAAGATTGGGGTACTTTTAAGACAACTGCAAGTACTACCAATACTGCTAAGCCAAACACTAATAACAATAATAAGCCAGCTCAACCAACTAACAAGCCAAGTCAATCAGCTCAAAAACCAAGTACAGGCACTAACGTAAACAGTGATTGGACTAAGCAAAACGGTGTCTTTGTAACGGATGGAGCAATTAACTTAAGAACTGGCGCAAGCACTAACAGTAAAGTAATTGCAATGCTTCCAACAAACACAGAAATCAAGTACGATGCTTACCGTACAATTGGCCAATACACATGGTTAAGACAACCACGTTCAAACAACGAATACGGCTACTTAGTAGGACGCAATAATGGCCAAGCATGGGGAACATTCAAGGAAGGTTCTGCAACTACTGCTAACCCAAACACTAATACTAATAAGCCAGCAGAAAAGCCAAACACAACCACTAACGTAAACAGTGATTGGACTAAGCAAAACGGTGTCTTTATAACAGGTGGAGCAATTAACTTGAGGACTGGCGCAAGCACTAACAGTAAAGTCATTGCTCAATTACCAGCAAACTCAGAAGTTAAATACGACGCTTACCGTACAATCGGTCAATACACATGGTTAAGACAACCACGTTCAAACAACGAATACGGCTACTTAGTAGGACGTAACGATGGTCAAGCATGGGGAACATTCAAAGAAGGTTCCGCTACTGCAACTAAGCCAGCCGAAACCAAACCAGCACAACCAGCAGAGAAGGCTCAAGATAATGCTACAAAAGAAAACCAAGCAACTTGGACTAAGCAAGATGGTACTTTTATTACTGCGGGTGCAATTAACTTAAGAACTGCTCCAACTACTAAGAGTACAATTATTACTCAGTTGCCAGCAGATTCAGAGGTTAAATATGATGCCTACTATCAAGCTGGTAACTATGTATGGCTAAGACAACCACGTGCAAATGGTCAATACGGTTATTTAGTAGGTCGTGTAAATGGACAACCTTGGGGAACCTTTGGTAAAACTGTACAAGATGGTAGAAAGTCAACTACATATAATGAACAGGGACAAATAATTGCAGTGCATAACGATGCAAATGTAATTAGTCAACGCCCTGAATTACCTACAGGTTGTGAAGCAACTGCTGTTGCTATGATGTTACAATATGCTGGTCATAACGTATCTAAAACTCAAGTAGCTAATGAAATGCCTCGTAGCAATGATGGTAATCGTGGTTTTGTGGGAAACCCATATAGTACAAGTGGTTGGTGGGTATTCCCAACAGGTATTTCGCCAGTAGTAGATAAATATATCGGACATCATGAAATAATGACTGGTGCATCAATGCAACGTATACAAAATAAACTAAGAGATGGCCATTTAGTAGTTGCTTGGGTTGCTAATGTTGATGGGTTTGTAAATCATACTTTGGCTTTAACTGGATATGACTCTAAACGACTATATTACAATGATCCATGGACTGGTTCAAAAGGAAGTATGTCGTATGCTGAATTCTATCAACACTGGAATGCTGATAAACAACGTGCACTTAGTTACTAATAATTATATATAGATTGAAAGACATGATCCTAATGGGCATCATGTCTTTTTTGTCTTATAATAAACTATGAAAAAAGCATGGAGGATATAATTTTGATTTATACGGTAACCTTAGATCCTAGTGAAAGTGTAGTAGGTAAAGGAATTAATATTTCACTTATTTTAAAAAAATTAGGTATTGATTCAATTGCGACTGGAATTGTAAATCACAAAAATGTAGAGCAAGTAGCAGAAGAGCTTGATAAAGCAGAGATTGAGAATCAATTTATTGAGCAAACTCGTGGAATTAAAATTACTGCTAAAAACCAACAAAAATTATTGGATTATTTGAAAGTCTTAAAAGCTGGTGACATTTTAGTAATTGCAGGAAGCTTTGCTAAGGGAATAGATCCAGTTTATCTAACTGATTTGGCTAAAGTTGCTGATCGAAGAGCAGCTGCATTAGTAGTAGATGTGCCTTATGAAAACGTACTTGATATCTTGCCAATGAATCCATTGTTAATTAAGCCAAATGAAACTGAATTGAAGCACTGGTTCGAAAAAGATGACAAGGAAGTAACTACAAAAGAATTAATTGATATGGCTCATAGTTTAGTGGTTAAAGGAGCACAACATGTTCTTTTATCCTTAGGTGCAAATGGGGCTGCAATTGTTAATATGATGGATGCCTTAATAGCACAAGCTCCTGAAATTGAAGAAGTTGATAGCAGTGGTAGTGGAGATGCCTTACTTGGAACTTTCTTAGCTGGGATGCTTAAAGGATATACTCCTGTTAGAAATTTGGCTGATGCAATTGCTGCAGGTAGTGACACCGCTCAAAGTAAATGGCTTACTGATTTCAAAACAACACCCGCGCTTCAAAAGAAAGTCATTGCTAAAAGAATTACTTTTGAAGAAGCAGAATAAATAGATAAGTTGGCTTATAAAAGCCGACTTATTTTTTGATGTTTTTTAGTATAATGGTACTAAATTTACGATAAGGGGAAGAAAAGTGGATCTATCTATATTTATTGTTAGTTTAGCAGCTTTAGTAATTCCAATCGTTATGGCACGATTTAGAATCAATGCTATACCAACTGCAGTTGCTGAAATTGTGACTGGGATAATTCTAGGAAAAAGCTTACTAGATACCATAAAAATTACAAGCAGCGTATCGCTTCTATCAAATTTAGGTGTGATTTTGCTGATGTTTCTATCAGGTATGGAAATTAATTTTGATCTTTTTAAAAAGAAGGATTTACCTGAGTCTAAACAGAGTAAAATTAATCCAGCCCGAATAGCAATTATGGCGTTTACTGCTATTACAATAACGGCATTTGCTTTAGCTTATATTCTAAAGTTAGTAGGCCTATTTAATGATGTTATGCTGGCTATGATTATTTTTATGACTGTAGCCTTAGGGGTTGTGATTGCAACTTTAAAAGAAAAAGAAATCTTATCTCGACCGATTGGGCAAACCATATTGTTAACAGCCGTTCTAGGAGAAGTAATTCCCTTATTGCTGTTGACTATCTATGCTTCGATTAACGGTGGTAATGCAGGAAGATTGTGGCTTATTGTTCTGCTTTTCCTAGCAGCAATTATCTTATTGAGACGATTTAAACAACCGTATCAATGGTTTAATAAGATCTCTAAAGCAACTACTCAACTAGATATTCGATTGGCCTTCTTCTTAATATTTACCCTAGTAACAGTCGCAGAACGTGTAGGAGCAGAAAATATTTTGGGTGCCTTTTTAGCTGGGATGGTTATGAAGTTACTTGAACCCAGCGAAGCAACAATGGATAAGTTAACTTCTATTGGTTATGGCTTCTTCATTCCAATTTTCTTCATTACTACGGGTGTTAAGCTGGATTTAAAGTCCCTTCTTGCTAATCCGAATGCATTAATGTTGATCCCGGTTTTAGTATTGTTCTTACTTTTAGCTAAATTACCTATATTTTTGGTTTATACACGAAATTTCAATAAACGTAACAGTCTTGCGGGTACATTTTTAATTATGACTACAATTACGATTGTACTTCCAACATTAGAGGTTGCTCGTAAGTTAAATGCAATTACTGAAACCCAATCAGATGCCTTTATTTTGGCAGCAGTAGTCGTATGTATTTTAGGACCAATTCTATTTAATTCTCTCTTTAAATTAACCAAAGAAGATAAAATTAAGCAAAGAGTTGTCATGATGGGAACCAATGTAATGACTGTGCCTGTTGCCCAGGAGCTTCATGACAATTGGTATGATGTGCTATTAGTAACTCATAAAAAAGAAAACTATGATACTTATAAGAGTAAAGTTGCTAATTTGAAGTTAATTAATAGCTTAGAAGAGGCATGTTTAGAAAAAGCAGGTGTCTTTGACTGTGATATTTTAGTAGCTGGATTTATCGAAGATGACCTAAACCGTAAAATTGCTCGTTTAGCAAAAGAGCATGGTGTTCAACGAGTCATTGCTAGTCAAGAGAGGCCAAAGCCTGAAACAATTAAGAAATTAATCAATGAAAAAATTGAAATTTACAATATTTTCAATGTTCAGACTTCTGTTTTAAGAGCTCTAATTGAATCACCTTCAATTTTGAGAATTTTAACAGATACTAAGAATGGCTTGTTTGAAGTAACGGTTAGAAATCATAAGTATGCTGGTCAGAAATTAATGAATCTGGACTTTATTGAACAAATGACTGTTAGTCGAATCTGGCGAAACGGTAAATGGCTAGTGCCACATGGAAATACAATCATCGAAGTAGGAGATCATCTGATTTTTACAGCTAAAGGTGAAGATGCGGAAAGAATCAGAGAAGAATTAGGTAGAAAGAATTAAATATAAAAAAATGACAGGATTTTTAGTCCTGTCATTTTTGTTAACGCTGCTTTTTCGCTTCTTGTAAAACGGCTAAGGTATTTAGACTATGGGTAAAGGCTTGATCAGCAGCTGTAAAATCATGTTGATCAATAATTTTAGTGAATTCGATAAATTCAGAAACCATTCGATGAGAATACTTGTTGTGGTTAACAACTTTCGGCTCTTCTCCTCGTAATTGAATGCCAACCTTTGGCATTTCATTAGGATGGCCGTAAATAATGAGTGCACCTTTTTCACCTTCAATGGTGCTGACATTAGGTGAAAAGCTATCTTTAGCCGCAATTGAACTGGCTTGTTTGTCAGAATAGCCTAGGTGAAGGATGCCAGAAGTATCAATATCTTTTTGAATAGTTGGGAAGTAGTTAACAGAACTTGGCTTACCAAATAATTTAATAATAATGTGCAAGTTGTAGATACCTAAGTCCATTAGAGCTCCACCATCTTTTTTAGGATCAAAAGCTGGTTGAATGTCGCCTTCAAGGAAAGCATCATAGCGACTTGAATATTGAGTGTAATTAAGATTAACGACATGAATTGGGGCAATTTTAGTTAAATTATCTTCGATGAATTTAAAGTTTTCTAGATAAATGTTAGTGATGGCCTCAACAATAATTACATGGTTTTTATCAGCAATTTCTTTTAATTCACGTGCTTCATCAGTTGTAGCAACAAATGGTTTTTCACAAATAACGTTTTTTCCTGCTTCTAATGCGGCCTTGGCAATACTAAAATGCAAACTATTTGGAACAGCTACATAGACAGTATCGACATTAGTATCATTAAATAGGTCAGTATTATCTTGATATAATTTTGAAATATTGTATTTTTCTTGCAATTCAAGACCGATTTGATGACTTCTTTTAGTAGTCGAAAGAGCCGCAAGTTCAAGATTTGGGATTTGATCAGCAATTGATAGAAAATCATGAACAATTTTTCCTGAGCCAATAATACCTAATTTCATAAGGTAATCTCCTTTAATTAAGTTTAAAATTTAATTTTTTAGCATTTTTAGTAACTGAGGAAGGTACGGTTAACTTTTTAACTTTATTAATGTCATAAAGATGTAAGGTGAGCGTACCTTCTTTCTTAGTATTATAAGTAACTTTATAGTACATATCAGTTAGTTGTTCTTTTCGATTAGTAGAAATTCTTAAATCAATATTTTTAACATTAGTTGACTGTGGATCGCTAGTGGGAGCTACAGTAGTCGCTTTTTGCATGCTTTTAATTACATCGCTATTATCACCCTTATAAGAAATAATATAGCCATTAAACCCATTAGATTTAATGGTCATATGTTTAAAGGCATCGACAGAAAATTGGGTGAAATCATGTGCGGTATAAAGCTTTTTATAGCCTGAATAAACTTCACTAAAGATGGCATTTTGTTTAATATAATTCCATTGTTTCGCGCCATCGCGGTGATAAACATAGTCTTTGTTACCCCATAATTCAGAATTAGTATCAGATTTAGGAACGCTTTTCATCGTAATATGGATAGCATTATTTGGACCGACGACGTAATTCGAATACATTTTTGACTTTGCATTAGTAGTTTTGACGTTAACGCGTGCAGTAGTAATTTTGGTATCGGCAGCAGTAGTTAATGCGTCTTTAACGCTTGGTTTTTTAAAGGCAATAATTGCTCCCCAAACGACTAAGATCAGGATAATAATACCTAAAATTAAAGCGGCAATTTTGCCGCCTTGATTGTTAGAAAAAATAATCTTTTTATCTTTGATTTTATTTTTTTCCATTAGTTTATCTTTCTAAATGATTATTGATTATTTTGTTCTTCTTGTGCTTTTTTGATGTCTTCAGCACTAATTGCATTCTTTTGAATGTCAGAAGGAACGGTTAAATCACTGTGTTGACCTAATTGGTCGTAAGTTAGGTTCCAAGTGAAGTTATATTTTCCGCCAGCAGTGTATTGAGCTTTAAAGGTCATTGATTCGACATTTTTAGTAGTTGGATCAATTAGATAAGTTACCTTAATATTTTGCACTTGAGCTGATTTTACTAAACGAGCTACTTGCATATTTTGAGAACCAGGAGTGTTCATAGCATCGATAATTAAAGGATTGACTGCATTCCATAGATTAGCGTCGGTACCATCAAAACTAATTTCATAATTTCCATTTTTTCTTTGAACAGTGGCTTTTTGAGCTAAAGCTTTGTTAATTTTCTTAAAAGTTGCAGGATCGAATCTTTCCTTTACTTGGTCTGAATCAAAGCTATCTGCATCAATTGAGTTTTTAATCCAATGGCCCTTGTTTTGCTCTAAAAGTAAGTACATATCCTTCTTGGTAAGCCACATTTGTTCAGTTTGAGATTTCTTCTTTTGAGTTAAGGTATAGGTAAGGTTAGTTACATCACCTTTGTCTTTGAATAAACCTTCTGATTTTGACTTTTGGTTCATTTCATTAGAATTAGTAGTTTGAGTGAAGTGACCGTTAGCAAAGCTAGAATTAAATTTTGCATTGATTAATGAACTTGCAGAAGGTCCAGTACTCTTTGCTTGTTTACTGCTTTTATTTGAACAAGCTGTAGTTAAAGAAACTAAAATTACTCCCAATAAAATTAGGAAGCCGAATTTTCTCTTCATAAAAATATATTCCCCCAATAAATGTATCTATCTTAATTTATTTTACTCTATTTTTGTCTGAAAAAAGCATTCTAAGAGCTTAACTTTAGTGCTTTTTAAGGACATTTAAAATATTACGCAATTTACTGCCTTTAACTTGTAAGTTGCTTACTGCTTGGGTTACTTCAATGCAGCCAATATATTTACCATGTTCATTATGTAGGCTATAGAAGGAAATATTAACTGGCTGTTTATCTTTGGTAATCATGATTGAAATATTTTTACGCTTGCCAGCGTGCATTTGATTTAGGACTTCTTTAACATGCTTTTGACTGTGGCCGGGATGCACCTCAAAAACAGTTTTACCTATGTCGTTTTCAGTACGCTTAAAGAGCCGATTCTCATTCATAGAGGACCAGACAACGCGGTCGTTTTCATCTAAAACATCCATTTCTTGTGGAATTGTTCTAAAAATTGCATTTAGCTGCTCAAGTGAGAGATGCCCTCCATCTAACTTGATATTTTCCATAATTAAATACCTCCAATTCATCAAAATTAATATATCTATCGTTATTTTAACATTAAATATTTTGTGAATTAATCAAGCTTTTTTTCGTAATTCCTATGAAAATTTTGAATAAGCGTGTAAAATAGTTAGTGAAACATTGAATTTTAAAGGAGATACAGTTCATGTCGAAATTAGTTTTAATTCGTCACGGTCAAAGTGAATGGAACCTTTCTAACCAATTTACTGGTTGGGTTGATGTAAACCTTTCAGAAAAAGGTGTTGAAGAAGCTAAGAAGGCTGGTCGTTTAATTAAGGAACACGGTCTTGAATTTGATCAAGCTTACACTTCATTATTAACTCGTGCTATCAAGACTTTGCACTACGCACTTGAAGAAAGTGACCAACTTTGGATTCCTGAAACTAAGACTTGGAGATTAAACGAACGTCATTACGGTGCTCTTCAAGGTTTAAACAAGAAGGATACTGCTGAAAAGTACGGTGACGAACAAGTTCACATTTGGCGTCGTTCATACGATGTTTTACCACCTGAAATTGATGACGATAACGAATACAGTCAAGCACATGACCGTCGTTACGCAAATCTTGATCCACATATCGTTCCTAAGGCAGAAAACTTACACGTTACTTTAGACCGTGTAATGCCATTCTGGGAAGATCACATTGCTCCAGATTTACTTGACGGCAAGAACGTTATTATTGCTGCACACGGTAACTCACTTCGTGCTTTAACTAAGTACATTGAAAACATCTCTGATGATGACATCATGGACTTAGAAATGAAGACTGGTGAACCAGTTGTTTACACATTTGACGACAAGTTAGATGTTGTTAACAAAGAAAAGCTTGACGACTAATTTTTAGTTCTTGAGTAAAAGAAGCTCCGACTTTTGTCGGAGCTTTTTTGTTGGGAGGGATAATCATGAAAGAAAAAATTGTAACATATCCAGCAATCTTTAAACCAATTGAAGATAATGTTTACTTTATTAGTTTTCCTGATGTTAAAGGAGCTGTGACTGAAGGGCATGGACTAAAAGATGCTTTTAAAGTGGCAGCAGATGCTTTGGGAACAATTTTGTTTGATGAAAAGAAATTGCCAAAAATGACTGATCTTGCTGAGATTAAAATAGAGGAGCCTGGCGCTTTTGTCGTATTAGTACCGACTGATCTAACAAAATCAGCAGCTAACTTTGAAAAAACTGTTAGAAAAATGTAACTGTACCTGCTAAACTAGCTCTCCAAGCTGAGAAAAAGAAAATTAATTTTTCTAAGGTATTAACAGAAGCACTTATGGAAAAATTGAATTATCAATAATTACCAGGCAAAGCTAAAATATATTAATGATGACATTCCCTTAAAATTCTTATATAATTGTAAAAGAAAAGGAGATAGAGAGTGCGAGTCTCTACCTCCAATCGTAACTTAAGATGACTGATTGTGTGGCTAATCCTTGTGATTAGCCTTTTTTGTTATTACATAAGCAATTGCTGCACGGATTAGGAAAATACCCAATGCGTTTAAGACAATGCCGATAGCAATAGCAGCTATTATCAAGGCACACCAACACTCCAGCCTATCCAAATTATCATGGCTTCCACCTCCGTAACCTAAAATATATGTGAGGGGTGTAGAGCCATGAAAAGTTACTAAGCTCTTATATTAGCTATCTATAAAAGCCTAATAAAAATTATATCAAAATATGAATTGAGAATTTTTAGTATTAAACACAAAAAAAGACATTCCAATAGGAATGTCTAAAGTGTGACTATATGTTTAAATTTTGATTTAACTAAGAACTAGTCTTATAATTTTACCAACTAGCTTTGCGCACACCAGGAAGTTGCCCCTTGTGTGCTAATTCTTTGAAGCGTAAACGTGACATACCAAACTTACGCATATAACCATGTGGTCTACCATCATGTAAATCACGATTATGGTAGTGAGTTGGGTGAGCATCAAGCGGTAATTTTGCTAATGCTTCTACGTCACCAGCTTCTTTTAATTCATAGTATTTCTTGATTAATTCACGCTGCTTAGCAGCCTTAACGATTTTGGATTTTTTTGCCATATATCTTTCCTTTCGAATATAGAATATAAAAAATAGTTTAATTAAGAATAAAGAATGACTAATTTGAGCTAACTTAAAGTAAGTATATTGTATTAAATTATTAATAATTTGTCAAAAAGAAAGTATTTTAAAAAGAATTAGTTTAAAATAAGTAATGATTGATTAAAGAAGGGAAAATAAGCCGTGGGTATTTTTAAAAGAATACTTCATAATGAAGACTTGCGACAGTTAATAATTTATGTATTAATTGGTGTGTTAGGATTAGGTGTTGACTTTGGAATTTTTGCCATTCTAACTCATTTTAAGATGCAAGTCGAAGTAGCTAATTTTATTTCATCATCTTGTGGGTTGATCAACAACTTTTTCTGGAATAGTTTTCTTAACTTTAAGGTTCACGATAAATTATTAGTAAGATTTATCTCCTATTATTTAGTAGGACAAATCACAACTTTGTTTACCACTGTCTGCCTATTTATTTTTGTAACTCAACTTGGTTATAATCAATTGATTGTAAAGGCTGTTTCTACATTTATCGCTACCTTGATACAATTTGTAATTAATAAATTACTTACCTTTAGAAAAATTAAAACTACTAAACCAAAAGTAGACGTTAGAAAGTAATAAGAAAGACTGTTAAAGTATGAAAAAATTATCAATTATAGTTCCTTGTTATAATGAAGAGGAATCTGTACCACTTTTTTATCCCGCAGTGAATAAAGTAATGGATACTATTCCTGATCTAGAACCAGAATATTGGTTTATTAACGATGGATCAAAGGATAATACCCTAAAAGAAATTAAAGAACTACGCAAGAAGGATCCAGAGCATGTACACTTTGTTTCATTTTCAAGAAACTTTGGTAAGGAATCTGCTCTTTACGCTGGACTTCAAGCAGCAACTGGGGACTATGTAGTTGTAATGGATGTTGACTTACAAGATCCTCCTAAGTTTTTACCACAAATGTATGATCTAATTAAAACTGGAGAATACGACTGTATTGGGACTCGGAGAGTGGATCGTACTGGAGAAGCTAAATTTAAGTCCTTCTTAAGCGATATGTTTTATAAGGTAGTTAATAAGATTTCTGATACTGAAATCGTTCCAGGAGCTCGTGACTACCGAATGATGACTCGTCAAATGGTAGACGCAGTTTTGGATATGCCTGAGTACAACCGTTTTTCAAAGGGGATTTTCTCTTGGGTTGGATTTAAGACCAAGTATTTAGACTACCATAACGTTGAACGTGTTGCTGGTGAAAGTGACTGGAACACTTGGAAGTTATTCAAATATGCCATGGATGGGATTGCCGACTTTTCTCAAGCTCCCCTTAACTTAGCTGTTTGGATTGGTACCGGGTCCTTCATCGTCTCACTTATTGGATTGATAGCAGTGATTATCCGTCGTGTGCTTTACCCAGGTTCAAGCATTTTTGGTTGGGCTTCAATGGTATGCATTATACTGCTACTGGGTGGCTTACAACTTCTCTGCATTGGTATTTTAGGTAAATATATTGGTAGGGTATATATTCAAGTTAAGAATCGACCAATTTATATTATTAAAGAGAAAAAATAAACGTAATAAAAGACCGAAGTTCACATGGGGCTTCGGTCTTTTTTGATAACAAAACTTAGTATTCTTTAAGTTGGACTTGTTTATGATTGTACTTCTTCCAAAAAAATTTCTCCTGTATTTAATTTCTAAAAAAGCGTCGCTGATCGTACTAACAGAAAAATTTTTTCTCGTAAGTAATTTTTTTGAGGATTCTAAATTTGAAAAGTGCGATAATTTGAACAAGGGAGAATTTAAGAATGAAAAAATTGACAAAAGATATTTGGATAAAGATAGCTCTATCTTTTCTAGGGATTTTAGCTGCTATTTTGGTTTATGTGCCTAACTATGCTCTAGTTGATCAAGGACTCAAAGGTAGATGCTCTATCTTTTTTATTGTTGCGATAGTTTTACTGTGGCTCCCAATGGAGCTAAAGAGCAGTATTTTTGCACTTAATTTTTACTATGAATTAGGTTTGATTTTAATTATCGTGTTTTTCATGACTAATCAAATGGCGATGAATTTTACTATTGGTCTAGTGATCGCTTTGCTTTTACTAGCTTGGATTGGAATGGTAATTTTCAAAAATAATTTAGTCATGAAGCAAAAAAATAGTGAGCTTTTAATCATTAGACTTGTAATGATGCTAGTTTTAGCATATTTAGCCTATATCAGCGGTTTTGCAGCCCTGATGGGAGCTGAGATCTTTACAGTGCAGGGACAAACTTGGCTGCTTATTTTGGGCTTTGTTCTTTGTGTATATTATCTCGTCTTAGCGGGAAGTATTTGGCAACCATGGTTTAGAAGATGGACTTCCTGGATCATGTTTTTAGTAGCAGTTGTTTTGCATATGTTATTTGCAAGTGCTACCTCTTTAAATATTATCTTTTTACCTTTAATTGGAGAGGTTATTTTACTTATTCTAGTTTGGCGGAGTAACAGAATTTTAATGAAAAAGAAAAGGATTTCATAATTAGCTCTTGTCAGACTGTATCGATCCTTGATAGAATTAATTGTTTAAAAGTTTAGGAGAGATACAAAATTATGAAATATGTTTATTTGTTTTTACCAGCAATTGGCTGGGGACTTATGCCCTTAGTTATTGCAAGTGTAAAGAATAGTACAGTTTATAATCAGATTGTTGGTACTGTTGCCGCTTCATTTATTTTTGGAGCAATTGTAATGGCAATTATGCATCCAGCAATGAGCTGGTCCCTCTTTTTGCTTTCTGCATTAGGTGGAGCCTGCTGGGTAATTGGTCAAGTTGGTCAATATATTTCTTATGAAAAAATTGGTGTTTCTGAAACTATGCCAATTTCTACCGGTTTGCAATTAATCGGGGTTCCTCTTGTTGGAGTGCTCGCTTTTGGTGAGTGGAGCAGCCCTCAAGCTAAGTTATACGGTTTTATTGGAATCTTAGTTTTGATCATTGGGGTTGTTTTAACTTCATTAACTGACCGTGGAACAAGCGAAGGAAACAAATCTAATCAAGTAAGTACTATTATCTTGCTTGTTTTAACTTCACTTGGATACATTACTTCAAGTTCTATTCCAAAGGCTTTACATGGAAACAGCGTTTCTATTTTCTTTGGTCAGACCTTTGGTATGTTAGTAGCTGTATTTATCTATACTTTAGTTACTAAGAATTTACACGTTTGGAAAGAAAAATCTACAGTTCAAAGTGGTGGAGCAGGTATTCTTTATGCAATTGCTGCACTAGCTTACATTCTTTCTGTTCAAGATAACGGAGTTAACATGGCTTTCGTTATTTCACAACTTTGTGTAGTGATTTCTACTTTAGGTGGCTTGATTTTCTTACACGAAAAGAAAACTCGCAGCGGCTTGATTTTTACCATTGCAGGCCTAATTTTAATTATTGGCGGTGCAATGTTAACTACATTATTCTAACGAATAAAAAGGCATCCCACGTCTGGGATGCCTTCTTTGTATCAACTTGTCCTAATTCTTAAATCATTTTTAGTATTAGAACACTTTTAATTGTATTAGAACAAAATTAAAAGTCAAGTTAAATACAATCATGTTATATCAAGTAAAGCTTCTTAAAGACACATATAAGTATGAGAGATTTAACAATAAGATAAATGTTATCGCTTACAGTTGACATATTGAGTATGGCGTGATATTTTCAAATGGGATTGGTCGAAGTTGTTTAGGAGGACAATGGATGCTAGCAATTGAAAACAACCAATTAAAGGTTGAAATTAATGAGGTCGGCGCTCAACTTACTCATGTAGTTGATAAGACTACGAATGCCGACTATATCTGGAATGGGAGTGAATGGGAAAGACATGCTCCAATTCTTTTTCCGGCAATCGGAAAATCAAATGACAATAAATATATTTTAAATGGAAAAATATATGGAATGAAGCAACATGGCTTTGCTCGTGATGATCCTTGGACAGTTGTGGACAAGGGAGATGATAGAGTAAGTTTAACTTTAACTGAAAATGAAGAAACTTTAACTGTTTATCCCTTTCACTTTAGTCTAATGGTTACTTATACGTTAGAGGCTAATCAATTAAAGGTAGAATTTTTGGTTAAAAATAATTCAGAAGAAACGATGCCTTTTGGTCTTGGATTCCATCCAGGATTCAATGTTCCAATTGCTGGAGATGAATTAGAATTTTCTGATTATGAAGTGACATTAAGTCCAGAAGTTACAGAATTAACTCAATTCCAAATTGATCCTATTCCATTTAGAAATGGTAAAGTTATTCCAGTATCTAAGGCGGAAAAGAGTACGCTACCTTTATCATACTCGGAATTTGATGATGGGTTGATTATTATTAACAATCCTGGATTAACTGGAATTGAATTATCAAGTGCAAAATCCGATCATCAAATTTCTTTAACTTTAGAAGATTTTCCATATGTAGCACTTTGGACAATGACAGATCCAGAAGCTAAATTCTTATGTATGGAACCATTTGCTGGATTACCTGATATTAAAAGTGACGAATTAACTGATTGGATGAAAAAAGAGGGAAATAACTTCTTAGAACCAGACGAAAGCACGCATTTTTCAACAACAATTACTCTAAAATAAGATAGAAAGAGGGAAGCAATAAAGTTTTCCTCTTTTTTTACTAATTAGTTAAGATTTGTCATAATTAAGTTTTAAGAATGTAATTTTGCTATAATATCCTTGTTTTAAGAAAGTTTGAGAAAGAATATTATGGATAAGAAGCCCCAAGAACCTATTCGCTCAAGAGTTGAGTTGAACAGAGAAAAACATAATAAGAAAAAAAAGCTCAAAATTATTATTGGAATAATTTTAGTTTTGTTTTTAGGACTTGGAATTTATGCAGGTTCCGTATATTTAAAAGCGAAAAATGCTTTTGATAAAACTTATGATCCTAAAACAGCCGTCAAGCAAGATAGCTTTTCTGGTAAAGAATCTTTTAATATTTTGTTGTTAGGAACAGATACAGGAGCTTTCGGCAGAAAAGAAGTTCGTGGAAACTCGGATACAATGATTTTAGTGACCGTGAATCCGGCCAAAAAGAAACTTTCTTTGATGTCTATTCCGCGTGATACGATGGCCCGGATGATTGGTACGGACAGTTTTAGTGTGCATAAAATTAATGCGGCTTATAATATTGGCGGAGCAAAGATGGCAATGCAGACCACAAGTAAAGTTCTCAATGTGCCAATAAAGTACTACATTTCGATGAATATGGGCGGCATGCGGAAGATTGTTGATGGTGTTGGTGGCGTTACAGTGACACCACCATTGACCTTTACTTATGATGGCTATACCTTTACTAAGGGTAAAACAGTTCACTTAAATGGTAGCCAAGCTTTAGCTTACTCTAGAATGCGCTATGACGATCCTAAGGGAGACTATGGTCGTCAATTACGGCAGCGTGAAGTCATTATGTCAGTTTTAGAACATGCACTGTCTCTTACTACTCTTAAGAATTTAGACTCAATTTTAGGTTCAGTGTCTACTAGCTTGAGGACAAACCTGACTTTTGATTCAATGGTTAAGATTAGTAAAAACTATCGTAAATGTACTAATAATATGTCTAGTGACTACTTACATGGAGTAGGAGCAATGATTGGAGATGCTTCGTACCAGGTAATGTCTGATAGAGAATTACAAAGAACCTCAAATATTGTGAGAAATGATCTTGGGTTAGATTCGATGGACATTGATAATAATGAAACCTATCAAAATTCAATGAATTCTCAATTTGATTGGAACAGTGGTGACTCTAATCAGGTATACTACATATATGATCCGTATACGGATGAATTATGGAATGGAGATAGGGCGTACTAATGAATGAATTTGTCTCGCTAGTAATAGGATATTTCCTCGGAAATATCCTTTTTGCTATGATTGTTACAAAAATATTTTTGCATAAAGATCCGACTAAATATGGTTCTGGTAATCCAGGAACGGCTAATGTTGGAGCAGTTTTTGGTAAAAAATGGGGTATTCTGACTTGTATTGGTGATTTAGCCAAAACTTTAGCTGCTTTGTTAATTGTTTACTTTATTTATCATGGTAATCGTTTAGATTTGTCTTTTGCAGGTCTTGGGGTAGTTTTAGGACATTCTTTCCCATTTTGGAATCATTTTAAGGGTGGTAAAGGAGTAGCAGTTACTGCTTTGTGGATTGTCTTTTTTGATTGGAGAGCGGGCCTAATTGCTTTATTAATTGGCTTGTTTTTAGTTATTGTTATGAAGAACCTTACTATCCCACCGTTGGTCTATATGTTAGGATTCAGTATTTTTACTTGGCTTAATTTTGGCTGGGAACAAGGATTAATTTTTTTAATTGCCACATTAATCATGATTTTTCAATTTAGAAAAGATATTGTCGATTTCTTTACTGGTCATGGTAAGCGCGTGGACGTATTAGTCACAATTAAGAAAAAGTTAGGAATATACAAATGAAATCAGCATTGAAAAAGACAATCCAGTGGATTTTACTGATAGTTTTACTGCTGGGAATATTAATTCAAACCTTAGGCTTTTGGAACTATAATCCGCCAACTGTAGCTGGTCGAGCTAAAATTGGCTTAATGACAAGTTTGGTAGAGCTGGCTGTGATGGTTTGGTATGGGATAAGCTATGGTAGTAAGGAATATAGCTTTAAGGAAGCGGTTAAAAGTTGGCTTGAAGGGGTAATTACTTTAGTCATCTTTTATCTAGTGTTCGTTATTTCTTTGCCGCAATTTTTCTCTGCTTGGAACTTATGGGGAATCTTCTTTCCAGTCTTAACAAGTACATCAGCTTTATTTAGTGGAGTTATAATTTCTCTGTTTTTTCAACCTTTTATTTTTAGATTACAAAAGAAGTTAAATATTAAGCAGAATGTGCTTTTACTAACAGTAATTACAATTTTGATTTTTACCTTAAGTGCTGGGAATTCATTATTAACTAGCTACAGTGTTTTTGGCTTGTATTTAGTTTTGCCTTTTGCCTGGGGAATGCTTATTTCAAAAATTACTGTATCTAAGAAGCTAGTAGCGGTCTTAACAGTTGCAACAGTAATTTTACTTCCAGCAGTTTATTACTTCACCATTCAATTAATTCCAATTCAAACTCCACAAGCAGTTGTTTTCACGCAAATGAATATGGCATGGAACACAAGCTTGTTAATGAGTCCGTCATCGCCATTAATGATTTTATTTGTAGTTACTGGCGGATTGCTTTTTAGAAAATGGTTAATCAGAACATCTCATAAGACTTTTTCTATTTTGATTCCTGCAATTATTTTTGGGACAACTGCTTATGGAATGACTTTATGGAAAGAAAAACTTCAAGTATTACTGGCTCCTGTTAGTAAGAAAGTCACTTTTCTCTTAATTCTGTCCTTATTAATCGCAAGTTTTATTATTAATTTCATTTTTAATAGATTCGTTCTTTCAAACAAGCATGTTCAAAAGTTTCTAAACAAATTTACCGGTACAGATTTAAATGATATTCTTAATCTGTTAAACAGTGGCTTGAATTTCCTAAAGAAACATAGTCCAATAATATGTCTCTTTGCATATTTTATGGTTGTAAGTATTATTGGTTTCTTTACATTTAAGAGTAATGTTAACGTTACTTTGACTTATATTTTTACTAATAGACTTGGCACTGTTATCTTGTCCAGTATTTTTCTTCTAGCGTGTTTTGAAGTATTTTATGTACTTACCAAGCGCTTCTGGGTAGCGGCAAGTATTCCGACTATTTTAGGGCTGGGAATTGCGATTGCTAACAGCATTAAAATGAGCTTGAGAGAAGAGCCCGTTTATCCAACCGAAATTGGTGAAATTGTTAATTGGAAGACCTTAATTCCAATGATGGGGACAAATAATTTAATTTATATTTTAATTGGATTGGCTGTCTTAATTGCTATAATTGTCTTTTTAGAAAAGAAGTTTTCAATTAACCTCAAGCGTAAAAAATCAAGTTGGGCAAAACTGGTTATTAGTCTCTTAGTTTTAATTACACCTTTATGGTTTAACGATGAAAATTCACCGATCTATTATATTTCAAAAGGTTTTGATAATAGTCCTAACTTTAGAAATCCACCTGATAGTACAGGTGCTAATGGTTCAATTCTAACTTTTCTAGACTTTATTAAAGTACCAATTATGGATAAACCAACTAATTACTCAGAAAGCTCCATAAAAAAGGTTGTTGAAAAATATCAGAATGAAGCAGTAAGCATTAATAAGACTAGAAAGAATAAATTAAGCGATCAAACACTTGTCTTTAATCTTAGCGAAAGTTTTGTTGATCCAAAAGAATTTCCAAGTGTTAAGATTTCTAATGATGTTCGGGATCCAATTAAATATATTCGAAAGTTGATGACAACCACTACTTCTGGCCACATGCTTAGTGCTGGTTATGGTGGCGGAACAGGGAATATGGAATATGAATCCTTAACTGGGTTTAACATGGGAGTATTTTCTACTGCAATCACACCATATACGCAAGTGACATCCCGTTACAAGTTTTATCCAACAATTGGGATGAACTTTAAGTACAGTAGTGCCTTACATCCATTCAATGGTACGTTTTATGGCCGAATTGATAATTACCGTCGTTTTAAATTTAATAAATTCGCATACTTAGGCTCTAAGTATAAGATTTATGATAAAAAGACTATCGGAACTAATCCATATTTATCTGATGAGACAGCTTATCAAAATGGCTTACGACAAATTAATAGTCAAAAAGATGGTCAGTTTATCAATTTAATTTCAATGCAAAACCATATTCCATATGGTGACTATTATTCTTCAAATGAATATAAAGAAAATGTTAGTGGATCTCTAATTTCTGACGAAAATACTAAAAATAGTTTTGCTGCCTACACTAAAGGTATTGAATATACAGACAAGGCTGTGAAAAAGTTTATTAAACAGATTGATAAAATCAACAAGCCAATTACCCTTGTATTCTATGGTGACCCTTACCCAGCAATTATTGATCAGACACAATTAAGCAAGTATCCGGTAAAATTACATGCAACTAACTACTTTATCTATTCAAATAAGTATGCCCGTGAGCATGGTGCTAAAAGTAAAATTAAGCCAAATAAGTATGTGTCAACAGCTTCCTTTATTCCGATGGCTTTAGAGCAAACTAATTCAAAAGTAACAGCTTACCAAGCTTTGCTTACTAAGATTTACCAAGAGTTACCTGCTATTACTATTAATTATTCCGGAAACGATGGATTTGAATTAATTGATCAAAATGGTAAGCAAATTTCTGAGAAAAAATTAAGTAAGAAACAAAAGGAGTTATTGAAGGATTATCAATTAATTCAATATGATATGTCGAGTGGAAAAGGATACAGCTTAAAGATTAAGGGCTTTTATAAATAAGCAGTTGACTTAATGGCTATTCTCCCTTATGATCATAGGTAATAATAGTAGCAACTTAATTCAGTGTTCAGAGAACTAGCGGTTGGTGTGAGTTAGGCAGGTTAAGTGAGCGAAGTACATGGTGGGGTAGTTTCCGTATCAACTATTTTAAGGCGCATTAAGCGTAAACGTGGGTGGTACCACGGCTAATAAAGTAATTTAGTCGTCCCTAGATTTCGAAAGAAGTCTAGGGACGTTTTTGTTAGGAGAAAATTTTATGGCAAAATTTGATATTTTAGAAGATTTAAAATGGCGTGGAGCTATTAATCAAGAAACCGATGAAGAAGGTTTACGTAAGTACTTAGCAGAACATGATGATTTGGCTCTTTACTGTGGAACTGACCCAACTGGAGATTCGCTTCACATTGGTCACCTTATTCCATTCATGATTTTGAAGAGATTCCAAATGGCAGGTTATCACCCGGTAATTTTAATTGGTGGCGGAACTGGTGCAATTGGAGACCCCTCCGGTCGAAAGACTGAACGTACTCTTCAAACAGCTGAGCAAGTTAAGCACAACGAAGAAAAGTTAACTGCTCAAATGAAGAAGTTATTTGGAACTGAAAACTTTGAAATTCGTAACAATGCGGAATGGCTTGGTAAGATGAATTTGCTTGATTTTTTGCGTGACTACGGTAAGTTCTTCCAAGTTAACAACATGATTAATAAGGATGTTGTTGCTAGTCGTCTCGAAAACGGAATTTCATTTACTGAATTTTCTTACCAAATTTTGCAAGCTATTGATTTTTATCACTTGAATAAAGATAATGGCGTTCAAATGCAAATTGGTGGTAGTGACCAATGGGGTAACATTACTGCCGGAATTGACTTGATTCACAAGCTTGAAGGTTCAGATCGTCCAGCATTTGGTTTGACTATTCCCTTAATGCTTAAGGCTGATGGTACCAAGTTTGGTAAGTCTGCTGGTGGAGCTGTGTGGCTTGATCCTGAAAAGACTAGTCCTTACGAATTCTACCAATTCTGGATTAATCAAGATGACCGCGATGTAGTCAAGTACCTCAAGTACTTTACTTTCCTTAGTCGTGAAGAAATTGAAGATTTGGCTGAAAAGACTGAAAAAGAACCTTGGAAACGTGCTGCTCAAAAGAGATTAGCAGAAGAAGTTACCAAGTTTGTTCATGGTGAAGAAGGATTGAAAGAAGCTCAAATGATTACTGAAGCATTATTCTCAGGTAATGTTAAGAGTCTATCAGTTCCTCAAATTGAACAAGCATTGAAGAATGCTCCAAGTGCTGAAGCAACTCATGAGGCTAAGAATATTGTAGAATTTTTGGTTGAAACTAAGATTGAACCTTCTAAGCGTCAAGCACGTGAAGACGTTAAGAATGGTGCGATTTACGTAAACGGCGAACGTCAAGATGATATTGATTTTATTATCGAACCAGACAGTGATTTTGATGGAAAATATGTAATTATCCGTAAGGGTAAGAGAAAGTATACTTTAGTTAAAATTAAGTAATAAATAAAAATTAAGGACTAGGAATGTAAAAACGTTCCTGGTCCTTTTTGCTATAATTAAATTGATATCTGCCGTTTTAGCTCAGGAGGTAGAGCACCGCCGTGGTAAGGAGGAGGTCCCCAGTTCAAATCTGGGAAACGGCTTAGTGAATAATTTAGTAACAAAAAAATTCTAGGGATGGTCAAAAAGACGATCCCTTTTTATAATTGTTATAAATAGTATAAATAATTTATGAAAGAAGAATTAATATGGCTCATGAACTTACGCTAGATGAAATTGCAAAATTTCAACAAGATTATCAACAAAATAAGCAAAATAAAATTGCTGAGTTAGCTGTTGTGAATAACGGTGTGCAGAAAGCAAGTTTCAATGGTGAAGGTATCCGTGATTTAAATCGAACTTTCTCAATTGAAATTCCAACTGATAATGTGACAGATCAAAAGCAATCAGGTCGTTGTTGGTTGTTTGCGGCTTTGAATGTTTTACGTCATAAGTTTGCCAAGCAATATCATGCAAAGAACTTTACTTTTTCACAAAGCTACCTTTTCTTCTGGGATCGAATTGAAAGAGCGAATATTTTCTTTAATCATATTCTAGAAACTGCGGATAAACCTGTGGATGATCGTACTGTGCATTTTTACTTACAAGCCCCTGATACCGACGGTGGACAATGGCACATGGCTATCTCATTAATTAGAAAATATGGCTTGGTACCAACTTATGCACAAGATGAAAGTTTTACGGCTAATAATACAGCTGCTTTTAATCAAGCATTGAATATGAAATTACGTGAAGATGGATTAGTTTTACGTAAACTTGCCCAAGCCGGTAAAAATGATGAAATTGAACAAAAGCGTCAAGAATATTTAAGTGAAGTTTACCGTATGGCTGTAATTGCCTTTGGACAGCCTGTGCAAAAGTTTGATCTAGAATTTAAAGATGATAATGGAAATTACAAGTTAGACCAAAATATTACTCCATTAGACTTTTTCCACAATTATTTTGAAGATGACTTAGATGATTATGTGGTACTCTTTAACGCTCCAGATCATGAGTATGATAAGCTTTACGCTTTTCCATTTGAAGATAATGTTGAAGGCGGTAGCCCAGTTAGATTTTTGAATACAAAGATTGAAAATCTTAAGGAAGCCGCAATTAAGCAGCTAAAAGATGGAGAAACAATCTGGTTTGGTTGTGATGTAGGCAAGCAAAGTGATCGTCAAAAAGGAATTTTAGCTGCTGATTTATATGAAACTGATACGATTTTTGGTATTGAGACTAAGTTAAATAAAAAAGAACGTCTTCAGACTGGTGCTAGTGGCTCAACTCATGCAATGACCTTTGTGGGTGTAGATGTAGTTGATGGAAAACCTCGTCAATGGAAAGTGGAAAACTCATGGGGAACAAAAGTGGGTGATAAAGGCTATTTTGTCATGGATGATAAATGGTTTGATGAATACATATTTAAAGTTGTAGTTAAGAAGCAATACATACCAGAGAAACTAGTGAAAATCGCTGAGGGCGAAGCAACTCCTGTTCCTTGCTGGGATTCAATGGCTTAGTCTAGGGGATCGACAATGAACATTGAATTAGTTAAGCAATTTACTAAAGATCACCTAAAAGGTGAAAAAACAGGACATGATTACTACCATGGACAAAGAGTGGCAAATTTAGCTACAAAGATGTATCTAAGTGATTATCCGGATGCACATAAAGACAGCAGAATAGTAGCTATTATTCAGACAGGAAGTTATTTACATGATACGATCGATGAAAAGATTCGTGACAATCCTGATGAAGTTATAAAAGAAATCAAGGCATTATTGCCTAATGTTGGCTTTTCTTCTTTAGAAGTAGAAGATATTTTGTTTACTATTCAACACATGTCTTTTTCAGCTAATATTGAGCACCACTATCAACTTCCTTGGAGTGGACAATATGTGCAAGATGCTGATCGGATTGAAAGCTTAGGTGCAATTGGAATTGCTAGAGCGTTTACTTATGGTGGTAAGCATGGAAATAAGATTTATGATCCTAAAATTAAGCCTGAGAAGCTAATAAGTCATGATCAATATCGCAACCATGTAGAAACCACAATTAATCATTTTTATGAAAAGTTATTTGATTTAGAAGACCTAATGAATACGCCTGCTGCTAAAAAAGAAGCACATCGGAGAACTGAATATATGCGTGCGTTTGTTCAAGAATTTATGGATGAATGGAATGTGTAGTTGAAGAAAAAGAGATTTGTACCTGTATTGATACAAATCTCTTTTTGATATATATTTTATTTTTACTAAGCTAGTGAATCCCAAGCAGGAAGTGGAGTTGGCTTGCTTTCAGCAAGTTTCTTTTGATCGTCAGTTAAGAATTCTTTTCTAACAACTACTTCATAAACAAATTCATCGAACCACTTATCGCTCATTGTGAAGTAACCCTTACGACCGGATTTTTCACTCCATGAATTTTCAACTTTCCACTTGCGGATTTCACCCTTATCTAAGTCAACACCAACTAAAGTCATAGCGTGGCTAACTTCACCTTCACCAGTAGCCAATCTTTCTGCCTTAGTCATATAAGTATCAACATCAAATAATTCATCCGTCTTGTATAATTCAGTATCTAGGTAACCAGTCTTACGATCCATTTCTTTCAAGACATCATTACCAAACCAAACACTTTCACCATCTTTTAATTGCTTAATAGCAGCGTCTTTTAAGTATTCGATTGGAACATTTAAGAAAGTAATAGGGATACCACCATTGACATTGTCTTCAAATGGAAGAGAGTAAAGTTTACCATATTCATGATCTGGAGCATTAGTTAAGCAAACATAATCATTGAAATTAATATCCCAGTACTTATTGAAAAATTCAACTGGAGTTAAATTTTTATCCAAGTGAAGTTTTTTCTCATCATCGCGGTACTCTAAGTCAAAAGTCTTAGGAGGTTCGCCGACAGCAATTGCAGTCATACGGTAGATTTCGCTTAGAAATTCTTTGCGTTTCTTTTCGACTTCTTCAGTTTTACCTTCTTGAACTAATTTGCGTAAAACTAAAGCATCTTTTCTTTCTTTACGAGCGAGTGCATCTGCTAAACCAGCAGTGTGGTTAGTATTGAAACTTTCAGGCATTGCATTGGTTGGGACAACACCATATTTCTTTACTAAGGAAGCAGCCATTGCCCATTGACCACCATCTGCACCAGCAAAATTCATATATGCTTTAACTGTACGATCATCTAATGGCTTATCTGCAGAATCAATAATTGCATCATAGAAAATATTAGCACGTTCAATCTTATCCCAGAAGAAGTTATATGCTTGAGATAAGGTAAAGTTTTTAGCCTTATATTTTTTACCAAAATCATGCCGTAAAGTATTTAAGGTCGCAAATAACCAGCAACGACCTGATTGCATTTGGTTGGTAACATTATCAGTTTCTACTTCGACAGAGAATACATCGTTTAGACGGTTAGTAACTGCTGGATTAAATGAAGCTTCTAACACACCAGATCGCATTGCTGCGCGAGAAACTACTTGATTACGTGAATTATCAAAGTCACTACGGAATTGATCAATTTCTTGTAGGGTTAATTCGTGAGACATAGATTACACTCCTTTAATTTTTTTATCATGTTTTTCATTATATTTACTATACAGCAAATCACAAGTTAATACACTAATTTTATTGAATGAAAGTGACTTTCATGAGTATTTAAGGGATGATTCTGAAGTATAATATTGATAACAATATCGGAGGAAAGAACTATGAAAAAGAATATTTTTGTATCAGGAATTACCCTAATGACAATGCTTTTAGCTGTAGGTTGTAGTAATAACGCAAGCCAGTCTAACACTAATAATGAAGCTAAAAGCACTAATACGAGCCATAAAAAGAGCCACAAAGCTAAAAAACGTACAACTAAGAAAGATAAAACTGATATAGATACTGATAATTCAGAAACTACTAACTCAGATAAAAAGACTGATAAGAGCAGTGAAAGTTCCAAGAGTAGTACTAGTGAGAAAGCTAGCCAGAATGGATCAGCTAACTCGACTACGTCTTCTAATTCAAATGAATCAGAAAAATCAAATAATTCAAAAGGATCATCAAATTCTTCAGCATCTAATACTCAAAATAATAGTGGTCAAAGTACTGCATCAGCTAATAACTCTTCAGATACCATGTTTAACAAGATGGTTTCTAATACTATTAAAGAAAATGGATATTCAAGTAGCTATGGACCAGATAATTTTACGTTAATTGATGGTGGTAATGGACAATATTCTTTAGCTGAGAAGTCAACTGGAACAATTGTTGGTCATTATTCTGTAAAGAATGGTGAGCTTTACAAGCAAGATGTTATTACTGGAAACGATGTTAAGGTTAAATAATGGTTTATTATCAGAAAATGACGCCCGAAGGCTATCAAGAAATTAAAGACGAGATAGCTCGTTTAAAGAAAGATCGGCCCCGGAGAATTAGAATCTTACAAGAAGCTCGTAGTATGGGAGACTTATCAGAAAATTCTGAATATACTACAGCTAAGATGGAATTAGGGCATTTACAAAGTCGCTTACGCTATTTAGATAAGCAATTAAGATATTCAGAAATTATTCAAAAAGATGAAAGTGGAACTATTGATTTAGGATCAAATGTTACTTTACTTTTTGATGGTGACGATGAAGCTGAAAAGTATCGGATTGTTGGTAGAATGGAAGCAAATTTAGCTAAGGGAAAGATTTCCTTTGATTCGCCTTTAGGGCAAGCCTTAATGAAACAAAAAGCTGGTGCAACAGTAACTGTTGAAGCGCCAGCTGGAAACTACAATGTTAAAATTATTGATGTAGATTAAAAGACATCTCGCTTATGCGGGATGTCTTTTTCTTAATCTAAATATTTATTCAATATTAATTGTATTTTCCTTATCTTCTTCGGTTAGTTTTGGTAGGGTAATGGTTAAAACGCCATTGACGTCTTTTGCAGAAATGTCTTTAGAGTCAACATCAGGAATACGATAACTTCTTTGAATATGACCAACGCTTCTTTCACGGTGAAGAACGTTACCATTGTTATTGTCTAAGTTATCGAATGAATCCCGGCTACCTGAAACGTTTAGAACACCATCTTTATATGAAACTTTAATGTCTTTCTTATCCATTCCTGGCATGTCAACTTTAACAATATAGTCCTTATCAGTTTCTGCTACATCAGATTGCATAATGTTCTTGATGGAACTGTCGTCAAAAAAGTCTTTTGGAAAACTAAACCAATCACTCAATTGATCCATCATATTATCGTTGTTACGATTTTTCATTATTTCGTTTGCCATAATAAAACTTCCTTCCATTACGCTCTCTACAATCTCTATTGTAGTAGGTCCGTAGGGAAAGTAAAATATTTAGCACTCTAATTAGAGTGGTGCTAATAATTAGTCTAAGTCTTTACCATTAGATTCAATAACTTTCTTATACCAGTTAAATGAATCCTTCTTTGAGCGTTCTAGCGTTCCTTCCCCCTTGTCATTCTTGTCAACATAGATGAAGCCATAACGCTTGTCCATTTGACCCGTTCCAGCTGAAACTAAGTCGATGCATCCCCAAGGAAGATAACCCATCAAGTCAACACCATCTAACACAACGGCCTTTTCCATTTGTTCAATGTGTTTTCTCAAGTAATCGATTCGGTATGGATCGTGAACTGAACCGTCAGCTTCGCGCTTGTCGTAAGCACCAAGACCATTTTCAACGATAAATAGTGGCTTGTGGTAACGGTCAGTTAAGTGGTTAAGAGAGATTCTCAAACCTTCTGGATCAATTTCCCAACCCCAGTCACTACGCTCTAAAGTAGGGTTTTCTACGATCGCTTCTTGTAAGTCAGTTAATTCATCTGGTTTAACCTTCTTACTTGAAACAGTAGTGGATTGATAGTAGGAGAAGCCAACGTAGTCTACTGTACCTTCTTTTAAGGCAATTTTATCTTCTTCAGTGATATCTGGACGGTAGCCATTTCTTTCAATGTAATCTTCAACAGCATTTGGATATTCACCGTTAACGTGCACATCGGAGAAGAAGTCACGTCTTTGTTCAAATTTGTCAGCGAGTAAAACATCATCTGATGATGGAGTTAAAGGACGAACAGGTGAGTAGTTAATCATACAACCAATTTGGAAGTCTGGATTAATCTTATGGCCTTCTTTAACTGCTAAAGCAGAAGCAACTAATTCATAGTGGGCAGCTTGATACATAGCAGCTTCTTTTTCTTTATCGCCCATTCCATTCTTAAACAAGATACCAGAGTTAGTGGCCATTAAGAAGTCATTGTTAAAACTAGATTGATTATCAATTTCGTTGAAAGTCATCCAATACTTAACTTTATTTTTATAGCGCTTAAAGCAAACTCGAGCAAAGCGAACAAAGTAATCAATTAATTTACGGTTAGTAAAACCACCATATTCTTTGACTAAGTGATAAGGAATTTCAAAGTGAGAAAGGGTAATTACAGGTTCAATTCCATACTTATGACATTCATCAAATAAGTCATCGTAGAACTTAAGGCCTGCTTCATTAGGTTCTTCCTCATCGCCTTTAGGAAAAATCCTAGTCCAAGCTATTGAAGTGCGAAAAGCTTTAAAGCCCATTTCAGCCATTAACTTAATATCACCCTTGTAGTGATGGTAAAAATCAATGGCCTCATGATTAGGATAGTTTTTACCAGGAATAACGCCATCAGTAATTTCACGTGGCTTAGTAGCTGATCCTACTGTCATAACATCCGCTACAGACATTCCCTTTCCATCTTCATCCCATGCACCTTCAAGTTGGTGGGCAGCAACAGCGCCGCCCCATAAAAAGCCCTTAGGCATAGTATATCCAGTCATATTCAAATACGTCCTTTCTGAAGTAAGCGTTTTCGGAATTCATTCTACAAATTAAAAACTTGATTGTAAAGCTTAAAAGTATAGAATTTTATTTTTTATAAGAAAACAGTAATAATTATTGCAAACGGTTTCATTTTGGAGTATTATACAGGTGTTGTCTGAATTGTTCAGGAACAATATTGAAAGGGCAGATACAATAATGACTAAAAAAGATCAGAGTTTAGAACAAAAGAAACATGACATGAGTGTGAGATCTATAAATTTTAGCCGCTATTTAATGATTCGTTATTTTTCTGCGGCGTTCTTATTCACTAATCTCTTTTGGTTAGTTTTTGCAATTTGCTACCACGATATTGTTGCTTCGATAATTTCGGGATTATTATTTGTTTTATTATTAATAGCTTCAGTAGAGCAGGTAAGTAAGTGGAATGTCAGAAATACTGACTTGAAATTTACAAAACTGTATTATCAACTGCAGCTAGTTGCAAATGTAATCTTTGCTATCAGTTGCTATTTACCGTTTGGAAAGACTGTATTTCCTTTTATGGCTACAATTGATGTCGCAAATGTGATCTTTACAATTTTAATTATTGGAATATTAGGATCCATCTTAATCTTAAGAAGAATTAGCAACATTCAAAATGGTCGCGACAAATACGCAGGAGCAATTAAGACATTTGAAAGTAATAGACAGTAGGACAAATTGAGGGGGATGTACTATGTCTGACACTGCGCAACCATCGTTTAAAGATAAAATGATGAAGGCTTTAGGTAAGTTCTCAGGTTCACGTTTTGTACGTGCAATTATGGGGGGCAGGTTATTCCATTATTGCCTTTTCTATCATTGGATCTATGTTTTTGGTTCTAACAGTTTTAACACAAGTTATTACTGCTAAAGGATTTGTAGATTTTTATAACAATACATTTGGACGTTTTAACAATATTTATACTGTTATTTACAATGCCACAATGGGTATTATTGCGATATACTTTGCTGGGTCATTCGCTTATAACTATGCTGATATTTATCGCAAAGAAGAAAACTTATTGCTTGATCCATTAAACGCTGTTTTCTTAACTTTAATGGGCCTATTCATTACCGTTCCACAATTAGTTTGGAAGGGCGGCAATACTATTTTTGTTAATATCTTAAAGAAAGATAATGTTGTTGCTGGAGGTTATGGTATCTCTGGATCAGGTTTAACAAGAATTGGTGCGACTGGTATTTTTACTGGTTTGATCGTTGCTTGGTTAACTGTTCAAATTTATCGCTTCTGTATTAAACATAATTGGCGTATTAAGATGCCTGCATCTGTTCCATCTGGTGTTGCTAATTCATTTACTGCTTTAATTCCTGGTTTTGTTATTGCAATCGTTATTGCAGTAATTGATGTGATTTTAATTGTACTTGGTACAGATATTTTCCAATTACTCTTTATCCCATTCTCATTTGTTTCAAACATTGCTAATACTTGGTGGGGAGTATTAATTATATTCTTCCTCATCCACTTCTTATGGTGGTTTGGTATTCACGATGCAACCATTATTTCAAGTTTCTACCAAGCAATTGTTTTATCAAATATGGCTGCTAACGCTGCTGGTGCTCACTATGTGTTTGCTGGTGAATTCTCAAATGCCTTTGTAATTATGGGTGGTTCTGGTGCTACCCTTGGTATGGCTCTTTGGATGGCATTTGCTGCTAGATCAAAGCAATTACGAGAACTTGGTAAACTTGAAGCTGTTCCTGCTGTATTTAACATTAACGAACCTTTACTATTTGGTTTGCCAATCGTTTATAACATTAAATTGTTTATTCCATTCTTAGCTGCTCCAATGGTATGTTCAATGACTGCCTACGCTGCAATTGCAACTCATTTAGTTCCTAAGATCATTGTTCAATAACCATGGCCAATTCCTGTAGGTCTTGGTGGTATGATGGCTACTGCTAGTTGGCAAGGTTTCGTTTTGGCCTTGGTCAATGCCATAATTGCTTTCTTGATTTGGTATCCATTTATTAAGCACTATGACAACGAATTGCTTAAGAAAGAACAGGCAGATGCTACTAAAGCTTAATTAAAAAGTATAGACTTTCAAAATCTTCGTAGTTTAAAATATAACTATGAAGATTTTTATTTTAAGGACATAGTAATGAAAAAATATGAATTAGTTGCGGATAAAATAAAAGCTTACATCACTAAAAATAAACTTCATCATGGAGATAAATTACCAACAATTACCGAATTGATGAAAGAATATCAAGTTGGTAAATCTACTATTTTACAGGCGATTACTTTGTTAACTCAACGAGGAATAGTTTATAAAGTTCAAGGTTCTGGTGTTTTTGTTAGACCTACAGGGCGAGATGGCTATATGTCACTTACTGATAACGCCGGCTTTGCCCATGTTTTAAAAGATCCTACGACTGAAGTAATTGAGTTTGCTGAGAGAAGGCCCCCTAAACCTTTATGTGACTATCTGCATTCTGATGAAGTATGTTACTTTATAAAAAGATTGCGCAAACAAGAAGGTAAGCCGTTTGTTTTAGAAGAATCATACTATCCTAAGAGCATTATTCCTTTTATGAGTAAGGAAATTGCTGAAGGATCGATTTTTGACTATATCAAAGATGGTCTAAAGAAAGAGATTCGTTTCTCTGATAAATATATGCGCGTTAGAAAGTTAAGAGCAGACGAAGCAAAATATTTAGAATTAGAAGAAGGAGATCCCTGTTTAGAAGTTTATGATACTTTCTATTTAGCCAATGGCACATCATTTAATAGTTCTAAATTGGTATACAACTATCAAAATTCTAAATTCTATGATCAAAGTTCTGATGACATTATTTAAAAAATAGTCCTAGGCTCAAAATATAAATTATTTGAGACTAGGACTATTTTTATTTTGTATAGCCTAAAACATTATTTTTCATTTGTTTTAATTGTTTTTTGCGCCTTGCTTTAACTGCCAGTTATAAAACCAAGTACCGATATTAGAATGTTTCTTTTCATCATAACTGAGAACACCTTCTTTAAAAATAATCTGACAACCTTGAGGTGTATCAGTTAAATAGTAACCAATTTTAACGAGTAAGTTATTACCACGAGCTTTTTTGATTGCTTAAGTAAGGTGTCCATCTATCTTGTCAAAAAAATAGAGCCTAGAAATGCTAGGTTCTATTTTATATTTAGTCTAAATCTTTTCCGTGGGATGCAATGACTTTTTTATACCAGTTAAAGGAATCCTTAGGATATCTCTTTAAAGATCCATTTCCTTTGTCATCACGATCGACGTAAACAAAGCCATAGCGCTTCTTCATTTCACCAGTACCATTTGAGACTAAGTCTATAGCTGACCACATAGTATAACCCATCAAAGGAATACCATCTTCATTAACTGCTTCTTCCATTGATTTGATTTGGGCACGAAGATAATCAATTCGATAGTTATCATGAATTTTATGATCTTCAGTTAATTCATCACTCCAGCCAAGACCATTTTCAACGATAAAGAGAGGCTTATGGTATCGATCCCAAAGGTCATTTAAGGCAATTCGTAATACATCTGGGTCAGTTGCCCATCCCCAGGCATTGTAATCAAGATAAGGGTTCTTAACGCCGCCTGCAGAAACATTACCATTAGCTTTTGCATCCGCTTCATGTATAGTAAGAACATTAGAAGTGTAGCAAGAAAAGCTGAGAAAGTCTGCTGGATAGTTTTTAATTAACTCATAGTCTTCTGGCTTGTCATCAAGTTTAATGCCATCACGCTCATATTGTTTTAAACGATATTCAGGATAACGACCTCCAGTTTGAACATCTGAGTAGAAGAGCATCTCTTGTTTAGCTTTCATAACTAAAATTTGATCAGCTGGATCAGCAGTATAAGGATAGTAAGCAGAGTAGGCAAGCATTTGACCTACTTGATTGTTTTTATCGATTTCATGAGCTAGCTCAACTACTTTGCTACTTACTACAAATTGATTATGAGCCCCTTGAGCACGATTTTGTTCACTGCCATCAATTAATCCGCCGCCCATATAAGGCGCCATGTCCATAGCGTTAATTTCGTTAAAGGTTAGCCAATATTTCACTTTTCCTTTGTAGTGATTCATTACAGTATCAGCATAGTGAACAAAAATGTCAATCATTTTTCGGTCTTTCCAGCCACCAAAACGATTAACTAAAGATAAAGGGGTTTCATAGTGGGAGAGAGTTACTAAAGGTTCAATGCCATATTTAGCGCATTCATCCAAGACCTTATCGTAGAAGGCTAATCCTTCTTTATTTGGTTCGTCATCGTCGCCACTTGGTAAGATACGTGACCAATTTAATGATAAGCGGAACATGTTAAATCCCATGTCAGCCATATATTTAATATCTTCTTTATAGTGGTGATAGAAGTCTGTTCCCTCATGGCTTGGATAGTAATAATCAGCTAAAGGAGCTGGTTTTGCTCCTTCGGGAAGTTTAAACTCTTTTCCCCAAACCATTGGAGTAGATCCAGTTTTACCATCAGCAGTTTTCCAGGTGACTTTTCTTGGTTCATTAGCAGAACCATTTGTTAGTACATCAACGGCATTTAATCCTTTTCCACCGTCTTTATAGCCACCTTCATATTGATTTGCAGCACTAGCGCCGCCCCAGTAAAAATCCTTTGGCATTGAATAGGTTTTAGTCATATTTTTTCCTTTCTTAATTTGTTTAAATTTATAAAAAAAGTTCTAGAATTGCTCTAGAACTTTTACTTAAAAGCTATTTGTCTCTAAAACGACATAATTTCGTTCATCGTAGCGATTACGGCTTGTTGAATATTCAACTGGTTGACCATTGTTTAACCACACGATTTGCTCAAGCTCTAAGATTGGATCGTCTTTTTTAGCTTGAAGATATTGTTGATCCCAGTCATCAGCTTTAGCAGCTTTGATTTTACGATAGGCAACCCCAAACTTAAGTTTTAGATTATGGTGAAGATAGTTATAGATAGAATTATGTAAGACATCTTCATTTAGATCTGGAACCAAGTTAACTGGCATAAAGGTATGTTCAAGAATCAGAGGCTTACCTTCAAGACGTCTTAGGCGCCGAATATTGTAAACTGGATCGCTAGATTTTAATTTTAAGTAATGTTGGATATCCTCATTTGGAAATTCAACATTAAATTCAATGATATCGCTAGTGACCTCATCAGATCCTAGTAGATTAGCTAGGCCGCTAAAAGCATTCGCTGGTGAATCAAATTTATCCTGAATTGGAACTGGTCCTAAGACAAAGGTACCAAGACCTGATTCTTTATAGACTAGTCCTTTTCTTTGTAGACCATCTAAGGCCTTCTTAACAGTTAAACGGCTTACGTGTAATTCTTCTGCAAGTGTTTTTTGGTCAGGAAGGGGAGTTTGAGGTTTATAGATCCCATCTTCAATTCTTTTTTGTAGAATTCGAGCAACTTTTAAGTACTTTGCTTCAGCAGTCATTACTTTTCAGCCATTTTTTTGTAAACGGCTACTACTTCTTTAGCTAAATCAATAAAAGTAATAGCAGTCATTAAGTGGTCTTGAGCATGAACCATGTAAAGGTCAACTTTTACATGGTTACCTTGTGCTTCTTGGGTTAACATATCGGTTTGAACATTGTGGGCATTTACTAAGCCTTCGTTTGCTTGCTTAATAAATTCATCAGCCTTTTCAAAGTCGCCTTTTTTAGCAGCTTGGATGGCTTGCATAGCAGCAGCTTTTGCATTACCGGCTTGCATAATAATTCCCATTACAACTTGCATATTATCGCTATTTTCTTGTGCCATAATTTAATTCTCCTAGATAGTATTTTTAAAATAAAAGATGCTCCTGACAATTATTTATTTTACTATGTCAGCAAGCATCTCCCATAAATTATTTTTGTTTTAATTCTTGAATTCCTTGATCAATTACTGAATCACAATCAATTGGTAGTTGCAGCATCATTTGTCCGTCTATCTCAAGACCTTTAGGGACTTGGATAATACCTGGAAAATGATAGCCATGATGAGCTTTAGTTTCATTATCTAAATAAATAGAAACTTGTCTATCTGCGCTGACACCAATTTTAAAGTGATGACCGTTGCGATCAAATTCATTAACAATTTTTACTTTGTCATTCATTGACTATTTGTCGCCCATTAATTCTTGAGCAGTTTCAAGAACATGCTCACCATTCATCATACCGTAGTCTTGCATGTTAATAACTGCTAATGGGATGCCTGCTTCATCAGTAATCTTTTTAACACTGTCTTCCATGTATTGAACTTGAGGTCCAAGCATTAATACGTCTGGGTGTTCCTTATCAATTTCATCTTGAATACCTGATGCTGCAGTAGCAAAGATCTTGTAGTCTTTACCTTTTTCTTTAGCTGCGTTTTGCATCTTTGATACTAAAAGTGAAGTGGACATACCTGCTGAACAAGCTAACATAATAGTTTTATCTGCCATAATAATTATCTCCTTTGTAAATCTAATTAAGTGTTTTTTCAATGTTTGAGTGTTGATCTATAAATTAAATGTATGCACTTTCATTATTGAAAGCATTTACATTATAGCATGATTTTAATCATAAGTGTTAATTAATATCTAAAAAAATTATTTACCTTCAGCTTCGTCTTTTTTAAGCGCTGCAGCTTCTCTTTTGACTAAGATCTTGTCGTACTTTTTAGCAAATGGCCAGTAGATCAAAGTTGAAATAACCAGTGTACATGCTTGCCAAATAGCCATCTTCCAGCCACCAATTAGGAAACCGGAGATAACAGCTGGCATTGTCCATGGACAAGCAAAACCATTAAGAGGAGGAATAATACCAGTTCTAATTACGAAGTAAGTTGAGATAGCTACTACAACGGGGGTTAAGAAGAACGGAATTGCCAAGAATGGGTTCATAACAATAGGTAAACCAAATAGGAATGGTTCATTAATATTAAAGATACCAGGAACTAACTCAACTTTACCGATTGAACGTAATTGTGCTGATTTGGCAGCAATTAAAATAAAGATAATTAAACCAATAGTGATACCTGAACCAGTTAAGTTAATAAAGTTGTTGTAGAATTCGTTAGTAACAACGTGAGCACCGTTGGCAATAGTCAATTTACCGGCTTTGTATAATTGAGCATTATCAAAAGAGTTAGCCTGAAGCATAGGGCCAGCAAGAGAACCAACAATTAAACCGCCGTGAACACCGAAGAACCAGAAGAATGGTACTAAGAATCCAATGGCGATAGCACCGCCAAGTGAATCAGAGATGCCTTGAAGTGGAATTTGAAGAGTTTGGTAGGTCCATTGTAGGAAGTCTGAACCAGTAGTTAACTTAAAGCCTGCGTAAATAAGCATAGTACCAATTAAGATAATTCCTGATGGAATCATGGCAGTAAATTGGTTAGAAACAGCAGCGGGAACTTGTTCAGGTAACTTAATAGTCCAGCCTTTTTTCATGATAGCGGAGTAAATCCAACCAACTAATAAACCGACAATGATTGCGGCGATCATTCCGTCGCCACCAAGCCAGGTAATGTTGAAGACACCTGTAACTGGTGATTCTAGGAATGTTTGTAAAGCGTGTGGTAACTTATCAATATTTTCAGTTACTGCTTTTGCAATCATTCCACCGTCAATACCTTTAGCCATGGCATTCTTTAATGGGCTGTCAATAGTTAAAGTTTGAAGCATTAAGAAAGCAGCTAATGAAGTAAGACCAGGTGCTAATGGTTCGTAGCCTTCATTTTTAACATAAATATAGGCAATACCAACTGATGCCCACATAGCCATGATACTGAAAGTAGTAGTGTAGGCTTGGTTGAAGAATGCTCCCCAACCAGAAGCATTAATTGCATTAGCTACAGCTGGAATAGGAATATTTCCTAAAATTAAGAAAATAGATCCAATAAGAATAAATGGTAAAGTATAAATCATACCATTTTGTAAGGCTTGAATAGCCTTAGTATTAACAAATTTCATTACTGGAGGCAGTATGTGTTTATTAACAAACATACTAAAGCCCGATTGTTTTTGTTCGCTCATTATATTTCGTCTCCATTATCTTTTAATACTTTTTGGAACCAATAAAATGATTTCTTTGGAACACGTTTTAAATCTTTTAAGTCATGATTTGAACGGTTAACATAAACAGCACCGTAACGCTTTTCCATGTCAGCATGTGAACTTGGAATATCGATTAATCCCCAACCTAAATAACCTAAAACTTTAGCTCCTTCTAAGAACATTGCATCTTTCATAGCCTTAATATGTTCTTCGTGGTAAGCAATACGTTCATCATCTTCGATCATATGTTTACCATCCCAAGTTTCTTTTATGCCGATTCCGTTTTCAATTGGGAAGACTGGAATCTTGTAATGGTTGTACATAGTGGTAAGGGCGTTTCTAAAACCAAGTGGATCAATAGTCCAGCCCCAAGCATTTGTCTTGAGATACTTGTTTTCTACACCGCCATAATTCATGTAACGGTTAGGAGCAACGTCGGCAGGAATTTTATCAGCTGAAACTGTCCAAGAAGAATAGTAACTAAAAGCTAAAAAGTCAGCCTTTGCTTTTTTCATTTCTTCTTTATCATCTTCAGTTATATCCCAATTAATATTGTGGTCTTTAGCATATTGCAGTACTTCCGGTGAATAACCGCGGCCCGTATCTGCATCATAAATATTGAAGTTCAAAAATCCTTGAATTTGTTTTGCTGCCCAAACATCTGTAGACTTCGAAGTTTCAGGATAAATTTGTTGGAAGGCAAGCATTCCGCCAATTTTAACATCATCATATTTTTCATGGATGTAATTAGCTAATCGAATATGACTGATCATGGTGTGGTGAAAGATGGTATATATATCATCTAAAGTTTTGTCACCTTTTTCGTAACCAGAGATATTAAATACTTCGTCTTGGAAGTAAAGATTATGTTCATTGAAAACAATCCAGTATTTAACCCGATCTGAAAAATGATCAATCATCTTTTTGCCGAATCTAACAAAAGCATTAACAACATGCCGTGACATAAAACCGTTGTATTCTTTAGCTAGGTGTAGGGGCATGTCAAAGTGATAAAGACAAATCATTGGCTCGATTCCGCGATCAAGCATGGCATTTACTAATTTGTCGTAAAATTCAATTCCCTTAGGATTAAAATCACCGTCTCCTTCAGGACAAACTCTTGACCATGAAATTTGAATACGATACATATTCATATTCATTTCTTTCATTAGGTCTAAATCCTCATCATAACGATGGTATTCATCAATCGCGGTGTGCCAGTCTGTAGTATTTTCTGTAGCAGGTCGTACATCGTAAACTGATAAGCCTTTACCGTCTTCATCCCAGGCACCTTCAGTTTGCATACTTGAAACTGAATTGCCCCAGAAGAAGTCTTTAGGCATTTTGTGCTTATTCATAATATTCCTTCTTTGCAATCGCTTACATATTTTACATGTATAAATATAAGCTTATTTATAATAAAAGTAAAGCGCTTTAATTTAAAAATATATACTTTTGTTTAATTAGATAACAAAAAAGGACTGAGATAGTTTCCTCAGTCCTTTTTCATGATGCTTTCAAACACATTTATTTAATAATAAAAAAGTGTCTATATAAAATTTAATGCTCTTTTTCAAAATCTGCAACCGCTCCACGCAAATTTGCTTCATTTTTTAACGTACAAATATCCAAAATTGGTTTAATTGTCGTAACTTTGATCTTATTTCTTAATTTGGCAATCTCATCATCAAGTAGTGGAACTAATTCGGGATTTTGTGAAATTCCACCACCAATAATAATTTTTTCAGGATCAAAACTATGTTGAATATTAAAAATTGCAACAGCAAGAGCATGGAGGAACTTTTCACGTTCTTCTTGAGCAATCGGATCATCAGTGTCAGCAAGCTCAAAAACGGTCTTACCATCAAAATCTTTTCCAGTTTTTTTATTATAACGCTTAGCCATGACAACAGGTGAAGCTAGATCGCTTAACTGCTTACCATCAATAATCATAAAACCAAATTCACCACCGTAGAGATGAGCACCATGCCAAATTTGATTGTTAATAATGATACTTCCGCCAACACCGGTACCAATAACTAAAAATGCCATGCTCTTGCATCCTTTAGCTGCTCCGTCAGCTATTTCGGCAAGAGCTGCACAATTTGCATCATTTTCGATACTTACTGGTAGACCAAATCTTTTTTCTAATTCAGGTACAATTTTAAAGTTATGAATATAAGGTAGGGCACTTGCTCCTTCAATTACTCCAGTAGCTTTATTAACAGCACCAGGAGAAGAAATTGCTACACCATCAATTTTATGATCGGCTTTTATCTCATTAACTGCATCAGTCAATTCCTCATAAAAAGTCTCTAAATTATCTGGTGTATCAATGGTAAATATCATTTTCAATTTTTGATTTATCCAAGTAGCGATTTTAATAGTTGTGCCACCAATATCAATTGCGATTAAGTTCATTAGTATTACCTCTCTTTTTATCTTATCTTTCATGTTAATCATCAACGTAAGCGCTGTCAATAAGTATATATTTTTCCTGAAGTATAACTAATAGTAAATACTTTGCTATAATTGAAAGTAATTGATATAAAGGGGAAAAGACATGAATACACCGTCGTCCAGACAAGGAAATTTGACTAGATATATTGTTTATTTGGTCTTATATTTAATTGTAATTGGAGTTAAAAAATTAGCTCTGTTAAATGATCATGTAAATAAAATAGGGTACTTTTTTTTCTTGCTTTGTGCCTTGTTTACTTTATATTTTTATATTCGACAATTTAATCGAGAACAAAGATTTTTTGAAAAAAAACCATGATGCCTTTATTAGCAGATTATGGATTTATAGTTGGTGTATCTATCTTGGTCATTTTAGGACGCATTTTTATTTCCTATCTTCAAGCCAAGGGAAGTGTTCCTTTAATGTCTTTTCAAATAATTTATCAAAAGGCTGAATGTAATCTTTTATTTTGGTTTCTTATATTTTCTACTGGTCTTTTGCTGCCAGCAATGCAAGTATATTTAACAACAGGTTTTTTCTTTAATTACGGGTTTAGAGCTCAGAATATGGCTAGCGGAATAGCGGGAATTATTTGTTCAGGCTTTTTCTACGGAATACTTAATTTTCAAACTTCATTTAGTTTGTTTATTCTCAATAGTCTTTACGGGATGCTTTTTGCTTGGTCTTACTTATATTCGCAAAGAATCGTGATGCCAATTTATTTAGCGATCCTAAATGGGATTTTTATGGTGATTTTAGCTTAAAAAAAGAGGAACTTTATGAAGTTCCTCTTTTTTAATATAAGCGGATAGCGTGAATCGAACCCGCATCTTCAGCTTGGGAAGCTGACATTTTACCATTAAACTATACCCGCATAAGCAAAATGATTATATCATTTTGCTAACGATGTGGCAACTGATGTCTGTCTAGATTATATTCTGACCGGTCAAGTAGAGAAGTAAAGTTTTGAAAGAGCCAACGACGTAATTCAGATGGCTTTAATACTAATGGCATTCTTTCATGGACTGGAAGAACAGTATCATTAGAAGCAGTAGTAACCATTGAAAAATCAGCACCTTTATAAATGCCAGCAATTAGTGCCATCGGTTCATCTTTTGCAGTAAAAGATGAGTGCTCATGATAGGTTTTGTTATTTGAAGCAAGGTAAGTTTGCTTGCTGCTTTCCCAGAATTCATTAGCTAAAATAATACAACGCTGACGAGCAAATGAATCATCCCACATTGATGGCTTTTCTTCATAAAAACGCTCTACCCGAGCATTATAAATTACTCGATTCTTTTTAAATGGACTAGGATAGCCCCATTTCTTTTCGACTAACTTTAGTTCGTCATCGCTATATAGCATAACTAAAGATGGAGATTTAGGATAAATTTGAGTAACAGATTCAAATTTGTCTTCAATGTTTTTTGATACAACTAGCGGTAATTTTAAATCAGTTTTTAGATATGTCTTAATTTCTTTAAGTGACGGCATTTCATAATGACTACACATCCTTATTCATCCTTTCTTTATATAATTTTTCTCTCAATTTAATTTTAGCAAGTTTTAGGTAAGTTTAAACAAATAAGGTTTTTTGCTAGAATTGGAGGTAAAGCTAAAGATTACAGATATATTGGAGAAAAAATATGACAAAGGAAATTTTATTAACTGGAGACAGACCAACCGGAAAGCTTCATATTGGTCACTATATTGGCTCCTTAAAAAACCGTGTAAAATTACAAAATGAGGGTAAATATGAACCTTATATTATGATTGCCGATACTCAAGCATTAACTGATAATGCTAGAGATCCTGAAAAAATTAAGAATAGTTTAATTCAAGTAGCTTTGGACTACTTAGCTGTTGGGTTAGATCCTGAAAAGTCTACCATTTATGTGCAATCACAAATCCCTGCTCTTTTTGAATTAACTGCTTATTACATGGATTTGGTAACAGTTGCCCGTCTAGAAAGAAACCCAACTGTTAAAACTGAAATTAAGCAAAAAAACTTTAAAGATTCAATTCCAGTCGGTTTCTTAAACTACCCAGTTTCTCAAGCAGCAGATATTACTGCTTTTAAAGCAACAGTAGTTCCAGTTGGGGATGATCAAGAACCAATGCTTGAGCAAACTAGAGAAATTGTTCGTACTTTTAATAGAGTTTATAATACTGACATTTTAGTTGAACCAAAGGGTTATTTCCCACCAAAGGGACAAGGTAGACTTCCAGGTTTAGATGGAAATGCAAAAATGTCTAAATCACTTGGAAATGCAATTTACTTGTCTGATGATGCAAAAACTGTACAAAAGAAAGTTATGTCAATGTACACAGATCCTAACCATATTCATATTGAAGATCCTGGTCAAGTAGAAGGAAATACTGTCTTTACCTATCTTGATGTTTTTGCACCAGATAAAGATAAGGTGGCTGAGCTTAAGGAACAATACCAAAAAGGTGGCTTAGGGGACGTTAAAATTAAGCGTTACTTGAATAAGGTTCTTGAAGAAGAACTCGGGCCAATTAGAGAGCGTCGAGAAAAGTTTGCTCAAGATCCAGATGCTGTATACGAAATGTTACTAGAGGGATCAAAAAAGGCAAATGAAGTTGCTAACCAAACTTTGCAAGAAGTTAGAGAAGCAATTGGTTTAAATTATTTTGATAGATTAAATAAATAATTTAAAGAGGGTAAGACTGATGACGAGAGACAGGATTCCGTGGAAGCAATATTTTATGATGCAGGCGTTAGTTATTGCACAGCGCTCAACTTGTGATCGTGCCCTAGTGGGAAGTGTGCTAGTTAAGGACGATAGGATGATTGCCACTGGCTATAATGGAAGTGTTTCTGGACAGCCTCATTGTGATGACGTTGGTCATTTAATGGTTGATGGACACTGTGTTAGAACTATTCACTCGGAAATGAATGCCTTAATCCAGTGTGCAAAAAACGGTATCTCAACTGAAGGTACTGAAATTTATGTGACTTATTTTCCTTGCTTTAATTGCAGCAAATGCTTAGTTCAAGCTGGTATTAAGAAAATTAACTATTATTATGATTATCATGATAATCCCTTAGCACTCAAATTACTGCGAGAAAAGGGTGTGGCGATTGAACAAGTAACGCTAGATCATAAATATGTTCAAAGCTTAGCTGATAGGTTAGAGAAGGCGGATAATGAAAAATAAGTTTATCAGTTTTGGAGTACTCTTAATTTCTTTTTTACTATTTACTGCTAGTACAACTTCTTTTGTTAGTGATCCGCAAAATTTATTTAATAACCAGACTAAAGAATTAGTAACTCAAAAAAATAAAGAATACCAAAAAACAAAAAGTAAGCCTGAGATTCGACTTTTAAGTCTAAAAAATAGTAATGATATAAATAAAATTAGGCCGATGAAAAATCAGGTAATTATTGTAGCCGCATTACAAAATAAAAGAAAAAATGTTCAAATTCTTGTTGGTAAAAATTACCAAGATGTTTTGACACAAAATAAGTGTAGCAACATTATTCGATATGCAGGCGATAAATTAAGAAGTGAGAAAAAATCAAACTTCAATTCAGGAATTCGATTAGTTTTTAATGCCTGTGCAACTTTAATTGCACAAAAAGATAAATTATTTTATGATAAAAATTCTTTGACTCAAGAAGAGTTACAAAAAGTTGACCATCCACAAAGTGTAAGTTTAGTTTGGGGATTAGTGATTGCAGCTTTAATTAGTTTTGGATTAGTTTTATTCAAAAGCACGCGAAAGCCACATTAGGGCTTGACTAAAAGCTAGTTAGCCGTTAAAGTATCAATAGAAATTAAATATTAGAGCAAATAAACTGTTAGGTGAGACTCCTACGTGAACACATGCTGTCGCCCAGCAACATCCAGAGATGCCAACGGGTCAAACAGGGATCGTCGATATAAGGCCCTCCCCAGCCAGCTAGTTATATTTTTATAACCTTACGTCACGTAGTGTTAAAACTGAACGACGAGTATAAAAATCGCTTGGATTTAAGCCGATGCAGTTTTTGCATCGGCTTTTTGTTTGTTTGCTAGGTTCTTAAGAAAGGATGTTGAAGATGTTAAAAATCAACACTTCCGGCAAAAGACATACTACAGACACCAAGCTGGTGCGCCGGATTGCATGCGAAGACAAATTTGCAACACTGCAACGATTAAAAACCTCAATTAGTGGCCTTCAAACTAAAGATGCGAGGCAACGCTTAGCAAAAAATGGTCCTAACGAAATTATAAATAAACCTAAAAATACTAGACTTCAATTTTTATGTGAAGCATTTATGACGCCTTTTACAAGTATTCTTTTAGGCTTAGCAATTGTATCTATTGTGCTTAACTATAAATTGAAAGTGCATAATTTAGATACACCTGTTTTAATTGTTTTAGTTTTGATTATTTCTGGAATATTAAGTTTCATTCAAAATATCAAGATTAGAGCGGCTATTCAAAATTTACTACATAAAATATCGCCTACTACTAAAGTTATGCGTGACTGTATGCCACAAGAGTTGGCAACTAAAGAGTTAGTAGTTGGGGATATTATCTTGTTACAAGCTGGAGAAGTAGTTCCGGCAGATGTAAGAATTTTAAAGAATAATAATATTATTTGTTCAGCTGATTTCTTTATGGATGAAGATAATCCAATATATAAGAGTGAAATTACTTCTTTAGGTCAGAGAAACAATCATGGTTATGTAGACTATGCCAATATTTTATACGCAGGTACAAGAATTCTCGCAGGTTCTGGAGTTGGAGTAGTATTTGCAACTGGAAAAGAGACTGTTTTTGGAAAATTAGCTCAAAATATTTCCAAAATGGAATTAAAGAAACACGTATTTAATTTAGATACCAGAAATTTAACAAGAGTATTTTTGATTCTAGCTGCAGTTATTGTGCCCTTGTTTTTAGTAATTAGTAGTATGATGCATGGTAATTGGGAAAATACTTTAGTATTTGCACTTGCCGTAGTTGTAGGATTAACCTCTGATGCAGTTCCTATTTCTATCACTAGCCAATTGCTAAAAAACTCAATTCACCATCCGAGTAATAATATGGTAATGAAAAAACAAAATCAATCTAACTAGGAATTTCTAAAAAAGAAATTCCTTTTTTAGTACACAAATTTATGTAGGCATGCTATGTTATACTAGCAATTAAAAGACTTATGAGAGGAAGAATAAAGATGGCTGAAAAGAAAACTTTCTATATTACTACACCTATTTACTATCCATCTGGAAAATTAACTATCGGTAATGCGTACACGACTATTGCTGCCGATACCATGACTCGTTATAAAAAATCTCGCGGTTTTGATACATTCTTCTTAACTGGAACTGATGAACATGGACTTAAGATTGAGCAAAAAGCTGAAGCACAAGGTATTAAGCCGCAAGAATTTGTAGATAAAATGGCTAATTCTTATAAGGATTTATGGAAAATGTTAGACGTTTCCTACGATCGCTTTATTAGAACGACTGATGAAGATCACGTTAAAGCTGTGCAAAAGATTTTTGAAAGATTATTAAAGCAAGGCGATATTTACTTAGGCGAGTACACTGGTTGGTATTCTGTAGAAGATGAAGAATATTTCACCGAATCACAACTTGCTGAAGTATATAAAGATGATGATGGTAATGTTATTGGTGGAAAGGCCCCATCAGGACATGAAGTACGCTTAGTTAAGGAGCCATCATATTTCTTCAGAATGAGTAAATATGCTGATCGTTTACTTCAATACTATAAAGATCACCCAGACTTTATTTTGCCTCACTCTCGTGAAAAAGAAATGGTAAATAACTTTATTAAGCCAGGCTTAGAAGATTTATCTGTTACTCGTACGACAGTTGATTGGGGAATCCCTGTACCTAGCGATCCTAAGCATGTTGTTTATGTTTGGATTGATGCTCTTTCTAACTATATTACTGCTTTAGGATATGGCTCAGACGATGATTCATTATTTAAGAAATATTGGCCAGCTGACGTACATTTAGTTGGTAAAGAAATTGTTCGCTTCCACACTATTTACTGGCCAATTATGTTAATGGCACTTGATCTCCCTCTTCCAAAGCAAATCTTTGGTCATGGTTGGGTATTGATGAAAGACGGTAAAATGTCTAAATCAAAGGGTAATGCTGTTTACCCAGAAATGATTGTTAAACGTTATGGTTTAGATGCTCTTCGTTATTACTTGATGCGTGCAATTCCATTTGGTTCAGATGGTATTTTTACTCCTGAAGATTTTGTTGAAAGAGTTAACTTTGATTTAGCTAATGATCTAGGTAACTTGTTAAATAGAACTGTTTCAATGATTAATCAATATCAAGAAGGACAAGTTGCTCCAGTTGCTTCAGAACAAGATGAATTTGCCAAAGATTTAATTAAAACAGCTAATGAAACAATCGCTGAATATCAAAAACAAATGGATGCACTCCACTTCTCCCAAGCTTTAGACAGCGTTTGGAAGCTTATTTCTCGTGCAAATAAATATATTGATGAAACTACACCTTGGACTTTAAACAAAGAGGGCAAGAGTGAAGAATTAGCTAAAGTGATGACTAACTTGGCTGAAAGTTTACGTTTAATTGCAATTTTAATTGCACCGGTTATGACGCAGAGTCCAGTTAAGATGTTTGAACAGCTCGGACTTGACTGGAATAATGATGACCAAAAGAAACTTGATTTTGGTGGCTTTGACTGGAACATTAAGGTAACAGAAAAGCCAACTCCAATCTTCCCACGACTTAAAAATGATGTTGAAGTTAAGTACATTAAAGAAGAAATGAAGAGGGCTAAGCCAAAGAAGAAGACTAGAAGCCAACAAAAAGAAGAAAAACACATTACGATTGATGATTTTGATAAAGTTAAAATTCAAGTAGGTCAAATTTTATCTGTTGAGCCAGTAAAGGGATCAAGTAAATTATTAATGTTTAAACTTGATTTTGGTGATGGCAACGAACGTCAAATTTTAAGTGGTATTCGTAAGTTTTATCCAAATGCAAGTGAACTTTTAGATAAAAAGGTCCTTGCAGTTACTAACTTAAAGCCACGTAAGATGCTAGGACATGAAAGTCAAGGTATGCTTTTATCTAGTGAAAAGGATGGCAAGGTTAAGTTAGCTATTGTTGGCGATGAACATGAGGTTGGAGCTGAATTAGGCTAATGGAGATTTTTGATTCGCATACACACTTAAATGATGCACCTTTTCGCGGAAAAGAAGACATTTATCTTGAACGAGCTAAAGAATTGGGTGTTGTGAAAAGTGCGGTTGTTGGACAAGATCCTGAATTTAACGAACGTGCGATTGACTTGAGTCAAAGATTCGATAACTTATATGCTATTGTTGGTTATTGTCCCGATGTTGCTAAAGACTATGATCAAAAAGCTGAGGATAAGCTAGTTGAGCAACTAAAAGAACCTAAAACTGTCGCTTTAGGAGAAATTGGACTAGATTATTATTGGGATGAATCCCCGAGAAATGTACAACGTAAAGTTTTTGCGAGACAACTAGATTTGGCTCATAGTTTAAAAATGCCTGTTAATATTCATACTCGAGATGCTTTTGAGGATACTTATCAAGTTTTGAAAAATAGTCATGTCGGTGAATATGGTGGAATAATTCATAATTTTAACGGTAATCCGGAATGGCTTAAGAAGTTTCTTGACTTAGGAATGATGGTTTCATTTTCTGGTGTGGTTTCTTTTACTAAAGCGGTGGATGTTCATGCGTCAGCTAAGGCTGTGCCATGGGACAAGTTTTTAATTGAAACTGATGCTCCGTATTTAACGCCAAAGCCATATCGTGGAAAACAGAATGAAACAGGATATGTACGCTATGTAGCTGAAGCAATTGCCGATTTGCGTGGAAGTTCTGTTGAAGAAGTAGCTAAGCATACATTTGAGAATACGATGAGGGCATATGGAATCAGAAAATAAAAAACAATTTAATGCTGTAATAATTGTTGAAGGTCGAGATGATACCAAGCGTCTAAAACAATTTTTTCCTGGAATTGAAACTATTGAAACCAATGGTTCAGAGGTATCTGAACAAACTTTAGCTGAAATAAAGAAACTATCTCAAACTAGAGAAATAATTATTTTTACTGATCCAGATTATAATGGCGAAAGGATTCGGCGCTTAGTTACCCAAGCAGCTCCTCAAGCTAAGCAAGCCTTTATTACACGTAAAGAAGGGGAACCGACTAAGCGTGGAAACAGTTTAGGGGTTGAACACGCCTCAAAAGAAGCCTTGGTTCGTGCTTTAAGTGATTTGCATGAGGTTAAACCGATCGAAAGTGATATTACTAAGGAAAAGTACGATGAGTTAGGGTTAGGGATGAGCTCAGGCGCCCGTCTTTTACGTGAAAAGGTTGGAATTAAGCTAGGAATTGGATATGGAAATAGTAAACAATTTTATAAACGCTTAAAGATGTTTGGAATTACTTATGATGAATTAAAGAGGGCAGTTGAAGATGTCAAATAGTATGCCGATTGCAAGTCCAGTTAGAACTCAAGCAATTGTTAATCGCTATTTTATGCATGCGAAAAAGAATTTAGGTCAAAACTTTTTAGTGGATTTAGCAGCAATTAAAGGAATTGTTGAAGCAGCTGATATTCAACCAGGAGACCAAGTTATTGAGATTGGGCCTGGAATTGGCTCATTAACTGAACAACTTCTTTTAGCTGGAGCTAAAGTTTTGGCATATGAGGTTGATCAAGATTTACCAGAAATCTTAAACAATGAATTGCCACAAAAAATTGATGGTGAAGAATTGAAAGATCGCTTTAAGTTAGTAATGAAAGATGTGTTGAAAGCTAACTTTGTAGAGGATAATGATGGTTTTCTTGATCTAAGTAAATCAGTTAAGATTGTTGCTAATTTACCTTACTACATTACAACTCCAATTATTTTTAATTTGATTAAAAGTGATTTGGATTTTTCAAGCTTAACCTTAATGATGCAAAAAGAAGTTGCTGAACGATTGGTTGCTAAGCCGAAGACAAAGGAATATGGTCCTTTGTCTATTGCAGTGCAAAGCCGGATGAATGTTCGCTTAGCTGAAGAAGTAAAGAGTACATCTTTCATGCCAAGACCTAAAGTTGATTCCGCGGTTGTTGTTTTAACGCCTCTTCTTGAAAAGCCTGACATTAATGATTATGCATTCTTTGATCATGTAGTAAAAATGTGCTTTGCTCAACGTCGTAAAACTTTAGCTAATAATTTGAAAACTTTAATTAAAGATAAAGATGAACGCGAGAAATTAATTAATGATCTAGGACTAGACGTTAGAGTTCGTCCGGAAGAATTAACTTTACATCAATTTGTTCAGTTATCACATCTTTTAAAAGATCGGCAGGCATAAAACGATTACAAATTACAGACTTGAAAAAATATTAATTTTTTGATAAAATTAATCCAAGCAAAGGAGTGACGTCCAGTGCCAACAACACTAATGGCAATTAAACAAAGTTTGGATTCTCATTTGGGTGAAAACTTAGTAGTAGTAGCTCAAGCAGGAAGAAAAAAAGTAACCCGTCGTAAAGGTAGATTGACTAAGACTTACCGGGCAGTATTTGTTGTAGATCTTGATCAAGATCAAAACAATTTTGAACGAGTATCTTATAGTTATACTGATTTATTAACCAAGAACATTGAGCTTGAGTTTGATGAAATGTAGTCGACAATAGAATATTACGAACAATCACTAGTATTTCACTTAAAATGCTAGTGATTTTTCTTTATATAGAGTATATTTAAACGTAGAAATCTATTTAATGTTTAGGAAGGTAAAAGCATGAAACGTTCAGAAAGATTAGTTGATATGGTTAAGTATCTTTTGGCTCGCCCTCATACTTTGATTGCATTACCATTTTTTGCAGATCGCTATGGTGCAGCAAAATCTTCAATTTCAGAAGATTTGGCAATTTTAAGGCAAACTTTAGCCAACGATCAAAATGGAATTTTAGAAACTGTAGCCGGAGCAGCAGGTGGAGTAAGATACATTCCTTTTGTAGGAAAAAAAGAAGCTACAGACTATCTTCATGATTTAGCTGACCGTATTGAAGATCCTGATCGTATTTTACCCGGTAATTTTGTTTACTTATCCGACATTTTAGGCTCGCCACAAGATTTACGTCAAATTGGGCAACTTATTGCTACCAAATATGCTTATAGTAATATTGACTATGTGATGACGATTGAGACTAAAGGAATTGCTATTGCACAAGCTGTAAGTCGTTTCTTAAATGTGCCATTTGTAATGGTTAGAAGACGTCCTAAAATTACTGAGGGATCAACAATTTCAGTTAATTATGTTGCTTCTTCAAGTGAACGAGTTGAAAAAATGGAGTTAGCCAAAAGACTACTCCCAGAAGGAAGTAATGTACTAATTGTCGATGACTTTATGAAAGGCGGAGGTACTTTAACTGGTATGGAAGAACTAGTTAAAGAATTTAAAGGTACTGTTGCCGGTATGTGTGTACTTTGCGAAACAAAGTATGCCTCTCAAAAAGTAGTTGATGACTACCAATCCTTAATTAAAATTACTGAAGTTGATAGAGATAAGAAATTAATCAAAGTACGTCCAGGTAATTTCTTAGAGCAGACAGACTTCAATCGTTTCCCAAAATGATATACTGATAGATAGCTTAAATACGATATTGAGGGGATATTAAATTCATGAATAAATATGTTGTTATCTTAGCTGCTGGAAAAGGTACCCGTATGAAGTCAAAACTTTACAAGGTACTACATAAGGTTTGCGGAAAAACGATGGTAGAACATGTTGTTGATGCAGCAAAGGGAACTAATCCAGATAAGATTATCACCGTTGTTGGTAATGGCGCAGAGAGTGTTAAAGATGTATTAGCAGATCAGTCAGAATTTGCTTTCCAAGAAAAGCAATTAGGAACTGGAGATGCAGTTTTAGCAGCAAATGATCTATTAGAGAATTTAGAGGGATCAACTTTAGTTGCTACTGGAGATACTCCATTATTTACAGCTGAAACCTTTAATAATTTATTTAAAAAGCACGAAGAGAGCGGAAATAGTGCAACTGTTTTGACCGCAAAAGCTCCAAATCCATTTGGCTATGGACGTATCATTCGTGACGAAGATGGAAATGTCCTGAGAATTGTTGAACAAAAAGATGGTACTCCAGAAGAGTTAGCTGTTGATGAAATTAATACTGGTGTCTTTTGTTTTGACAATAAAGAGTTATTTAAAGCTCTAAAACAAGTAGGTAACGACAACGCTCAAGGTGAATACTATCTAACTGATGTTTTAGAAATTATGCGTAAGGCCGGTCACAAGGTTGGCGCATATGAAATGCCAGACTTTAGCGAAAGTCTCGGCGTTAACGATCGAATTGCCCTTGCTCAAGCAACTAAAATTATGCAAAGAAGAATCAATGAAGAACACATGAAAAATGGTGTATCATTTATTGATCCTGATACTGCATATATTGATAGCGATGTTAAAATTGGCAACGATACTGTTATCGAAGGAAATGTTGTTATTAAGGGTAAAACTGAAATTGGTAGTAACTGCTATATTACTACTAGCTCAAGAATCATTGACTCTAAGATCGGCAACAATGTAACCATTACTTCTTCAACTCTTCAAGAAGCTCAAATGGATGATAATACTGACATTGGTCCTAACTCTCACCTTCGTCCAAGGGCAGTAATTCGCAAAGGTGCACATATTGGTAACTTTGTTGAAATTAAGAAAGCTGAAATTGGAGAAAATACTAAGGTAGGACACCTAACTTATGTTGGGGATGCAACTTTAGGTAAAGATATTAATATTGGTTGCGGAACTATTTTCTCTAACTATGATGGTGTTAAAAAGTTCCATACTAATGTTGGTGATCATTCATTCATTGGTGCAGGTGCTACGATTATTGCTCCAGTTAATATTGCTGATCATGCATTTGTTGCGGCCGATTCAACAATTACTAAAGATGTCGAGAAGTACGATATGGCAATTGCCAGAGGTAGACAGACTAACAAACCAGATTATTGGCACAAATTACCTTTAGCAAAAGATAAAGAATGGGAATAAATTTAAAAGAAGTTGTTAAATACAACTTCTTTTTTTGCTATTTACAAGCGTAACAAGCATTTTTTTGCTATTATTAAATGTGGAATTGTAATTTTTCGGTGGAGGAAATTATGTCTCAATTAGACAAAGAAATTAAAATTTTTGCGCTCAACTCTAATAAGCCTTTAGCAGAAAAAATTGCTGATAAGGTGGGAGTTAAGCTTGGTAAGTCTGATGTTAAACGTTTCAGCGATGGTGAAATTCAAATTAACATCGATGAGTCAGTTCGTGGTAAAGATGTTTATTTAGTACAATCAACCTCAGCTCCAGTAAATGATAATTTAATGGAATTGTTGATCATGATTGATGCTGTTAAGCGTGCTTCAGCTAGAAGTGTTAACTTAGTAATGCCTTACTACGGATATGCACGTCAAGATAGAAAAACCCGTGCTCGTGAACCAATTACAGCTAAGTTAGTAGCTGATATGTTACAAAAAGCTGGTGCTGACCGAGTACTTTCACTTGATTTACATGCCCCACAAATTCAAGGCTTCTTTGATATTCCTGTTGATAATTTGATGGGAGCACCTCTTCTTGCTGACTACTTCTTGAGTCATGATTTAGAAAAAGATGCCGTTGTAGTTTCCCCTGATCATGGTGGTGTAACTAGAGCAAGAAAGCTAGCAGAATTCCTTAAGACTCCAATTGCAATTGTGGATAAGCGTCGTCCAAAGGCAAATGTTGCAGAAGTTATGAACATTATTGGTGATGTAAAAGGCAAGCGTGCCATTATTATTGATGACATGATTGATACGGCTGGTACTATTACTTTAGCATCTCAAGCTTTAATGGATGCAGGTGCAACTGAAGTTTATGCTTCAGCTACCCATGCAGTTTTATCAGGCCCTGCAATTGAGCGTTTGAATAACTCACCAATTAAGAAATTGATCTTAACTGATTCTATTAACCAACCTGAAGAAAAAGATTTATCTAAGGCTGAAATTGTTTCTGTTGGACCATTGATGGGTGAAGCAATTAAATTGATTCAAGAGCATAAACCAGTTAGTCCACTATTTAATACTCGTTTTCAATCACATAATTAAGTAATAAAAATCAATACCTATGTACTTAGGTATTGGTTTTTTTGTCCATAAAAGCTATACTTTTATTTTAAAAAAGCAAAAAAGCGCTTACATATTTTCGAGAATTAAGGTAGTATATAAACTATACAGTTTTAAAGAGGGAATTATGGAAATATGACTACTTTATCTGATGTAGCAAAAAAAGCTAGTGTATCTAAGATGACAGTATCGCGGGTTATTAATCATCCGCAGCAAGTGACGCCAGAATTAAGAAAAATTGTAGAAAAAGCAATGGAGCAATTGAATTATCATCCCAATTCAATTGCGAGTGCTTTGGCTCATAATCGGACTAATGTGGTTAAACTGGTAATTTTAGAAGATATTGATACGACCGAACCTTACTACATGAACTTACTTTTTGGAATTGCTAAAGGACTAAGCAAAAAACACTACGCAATTCAATTAGCCACAGACAGGGATGTTAGCGGAGGAGACGGTTACATTATAACTGGTGGGCGAGCAACGGATGCAGAATGGTTAGATCAGCTAGATAAGCCGTTTGTTTTATTTGGAGAAAATCGCTACGGTTACGATTTTATTGATACAGATAACAAATTAGGAGAACAGTTAGCTACACAATATGCACTTAATAAAAACTATCAATCAATTATTTTTATTGGAATTGATGAGAAAGAGCCATTTGAATATTCAAGAGAAGCCGGCTATATCAATACACTTCAGAAACATAATATGATTCCAAAAATTTTTCGAATCCAAAATCATAGTAGTTTGGCTGAAAAATTAATTATTAGTAATTGGAAAAAATTTGCGCCGAATACATGCTTTATTTGTGCCAGTGATCGAATTGCAGTGGGCGTAGTACGAGCTATACAAAGAAAGAATGGAAATATTCCTCGAGATTTTGGTGTGATTGGTTTTGACGGAGTCTTTTTAGATCAAGTCTCAAATCCTAAACTAACTACGGTTAAGCAAAATTTATTTAAGCTTGGTGAGCTCTTAGCTGGGATGATTCTGCAAAAAATTAAACAAGATGGAGCTCAGCAGGGTGAAGTCTTAATTGAACCAGAACTAATAAAAAGTGAATCTACAAGAAATTAGGAAGCTGTTTAGACAGCTTTCTTTTTTGATACCGGTAACATATAAAATATATTGTAAGCGCTTAGAATAATTGCTTAAAATAAAATTCATGGAGGATGTGTATTATGAGACATTGGTATGATCAAGCAATTATTTATCAAATATATCCGAAGTCTTTCCAAGATTCTAATAGTGACGGTATTGGTGACTTAAATGGAATAAGAAAGAGAATACCGTATTTAAAGGAATTAGGAATCAATGCTGTTTGGCTAAATCCAATTTTTGTTTCTCCACAAGTGGATAATGGCTATGATGTATCAAATTATTTTGCTATTGATCCAAAGATGGGAACAATGGAGGATATGGATAACTTAATTAAAGAGATGCATGAGGCTGGTATTCATGTGATTATGGACTTTGTATTGAACCATACTTCTGACCAGCATCCCTGGTTTCAAGATGCTATAAAAAATCCAGAAAGTATCTACCGTGACTATTATATTTTTGCTGGAGAAAACAATCAGCGTCCAAATAACTGGGGAAGCTTTTTTGGGGGAAGTGTCTGGGAAAAGGATCCTGCAGGCACTGGTCAATTTTATTTTCATCTTTTTGATAAAAGAATGCCTGATTTGAATTGGAAGAATCCGGAAGTTAGACATGCAATGATTGAGATTGCAAAATATTGGTTAGAAAAGGGGATTGATGGATTAAGATTAGATGCTTTTATTCATATTGCAAAAGCAGATCTAAGACAGAATTTTCCGGTTAATAGTAAAAATGAAGAACCAGTAATTGCAGAACCATTTTTTGCTAATTTACCACAAGTTCAAAAATGGATGCGACCATTTTGCGAAGAAATAAAACAAGATTATCCTGATGCATTACTTTTAGGAGAAGCAGCAAGTGCAAATGTAAATTTAGCTGTGGATTATACAAATAAGGATAATCATTTAATGGATAGCGTAATTACTTTTAGATATTTTACGGAAGATCAGAGTAAAATCGATCCTAGTTTTTTGAGTAATTATCAGCCTAAACCGTTAGATTGGGTTAAATTTAAACAAAATCAAACTATTTGGCAACAGACCTTAAGTGGAATTTCTAAACCTACCCTTTATTGGAATAATCATGATATGGCAAGGCTTGCAACCAGAATTGCTAAAAATGATACTCAAGCAAGAAGTTTAGCTATGTTGATGTATTTACAATGCGGTATTCCAATCATTTATTATGGTGAAGAATTGGGGATGAAGAATTTACAGTTTGAAGATATAAATGATTTTGAAGATGATACTGTAAAAGAGTTTATAAAGAGTGCAGAAAAAGCCAGCATACCTTCAAAAGAAGCATTGCTAATGGCAAGTAGGACTCATAAACTTCCTGCTCGCGGTCCAATGCCTTGGGATAACGAAAGAAATAATGGCTTTACAGAGAAAGAGCCTTGGATTAAAGGTAAGAAGCTTGATGAAGTAAATGTAGCTGATGAAATAGCAGATGACAGTAGTATGTTTAACTTTTACAAAGAGCTTATTAGCTTGAAAAAAGAACAACTATTTCAAGATGGCAATTATTATTTATGGTCAACGTCAGATGGAAGCTACGTCTATGAGCGTAATTTAAACGACAAAAAAGCTCTTATTGCTGTTTCTTTGAGTCCAGAACCGATTGAACTTGAAGTAGGAAAAGAATTTAGTAGTGAAAGGTTAGCGGCTGGCGAATATGATTTAACGACAGGAAAATTACGATTAGAACCATATGCCGGAGTAGTATTAGAAAATTAAAAAGATTGAGGAATAAAATATGCAACTTGCAGCTTTAAAACATAGAACTGAAAGTGAAGATTGTTTTGTTATTGATCATTCACACGTAAAAATTAGACTTCATACAGCAAAAGATGACGTGGAAAAAGTAATTGTTCATTACACGGATAACTATCTACCACCAAAAGAAGCTAAAGAACTTGAAATGGAGAAAATAGGTAGTGGTCAAGTTAATGATTACTGGGGAGCAACCTTAACTGCTCCATATCACCGAATTAAATATACTTTTGAAGTGATTGGCAAAGACGGAAGTCATGTTATTTTCGGTGATCGTAGTATTGAAAAATTTAGCGATAAAAAATTAAGAGAAGATGGAATGTATTTTAAAGTTCCATACTTCCATGATATTGATCGTATCAAGACTCCAAAATGGCTTAAAGACATTGTTTGGTATCAAATTTTTCCAGAGCGCTTTGCTAATGGCGATAAAAGTAACGACCCAGCAAATGTTAAAGAATGGAATCCGGAAGATCATCCTGGTAGAGAAGATTTCTACGGAGGAGACTTACAGGGAGTTTTAGATCATCTAGATGATTTACAGAAGTTAGGAGTTACAGGACTATATTTCTGCCCAATTTTTAAAGCAAGTTCTAATCATAAATATGACACAATTGACTATTTACAAGTAGATCCAGCTTTCGGAGACAAAGATTTATTTGCAAAAGTGGTTAATGAAGCACATAAGCGTGGGATGAAAGTGATGCTTGATGCTGTATTTAATCACTTAGGTGATCAATCAATGCAGTGGCAAGATGTAGTTGAAAATGGTGAAAAATCCCGCTTTAAAGATTGGTTCCATATTAATTCGTATCCAGTTGAACCATACCGCGACCCAAGTAAAGGTGAAAAAAATCCACCATATGAAACCTTTGCATTCGAAAAACACATGCCTAAATTAAATACAGCTAATCCAGAAGTACAGGACTTTTTATTAGAAATTGCTACCTACTGGGTAAAATATTTTGATATTGATGCATGGCGTTTAGATGTTGCAAATGAAGTTGACCATCATTTCTGGAAGAGATTCCATGATGAATTAGTTAAAATAAAGCCTGATTTCTATATTGTTGGTGAAATATGGCATTCAGCTCGTCCATGGCTTCAGGGAGATCAATTTACAGGTGTCATGAATTATCCATATACTTTACAAATTGAAGATCATTTCTTCAAGCATAAAATGGAGGCTAAAGATCTAAGTGAACACTTAACTGATCAGTTAATGATGTATCCTGATATGGTTGACCAGGCTATGATGAATATGCTTGATTCCCATGATACGGCTAGAATTTTAACTTTAGCAAAAGACAATCAAGATTTAGCTTTACAAGCAGTTGCGTATGAATTTGTTCAGCCGGGAGTGCCATGTATTTACTATGGAACAGAGATGGGAATGAGCGGCGATAATGATCCGGATTGTCGCAAACCAATGGATTGGAGCAAGCTCGAAGGACCAGTATGGCAAAGAGTCCATGAATTAGTGAAATTCAGACTTGATCATAGCGATACTTTGAATAAAGGTACTGTTAAGTTAACGGTAACAGAAAAAGGTCTCTTAAAAGTTGAACGAACAGGCAGAGAAACAATAAAGGCCTACTATAACACCGGTAAAAAAGGTATTAAAATTGATAAAACAGCAGTCCTTAGTCAGAACTATAAATCGGGAGTATTAGCGCCAGATGGCTTTTTGATCGAGGTTAAGGCTTAATATATGAACAAAAAAAGCAGCAATAAGATGCTGCTTTTTTTCTTATAATTTTTTGATACCGGTAACATGAAAACAAACATTGTTAAGCGCTTTCAATAATTAGATAATAGATTTGTAAACAAAAAGACTTCACGAAAGTGATGGAGAATGATAATGAAAAGAATTTTTGAGGTTGATCCTTGGAAAGTAACGACACATGAATTTTCCAAGGAAGATAAAAGGTTACAAGAAAGTATTACAGCAATTGGTAACGACTACATGGGAATGAGAGGAAACTTTGAGGAGGGTTACTCTGGTGACACGCTTCAAGGAACATACTTAGCAGGTGTGTGGTTCCCAGATAAGACAGTTGTTGGTTGGTGGAAGAATGGATATCCAAAGTACTTTGGTAAGACACCAAATGCTCCAAGTTTTATTGGAATTGGGATTACCGTCAACGGTGAAAAAATTGACTTAGCCAAAGTAAAATTTAGTGATTTTGAATTATCACTTGATATGCATCAAGGACTTCTTTCAAGAAGTTTTATCTATGAAGGTAAAGATGTCAAAGTTAAATTTGAATTTGAACGTTTTCTTCACATTGTACAAAAAGAAGCTGCTTTAATTAAAGTAAAGGCTACGGTACTTGAGGGAAAGGCTAAGATTGATTTTGATTCTACTTTAGATGGAACAGTTGTTAACGAAGACAGTAACTATGATGAACGCTTCTGGATTCCACTTGGTGAGAATAAGGATACAAAAACTATCCAGGTAAAAACTAAGCCTAATCCTTATGAAGTGCCTCAATTCACAGTTTTACTTCAAGAATCTTTACGCCACAATGGTGAACTAATTCAAACTGAAGTTTCTACTAAAGAAGCCAAGTTGAGCGAAAAATTTTCAGTTGAATTAAGTGAAGGACAAAGTTACGAACTTGAAAAAGACATTATTGTTGTAACAAGTAGAGATGTTGAAGAAAAAGATCAAGCAAGTGTTGCTGAAGATTTAATGAATAAGCTTCAATCAAAGAGCTTTGAAGAAAACTTAGCCGATCATACTGCTGAATGGCAAAAACGTTGGGACATGAGTGATGTTGAAATTTCTGGTGATGCAGCAGCCCAACAGGGGATTAGATTTAATATTGCTCAGTTGTTCATGACATACTACGGTGAAGATGAACGCTTGAACGTTGGTCCTAAGGGATTTACTGGTGAAAAATACGGTGGTGCTACTTATTGGGATACTGAGGCTTACATCGTTCCAATGTACTTAGGGATTACTAACCCAAGCGTTACTAAAGCCCTTCTTCAATATCGTCATAATCAATTACCAGGAGCATATCACAATGCTAAAGAACAAGGCCTTCCAGGTGCCTTGTTCCCAATGGTAACTTTCAATGGTATTGAATGTCATAACGAGTGGGAAATTACATTTGAAGAAATCCACAGAAATGCTGATATTCCACATGCGATTGCTATGTATACCGAATATACGGGTGATGATAGCTATGTTAAGAATGAAGGTATGGATGTCTTAGTTGGAACTGCAAGATTCTGGGCAGCTCGAGTTCATTGGTCTAAGTGGCGTAACAAGTATGTAATGCACGGTGTTACCGGACCAAATGAATATGAAAATAACGTAAACAATAACTGGTTTACTAGTACTATGGCAAGATGGCTTCTGAAATATACACTAGAGCGTTTGCCACTTGCAACTAAGGAAGCTCAAGAACGAGTTCATGTTACTGAAGAAGAAAAAGAAAAGTGGCAGGACATTGTTGATAAGATTTATCTACCTGAAGATAAGGAATTAGGTATTTTCTTACAACAAGATGATTTTCTTGATAAAGAGATTCGTCCCGTTAGTGAAATTGAAGATCAACGTCCTATTAACCAGCATTGGTCTTGGGATAAGATTTTAAGATCACCATTTATTAAACAAGCGGATGTTTTGCAAGGTATCTATTTCTTCCCAGAAAACTATACTAAGGATCAAAAAGAAAAGAACTTTGATTTCTATGAACCCTTAACTGTTCATGAAAGTTCACTTTCACCTTCAATTCACTCAGTTTTAGCTGCTGAATTAGGAAAGAAAGATAAGGCAGTTGAACTATATGAAAGAACTGCAAGACTTGATTTAGATAATTACAACAATGATACAGTTGATGGTTTACACATTACTTCGATGAGTGGATCATGGTTAGCGATTGTTCAAGGCTTTGCTGGAATGAGATACGATCATGATCAATTGAAGTTTAAACCATTTATTCCAGATAACTGGGATCACTGTAGCTTTAAGATTAACTACCGTGGTCGTTTAATTAAGGTTTATGTTGATCATCAAGAAAGTAAGATCTCTTTACTTAAAGGTAAAGATCTAGAAATTCTTGTTAATGATAAGAAGGTAACGCTTAAAGAGGGTGAAAGTGAATGCTTAAAGGACTAATTTTTGACTTAGATGGAGTTTTAACAAATTCAGCTGTCTATCATTTAACTGCTTGGAATAATTTAGCTAAGGAATTAGGGATTAACTTAACAGATGATCAACTTGATAGCTTAAGAGGTATTTCAAGAATGGATTCTTTAAATCTAATTTTGAAATATGGCGATCAGGAAGATAAATATTCTGAAGCAGAAAAAGAAAAGTTCGCAGCAGAAAAGAATACAAAATTTGTTGAACAAGTTGAAAAAATGACGCCAGCAGATATTTTGCCAGGTATTCCGGAACTTCTTAGTGATGCAAAGAAGCAAAACTTAAAACTGGTTATTGCTTCTGCCTCAAAAAATGCACCTAAGATTTTAACAAAGTTAGGAATTATGGATGAATTTGATGGCATTGTTGATCCAGCAACACTTCATCGCGGAAAACCAGATCCAGAAATTTATAAAAAAGCTCAAGAATTAGCTGGTTTAAATGCAGACGAAGTAATTAGTTTTGAAGATGCTCAAGCAGGTGTTCAATCAATTAAAAGTGCTGGTCAATTTGCAGTTGGAATTGGGGATAAAGAGGTCTTGAAAGAGGCTGATTATATTGTTCCAACTACTAAAGAATTGAAACTTTCAGAAATTGAATCAGTTTTTAATAAAGAATAAGAGGGAAGTAGGGAAAGAGAATGGTTGAAGTAGATTTAAACCATATCTATAAAAAGTACGAAGGAAATGATAAATATTCAGTTAATGACTTTGATTTACATATCAAAGATAAGGAATTTATCGTTTTTGTTGGACCATCTGGTTGTGGTAAATCAACTACTTTGAGAATGGTTGCTGGTCTAGAAGATATCTCTAAGGGTACTTTAGAGATTGACCATAAGGTAATGAATGACGTTGCACCTAAAGATAGAGACATTGCCATGGTTTTCCAGAACTATGCTTTGTACCCTCATATGTCAATTTACGACAACATGGCTTTTGGATTAAAGCTTCGTCATTATAAGAAAGATGAGATTGATAAACGAGTTAAGCATGCAGCAGATATTTTAGGTTTATCAGAATATCTTGATAAAAAGCCAGCTGAATTATCTGGTGGACAAAGACAGCGTGTTGCCTTAGGACGAGCAATTGTCCGAGATGCTCCAATTTTCTTAATGGATGAACCTTTATCAAACTTGGATGCAAAATTACGTGTCACAATGCGTGCTGAAATTGCTAAGTTGCACCAAAATTTGGGAACTACTACGATTTACGTTACTCACGATCAAACTGAAGCCATGACTTTGGCAGATCGGGTAGTAGTTATGTCAGTGGGTAAAGTTCAACAAATTGGTACACCTCTAGAAGTTTACAATACACCAGTAAATATGTTTGTGGCTGGCTTTATTGGATCTCCTCAAATGAACTTCTTTAATGTTCACTTTAAAGGAAATCGAATTAGCGACGGAAAAGGTCTAGATATCGAAATTCCTGAAGGTAAAGCAAAGATGCTTAAAGAAAAGGGATATGACGATAAAGATTTAGTCTTTGGTATTCGTCCTGAAGATATTCATTCAGAGGAAGCTTTCCTTGAAACTTGGCCTAATTCAATTGTTGAATCAACTGTTGTTGTTTCAGAATTGCTTGGTTCAACTATTCAGCTTTATCAAAAAGTAGATGGAACAGAATTTGTAGCCATTGTAAATGCCCGTGATTACCATACTCCAGGCGATAAAGTAAAAATGGGATTTGATGTTAATAAAGCCCACTTCTTTGATAAAGATACAACGAATGCTATTCGTTAACTTGCAGGAGAGGAAGCTTCTGCAAAATATTAATTAGGTTTACAACGAGTGTGAAACTTGGTTCACGGTTGTAATAATGTATTTAGCCAGTCATGGCTAGGAGGAAAAATCATGAAGTTATGGAAAAAATTGGCTTTAGGTAGTGTTGTAGCAATATCTGCTATTTCATTAACTGCTTGTAGTAACAACTCTAATTCAAACGAATCAAAGAGCTCAAATAAGCAATTAACTCTTTGGGTAGATACTGCTCGTGTTAGTTGGTATAAGGGTGTAGTAAAGGACTTTGAAAAAGAACACCCTAATATTAAAGTTAAGGTTACTCAAAACCCTAATGGTTCAGCTAATGCTAAAACTGATGTTGCTAAAGATCCTTCAAAAGCTGCCGATGTGTTTGGTGTTCCAAATGACCAATTAGGTCAAATGGCAGATTCAGGTTACATTAACCCATTGTCACCATCTGATACTAAAGACATTAAGAAGAATTCTGTTCCAGAAGCATACAAAGGTGTTGAATGGAAAGGCAAGCTTTACGCATATCCATATTCTGAACAAGCTCAAACTGTTTACTATGACAAGTCTAAGCTTTCACCAGAAGATGTTAAATCTTGGAAGACTATGACTTCTAAAGGTGTAGTTGCAACTGACTTCACTAATGCTTACGTAATGTGGCCAGTAATGTTTTCAGCAGGTACAAAGTTATTTGGTAACAGCGGAGAAGATGTAAAAGGCTCCACTATGGATTCACAAAATGGTGTAAATGCAATGAAGTGGTACGCTGAACAAAAGAACAATAAAGGCGTTATGCAAACTTCAAACGCACTAAACCAATTAAAGAAGGGTAATGCTCAAGCTATCTTAGATGGTCCATGGAACGCGGCTAATATTAAGAAGATTTTAGGTAAGAACTTAGGAGTTGCTCCATATCCAACTATTGAAGTTGGCGGTAAGACTGCTCAAATGGAAGCTTTCTTAGGTATAGAATGTTTCGCTGTTAACTCACATACTTCTAATGCTAAGAATGCAGCAATTTTGGCTAAATACTTATCTAACAAAGAAAACCAATTAATTGTTCACAAGAATGCTGGTGAAATTCCTGTAAACAAGGCAGCTCAAAATACTGCAGAGGTTAAGAACGACCCAGTTGCTAAGGCTGTAATTCAAATGGCTCAACCAGGCTACTCAGTTCTTCAACCTAAATTGCCACAAATGTCAATCTTCTGGAACGACTCAGCTCCATTAATTAGTGGTGCATACGACGGCAAGATTAAGCCATCTCAATACAAGAGTAAGCTTGCTAAATTACAAAAGAAGATTTCTAAAGAAGAGTAATCTTGAAAAATCACATAAGCAAAGGTTTGATTAATTATGTTTAAGAAAAAACATGCTACGCCTGCAGTTACCTTAAAGGAAACATGGAAAGATGGAGATGCAGTAACAAAATTATCATTCTTCATCATGGGCTTAAATGCTATTAAACATCGGCAATGGGTAAAAGGATTTTCACTTTTATTTGCTGAAATTGTATTTTTAGTTTGGTTCTTTTTAAGTGGAATTCATTCAATTGCTGGTTTAAGTAACTTAGGTGCAATAAAGAATAAACGCGTTGTATTTGATAAAGCTCAAGGAGTATATGTTACTCAGCAGCCAGATAATTCTGTTTTAATTCTATTATTTGGTATTTTGGCTTTATTCATTGTTGCTGGTTTTATATATCTATATATCATTAATTTAAAATCTAATAAGCATACTTTCTTATTAGAAAAGAGACATGAACATATTCCAACTAATCGTGAAGAAATTGCATCTTTGTTTGATCAAAGATTGCATGCAACGTTGATGACAATTCCAATTGTTTTAATCATTCTATTTACGGTTTTGCCAACAGTCTTTATGATTTCAATGGCATTTACTAACTATGATCGTCAACACTCAGTTGGATTTTCATGGACTGGTTTTCAAGCATTTGGAAATGTGTTGAGTGGTGATTTAGCAGGTACTTTCTTTCCAGTTTTAGGTTGGACTTTAATTTGGGCAGTTGCTGCTACAGCTACTACTTTCTTCTTTGGTGTCTTATTAGCCCTTTTGATTGAATCAAAGGGAATTAAGCATAAGAATTTATGGAGAACAATTTTCGTAATTGTTTATGCTGTACCACAATTTGTTTCTCTATTAATGATGGCACAATTCCTTGACTATCAAGGACCATTGAACACCTTACTTATGAATTGGGGATGGATTAGTCACCCAATTCACTTCATTGATAACCAGGCTAGTCCCCTTGTTGCTAGAATTACAGTTATTGTGGTTAACATGTGGATTGGTATCCCAGTTTCAATGTTAACTTCAACAGCTATTATTCAAAACTTACCACAAGATCAAATTGAGGCTGCTCGTATTGACGGTGCAAGCCCAGTACAAATTTTTAACCACATTACATTCCCACAAATTTTATTTGTAATGTCTCCAGCTTTGATTCAACAATTTATTGGTAACATCAACAACTTCAATGTTATCTACTTGCTGACTGGTGGTGCACCAATGAACAATAACTATAATGGTGCTGGTTCGACAGACTTACTTGTAACTTGGCTCTATAACTTAACATTTGGTCAAGAGCAACGCTACAATGCATCTGCTGTTTTGGGTATCTTGATCTTTATTATTAGTGCTACATTCTCACTAATTGCATATCGTCATACTAATGCGTACAAGGAGGGCTAAAAATGAAGTCTTATCATAATCAAAGAAGAATTGCTTTAATTTTTAGATATGTTCTATTAGCTATCCTGGCCGTATTATGGATTTTCCCAATTATTTGGATCATTTTAGCAAGTTTTTCATACAACAACACAGGATTTGTATCTACAATTTGGCCAGAAAAATTTACTTGGCAAAATTATGTTGGTATTCTTACTAGTTCACAATATCCATTTGTAAATTGGGTGTTAAATACACTATTTGTCGCTGTTGTTTCAGCAACATTATCAACCTTTGTAACTATCGGAGTTGCTTACGTATTATCAAGATTACGTTTCCGCTTCCGTAAGCCATTTTTACAAATTGCTTTGGTATTAGGAATGTTTCCAGGGTTCATGTCTATGATTGCCTTGTACTACATTCTAAAGGCTTTAAACATGCTAAATCTTGGTGGATTAATCTTAGTTTATGTTGGTGGTGCCGGCCTTGGCTTCTACATTGCTAAAGGGTTCTTTGACACCATGCCACGAGCAATTGATGAAGCTGCTGAAATTGATGGTGCGACTAAATGGCAAGTGTTCACTCACATTGGGTTACCACTTTCAAAGCCAATGATTGTTTATACTGCACTTACTTCGTTCATGGCTCCATGGGTAGACTTCATTTTCTCAGGTATTATCCTCTCTACCTCAGGAAATCCGAAGACCTACACTGTTGCCTATGGACTATACAACATGGTTCACTCGGCAAAGGGTACTATGGCTCAATTCTTTACTCAGTTCATTGCCGGATGTGTAATCATTGCAATTCCAATTACGATTTTGTTCATTGTAATGCAAAAATTCTATGTTAACGGAATCACAGCAGGTGCTGATAAAGGTTAATCAAATTAAAGTTTATGTGAAAAAAGTGTCCTGTTTTATCAGGGCACTTTTTATTTGAAGGAGAAAAAATATGACACCTTGGTGGAAAAAAGCGGTCGTTTATCAAGTTTATCCTAAATCCTTTCAAGATAGTAACGGAGATGGAATTGGAGATATCCCCGGAATCATAGCGCGACTAGGATATTTAGAAAAACTAGGGATTGATGCTATTTGGCTATCACCGGTTTATTTATCTCCCGGAGTAGATAATGGCTATGATATCTCTGATTATCAAAAAATAGACCCACAATACGGAACAATGGAAGATATGGATAATCTAATTAAAGAAGCTAAAAAGCATCATATACGGATTATTATGGACCTTGTTGTCAATCATACATCTGATCAACATCCTTGGTTCATTGAAGCAAGGAAGAGCAAGGATAATCCATATCGCGATTTTTATATTTGGCGTGATCCAGTAGATGGACATGAACCTAATGATTTGAAGTCGGCCTTTTCTGGATCGGCTTGGAAGTTTGATGAAAAAACTGGTCAATATTACTTACACTTCTTTGCCGATCAACAGCCAGATCTTAATTGGAAGAACCCAAAATTAAGAAATAAAGTCTATGAAATGATGAATTATTGGATTGATAAGGGAATTGGCGGCTTTAGGATGGATGTCATTGAACTTATTGGGAAAGATTCCGATAAAAAGATTCGGGAGAATGGTCCAATGCTTCATCCTTATTTAAAAGAAATGAATGAGAATACTTTTGCCGGTAAAGGGCTAATGACAGTTGGTGAAACATGGAACTCTACTCCAAAAATCGCTGCAGAATATTCAGATCCAGCTCGTCATGAATTATCAATGGTATTTCAATTTGAAAATCAAGGTTTAGATCAGCAAGAAGGAAAAGAAAAATGGGATTTACGGCCGCTTGATTTAGGTGAATTGAAAAAAGTTCTAGTTAAATGGCAGACTGAAATTGATTTTGATCATGCATGGAACAGTCTTTTTTGGGAAAATCATGATATTCCGCGAGTTATTTCACGGTGGGGAAATGATAAAGAATATCGAGTTCAAAGCGCAAAAATGTTTGCGATTGTACTGCATTTAATGCATGGGACACCTTACATCTATAATGGTGAAGAAATTGGTATGACGAATTGTCCTGTTAAGTCAATTGATGAAGTAGAGGACATTGAAAGTATCAATATGTACCGCGAAAGAATTGAAAAAGGCTACAGTAAGGATGAACTAATTAAAGCAATTAATACTAAAGGTCGAGATAATGCACGACGTCCAATGCAGTGGTCAAACGAAGAAAGTGCGGGCTTTACTACTGGAAAACCATGGTTAAAATTAAATCCAAACTACAAGACAATTAACGTTGAAGAAGCCTTGGAAGATACAAATTCTATTTTTTACACTTATCAAAAGTTAATTAGACTTCGACATGAAAATCCTGTTATTGTAGATGGAAACTTTGAGCTTGTGGAAAGTACTGGTGACAATATTTTGGCTTTTTGGCGAAAATTAGAAGATGAAAAATGGCTAGTAGTTGCTAACTTGTCTGGTAAAGAACAGAATCTAAATTTAGATGTTCCCTTTAAAGAAGTTTTGATTAGTAACTATGAAAAACGGGACAATTTAAAGGATATGGTTTTAAAACCTTATGAAGCTTTTGCTATTAAAGCATAGTAAAAAAGACGCATTGAATTTTATCAGTGCGTCTTTAATTATTTCTTTTTATTTGGACGTCGTAAGTAGCGTAAAGTATTATTTCGAATATATTTTTGAAATTCTTGATAAATAGGATCAAAAATCTGAGGCTCATCTGTTTCTTTAACCATTACTTTTGGAAAGAAGAAACGTTCATCTCCCTGAAGAGTTCCATTTAAGGATTTAACAAGTGGGCTCAATTCCGAAAGTTCAACTAGACTACCATCAGTTTGCATAATCTCAATTGGACTATGAGCATTTTTCCCAGTTGGCTTATATGCGTCATAAGGCTCGTCGAAAGCTGAATTGGTAGCAGTATAGTAATTAGGATTAAAACCAGCTTGCTTAATGAGATTCTTTAGCTTTGGTAGTAAACTCTTAGTATCCTCATTAATCTTGACACTTTCAAGGGGATGACGGTATAAGTATCGATTTGAAAGATCGGATAAAATTTGATCTCCTGAGTTGGTCCAGAGCAAGAAATTGGTTTCCATCACGCCATCATCTAACTTAAGGTAATCTTCAAGGGTCCATTTTCCGTTCAAAAATGCTTCGAGTTGAGGAGTAACTTGCAGTTTGCCTTCTTCATAGATGATTTGAGCTCGTTCAAGTAAATGATGTAAGATAACTTCCATTGAACGATTGACGCGGTGGAAATAAACTTGTTGATACATTTGGTATCGGCTAATGATGTAATCCTCGACCGAGTGGATACCTTTATCTGTAAAGCAAATACCATCCCTATAGGGACGGATTACTTCTAAAATTCTCGTTAAGTCAAAACTTCCGTAAGTTACACCAGTAAAGTAAGCATCCCGTAGTAAGTAATCCATTCTATCTGCGTCAGCTTGACTTGAAATTAGTTTGACTACCTGAGGGTTAGGATATGTTTTAGCAATAACACTAGCAACTAATTCTGGAAAATTAGGACTTACTTTTCTCAGGGCTTGATTTACTTCAGTATTTTTATCGGTAATAATTTGTTGGCCCATTTTTTCATGGTTAGTACCAAATAAATGCTCAAAGGTATGAGAATAAGGACCATGACCAATATCATGAAGTAAAGCGGCACATTCTGCTAAGAGTCTTTCGTCTGGATTCCATAATCCATCGCCCGGTTCTTTACTTACATACTTTTCTTCAAAAATATCACAAATTCTTCGGGTTAATTCATAAACGCCTAGATTATGTTCAAAGCGAGTATGAGTTGCTCCTTGAAAAACGTAAGATGCTGGTCCTAATTGCTTGATTCGACGTAAACGTTGAAATTCTTTTGAATTAATGACATCTAAAATAACTTGATCTTTAACATGAATATAGTTGTGAACTGGATCTCTCATTACTTTTTCATGATCCAGCTTTTTACTTTGAAATTTTTCCATTTTTCTTATACTATTTTCTCGGATAATAAAATAATTTTGCTAACGTATAATCAACTTGATTATAACAATAATGCTACTTTAAGGCTATCCTAGCGTGAAGGAAGGTGAAAATATGAGCAAGAAAGTTGAGATTAAAATTACTAGTGAGATTCACCAAGAAGATGAATCAGCCGTTTTTGAAAGAGATGGCTTAGGATCAATTGAAAAAGTTGGCGAAGATTGGCGCATAAAATATAGCGAAAAGAATAAAGAGGGCGATGTTGAAGTAAAATTATTAATTAAGCCAAATGAGCTTGTAATGCAACGAGGAGATGCTAAAGGTGATCATACGCTAATGAAGTTTGAGCCAGGAGAAAAAAGAAAATGCAAGGTTGTAGCTTCTGGTAAGCAAATGAATTTAGAGTCTTTGACTAATAAATTGAATTTTTCTGAAATTTCTCCAGGAAAGATGCAACTAAAAGTTGAATATGATCTCTTTTCTGGTCTATACTTAGTAGGTAACTATGCAATAAAGATTGATATAATAGAATAGATCTTTAGCAAATTTAGATAAATTGATTACGTGAAAGGACGTGCCACTGTGGGGTTAGATGATTTTCAAGGCCAAAATAAAGACGAATTGTCAATGATCGAAGTTGCTCGTGCAATTTTACAAGATAGCGGCAAGCGAATGGCCTTTGCTGATATCGTTAACGCCGTCCAGAACTTTCTGGGTAAGAGTGACGAAGAAATTCGTGAGCGTTTGCCACAATTTTACACTGATATGAACACTGATGGTGAATTCATTTCAATGGGTGATAATGTTTGGGCATTGCGTTCTTGGTTCCCATATGAATCTGTTGATGAAGAAGTAAACCATCCAGAAGATGAAGAAGATGTACCACGTAAGAAACACCACAAGAAAGTTAATGCTTTCATTGGTGATTCTGACGATGATGATATTATCGACTACGATTCAGATGATCCAGAAGATGAAGATTTGGATGTTGACGAAGAAGATACTAATGAAGACGACTACTCAGATGATGATCTTGATGATGCCGATGATAATGAATTAGATGATGGTATTGAAGGCCAATTATCTGAACTTCATCAAGATGATCTTGATGACGATGATGAGTAAAGTACTTGACGGAAAGTAATTTTCCCTTTAGTATTTTGTATGGGCACTCTATGTGCAATTAAGCTCCCATGTATTTGGGAGCTTTTTTTGATTTTAACAGAGAATAAAAGAAAAGAGAGGAAGCACGGCATGACAAAGTATATTTTTGTAACTGGTGGAGTTGTTTCATCGCTAGGTAAGGGAATTTCAGCTTCAAGTTTAGGACGTTTACTTAAAAATCGTGGCTTAAAAGTTACCATGCAAAAGTTTGATCCTTACATTAATATCGATCCAGGTACAATGAATCCATACCAACATGGGGAAGTTTATGTTACCGATGATGGTACAGAAGCTGATCTTGACTTGGGTCACTATGAAAGAATTGTTGATGTTAGAACAAGTAAATATTCTAATGTCACTACTGGTAAAATCTATCAAGAAGTGCTTGATAAAGAACGTCGCGGTGACTATCATGGTGCAACTGTGCAAGTAATTCCGCATATTACGGACATGATTAAGAAAAAAATCATGCGTGCTGCCTTAACGACTGATTCAGATGTTATTATTTCTGAAATTGGTGGTACAGTAGGGGATATCGAATCTACACCATTTATGGAAGCAATTCGCCAAATGCGTCGTGAAGTTGGTGAAGAAAATGTAATGTACATTCACTGTACATTGGTACCTTATCTTCATGCTGCTCACGAAATGAAAACTAAGCCAACACAACATTCAGTTGCTGAACTTAGAAGTATTGGTATTCAACCAAATATGCTTGTTTTAAGAGCTGAAAAACCAGTTGCTCAAGAGTTAAAAAATAAGATTTCTACCTTTACTGATGTTCCAGTAGATCGGATTATTGAATCTATCGATGCTCCTTCACTTTTTGATTTGCCACTTGCTTTTCAAGCTCAAGGTATGGACCAAAAAGTTTGCGACTTTTTACATTTAGAAAGTCCAAAGCCAGAAGCAGATATGGAAGCTTGGAAGAAATTAGATGAACGTGCAAAGAACTTAAAGCACGAAACTACCATTACCTTAGTAGGTAAGTATGTAGAACTTGAAGATGCATATATTTCTGTTACTGATGCTTTGCAACACGCTGGCTACTTATATGACACTAAGATTAAAGTAAATAAGGTCCAAGCAGAAGATATCACTGAAGATAACATTGCAGAAATTATGAAAGATTCAGATGGATTAATTGTACCTGGTGGTTTTGGTACACGTGGTCTTGAAGGTATGATTACTTCAATTAAATATGCCCGTGAACACGATATTCCATTTTTAGGAATCTGCTTAGGTATGCAAATGGCAAGCGTTGAATTTGCCAGAAATGTACTCGGCTTAAAAGATGCTAATAGTGCAGAAGCTAATCCACACACTAAGAATAATATTATTGATATTATGGCTGACAAGCGTGATGAAGAAAATATTGGTGGTACGCTTCGTTTAGGTCTATACCCGGCAACTTTAAAGAAGGGTACTAAGACACGTGAAGCATATGATGACCAAGATGTAATTCAAGAAAGACACCGTCACCGTTATGAATTCAATAATGAATATCGTGAAGCATTTGAAAAGGCAGGTATGGTCTTCTCCGGGGTTTCTCCAGATAATCATTTAGTAGAAATTATTGAAATTCCAAATAAAAAATTCTTTATCGCAGCTCAATATCATCCAGAATTTTTAAGTCGTCCACAAAGACCAGAAGGACTATTTAAAGCATTTATTGATGCAGCAAGTGGTCTTCCAGCACAACATTTTAACTAGACTTTAAAAATTAAATTTCGGTAACAAGAGAGCCATAATCCTCGGCTTCTCTTGTTTTTTTTGCGTTTTTCATTTAATATATTTTGTGATACATTTGGGTATTACAAATAGAGAAAAGGATTGTTTCCCCAATGAAACAGATGATTATTCATGGTGGAAAGCCCCTGAAGGGCGACGTATGGATCGGCGGTGCTAAGAATTCCACCGTAGCATTGATTCCAGCGTCAATACTTTCGCGGACTCCTGTTACCCTAGAAGGGGTTCCGCGAATTGCTGATGTAGATAATTTGATGGATCTACTTAGTGAAATGGATGTAAAGTGTGATTTTCATGAAACTACTTTACGAATAAATCCGGATGACATTAAGCGTAGTCCCCTTCCAGCAGGAAAAATTAAGAGCTTGAGAGCTTCTTACTACTTTATGGGTGCATTATTAGGTCGTTTTGGTAAAGCTGTGGTGGGCTTTCCAGGCGGAGATGATATTGGCCCTCGTCCTATTGATCAGCATATTAAAGGCTTTGAAGCATTAGGTGCAACTGTTGAGAATAAAAACGATCAAATTATCATTACAGCTCCTAAAACTGGGCTTCGTGGTGCAAAAATTCATTTAAAGATGCCTTCTGTAGGCGCAACAATGAACATAATTATGGCTAGCGT
>NZ_CARBVX010000002.1 GCF_948948975.1 uncultured Lactobacillus sp. | reverse complement strand
AAAGTTTGCCACAATTTGTCAAAGGCTTCCAGGTAACAGTCTGGATGTCCTTTGTTGGAATTATTGGAGCGATGGTGGTTGGGCTCTGTTGTAGCTTGATTCAGTATTTTCATGTTCCTGTAATTGATAAGATCGTCAGTGCATATGTTGAGCTTGCAAGAAATACACCATTATTAATCCAGCTTTTCTTCTTATACTATGCTTTTCCAGTAATTGGATTAAAGATGAGCGCCATTACTTGTGGTTTAATCGGTTTAGTATTTTTAGGTGGAGCTTATATGGCAGAAGGTTTCACTGGTGGATTTGATGGGATTAATAAAAATCAAATTGAATCTGGTGAAGCAATCGGAATGTCAAAATGGCAATTAGCCCGTTATGTGGTCTTTCCACAAGGCTTTGCCTTAAGTGTTCCAGCGATTGCCGCAAATATTATTTTCTTAATCAAGGAAACATCAATTTTTTCAGTAATTGCTATTCCAGAATTAACTAATACAGCATTAGATTTGATTGGCTTGTACTACCATTCAAATGAATATCTATTTGTTTTGGTACTTGCATATGCAATAATTTTAATTCCACTATCTTTATTATTAACTTGGCTTGAAAGGAGAGTTCGCTATGGGACATTCGGGGATTAATGTTTTATTCGAAGGAAGAAACTTTATCCGTTTGCTGGGTGGTCTCTGGACAAGTGTTTGGATTGCAGTTCTTTCTTTAATAATTGGCTTGGCACTAGGGGCATTATTTGGTGTTTTAAGAACATCGAAAAGTCGCTTAGTAAAAGTTATTTTTAGAATATATCTAGAATTCTTTAGAATAGTGCCAACCGTAGTTTTATTATTCTTGTTCTATTATATTTTGCCTAGACAATTTAATTTGAATTGGCCTGCATCTGTAATGGCAGTGATTGCATTTGCTTTATGGGTTTCAGCTGAATTTAGCGATATTGTTCGTGGAGCTTTGATTTCTGTTCCAAAAATTCAAAGAGAATCAGGTTTGGCTCTTGGATTGAATAAATGGCAATTATTTATCTATGTCTTATTGCCGCAAGCTTTTCAATTAGAATTACCTGCAACAATTAATTTAGCTACAAGAGTAATTAAAACAACCTCTTTATTGATGATGATCAGTGTTATGGATGTTATCAATGTTGGACAACAAATTGTTGAAGCAAATAATCAAACTAATCCTAACGGTGTTTTTTGGGTATATGGATTGATTTTCTTCTTATACTTCATCGTTGATTATCCTTTATCACTTTGGGCAAAACGATTGAGTAAGAGAAACGAGGCGTAAGGGATGACTGAAAAAATATTAGAAGTTAAAGATTTAAACAAGTTTTATGGAAATAAGCAAGTATTGCATGATATTTCTTTTTCTCTAAATAAGGGAGAGGTGTTAACATTACTTGGACCTTCTGGATCTGGTAAAAGTACCTTACTTCGCTGTTTGAATGGGTTAGAAGAATTTAAGAGCGGGACGATTATTTTTGAAGGAAAGAAAGTAATTCCAACTGCCAAAAATTGGCAACAACTTCGCCAAAAAATTGGGATGGTTTTTCAGAGTTATGATCTTTTTCCAAATATGACGGTCTTAGAAAATATCTTGCTTGGTCCAGTTAAAGTACAGAAGAGACCTAAAGCTGCGGTTGAAAAAGAAGCAAAAGCTCTATTAAAAAGAGTACATTTAGAGCAGTATGCTAATTCATATCCACGTCAATTATCAGGTGGACAAAAGCAGAGAATTGCAATTGTTCGTGCCTTAGCTCTTCATCCAGATTTAATGCTTTTTGATGAAGTTACTGCTTCTCTTGATCCAGAAATGGTTAGAGGGGTCTTAGAATTAATCAAGCAGTTATCTGATGAAGATCATATGACCATGATCATCGTTACTCACGAGATGAACTTTGCTAAGCAGATCGCTGATCAAGTCTTGTTCTTAGAAAATGGAACAATTGTAGAAGATACACCTGGCAAAGAATTCTTTGAACATCCAAAAACAAAGAGAGCAGAAGAATTTTTAGAAAGTATGGAATTTTAGGAAGAGTAGAAAATGAAGAAACATAAATTTATTAAAAAATTAATTGCCGCTGTTGGAATTTTAGCTGTTGGAGCCGTGACCTTAACTGCTTGCTCAAATAATTCAAGTAGTAGTTCATCCAGTAATAACCCTAGCTCAGTTGCTGCAATTAAGAAACGTGGTACTTTGAAGGTTGCCGTATTTGGCGATTTACCACCATATGGCTGGGTTAATAAAGATGGTAAGCGTGTTGGATATGATGTCCGCTTAGCTCGTGAATTAGCTAAAGAAATGGGCGTTAAAGTTAAGTTTGTTCAAGTAAACGCTAATAACCGTGTTGATACTTTGAATGCAAACAAGGCTGATATTGTTTTAGCCAATTTCACTGTTACTTCAGAAAGAAAGCAAGTTGTAGATTTTGCTAAGCCGTACATGAAAGTATCAGTTGGTGTTGTTTCACCTAAGTCTAAGCCAATTACTAATGTGAACCAATTGAAGGGTAAAAAAGTTATTGTAACTAAGGGTACTACTGCTGAAAATTACTTCACTAGTAAGCAACCAGATGTTGATCTCTTGAAATTTGATTCTAAGACTCAACAATTTAACGCAATGAAGAATGGTCGTGCCGCAGCCTTAGCTGATGACAACTCTTACTTATATGCTTGGGTAAAGAACAATCCTAAGTATACTGTCGGTATCAAGCACTTAGGACCAAATTCATACATTGCTCCTGCTGTTAAGAAGGGGAATAAGTCACTTCTTGACTGGACCAATAAACACATTAATAAGCTTAACAAGGATGGCTTCTTTGTTAATGACTACAACCAAGAATTAAAGCCTTACTTTGGTGATGATGTTAAGCCATCAGATATCATTATTAACAAGTAAATATGATTGAATTTTTAGCAATAAAGGATTGATTTAGCCTTTATTGCTTTTTTTATGATTAAAAATTTTTTCAAGTAAGTTTTTGATTATCTATGCTAAAATTTTTAATAAGAGGTGAGAGTGTGTTAGAAGAAAGACTAGCTCAAATTGGTAAAATGGTTGATCCGCAAAGTCGAGTAGCAGATATTGGAACTGACCATGCATATTTACCAATTGCATTAGTAGAAGAAGGAAAAATAGATTTTGCAATTGCAAGTGATGTTGCAGCTGGCCCATTAGATAATGCGAAACAAGATATTGAACAAGCAGGCCTAGAAGATAAGATTGAGACAAGATTAGGTTCTGGATTAGAGACTTTAAAGAGCAGCGATCAAATTGATACAGTCGTAATCGCTGGAATGGGTGGAAAGCTCATGACTAATTTGTTAGAAAAAGCTCATCAAGAGGGAAAGATCTATCCTACTTTAATTTTAGAAGCTAATATAGGTGAGCCTTTAGTCAGAAAATGGCTCGTTGACCATCAGTATGAGATAGTAGAAGAAAAGATTATCGAAGTAGCTGGCCACATTTATGAAATAATCAAGGCTAAGTTAACTGAGGCTAAACATAATTTATCTGATCAAGAATTAGAATTTGGCCCATTTTTATTAAAAGAAAAAAATCCAGTTTTTATTAAAAAATGGACTAAGCAACTTAATTACTATGAAAATCTAAAAGCTAATTTAAATAAGGCTAAAAATAAAGATGAGGCTAAAATTAGTCAGATAGATGATTTGATTGAAATGATTGAGGAAATACTAAAATGACAAAAGTAGCGGATATTGTAGCTCGCTTAAAAAAAGACTTTCCTGAGGAAATTGCTTCTGAAGGTGATCCAGTTGGGATGCAAATAGGATCAATGGATGCAGATGTTACCAAGGTAATGACTACGTTAGACGTTCGTCCGCAAGTAGTAGATGAAGCAATTGAAAAGGGAGTTGACCTCATTATTAGCCACCATCCAGTGATGTTTAGACCAGCTAAGAATCTTGATTTTGCTGATCCTCAAAATGCAATGTACGGTAAGCTAATTGCTAATGGAATTACGGTATATTCAATTCATACCAATTCTGACAAGGCTCAAAACGGCTCAGCAGATTGGCAAGCTGAAGAATTAGGCTTAGAAGAGGTTAAGCCTTTTGCCTTCGATACTGATGGAATTGCGATTGGTAGAAAGGGTAAACTACATAAGAAAATGACAGCTAAGGAATTTGCTTATTATGTTAAAGACAAGATGCAAATTCCAATGGCAAGACTGATTACTGCTGATAATGATAAGTTAATCTCAACTGTAGCTTTTATTTGCGGAGATGGCGGTAAGTTCTGGCGTCAAGCTCTAGTTGATGGAGTTGATGCATTTATAACCGGAGATGTATACTATCACGTTGGTCATGATATGATCTCTTCAGGCTTAACAGTAGTTGATCCAGGACACTACACTGAAAAAATTTTTAAATATAAGGTTGGGGACCGACTTGAAAAGTGGAATCAGGATTATAATTGGAATGTACCTGTAGTAATTTCAGAGGTATCAACTAACCCATTTCAAGATTTATTTTAGGAGGACAAAAATGGCAGAATATCCAAATTTACTACCTAGATTTTTAAAATACGTTAAGGTGAATTCACGCTCTGATGAACATTCAGATCGTTTCCCATCAACTGAAAGAGAAGAAAACTTTCAAAAAAATGTAATCATGAAAGACTTAGAAGAACTAGGTCTTAAAGATGTTCACTATAATCAAAAAAGTGGCTGTGTAATTGCGACTATTCCTTCAAATATTGATTATGAAGTGCCTACTTTTGGTTTGTTAGCTCACTGTGATACAGCAGACTTTAATTCGGTTGATGTTAAGCCACAAATTACTGAAAACTATGATGGTGAATCTAAGATCCAATTGGGAGACACTGAATTTTATTTAGACCCAGAAGTTTTCCCTCATTTAAAGAACTATAAGGGCCAAACTATTATTTCTGCTTCTGGTGATACTTTACTTGGTGGAGACGATAAGTGTGGTATTTCTGAATTAATGACTTTTGCGGAATACTTAATGGAGTATCCCGAAGAAAAGCACGGTGAAATCAAGTTGGCATTTACTCCTGATGAAGAAATTGGAACTGGTGCAGAACACTTTGATGTTGAAGAATTTGGGGCAGATTTTGCTTATACTGTTGATGGTGAAGCACCAGGTAAACTCGACTGGGGTACTTTTTCAGCAGCGCAATTTGGCTTAGATATTCAAGGCGTTAATGTACACCCAGCTGTTGCTAAGGGCCAAATGATTAATGCTATTCAAGTTGGGATTGATTTCCATAATCAATTGCCTGAACATGATCGTCCAGAACATACTGAAGGTCGTGAAGGGTTCTTCCACTTGATGAATTTTGATGGAACAGTCGATTCAGCACATATGGACTACATCATTCGTGACTTTGAACGTGATGGTCTTGAAGAGAGAAAGAATCTAGTTAAAGACATCGTTAAGAAGATGAATGATGAGTTTGGCACTGAAAGAATTAAACTTAAGATGTGGGATCAATATTACAACATGGCTGATGAACTAGAAAAGCACATGGAGATTGTTGATTTAGCTAGGGATGCTTACAAGGCTGAAGGGCTTACTGTTAACGAAGATCCTGTTCGCGGAGGAACTGATGGTTCCCAATTAACTTACATGGGACTGCCTTGTCCAAATCTTTTTGCCGGTGAAGAAAATATGCATGGGCGCTACGAATACACTGTATTAGAAAGTATGTGGAAAGCTGTAGACGTCTTGCGTAAGATCAATCAATTAAACGTTGAGAGAAATAAGAAGTAAATAAGTGAAACAATTTTTAAGTGATTTTGATTAAATTTTCTATTTTCTATGATTGCTTTAATAGCTAAAAATACTTATTTATCAATGATCTTAAATTAATTAAAAATTAAAAATAGTTTTACACTGATACTATTAATCTGCTAAATAGTAGATAAAATGCTTGAAATAATGGCATTGTTATCTACTATTTTTTTATTAAAAAGTATATTTTATAAATCGTGAAACAAAATTATAACTTGTATTTGAAAAGGCATCTTGGTATTATAATAGTGTAATAGATGAACCAGACACTAGTAAAGAGGTGTAAAGATTGCAATTTCAAGATAATATTCCAATTTATGTTCAAATTGAAAAGTATCTTTATCGACAAATCGCTTTAGGGAAAATTAAGCCGGGAGAAAAAGTCCCCTCAGTTCGCCAATTAGCTGTTGATCTAACAGTAAATGTCAATACGGTTCAACGTGCTTTGAATCAAATGAATACCGAGGGAATTCTAGAAGTTAAACGCGGACTTGGTTCGTTTGTAACAACAGATACAGAGTTGATTTTACAAAAGCGTAGAGAGCTAATTAAGGATACAATGAGCGAATTTTTAGAAAGTACTGCACAATTAGGCTTAACCCCAGAAAAGACGCTGGAAGAGCTTAAAAAGTTTATTGAAGAGAAGAAGGGAGATTAAAATGAATAAACTACTTGAAGTAAAAGAATTAACATATCGAAAAAACTTGAAAACTATTCTTGATAATGTGAACTTGGATGTTGATTCAGGTAAGATTATTGCCTTGCTCGGTGAAAATGGTGCTGGTAAGACAACTTTAATGAGAGTAATTGTTGGTATTGCTAAGCATTATCAAGGTGAAGTACTGCTCAATGGGGATGGTAGTGAAGTTTACCGTAAAGCTAATATTGCCATGACGGATAATTTAAAGGGATTGAGTGACTCTATTAAAATTGGGGAAGTAGAAGAATTCTATCAAAAGTTATTTTCAGATTTTGATAGTAGTAAATTCGAGCAATTACGGTCATTCATGAAGCTTAACAATGAGATGAAGTTAGGGCAATTATCACGAGGAATGCGTGAAAAACTTGAAATTGCTGTTACTTTAAGTAGAGAAGCTAAGTTGTACCTACTTGATGAACCCTTCTCTGGTATTGATCCAATAGCTCGAAAACGAATCATTAATTCAATTTTACTTTGGAAGAATCCAGATAGTACAATTATTATTTCTGACCATTTTGTAAATGAAATTACAACAATTTTGGATGAAGTAGTAATTGTTAAAGATAAAAAAATTGCCAGTCATCTTTCAGCAGATGATATAAGAGCACACGGAAAAAGTATTGAAGAATATTATGAAAGCTTATATGCAGATGAAGGGGCTGAATAAGGATGACTACTTTTAAAGCACTATTTAATCAAATGGGTAAAAAGAAGCGGCGCAGTGTTTATTTATTAGCTCTGTTGCAATTAGTGGCTGCATCTATTTTTGCACTTTGGGGAATTCTTTCTAACGGTGGATTTTCAAACTCTGATAAACCTATTGCGTGGTTTGTAATGATATGTACTTTTGCTCCATTAGCTGATATGGCCTATGTGGTTCTATCTGCTTGGCAAAATGAAAAAGAGTATAGCTCTCAGACTTGGCGTTTAGTTCCAATTTCATCAAGTAAATTTTATTTAGCAAATATCTCTTCTGCTATTGTTAATGGGCTTTACCTCGTATTAATTCAAATTGGAATGGGAATTATTACTTTTCTACCAGCATTTTTAAGCAAAGATGTTAGAACTAGTATTTGGGAAATTAATCGTGCTCTTTCTAAAGAAACGCATACAGGTGATTTTTGGCAGAAATTTTCTGATTCATTTCCAATTGGAGAGATGTTAAGTGCATTTTTAGCCTTTTTATTGTTTGCGATCTTAGTTTATAGTATTGTAACTTTGCTTAATCTATCAAGTAGAACTATTACTGACTTTCTTCCTGATAAACACAGTAAGTTAATTCGTTTCGTTATCATGATCATTTTGATTTTTATCTTTATTGTTTTAACAAATAATCTAGGGAGTTTACTAAATCAAGTTCGCTGGGGAGAGACAACTAATAGCCTAATTGGATTTGCAGAAAGTAATGTAATGATGGCACTCATCGATATTATTTTAGGCTCAATCAATGTGTGGCTTTTGAAGAACTTCCATGAAGGGAAGTAAGAGTATATGGCAACTTTTTCATCAATATTTAAAGAATTGACTAAAAGCAAAGTACGCCTGGTGCACCGATTAGCGATTTTACAAGTGATTGTTGGAATTCTTTTAGGTTTTTGGGCACTCTTTAATTCAGCTTTTGAGGGTGAGAGTAAGGCTTATTTCTTAGTAGCTTTTCTGATGATCACGCCATTGTTTGATATAGCCTACTTAGCTCTTTCAAGTAGGAAGAATGAAGAAGTATATTCATCTCAAACTTGGCGACTAGCTCCAATTAAGGAAAGTTCTTTACTGTTTGCAAATCTTTTATCAGCTGTTGTTAATGGTCTTTATTTAGTAGTTTTGCAAATAGGTATGATTCTTGCTTCAGGAATACCTGTAGTGGGAACAAATGAATTTTGGAAGATTACTTTTAAAAACTTTGGTTCAATCGGTGAAGGAAAGTTATGGCAAGAGATGCACGTAATGGATTTATTATCTAGCATTGCTTTGATAGTTCTAATTGGTATATTCATTTATCTTGCTGTCACTCTTATTAACTTTACGGGAAAAATAGTGAGTGATTTTCTTCCCGAAAGAATAAGTAAGTTAGTTTATTTCTTGGTCGTGGTTTTATTAGGTTGTATTGGATTAATATTTTTGATTAATACTTACGATTTTATTTTGATCTCACTAACTGGCTTTTTACAAAATGGGATGTTTCTAACTACTTTAAGTAAGAGTGCCAGTGATGTAAGATCAGACCTAACGAGTAATTACTTAACTTTATTTATAGTTCTGGGTGTAAATATAATTTTAGTTTTGGTGAATACTATTCTACTGAATAAGTATCATGAAGCACGGATATAATAAAAAGGAATAAGATTTTGGGTTCATATCATTTTTACCAAAACCTTATTCCTTTTGTCTATTGTTGAATAATTAACTTAAGAGTTAGCGTGAATATAATCTAAAACTTGCTCAGCTTCTTCTACAGTATATTTAGCTTCTCCAGTTTTCATTGCATGGAGTTTTTCAACGGAAACATGACTTGAAAAAGCAAGAGCGGTGTCATTAACATTATTCTTAACTTCAAATTCAATAATTGCATCGGATAATTCTTCAGGACTCATTCTATTGTTCACACTTTCTAAAATATATTAGTACCAATTTATTTGATTAAATGGGAAATACCGTAATTTTACCTCACCAATAATATCTTGTCTCTTGATAAATCCAATCATTCGGGAATCTTTGGAAACATTACGATGATCACCCATTACAAAGTAACAATTTTTAGGAACGCGTTTTACATGATAAAGTTGTTCTAAACTAAAATTGTTTGTGTAAAGCTGACCTTTGGAAAGCTTTTTCTTGTACTCAGTCAAATATGGTTCTTTAAATGCCTTCCCATTAATATACATTACATCATTTTTTGATTTAATGCTGTCCCCAGGCACTCCAATAATTCTTTTAATATATAGGGCACCAGGTTCATCTGGTGCTTTTAATATTACAATATCTCCTCGAGAAAGCTTAGAGTGTCGTACTGCAATAACTCGGTCATTGTTTTCAAAAGTTGGCTGCATTGATGGTCCACTGATAGTTTCATTAGCAAGTAAAAATCGAAATACAACTAAATATAATCCAATAATTATAATTGCTAAAATAAATACCTGTAGGAGCCAGTGACCAAAAGATTCAGCTGATTCGTTTTTATGTTTTGCCATGTTTTTGCTCCTTAATTTTTGCATCACTTTTATTATACCTGTTTTTATCAGGATTGAGCTTCTTTTGTTCGAGTAAGTTGTCAATCTAAGCTTTGTTTTTCTGATATCATTTTGTATAAAAATTAAAGCTATTTTATGTTTCCCTTTCTAATTCTGTTAGACCCTAATGTTACGCCACTTTTCTTGATTTTTTAGGATGAGGAGAGTGTAACATTAGAGTACACCCTATTGTTACAAAAAATAATCTAAATATATCTGCTTTACATATATACGTAAAGCAGATATAATAAAGATGTAAAATTAGAGGAGAAAAAAATGATACTAACTTTTGCTGATAAGGAGACCGAAAAAGTTTATAATCAAAAATTTTCAAAAAAACTACCCCAAAGTATTCAAAAAATAGCTATTAGAAAATTTATGATGATGGACGCTGCAAATGATATAAATGATTTAAGAATTCCACCAGCAAATCATTTAGAAAAATTAGAAGGAGATAGAAAGGGACAATACAGCATTACGATTAATAATCAATATAGAATTTGTTTTATAGTTAAAACGCCTAATTATTTCTATAATGTAGAAATTGTTGATTATCATTAACGTAAGAAAGGAAATAATATGTTTGATAATACTATTCCAACTCCAAAAATGAGTGAAATTTTAATGAATGAATTCATGCAACCATTAAATTTGTCTGCATATGCTGTTGCTAAGGCAATTGACGTACCAACCTCTAGAATTCTTGATATCCTTCATGACAAGAGAAAGATTACTGTAGATACATCTGTGAGATTAGGTAGATTATTTGGAGTATCTTCAAAATATTTTTTAAATATTCAAAATGATATGGATCTAAGAAATGCTGAATTGGAACATGGTAATGAATATTCAAAAATACGTCAGATTAATTTTGCATAATTTAAAATCGAATGAAAATTTAGAAATCAAGAAAAGTAAACTTAATTTTTGGGACTTATTACCAAAAATTAGTGAGGAAGAAAAGAAACAAGAGATTGAAGATCTAGGCTATAATCCTTCAGAACAAACTCCAGTTGGTAAAGAAAGAAGTGAAGACTAATGGATTATCCTAAAGTATTAGACTTAGAAAAGGGGACCAAAGTTTATTTTGAATTAAAGGACAGCGAAAATCGTGTTAAAAAGCTGCCTACAGCATTAGATTGGAAAAACTTAATTTTTAAATTACCAGAAGAAAAAGTAAAAATTGATAAAAATGGAAATTATGATCCTAAAAAATCTCCTAATTTTCATGATTGGATGGTCAATGGATAAGTAAGTTTTGCAATTACTGGTAATTACTAGAGAAACTGAGACAATATATATGAGGTGATTAGCACGGAAATTTTTAAAGCAAGAAAACAAGGGAATTCCTTAATGGTTGCTATTCCTAAATCTTTCGACATAGCGTCAGGTACGAAGCTTAGACCTCAACTTACAAGGAATGGAATCTTTGTAGAGGATGACGATTTTTTCGATTTTGATGAAGATATTTTAAGAGATTTAGTTTCTCAAGGATACGAAGGTACTGAACTTATTAGCCAATTCAGTAAAATGAAAAAGGCAATTCCAGGTGCTTTAGACAGATTGGTTGAAGAAACAAAGGAAGCTAAACCACTATCTAAGGAAGAGGCTGCAAGAGAATTTGGTATATGAGGTTTACATTAACCTTAGACCTTAGAGTTAATAAATATGTAAGAAAGTTAAAAGATAGAAATTAAAAAAGCGCTATTAACAATGCAATTTATGATGAGATTGCGCTAAAACCTTATGAAGTAGGGAACTCTAAAGTAGGAGATTTAACTGGATTTTATGCCTATAAATTGTATTATAGAGGAATACAATATCGAATTGCATACACAATTGATGATGAAAATAATTTTGTAATAATTGCTTTAGCAGGGACTAGAGAAAAATTTTACGAGCAGTTAAAGCGAATAATTAATTTATGATTTATTAGGCTACAAGTAAAATGAACAAATCTACTGTTTCTAAATTATTAAAAATTACTGCTAATTTTAATCTAAAAAACACAATTTTCATGATAGAGGTGTTTAATAATGTTGAGTATTGAAAAATCAATTAAAGAATTCGAAGCATATTTTCAAGACAACCCTAATGACGTTGAGGTAGTAAGCAGGACTATGTTAAAAAATATCGAAATCCATAAAGAAGTAAATCTTTATGATACAGACTGGGGAAATTATAATTTTAAAAAAGCAGTTGCCGATGATCCGGAGCTACAAATATGTCCTTTTACTCAAGGACGTAAAGGTTAACCATAAAATTAGTAGCAAAGTTCACCTAGAAAAATTTATTGAAATTTGAACATTTAACTCAAATATACATTTATAGATTACCATTACAATCATCTTATTATTGAGAGGTGAATTTAATGGTAGTTATGATTTCTTTGTCTCCTAAACTCGTCATTTTGTTAATCCTACTTTTCCTATGTAAGTAAGTCTGTTGATTAAAACAACCTTATTTTGTATAATGGTAAAAGAAAAGGAGTTAGTGACTTCCACTCACTAACTCCAATCGTAACTCAGATGACTATTGTTGTGGCTAATCCTTGTGATTAGCTTTTTTGTTATTGCATACGCTTTTGCTAAACGAATAAGAAAAATTCCTAAAGCATTTAGAATAATAGCCACAGCAATAGCAATTGCTACTATCAAAGGAAGCCAAAACTCCAGTCTATCTCATTTTGCATAGCTCTCACCTCGGTAACTCAAAATAATGTGAGGGGTGTGCAGCCATGCTAAGTTACTAGGCTTTTGCTTTGGCCTATGCAAAAGCCTAGTAAAATTATATCAAAATAGGTAGTTGGATAGACAGAATATCGTAATAAATCAATTAAATATATTACTTCGTGTAATGTATCTTATGTAAAAATAATATGCAAAAATGAAATTGCTTAGAAAGTTCTAGCCAGTTCTTAAACAAGATAAACTATGCTATAATTAGTCAGAAAATGAATTAATTATGATCAAACAATTAGGCTGAAATTTTAGCAATAGTGCTTCTTGTTTTTAGTGTATTGCTGATACACTATAGCCAAGTATGTTAACTATACTCTATTATTTGAGCTAGTGGACTGATAGTCAGTCCACTTTTTTATTTCTTTTGAATGGTAAAATCATTGCATAAGGAAGATATAAAATGAAGAAATATCAAAATAAACTCAACAAATTAGACAAAGAACTCACTTATTTGCCACTTCATAAGCAAGTGATTGCCATTAATAATATAATTACTAACCTAGAAAATGGAAAAATTTTGCAAAAATCACCTAATTCACTTGGCTTTTTACCCGATAGCTTAGATATAATGATAGAGAATACGGGAAGCAGCGAGAAGGCACAAGAAGCAAATAACTTACTGAATAATTTTCGTAGCTTTCTTTCAAGAGGATACGGAATCTGGTCTTTGCCAAATCTAGAAAGTGCTAAGTTAATCAGACAAGAATATAATGTTAAATCAAGCTTAGAAATTATGGCAGGAAATGCTTATTGGTCAAAAGCCCTAAGTGAAGTTGGTGTAAAAGCGATAGCGAGTGATTCTTTTACTTGGGCGAAAAGTTCAACAACGGGTGAAGCTCCAATTTTTGAAACAGAAAATTTGGATGCTATAAGTGCGATTAAAAAACATCCCGAAGTTGACTTGATTATTTGCTCTTGGGCGCCTAATTTTGGAGAAGATGACCTAAATATCCTCAATCTTTACCGTCAGCTTGATTATCAACCAGTTTTATTATTTATTGGTGAAAAATTTGGAGCAACAAATTCTACTGCTTTTTGGCAAGAGGCAAAAATTATGATTAATAAAAAGGTTAATCGGAGTTTTCGAAGCTTTGATTTCATTGATGAAAAGGTGTTTGAGATAAAATAATGAAAATAAAACGACTTATTCTTTTAATAATTTCTTTTTTAGCTTTTTTAGGACTTGGCTTAATTTTGTCACGTCAGCAGTCTCAGAGAGCTGATCAAGTTTTAAGTAATAATGGTTTATCAAGCACATACTATGTTTTTAATCCTAAGAAAAAACACAATATTAAACAGTTCTTAACTTATGTTAATAAGAAATTCTCTCATGATAAGGTGCAGATTCACTTTGAATCAGATTATATTCCAGATCGAGTTTTAATTTGGGCTAACTACAATTTGAAAAGTCAGCCGCTTGCTAAGGGAAGTTCTAGGTATTTTAGTAAAAATGACTTTGATGGAACAATTCCTTTTGCAGTTATTTCTTCAGATACTAAAGATAGAGTGGTAACCTTACAGAATAACCATTATCTAAAAGAGAATAATGATTATGTCACAATTATTGGTGAATTAAAGAAAAATAATGAGAGTCAAAATGGGGAAGCTGTTTACTATCTTTCAACTGGGATTAATCAGCCAACTGCAAAAGAATCAATTACCAACTATAAGGTAGTAGTAGATGGGTTGAATAAGAATGAGGCGAACGCTTTACAGCATTATCTGCGTGGAAGTATGCAGATTAAGGACTTTAGTAAAACCTATAATAGACAGCATGGTATTAGTCCAACTAAAAAATTAATCGGTGCAATTTTCTGTGTTGTAATTGCCTTGATAGTTGCAGCAATTGCAGCGGTCCTAGCTGAAAATCCAGTAAACTTAAAATATGTTTCTAGTAAAATCTGGGCTCACTTATTGGCAGATTCCGGTTTGCGTTTCTTTTTAGCAAATGGAATAATTGTTATTTTGACTAGTTTAGGTTTACAAACGTGGAATTTTTATTCTAATCACAGTCAGTTATATGTCTTATTTTTAGTCGTTTTTGCAATGCAGATTATTACTTATGTATTAATGCTGCTGTTAATAAAAATTAAGAAGGAAAAATAATGTCATTGCCAATTGAATTTGTTGAGAAATATAAGAACTTATTGGGAGAAGAGGAAAGTAGTAGATTTTTTACTGCAATTGATAGTCCAAGTAAAAAGGGATTTCGTTTAAACCCACTAAAGAATAATTATCAGGATATTCAATATAGTCTTAAAGAACCAATTGAATTTACTAAAGATGGATATTATGGAGAAATTTCAGGCCGCGATAGTGAATGGACAGGGGGCTATGTCTACTCTCAAGATCCATCCGCAATGTATCCAGCAGTTTCTCTTAATGTAAAACCTGGCGACAAGGTACTTGATTTGTGTGCTGCTCCAGGGGGAAAATCCACTGCATTAGCGAGTTCACTAGATAATAGTGGCCTCTTAGTAGCAAATGAAATTTCGAAAAGTAGAGCAAAGGATTTAAGAGAAAATCTAGAAAGATGGGGAGCTACAAATGTTGTAGTCACTAACGAAAGTCCAGATCGCTTATCGAAAAAATTATCCCACTTTTTTGATAAGATTTTAGTTGATGCACCGTGTTCTGGAGAAGGGATGTTTAGAAAAGATCCGGCAGCCACCCAATATTGGTCTCCTGAGTACGTTCTAACATGCCAAACTAGGCAAAAAGAAATTTTAATTGAAGCAATGAAGATGTTAAAGCCGGGTGGAGAGATAGTCTACTCTACTTGCACTTATTCTCCAGAAGAAGATGAAGAAATAGTAGCATGGCTAGTTGAAAACTATTCTTTAGAGATTGAACCTCTTAAGCTTTATCCTGGAATGTCGGCTGGTAGACCAGATTGGTCAAAGTCTAACATGCCAGAATTAAAGGAAACAGTTAGACTCTGGTTTCAAAATGGAGTGGGTGAAGGACAGTTTGTTGCTCATCTGAAAAATATTGAAGAAAATCAAGAGACTTCAACTAAGGTTAAAAAAAGAAAGAACAAGCGCCATAAAAAGAGTACAATTGCGCGTTTAAATAAAGATGAGATTAGTGCGGTGGCAAAAGTATTAGATAATTTTGCTCTACCATCTAGTTTAGAAAATTGGCAAAATGAGGTTTTGCAAAGTAATGGTCACGTCTTTGTCCCAGCTCTTGACCCAGGCATGCTAACTGAACTACATGTTCTAAATAATGGTGTTGAATTAGGGTTACTTAAGAAAAAGCGCTTTGAGCCGAGTCATCAACTAGCTGAGGTATTGGGACAAAAAGAACAAAAACAACTTATTAATTTTGAAGATAAGGTAGATTATGTGCGCTATATACATGGAGAAACGATTAAGGTAGATAGTAATTTGCGCGGCTTTGTTTTGGTTGCTTATCAAAACCATATCTTCAGTTTTGGAAAAATTGGAAATGATCAAATTTTAAAGAACTTCTATCCAAAAGGTTTAAGAAAATAAAAAACTGGCTGAGAAGCCAGTTTTTTTAGTTAATCAATAAATTTAACGGCGGTTCCGTAAGCAACGACAGATTGCATATCGCCAGCAATTGAGCCTGAATCAAAACGCATCATAACTACGGCATCAGCACCCATTTTGAAAGCATTTTGTCGAAGACGATCAATTGATTGATCTCTTGATTCAGTTAACATTGAGGTATAAGCCTTAATTTCACCACCGACAATACTTTTTAAGCCAGCACCAAAATCTCGAATTGCATTTTTTGATTGAGTTGTAACACCAAAAACTTCACCGATAATTTCATATTTTCTGCCCGGAATATTTTCAGTAGTTGTTACTAAAATTTGGTCTGCCATTTCTTTGTCCTCCTAAAAATATTTTCTTAATTATACTGAATCAAAAACATGAAGACAATTAATTTTGTATAATTTAAGAAAAGACTAAACACAAGGAATGTGTGCAATAGATTAAGGTGGTGAAATGATAAGTGATCTTATCATTTTCAATTGTATTAGTTTTATTTTTACTGGCATTAGGAACATTTCTCTGGGTTTTAACCCACGAGAGGCGGAGTTTATGGTCAGGAATGACTTTAGTATGGACAATAATTACTTTTGGCTTATTCACAGCTGTTAGTTTACTAATTGCTGCTGAAGTTTTTCCTATTACTCATCAAGTTATTTTACTTATTTTTGTGCTAATTTTACTGGCAATAATGTTTTCCGTTGTGGCCTTTATTGCGACTTTGATCATTATGTTTATTTACGATGGGATTAAGATTTTAATTCGCGAAGGTAATCGCTGGACCAACTTCTTATCGTTAGCAATGGGTATCGGAATTATTGCTTACTTATTTCTCTTTCCATTAGTGGGAAAATTAACCCATAATAATTTTGGAACTTACATATATTTGTTTATTAACCTTGTAATAATTTATCTAATTTTTATTATGATGATGTATACTTTAACTTCTTGGATTAATCTAGTGAATATTAAGACTAAGAAGTTGAACTATGTGGTTGTACTTGGAGCAGGTTTAATGGGAAAAAAGGTAACACCACTTCTTGCTGCAAGAATCAATCGCGGAATAGAGGTATATCGTCGTAATCCTGGCTCAAAAATCATTATGTCAGGTGGACAAGGACCAGGTGAAGAAATTCCTGAAGCAGTGGCAATGGCAAAATATGCCGAAGAAAAAGGTGTTTCGAAGCAAGATATTATTGTTGAAGATAAGTCAAAGACAACTAGAGAAAATTTGATTTTTTCACATAGATTGATGAAGCCAGATTCTCGTTTTGCTATTGTAACTAATTCTTACCATGTATATCGTGCCCTAGTTTTAGCAAAAAGATTAGGTCTACAGTGTATTGGCTATGGTGCAAAAACAAAGTGGTACTTTACCTTAAATGCCTTTGTACGTGAATTTATTGCCTACTTAACAATTACTTGGCGCTTGCAATTAAGCGTTGTGGGATGCATTGGATTAGGAGTTGTAGGATTGGCAATATTGAGGCAAATTATAAGATGAAAAATATAAAAATAATCGCAATTGATGTTGATGGTACATTATTAAATTCTAAGAAAGAATTAACTCTAAAAGTAAAAAATGCAATTTTAAAAGCAAAAAGTGCAGGGATAAAAATTGTTATTGCTACAGGTCGCCCATTGAGCGGAGTAGAAAAGATTCTGACTGAGTTAGGTTTGAATGATCAAGAGGATCAATATGTAGTTTGTTTTGGCGGCGGAGTAGTAGAAACAACGGCTGGCAATGTCTTGTTTGAGAAAAAATTAACTTATGACAATTATCTAGATTTAGAGACAATTTCCTTAAAATTAGGTTTACACTTCCATGCATCAGCACCAGATAGAATTTATACCGCAGATCGAGATATTGGCGACTACACTTTATATGAGGCGAACTTAGTTAATTTAGGTATTTCGTATCGTACACCAGCTGAAATGAAGGATATTCCAATCATTAAGTGTATGTATGTAGATCGACAAGATTTGTTAGATCAAAAAATTGCTGATCATAGACCTTTTGCTCATCTGGATGATGAAATTACTTTTACTAAAACAGCACCGTTTTATTATGAAGCCAATCCTAAAGGTGTTTCTAAAGGAAAGGCTTTAAAATTTCTTTGTCACAAATTGAATTTAAGTAGTGAGAATTTGATGGCTATTGGAGATGAAGAAAATGATCTAAGCATGATTAAATTCGCAGGTGGTGGAGTAGCAATGGGTAATGCGGTGCCTGCTGTGAAAAAAGCAGCTCAAAGAGTAACAAGCGATTGTGACCACGATGGTGTAGCAGAGGCAATTGAAAAAATTTTATAAGTAAAATAATAAGTCTTTTGGATTAAGTTCCAAAAGACTTATTTAATTTATTAACGATGTTTAGGTGGCATCTTTAATCTTCTCTGTTTAAATAGTTCCATTATTAGTTGGAAAAGACCATAGATAATTAATAAAATGCCCAAAATAATGACTGCTTGACGACTGAAATAATTAGGATTGACAATTACAATAATGCCAGCAGCAAAAGCAATTAAGCTTTCTATGACATCAATAATATTTTTGAAAATTCCATTTTTCTTATTTTTAACGATTACATTACGTAATCTGATATATGCAAACCCAATTAAGAATATGCCTAGAACATAGTGAGCTAAGAAAGTTAATAAACGGTTATTAGAAATAATTGCAACAGCTAAGCCAAAAACAATGAGATAAGTAATAATAAAGAATCGCTTTGACTTAGGCACTAAATGAGAGTTAGCAGCTGTAACAATATGATAGCCACTCCATCCAATACAAAAGACTCCAACTATTCCTCCAAATGCCCGATAGGCATAATCTGGAATCATCAGGTCTACAATACCAAGAATAATTAATACCCAGCCAATAATTGAATTGGGATTTATAAATAATTTTTCTAGATGAGTTGCTTTAATACTGCGCCAGATGGTTTCCCATAAACTTCCGAGAACAAATCGTGTTCTTCTAGATGAATTAGTAAGAGAGAAAAGAATTGCGCCAAAACCACCAAACCCATTTTTATTAAGTTCTGTAATTTTGGTTGCGCCACTAGCTGCAAAAGCATTAAATAGATCATTTGTTAGAGCTTCACGTTCTTGAAGATTTGCTTCACCAATCCATTGATTTATGATTTGATTATATATTTTAGAAGTTGGATTGCGGTGAGCCCTCGTAATAAAGTGAGAACCCGATACTTCCCAGCTCATTGGATCATGTTGAGCTAGTTTTGGCCGATCACTAACTAAAATTGTTGGAGTAATGTTTTCTGGCTCAAAAAGCCGTCCAACGATACTAAATTCAGGTACATACCGTTTTAATTTATCAGTAACGCCATCAACTTGAGTACTCAGTCCTGGACTATCAAAAGTGTAGATCGTCTTGATTTGTTTTTGCAAATCATCTGGGAGATTAACTGCTGCATATTCAGCAAGGTTTCCTCCCTTAGAGTGCCCGGCTAAGCTATAGGCTTGCTTAGTAGTCTTTAAAATATTGGTAAGATAGTTTAAGGCATATTTTTGTGCACCGGTTGTTCTAAAGCTAATTTCAAAATCTTCTTTCCAGCCAACTAAGCTGTCATCTGTTCCTCGAAAGGAAATAAAATTAGTATCATTATCTAGACTAATTTTGATCGCAGAAAATTGTATTCGATTAGTAAGAACATCCACAAAGTAAGATAATTTTGCATCCCCAAAACGAACAGAATTTGCCATTAGTTTAAGAAGATCGCGATATTTATAGTGATCTAAATTCGGGTTAGATGAATTAAAATACTTCTTTGCTGCTTCTTTAATTGAAATCTCTTTATTAGAATCAGGAACAATTCCATCAAGATGAATATAGGAAAATGTGGCAATGACTAATGCATCAACTTCGTCAAATGGTCGTGCAGAAAGGGAAATATCGCCACGCCATTTTATGTAAGACAAAATATTATTTGTATCCATATTTCATCCATCCTTTCTGCCAATTATAATTTCATTATATAGATAAATATTGTATTTTTTATTAACGAATTGCTAATAAAAAAGAAAATCACTTACTCTCCTTAAGTCTACCACATGGTAAATGAGGCGATTAAGTAACTTGCAGTATTGATAAATATTTGTAGCCGGTTTGAAACTAAAGAAAATTTTATTAATAAAATAGCTGGAAATAAATAAAGAGACTGAAAATAAAAAATCAGTCTCTTTTTAACTTAACTATACGATTATAATCTTGTTTTGATTTAATTATTAAATTTTTTACTCCAAGCCCATGGATCTTCATGCCAGGTTTTTAAAATATCATATTGGTCGCTAGTAATGTGTCCAGATTCAGTTTCTTTTTTTAGTAATTCGGGGTAAGAAAGAAGTGGAGTATATTTTACAGTTGCCTTTTTAAAGTTTTCTTTTGCATCGGGTAAGTAGTAAGTGAAGATTGAAGCAACGCCAGCTACTTTTCCGCCATCTTTTTCAGTAGCTTTAACTGCATTTAAAACTGAGCCACCAGTAGTAATTAGATCATCAATGAGGACAATTTGATCACTTTCTGAAAAACGACCTTCAATTTGACGGCCTTTACCGTGATCTTTAGGTTTTGGACGAACATAAATCATTGGTAAATGTAATTTTTCGGCAACTAAAGCAGCATGAGGAATACCAGCAGTTGCAACTCCGCCAATAATTGTTGCTTGAGGAAATTCTGCCGCAATTAGGTTGGCTAGATCACTAGCAATCATATCACGCAGGTCTGGATAAGAAACAGTTAACCGAAGATCGGTATAGATTGGTGAAAGCATTCCACTTGCATAAGTGAAGGGTTTATCAGGAGAAATAGTGATAATTTTTTCTTTGATTAATTGGCTAATGATTTGATCTTTATGCATGTTAGTTGAACTCCTTTTTAATTGCTTCGTATGCGGCTTCTGGATCAGTAGCTAAAGTAATTGGTCTACCGACAACAATTGCTGTTGAACCCCATTCTTTTGCTTGGAGTGGAGTAGCTACGCGTGATTGGTCATCTTTAGCATTACCAGCTGGTCTAATTCCAGGAGTTACGTATAAAAAGTCTTCTCCAACTTTTTGACGTAAATTTTTAACTTCGAGTGGGGAACAAATTACTCCGTCTGCACCTGCTTTTTTAGCGGTTGTAGCTAAGCTTAATACTTGATCATTCATTGATAAATTACAATTCTGCTCGTAATGTAGAACTTCGTCTGAAATCGAAGTTAATTCAGTTACAGCTAATAATTTGGGAACATCTTTATTAATCGGAGTTCCAGCAATTAATCCATCTTTTGCGGCTTTAATCATTTGACTGCCCCCAAGAGCGTGAACCGTCGTGTAGGTAATGCCCAAACGAGCTAGTGCCTTTGCACCATTGTAGACGGTATTAGGAATATCGTTCATTTTTAAGTCTAAAAAGATTTGATAACCCTGTTCTGATAATTGCTTTACGATTTTAGGTCCTTCGTTAAAGAAAAGCTCCATCCCAATCTTAATAAAAACATTTTCAGGTTTACCTAATTTTGGTAATAGTTCATTTAGTTTCTTTTCATTGTCTAAATCTAAGGCAACGATAACAGGTTTACTCATTTTTCCTCCATAAAAAAAGTCTATACCAAGCGCAGAGAGACACTAGGTATAGACTTTCCCAGATAATTTAAGCCAATAATTCTAACTTGCGGTCTCTCTGTACCGTTTAAAGTTTAATCAAAATGAAGTTTAGCATCTTCGAGAAAGAATTACAAATAAAATTTTTAACTTTGAAAAAAATAAAAAAGCGTGTACAATCAATTCTTGAAAAATAATTGAATGACAGAGAGCATTCATTTTGGAGGAAAATATGATTAATACACACGTAAAATTGCCAGGATTAGATTTGAAAAATCCAATTATGCCAGCAAGTGGTACCTTTGGTTTTGGGGATGTCCCAGCAGCCAAGAAATTTGATTTAAATGATTTGGGAGCAATGGTAATAAAGACGACTACTCCTCACAGTACAACAGGTAATCCGCAACCCCAAATAGCTGTTTTAAATACTGGGGTTTTGAATTCAGTTGGATTAACTAATCCCGGCGTTGATGCGGTAATCAAAGATAAGTTAACTCCTTTGCGTAGTGAGTATCCTAACTTGCCAATTATGGCTAGTGTTGGTGGAGAAGACGAAGCAGGATATATTGAAGTAGCTAAGAAGCTATCTGATTCTGGACTAGTAAATGCCTTAGAGATTAATGTTTCTTGTCCGAATGTGAATCAGGGCGGGATGAGCTTTGGCGTTCATCCTAATGTAGTGGAAGAATTGACTAAAAAAATTAAATCAGTCGTTAAAATCCCAATTTATGTAAAATTAACCCCTAATGTCACTGATATTACGCAGATTGCGAAAGCAGCTGAAAATGGTGGCACAGATGGATTATCCTTAATCAATACTCTTTTGGGAATGGAGATTGATGTTGAAACTAGAAAGCCTGTTTTGGGGCACAATATTGGTGGTCTTTCTGGTGAAGCGGTAAAACCAATTGCTATTAGAATGGTTCACCAAGTTCGAGAAAGTACAACTTTACCAATTATTGGGATGGGTGGAATCAGTTCCGCTAAAGATATAATTGAATTTATTTTAGCCGGTGCTAATGCGGTTGCCGTTGGAACTGCGCATTTTAAGGACAGCCTTGCTTCAAAGCATATTGCTGATGGCTTACCAAAGGAATTAGAAAAGCTAGGGATTACAGATATTAATCAATTGGTGAATAAAGTCAATTTTAATTAAATGACTTGACAAAAATCATGAAGTACAGTAATTTTAAAACAATAAATGTCCTTTAAAATTAGTCCCGTGAGGCTAGCAAGGCAGGCTTAAATAAGTATGACTTTACTATAAGCTCCTAGTCTCAAGAACTAGGAGCTTTTTTATGGGCAAAATCAGGAGGAAAAATATGGCAAAGAAAATTTGGGATGCACTCGCAATGAAGCGTGCATTAACTCGAATTACTTATGAAATTATTGAGCAAAATAAGGGTACTGATAATCTTGTTTTAATTGGAATCAAGACAAGAGGAGTTTACTTAGCTAAGAGAATTCATGACCGAATTCAAAAATTAGAAAATGTTGATGTGCCAATTGATGAGCTAGATATTACCCTTTATCGTGATGATCGTCATGATGCTTCATTAAAACAAGATCCAGTAGTTAATTCTAACCAAATTGATGTTGATATTACCGATAAGAAAGTAATTTTGATTGATGATGTAATCTATACTGGGCGAACAATTAGAGCAGCGATGGATGCTTTGATGGATGATGGACGCCCTAGTTCAATTAAAGTTGCAGTTTTGGTAGATCGTGGTCACCGCGAATTACCAATTAGAGCTGACTTTGTTGGTAAGAACATCCCAACTGCAGCTAATGAACAAGTTGCTGTTAACATGGTAGAAAAAGATGGTAAGGATTCAGTTGAACTGAAATCTCTATCAAAATAATCAAAAAATATTAATTTAATAGTCAACCATTTAATTGACTCCAGAGAGGGCCAGAAGGGTTGCTATATTTTTCGTATACAAGAATATGGAAAAATAGGCCTGGAGCAATTAAATGCTTCGGGCCTTTTTGCTTTAGAAAGAATAAAAAATGGAAAATTTAAATCTTGTTAGTTTACCGCATTTTGTCAGTGTAGAAAATTTGAGTGTTGAAGAAGTTGAAGCTTTAATTAATCGAGCAGAATATTTTAAAAATGGCGGAGCTGCGCCTAATCTAACAGAGCCCATCTATATTACTAATATGTTCTTTGAGGATTCAAGTAGAACGCATACTAGTTTTGAAATGGCTGAAAGAAAATTAGGTTTAACCGTAATTCCATTTGATCCTGCTCATTCTTCGGTTAATAAGGGAGAGACATTATATGATACATCCCTGATTATGGAAGCTGTGGGAGTGAATATTGAAGTAATTCGTCATTCACAAAATGAATACTATCAAAATTTAATTCAGCCGCAATCCCATCAACATTTAGATATTGGAATAATTAATGCTGGGGATGGTAGTGGTCAACATCCAAGTCAGTGTTTGTTAGATATGATGACAATTCATGAACATTTTAAGCAGTTTAAAGGTCTAAAGGTAGCTATTGTTGGCGATATTACTAATTCACGTGTTGCTAAAAGTAATATGGAGTTACTCCACCGGTTAGGAGCTGAAGTTTACTTTTCAGGCCCTGAATATTGGTACTCAAAGGAATTTGATAAGTATGGAAGATATGAAGAACTAGATAAGCTGATTCCCGAGATGGATGTGATGATGCTTTTAAGAGTTCAACATGAAAGACACAGTGATGATCTTAATGAAAAGAATTTTGATCCAAAAGCATATCATGAACAATATGGAATTAATAAGGGGCGCTATCAAGAATTAAAGCCAAATACAATTATTATGCACCCAGGTCCAATTAACCACGATGTTGAATTAAGTGCAAATTTGGTGGAAAGCGACAAGTGTATGTTTACTCGTCAAATGCAAAATGGTGTGTTTATGAGAATGGCAATAATTGAAGCAGTCTTACGAGGAAGAAAATTAGGAGGACTCAAGTAATGACTACTGTAATTAAAAATGGAACTGTGTATCAAAATGACCACCTAATCAAAGCTAATGTTTTAATCGATGGTCAAAAAATTAAGGCTATTGGAACTGACCTAGAAGGGGAAGAAATAATTGATGCTAGCGGGATGATAGTTAGCCCAGGCTTAGTAGATGTTCATGTTCACTATCGTGATCCTGGCCAAACCTATAAGGAGGATATCAAAACTGGTAGCCAAGCGGCAGCACGTGGAGGTTTTACAACAGTTGGTGCCATGCCTAATGTCACTCCTGTTCCTAATACAGCTGAATTAATGGAGAAAATGGTTAGAGAAAATCAAAAAAAGGGGTTAGTTCATATTCTCCAGTATGGTCCTGTCACTAATGATGAAACAACTGATATTATTCCTGACTATGCGGAACTTAAGAAAGCAGGCGCATTTGCATTAAGTAATGACGGACATGGAGTTCAAAGTGCGCAGACAATGTATCTAGCCATGCAAAAGGCTAAAGAAAACAACTTAATTATTGCAGCCCATGCCCAAGATGATTCACTTTTTAATAAAGGAATGGTGAATGAAGGAATAGCAGCTGAAAAATTAGACTTACCACCAGTTACAGAACTCGCTGAGACTACGCAAATTGCTCGTGACCTCCTTTTAGCACAAAAGACAGGAGTCCATTACCATATTTGTCATGTTTCGACGAAAACCAGTGTAGAATTAGTTCGTTTAGCAAAAGCACGAGGAATTAAGGTAACGTGTGAGGTTGCACCACACCATATTTTATTGACAGATAGCGATATTCCAGAAGACGATCCTTACTTTAAGATGAATCCACCACTAAGAAGTAAAGAGGATCAAGCAGCTCTTTTAGTTGGGATGCTTGATGGAACAATTGATTTAATTGCTACTGATCATGCTCCCCATGCTAAAGCCGAAAAAGAAGGTAGTATGCGAGAAGCCGCTTTTGGAATTACGGGAAGTGAGACAGCATTTAGCACTCTTTATACTAGATTTGTAAAGGAAGAGAAAGTTTTCACGCTTGAACAATTACTATCTCTTCTTACTGATAAGCCGGCTACAGTATTTGGTATAAAAAGCGCAGGTTTTCTTGCACCTGGTGAGAATGCAGATATTGCGATTTTTGATATTGAGCATCAAAAAGAAATTAAAGAGGAAGATTTTAAGTCTAAAGGAGTAAATACACCATTTACTGGTCATAAGGTATATGGCGAGACAGTGATGACATTTGTTGATGGTAAAGTTGTATATCAAAGGGGAACAAAATGAAACGCTATTTAATTTTAGAAGATGGTAGCATTTATGAAGGCGAAGGCTTTGGAGATGATTGTGAAAGTAGCGGTGAGGTTGTTTTTACAACAGGGATGACAGGCTATCAAGAAGCAATTACTGACCAAAGTTATGCCGATCAGATTTTAGTTTTTACTAATCCTTTAATTGGAAACTATGGAATTACTTTGGCAGATTATGAATCACTTGAGCCTCAAATTAAGGGTGTGATTTGCCATCAAGTAGCGCGTCACCCAGACAATTGGCGTATGCAAACAACCTTGCCAAAATTTTTAAAACAATCAAATATACCTGGCTTGCAGGGAATTGATACTCGTGAATTAGTTAAGAAATTAAGAATTCATGGTACTTTAAAAGGAAGAATTACTGATTCAAAAGAAAATGCAGCAAGTATTGCTCAAGAATTAAAGCAAAGAAACATTACCCAAGGTGTAATCAGCCGTGTTTCAACGAAAAATTCTTATCCAGTTCCTGGCTCGAAAAGAAATATAGTTGTTGTTGACTTTGGCATTAAGCACAGTATTTTACGAGAATTAGCGGAGAGAGACTGTAACTGTATTGTCTTACCTTACACTGCAACAGCCGAAGAAATTTTAAATCTTAACCCAGACGGAGTGCTTTTATCAAATGGACCTGGAAATCCGGAAGAAATGCTTACGGCTGCAAAAATGGTCCAAGAAGTTGAAAAACATGTTCCGCTATTTGGAATTTGTATGGGCCATCAAGTCTTTGCTCTAGCAAATGGGGCTAGTACTTACAAAATGAAGTTTGGACATCGCGGCTTTAATCATCCTGTAAGAGAAATTGCCACTGGCAATATTGGTTTTACTTCGCAAAATCACGGTTATGCGGTAGATCCGAAATCTATTGATAAAGAAAATTTGATGATTACTCATGTTGAAGTAAATGATGGCACAGTTGAAGGACTACGTCATAAAAAATATCCTGCCTTTTCAGTCCAATTTCACCCTGATGCAACCCCAGGCCCGCATGATGAAGACTCATTGTTTGATGATTTTATGTCAATGATTGACCAAAGAAAGGAAGAAGAGCGTCATGCCTAAGAGAACAGATATTCATAAGATTATGGTAATTGGTTCTGGTCCAATTATTATTGGTCAAGCTGCAGAGTTTGATTATTCCGGAACTCAGGCTTGCTTAGCTCTTCGTGAAGAAGGCTATAAAGTAGTATTAGTTAATTCAAACCCTGCTACGATCATGACTGACACTACTATTGCAGACAAGGTTTATATTGAACCCCTAACTGTGGAATCAATCTCAAGAATCATTAGACAAGAGTATCCTGATGCAATTTTACCAACGCTTGGTGGGCAAGTTGGATTAAATATGGCTCTTTCATTAGCTAAAACAGGAATTTTAGATGAGTTAAATATTGAATTATTAGGAACAAGACTTTCTTCGATTGAACAAGCAGAAGATAGAGAGAAATTTAAAGAATTATGTAAAGAATTGGGTGAGCCCGTTCCACCATCAACAACTGTTAATACTGTTGAGGAAGCTTTAGAGTTTGGCGATAGAATTGGCTATCCAATCATCGTCCGTCCAGCCTTTACGATGGGCGGAACTGGTGGTGGTATTTGTAATAATCATGAAGAGCTAGCAAAAATTGCCAAAAACGGATTAGAGCTATCACCTGTTACTGAATGTTTAATTGAAAAATCGATTGCGGGCTATAAAGAAATTGAATTCGAGGTAATGCGTGATCATGATGATAATGCAATGATTGTGTGTTGCATGGAGAATTTTGATCCAGTTGGAATTCACACCGGGGATTCGATTGTTTTTTCACCTAGTCAAACCTTAAGTGATAAAGAGTATCAAATGCTTCGTGATTGTTCTTTATGTTTAATTAGGGCTCTTAAGATTGAAGGAGGTTGTAATGTTCAGCTAGCCTTAGATCCTAATAGCTTTGAGTACGATGTTATTGAGGTGAATCCTCGAGTTTCACGATCAAGTGCATTGGCTTCAAAGGCAACAGGTTATCCTATTGCAAAAATGGCCGCAAAGATTGCAATTGGTATGACACTAGATGAGATTAAAAATCCAGTAACTGGAACAACATATGCTGAATTTGAACCAGCTTTAGATTATGTCGTTTGCAAAATTCCTCGTTGGCCATTTGATAAGTTTTCTAAGGCCGACCGCACTTTAAGTACCCAAATGAAGGCTACTGGTGAAGTAATGGCAATTGGTCGAACAGCTGAAGAGGCAATGCAAAAGGCGGTAAGGTCCCTTGAAATTGATGAAAAAGATCTCTATTCTGAAGCAGCTCATCATGCAAGTGATGAAGAGATAGAGCAAAAATTAGTTAAAGCGCAAGATGATCGACTCTTTTATTTAGCAGAAGCCTTTCGCAGAGGTTATAGTCTTGAAGATGTTCATGAATTAACCAAAATCAACTTTTATTTCTTAGATATTGTTAGTCACATGGTAGAGATGGAGAAAAATATCCAAGAAAATAAGGATAATCTTGAAACTTTACGTTTAGCTAAGAAATATGGTTTTAGTGATGCAACTATTGCTACTTTATGGAATGAAAGTGTTGATCAGGTTAGAGACTTGCGCAAAAATAATGGGATCATTCCAGTCTACAAGATGGTTGATACTTGCGCAGCAGAGTTTGAATCAAAGACGCCATACTTTTACTCAACTTATGATGGTGAAAATGAATCACATAAGTCTGGTAAAAAATCAGTAATTGTTATTGGTTCTGGTCCAATTAGAATCGGACAGGGTGTCGAGTTTGATTATGCAACTGTTCACTGTGTAAAAGCACTTCAAAAGATGGGCTATGAAGCCATTGTTATTAATTCAAACCCAGAAACTGTTTCAACGGACTTTTCAATTTCTGATAAATTATATTTTGAACCATTAACCTTAGAAGATGTATTGAATGTTTGTGATTTGGAAAAGCCCGAAGGTGTAATTGTTCAGTTTGGAGGACAAACTTCAATTAATTTAGCTGCTGGATTACAAGATCATGGAATTAAAATCTTGGGAACTAATGTTAAAGATCTTAACCGTGCAGAAGATCGTGAACTATTCGATCAGATAATTAAGAAACTTAAATTAAATCAACCAAAGGGCTTAACTGCAACAACACATGAAGGAGTTATTAAAGCAGCTGAAGAGTTAGGATACCCGGTCTTAGTCCGTCCAAGTTATGTACTTGGCGGAAAAGCAATGGAAATTGTTTACAACAAGGGTGAGCTTGAAGAATACTTACATGATCACGTAGATATTGCAGCTGATCATCCAATTTTAGTAGATGACTATTTAGATGGTCGTGAGTGTGATGTCGATGCAATTTGTGATGGACAGGATGTTTTACTACCAGGAATTATGGAACATATTGAACATGCTGGTGTTCATTCTGGAGATTCGATGGCCGTTTACCCACCACAAAACTTTACTGATGAAGTTAAAGATAAGATTATGGATGTTACTCGTAAACTTGCTCTCACTCTAAATTGTGTGGGAATTATGAACATTCAATTTATTGTAAGAAACGGTGAAGTTTATGTAATTGAAGTAAATCCGCGGGCAAGTAGAACAGTTCCATTTTTAAGTAAAATAACTGGAATTGAAATGGCACAAGTTGCGACTCAGGTAATTATGGGCGAAAGCCTAGCGCAGCAGGGCTATAGTGATGGTCTTGCGCCTGAACCAGAAATGATTAGTGTTAAGGCTCCAGTCTTTAGTTTTAGCAAGTTGGCTGATGTAGACTCATATCTTGGGCCAGAAATGAAATCAACAGGTGAAGTAATGGGAAGCGACCATACTTTTGCCAAGGCTCTGTATAAGGCTTTTGCCGGAGCTAAGATGCAACTACCTGAAAATGGAAATGTTTTGTTAACAATTGAAGACAAGGATAAAGAAAAGATTCTCCCAATTGCAAAGAGATTTGCGAGAATTGGTTATCGGATTTTTGCTACTAAGGGTACAGCGGACTTTTTAAAGAATAATGGGTTACATGTTGATCTTGTAACTAAAGTTCATGAAAACGAAAACGCAGATGACAATATCTTAAATGAATTAAGAGAGGGAAGAATTGACTTAGTGATTAATACCATGGAGCATGATATTGAAAAAAATTCTGACGGCTTCATTATTAGACAAATGGCTATACAGCAGAATGTCCCATTACTAACAGCTCTTGATACGGCTGACGCACTTTTAACATCTCTTGAAAATAGATCATTTGCAACAGACGCTTTAAAATAGTAGAAATAATTCCTGATTGAGGAAAAAAGACAAATGCTAAAGGAAATTTGGGATAAACCGGCAATACAGCGAGCTATTGTTAGGATTACATATGAAATTATTGAAAGATATAAGGGCGTAGATGAGCTGGTTTTAGTTGGAATCAAAACTCGTGGGGTCTATTTAGCACGTAGAATTGGGGATCGACTTGAAGAAATTGAAGAGAAGATTATTCCAGGAGGCGAACTGGATATAACTTCTTATCGAGATGATCGTAGAGTTGATATTAATCAAGAAAAGATTTCAAACTTAGAACCAGAAAGTTTAAATATTACTAATAAACATGTTGTATTAGTAGATGATGTTCTTTATACTGGAAGAACGATTCGGGCTGCGATGGATGCTTTGATTGCAACTGGACGTCCAAAGTCAATTGCAGTTGCGGTTTTGGTGGATCGAGGACATCGGGAGTTACCAATTAAGGCAGATTTTGTTGGAAAGAATATTCCAACAGCCTTGAGCGAACAAGTAGCAGTTAATGTTAAAGAAATCGATGGTATTGATAGTATCGAGCTAATTAAATTAAAGTAGAAAAAACTGTATTATTCTGAAAAATCAGATGATACAGTTTTTTTGCTCTATTTATTCTATTACTTTTGCGCCTAAGGCATTTTTAAAATGATCTAAGGCCCACTCTTGACCATGTTCAGTAAAGGTAGTAACACCTTTGCTTGGAATAGTTAAATCATAGTTTAAATTATAGGCAGTCATAGCCGTGTGAAGAACACAAATGTCTGTACATACCCCAGTTAGCCATAAATCGTTAATTTTACGTTCACGTAAGTAATTATCGAGATTAGTATTTTGGAAAGAAGAATAGCGATTTTTGTTAAATTTATATACTCGGTCACTAGACTTGTGAGCTTCATACCAATCTTTTAACTTACCGTATAACTCTTGTCCTGGTGTACCAACAATATTATGTGGTGGGAAGAGCTTATATTCCGGACTAAATGTATCACCAGTATGTCCATCAGTTGGAAAAATTACATAGTCTCCATTATCATAAAATTTATTTGCTAATTCGATTAAATAATCTTCCAAAGCTTGAGCTGGTTTCCCACAGGTAAGAGAACCATTGTCTGCAATGAAGTCATTAGTGTAGTCAATAATTAATAGTGCTTTTTTCATATTTTGTCCTTAAAAATTAAAACTATCCTGAATTACGTAAACCAGAGGTCACCCCATTAATGGTAATTGGTAAAATGCTTTCGTAAACACCGGCAATTTCATCAACGCGATCTCGTTTAATCATTTCAATTTGAATATAGTTAAGAATATTGAAGTATGGCATCCGGTAATTTAAGCTCATCTTTAAACTTGGGTTGTCTGCAAGTAATTCTTTGTTACCTTCAATTTGAAGAATTACTTCTTTAGTAAGTTTCCATTCTTGATAGATAGTATCAAAGACTTTTTTAGTATCTTCATCTTCACAGAGGTCCGCATATTGTTTGGCAATATCCATGTTAGATTTGGAAAGAACCATATCAACATTGGAAAGGAGGGAGTGGAAGAAAGGCCAGCCTTCATACATCTTTTGTAAGGTGTGGAGGTTATTAGGATTGGCATCAATGAAGTGCTTGAAGGCAGAACCAACACCATACCAACCAGGGAACATAATTCGACTTTGTGACCACGAGAATACCCAAGGAATAGCTCTTAAGCCTGAAAAATCAGTAATCTTCTTTCTTGCCGCTGGACGAGAACCAATATTTAAGTTGGAAATTTGCTTAATTGGTGTAGCTTGCAAGAAGTAGTCAAGAAAAGCTGGAGTTTCAAAAACAAGCTTACGGTAAACTTTATTGCTGTCTAAAACAATTTCATCCATTGAGGAACGGAAACCACCAATATCATCTTCGCTTACAATTTGTTTAGAAACAATCCGGTCGATTGTAGCTGAAGCAAGCATTTCCAAGTTGTAGTAAGCAGTATCTTGATTACCATACTTGTTTTGAATGATTTCACCTTGTTCGGTCATGCGAATACGGTCATTAATTGAGCCAAAAGGTTGAGCAGTAATAGCTTCATAAGAAGGACCGCCACCACGACCAACGGTTCCACCACGGCCGTGCATGAAGGTAATGTTAACACCCAATTTCTTGCCCATTGCAGTTAAGTCTTTCTGGGCCTTATAGAGATTCCAGCAAGAAGCTAAGTAGCCACCATCTTTATTTGAGTCAGAGTAGCCCAGCATAATTTCTTGGTAATTATTTTGAGAAGCAAGCCACTTTTTAACAATATCGAGATTTAGAAATTCTTTCATAATTTCACGAGAGTTTTCCAAATCTTCAACTGTTTCAAATAGTGGTACAACTTGAATGCGGGCTTCTTGATTATTTAAAAGATCATATTCTTTAAGCATGACTGCTTGTTCAAGAAGATCAGAGACACTTTCAGTATGAGAAATAATGTGTTGTTTAATTACATCTTCACCAATACAATCCTTGAGTTGACGAGCAGTCTTGTAGATCTTTAATTCCTTTTGGAGCAATTCAGATTTTGGCTTATTGTTAGAATGAAGATTACGTGGATCATTGTTTAACTCATTAAGTAAAACTTTAACCTTATCTTTTTCGGGTAAGTCACTATAATTATCACAAATTCCGGCACTCTTGAGTAATTCAGCCACACAAGCTTCGTTTACACTAGAATCTTGACGCATATCAATTGTTGCTAAATGGAAACCAAAGATATCAATTGCTTCTAATAGCTCAGTAAAGAAACTTCTAACTACAGCTTGGTCATGATCTTCTTCGAGCGATTCTTTAATTGTAATTAAATCAGCTTTAAAATCTTGTGGATTCTTATAAACAGGGATTTTGTCTAAGTTTTCTAAATCGCGTTTTTTAACAAAGCTATTTTTATCAGCTGTTCCTAAAAGAGTGTATTCAGTGTGAAGTAAACGACTCTCAATATAGTAGAAAGCCCGACGATATGGTTCATTTGTTCTGAATGGCGAATCATCATTTGAGAGCTCTGATAATTTTTCAACAGCGGATGAAGGCTTCATATAAGAAGTAGACATTGAGATCGTGCGGTAGAGCTTGTTTAGCTGTTTAATATAGTATTCAAAAATTACTTGGCTTTGCAAAGTGGCACTCAGCTTTAATGTTTCGGCAGTAACGTATGGATTTCCATCACGATCGCCTCCGATCCACATTCCCATAGTAATTGGGGTGGTACCATCTAGATTTAAATTATGCTTTTTAGCTAATTCTTGGTAGCGAGCTGTAAATTTAGTGATGGCCGGAATCAAAGCTTTAGGATAGTATGCTAAAACGTTTGTAATTTCATTAGAAACCTGTAGTTTGTGGCTACGAATAATATCAGTTTGCATTAAAATCTCAATGTAGGCGCGGAGTTTTTCAGTCCATTCAGCTTGGTTAATGGTTCCGTTTTTAACTTCACGGTAACTACGTAATAGACCATGGATTTGATCGGTTAATTCAAGGACAGTTTTTCTTTGAACTTGAGTAGGGTGAGCAGTTAAAACTGGAACTACATTAACATGCTTAAGAATTTTACTTGCATTTTCTTTTTGAGAAACTAAGTCAATCGTATCTTCAAGTTTACCAAGATAGTCTTGATCCGTATTATTGAGTAGGTTAACTTCACTAGCTAACTCTACATCTTCAGAAATATTAACTAATAAAGGTAAAGTTGCAAAATAACGTGCAACGACAATCATTTCTTGATTAGTAAGGCTAGCAATTTGCTCTTCAAGAGCATCGTAGTCTTTTTGGGCGGAGATTTTAATTAAATCTTGAATTTTATTAAAAATCACATCCCCACTTAATTGACGTGTACTCTCGTTAAGTAAGTTGGTCAAAATTTTAACTTCTTCAGCTACCATTGCATGATCGCTGCTATTTTCTAACTTCTTAATGGACATTAAAAAAGGTTCCTCCTTTTGTGAAAGACTTAACATAAGAATAACACATATTTTTATGTTTGAATATTAGTTTGAAATATAATTTTTTTGAGCATTTTTCATCATTGTTAGGACCTTTTTAGCAGAAAATTCAACTGTAAGAGATTTAGCATAACTTTGGTAATTTGTGCTCATGACTTTTAAATCTTTGGGATGATTAATCCAGTAATCAATTCTTTGAGCTAAAATTTCGCTCCTTCCAGCGGGAAAAAGATTGTTAGGACTTAAAGCATATGAACTGGTAGAAGAGAGAGGACTTTGGGCAATTATGGGTACACACCCAGTCGCAAAAGCTTCCATGCAAGCCATCCCTTCAACTTCCACGTTAGCACAATGAACAACAATATTGGATTGATCCATGATCTGTTTTAAGTCATTTCTAGAATAAAAGCCAAGCTGAGCATTAATCTTTAGTCTTTGACAAAGGGAGATATATTCATTCTTTAATGGCCCTTTCCCAGCTAAAATTAATTTGATTCTATCTTTGTATTTACTACGTCCGATAGCTTTAATTAAAGTCTTTTGATCCTTTTCATTTGAAAAACGGCCGATTGAAAGTATTGTAAAGGGATCAGTTGTTGTTTTCTGATTATTTTGTAAATAATAATCACTAATCCCATTCGAGATAACTATTAACTTGGATTTGAAGTTATATTTTTTTAAACGCTGTTCGACTTTCGAAGTTGGACATTGTAAATAGCTACAGTAATTAAAAGTAGTATCACGAAATAATCTCATAAAAGCAGAGTTGATGCTGGCATGGTCTAAAACTGGAACCGAAGCAGTTAGATTTTCAGGATAAAGATGAAAAGTACCTGTAATTGGCTTTCTCATCTGTTTGGCAATTTTAGCTGCGCTCCAGCAAACCGGGAAAGGGTCCTCTAAGTGGACTAAATCTGCCCATCTAATAGCGTCTTTGATTATTTCTTTTTTAGGTTTAGCAAAATGAAATCCTTCTTTAGCAATAATATTTTTAAAAATTGGGATGATCATTATTGGAAGAGAGTAATCTGGTTCTCCACCTGCAATGGAAGAAAGGATACGGACATCTTGACCCATTTTTTTAAATTCGTGAACAAAGCGCTGCGTTGAGATTGACATCCCATTGCTTTTATTGAAATAATCATCGATAACAATTAAAATTTTCATGATTATTCTCCCTGTAGTATTACTATATGTATTTTAACAAGTAAGGAAACTGAAGTGAAAGAATTAGATAAGTATCAACAACTAAAACAAAAGTTAGTTGAAAATAGTGATCCCGAGTTAGCCACACAAATGAAAAAATATCTACGGAATAAATTTGAGTTTTATGGTTTGAAATCGCCTGAAAGACGGAAAAGTTACCATGACCTAATCAAAGTAGAAAAGAAAAATAAAAAAATTGATTGGAATTTTCTTGATCAAGCTTGGTCCGATACACATCGAGAAGCACAATATTTCGTTTGTGATTATTTAATTTCATTAGAAAGATTTCTAACATTTGAAGACATTGACCATATTTTTTATTATGTAAAGTCTAAGCAGTGGTGGGATACAATTGATAGTTTGATAAAGCCAATTGGAAAGATTGGGTTAAGGGATGAAAGGGTAGATGACCTGATGCTTGCTTGGTCAAAAGATAATGATTTTTGGGTAAGAAGAGTGGCAATTGAACATCAGCTCTTACGAAAAAATAAGGTGAATACTGAATTGTTAGAGAAAATTTTAGAAAATAATCTGAATAGTTCAGAATTTTTCATCAATAAGGCAATTGGTTGGGCCTTACGTGATTACTCTAAAACTAACCGGGCCTGGGTAAAAAAATTTATTAATGATCATTATTCCGACATGGCCGCGCTTTCGATTAAAGAGGGAAGCAAGTACTTGCACTCATAAGTTACAAGTCTAACAAAATGGGTCGTGAAATAAGAATACGAAAAGAAACCGTACGTGAAAAATAATGCAATCCCACGTAAAGATTTTAAGGTTAAGATCGAACCAAATAGTAAAGTTTAAAGTATTATTCTAGTTTCTAAAAAATGACATTTTAAAATTAATTTAATCATGATATCATTTAATTAATCTTATAATTTCAATGGAAGGTAATTAGATGAGAAAATACTTTAATATTCGCGGGGGTGCAGGTGACCTAACTAAGCCTGATATTAATACTAGACCCCAAGATAATCTTTACTTAGCCGTTAACTCAGAATGGCTTTCAAAAGCAAAAATTCCAGCTGACAGAACTTCAACCGGTATTAACTTGATTTTAGATATGCGGATTGAAGATCAATTGATGAAGGATTTTGCTGAATTTGCTGACGGTAAAAAGGAGATTCCTACTATACCTAATTTTGCAAAAGCAATTAATCTTTATAAATTAGCAATTGATTTTGATAAAAGAAATAAGGAACAGGCAGAGCCAATCAAAGCTGATTTAGAAAAATTAACTTCTTTGAATAGTTTTGAAGAATTTAATAAACAAGCTGCTGACTTGTTTGCAAAAGGATATGACTTACCACTCAATATTTTTGTAATGGAAGATATGAAGGATACTGATCATAATGCCTTATATGCAGAAGGACCAGGTACATTTTTGCCAGATACTACTGCATATCAAAGTGATGATGCTGAAAAATTGCTTTCTACTTTGGAAAAGCAAACAGTTAAGTTACTTGTAATGGCTGGAATAGAGGAAGAACAAGCAAAGACTTGGGCAAGTAAGGGTATTAAATTTGATAAAAAACTTGCTGAAGTTTTGAAGTCAACTGAAGAATGGGCTGACTATGCAGCTGTCTATAATCCAGTTAAATTGGCAAACTTTGAAGCTAAATTTGAACAGTTTGACATTAATACTTTCTTAAAACAACTTTTGCCTGAACTACCTGATCAAGTAATTGAAGCCGAGCCACGTTATTTTGATCATATCAATGAATTTTTAAATAATAGTGAATTTGACGAAATCAAGAGCTGGATGATTGTTAAATTTATTAATGGAGTAGCTAACTACTTATCTCAAGACTTTAGAGAAGCAGCTTTTCCATTTAGACAGGCTGTCTATGGTGTGCCTGAAATGCCAGCCCAAGATAAGCATGCATACCGTTTAGCAAATGCGGCTTTTGATGAAGTTGTCGGAATTTACTATGGTAAAACCTATTTTGGCGATGATGCTAAGAATGATGTAATTAGCATGATTAAGAATATGCTAAAAGTATACGAACAAAGAATTCAAGACAATGAATGGCTTTCCGAATCAACTAAGAAACAAGCTATTGTTAAATTGCAAGCCTTAAAACTCAAAATTGGTTATCCAGAAAAGAATCAAGCTGTTTTTGACCATCTAGCCGTTGATTTAAATAAGAGTTTATATGAAAATCAAGCTCTTATTAATCAAGAAAAGACCAAAGATAATTTACAAAAGCTAAATCAAGTTCCTGATCGCAGCGTTTGGGCAATGCCAGGTAACTTAAACAATGCTTGTTATGATCCACAAAAGAATGATTTGACTTTCCCAGCTGGAATTTTGCAGGCACCATTTTATGATGCAAAACAGTCTCGTGCGGCTAACTATGGCGGAATTGGTGCAACTATTGGTCATGAAGTGTCGCATGCTTTTGATAATAATGGGGCTCAATTTGATGAAAAAGGTAATATGAAGAACTGGTGGACCAAAGAAGACTTTGCTGAATTCAATAAACGTACTAAGGCCGTTGCCGATATTTTCGATGGCTTACAATATGGGCCAGCTAAGTTAAATGGTAAGCAAGTTGTTTCTGAAAACATTGCCGATTTAAGTGGTCTTTCTTGTGCAGTTGCTGCTAATAAGGCAGAAGGCGGAGAGATGAAAGATCTCTTTGAAACTTATGCTAAGAGCTGGATGCAAAAACAACGTCCAGAATCAATTACTGCTGAAGTTCAATCAGACGTACATGCACCGCAACCAACAAGAGTTAATATTCCGGTTCAAAATCAAGATGAGTTTTACAAAGCTTATAATGTGACTCCGAAAGATGGAATGTGGCTTGCTCCAGAAGATAGAATTACAATTTGGTAATACAAAACAGAGAGGTTATAAATTATAATCTCTCTGTTTTTCTATGTCATAAATTTTATACTATAATATTCAATGTAAGCGCTAATATGATGGAGGTGCTTTTATGGTTAAATTTGAAAACAATGATTTTGGAGATGTATTACTTAATCGTCATTCGGTGCGGCATTTTGATGAAGGTGTAAAAATTCCTCGTTCTGAATTAAGAGAAATAATTCAAGAAACAATTACTGCACCTTCTGCATGTAACTTACAGGCGTGGCAATTTGTAATAGTTGATACTGAGGAAGGAAAGAAAAAACTACACGAATTTTATATGCCATTTAATAATCCACAAATTGATACCTCAAGTGCAGTTATTCAGATTTTTGGTAACACCTTAGCCTTTAAGAAGTATCGTGCATTATGGGATCAAATGTACGCAGAAAAGAGAATTTCAAAAGAAGAACTAGATAAAGTTTATAATACGTTTTTACCATTATATGAGCATGCAGATAAAACAATGCTTACGGCTGACGCAATGGTTGATTCTTCACTTGCTGCAATGCAGTTAATGTTAATTGCTAGAGCACATGGATATGAAACAAATGCAATGGCTGGTTATGATGCAAAAAAAGCGGCAAGTGTAATGGGACTTGATCCAGAGCAGTATGTTCCAGTAATGGGGATTGCTCTTGGAAAACCAGATAAAAATGTAGAAGAACTTAAGTCAGTTAGGTATCCAGTTGATGAAGTTTTAAAATTCGAATAAAGATAATACTTCGATTTTAAAGGTAGAAATTTATTTCTGCCTTTTTCTATAATCCTTTGAAAATAGATGGGCACGACAGTGAAGGGTAAAGAGCAAGTAATAAAAAGATATTTTAACTCGTGGATTGTTCCAAACTTTAAAGATTTTGAGGATACTTTCAGTAAAAATGCTAGCTATAGTGAATGTTATAGTCCAATTTATAGGAATAAAGCTGAAATTATAGCCTGGTATAAAGATTGGAATAAGAATTGGGCAAGTATTGGAATGGCCAATTAAGAATATTTGGATTGATAATGAGATAGCTTTTGTTGAATGGCATTTTAAATGTAATTATAAAAATAGAATTGGTGAGTTTGATGGTGTATCAATTATTAAATTTGATGAAGCAAATGAGAGGATTTCTGTGAAAGGGTTTCAATCAGATTCTAGGCATCTTTATCCGTATGAAAATAGGATTTCTATCTGAGACTATTAGGGCAGAAGTCCTATTTATTACGTTCAACTTTGATTTTTCTAAAGTCAGTATCTTTACCAATTTTCATATTAAAATTAATATAAAAAGTATTAATTAGACAAACATAAAAATAGAGGACTTAATAATGACAAAATATGTAGTAGCTCCTGATTCATTTAAGGAAAGCGTGACAGCAAAAGAAGTCTGTGATGCGATGGAAAAGGGAATAAAAATTGTTGATAAGGATGCCCAAGTAATCAAGGTACCTATGGCAGATGGTGGAGAAGGGACAGTTGATTCTTTAGTCGATGCAACCCATGGTCAAAGAATTACGGTTGAGGTTACAGGACCACTTGGTAATAAGATAAGAGCATATTATGGAATTTTAGGTAACGGGACAACTGCTGTGATTGAAATGGCTAAGGCGAGCGGTTTAGAAATAGTAGAAAAGCAGAAGCGTAATCCGCTACTAACCACCACTTTTGGTACTGGTGAATTGATTAGGGATGCGTTAGATCACAATGTTAAAGAAATTATTATTGGATTAGGCGGCAGTAGCACTAATGATGGTGGTAGCGGGATGGCACAAGCCTTAGGAGCAAAACTGCTAGATAAAAATAACCATCAAATTTCGTTTGGTGGAGGAAGTTTAAATAAATTAGACAAAATTGATATTTCTAACTTAGATTCAAGACTTCAAGACGTAAGAATTATTTTAGCAAGTGATGTGACAAATCCATTAATTGGCGAAGATGGTGCATCAAGAGTTTTTGGCCCACAAAAAGGCGCTACGCCTGAAATGGTTGAAAAACTTGAAAATAATTTACAGCATTACGCTAAAATTATTAAACGTGATTTGAATAAAGATATTGCAATGGCAGCAGGAAGTGGAGCAGCTGGTGGTTTAGGAGCTGGGTTAATGGCATTTACTACTTGTGAAATGCGGCAAGGAGTAGACATTGCAATTGAAGTAACAAAACTAGAAGATAAAATTAGAACTGCTGACTATGTATTTACCGGAGAAGGTGGTACCGATTCTCAAACCAAGTTTGGAAAAACACCATATGGAGTTTCTAAATTAGGTAAAAAGTACCATAAGCCAGTTATTTCATTAGCTGGTTATCTTGGAGAAGGAATTGAGAGTTTATATAGTGAAGGCTTCACTGCGATTTTTGGAATTATTCCCGGAGCATGTGATCTTCCAACTGCTTTGAAAAATGGACCAAGTAATGTGGCTCGAACTACAGAAAACATAGTTCGTTTACTTAAGTTTTAAAGGGTATAGACCCGATATTGCTGATGAATTAGCTATATTATGCATATTAAGGAGGAAGATTTATGCCGTTAGTATTAACTCAAAGTGATTTTAGAGCAAATCTAACGAAATACTTAGACCAAGTTAATGATGATGAAGTAATTTATATTGTTAGATCTAATAGCCGTTTAGTAGCATTTCTTTCACAAGATAAATTATATTAGATGAAGAAAGCTCTCCAATCAAAAGAAGACACTTTAGAGTACGTGATCGCTCGTGATCAACTAATTCAAAGATATGAGTTACCAGAAGATTCAATTGTAGAATCAACTGATGATTATTGGAAACAATTTAAGTAATTGGAAAAACTACACATTTTCACAAAGATGAACACCAATCTAGAATAGAACAAAAAAACTTCTACTTTTAATGGTAGAAGTTTTTTTGTGTTCTTATTAATCTTCACTTTGATCCCAAATCTTTTTAGCAGCTGGGATTTTGCCTAAATCAGTGATTTCATTTTTATCTAACACAACTAAATTATTAGGTCCTTGCGCGAGTTGGTTAAAACTATCTAAGCTTTGATTTCTGAAATAGCCATCCCCAGCTTTATCAAGAGCAGTTTGTAATTTATCAATTCGATAAGCGTCGGCGTCAGCTTGAGTTTTTACTGCTTCAGCATTTGCTTTTGCAGTAGCAACGAGTGCGTCGTTCTTAGCTTTAGTAGTTAATTCAATATTTCTAGCTTCACCTTCAGCACGAGCAATAGCGGCAGTTTTTTCACGGTCAGCAGTTAACTGTTTATCCATGGCCTTTTGAATTTCTGGGCTAGGAAGCAATTCATCAACGTTAACACGAACTACTTGAATTCCATAAATATCAGTTAAATCGCCAATTGCTTTTGATAGTTGGGCATTGATTTCACTAGTTGATCCTAGAGCTTCATTTAATTCCATTCGTCCGATAATATCACGTAAATGACCGCGAATTAATTGCACCATTGATTCAACAGAGTCTGTATTGTTATAGAAGTATTTATATGCATCAGTAACAAGATAGTTTAAGGTTAAGCTGGTAGTGATTTCGGCATTATCCTTGGTAATAATTCGATATTTAGAAATTTCTAAGGGTTGCAATGCTAGGCTTACTTTTCTCAAGCTTTGGAAAATTGGCCAAATAAAAACCAAACCAGCTTTCACAGTTCGTGAGTATTTACCTAAAGTTTCAACTAAACCTACATAGTTTTGCGGTACGATCCGTAAGCCACATAAGAGATAGATAATAATTAGTAAAATAATCACACCAATAAAAACGTAAATCATGGTATACCTCCAATTAATTGAATTTGATGATATTATCTAATATTTTAACTAAAAATAAAAGATTATTTAAAGATTTTTCTTGTATTAATTATGACTTTTAATTAATAAAATTATATAAACATAGAAACTACTATTATAGTTTCTCCGATAAAATTATGCATTATATGGGCAGTGTATGCCATTTCACTTATATAGTTTTGCATCTTAGTTTATCTTTTTGACCACTTAATAAAAATAGCTTGTAAATTAAAACCTGCGCAGTAATATTAAAATATAAATAAAAGATTAAAAGGAGAGGCTAAGGATGAAGCTAAGCGGAATATTTAGAATAAATAAAGGTCGCTTTATTCTAATTTTTTTAATGATAATATTTGCTGCTGTAATAGATACCCTTTCTCAATATTTGATGACACCGGCATTTAATAATTTAAAGAATTTAAATTTTTTAGGTTTTGTAGCCTTTATGGTGTTATCAATACTTTGCGATATTTGCCGGTTATTATTGAATTCCGGTTCGGACTACTTATACAGTAAACAAAGTCAAAGCTATTTACATCAAATAAGAAAAAAGATTAGCTTATATTTGTTTAAAAAGCAAATTGATGATACAGCATCAGTTCAAAATAATTTAGCTGCTAACTTGGATCAATTAACGAGAAACTATTTAAAGCCAATTAAAGCTGCCTTCTTATATGGGTTGATGGTTATTTTTTCAATAGTAGTGTTATTTTCTTACAATTGGAGCTTAGTTTTATTAACGCTTATCCTAACTTTAGTTTCACTTTTGTTGCCAAAGGCATTTGAAAATATGAGTTCAAATGCCACGATTGAAGTCACTAAAAGAAATGAAAAACTTTTAAAAGCAATTTCAAACTGGATTAATGGCTTAGATGAATTAAGAAGATATAGTAGTTTTAGAATTTATTCTGGCTCCATGAATCAAGCAGCTGATGCTTATAAAAAGGCGGCTATTCACCAAGGTGCAACTATTGCTATTGCGGACTTAGCCACCTCTATTGTTAATATAGGTGGACAGATAATCTTGATGATTCTTGCTGCATATTTATACTTTAATGGTCAAATAGTCTTTGGTGCTGTCATTACAACAATTCAATTTTGTTCAACAGTTATGAATGGGACTGCACAATTTGCTGCTCAATGGAATCTAATTAAATCATCAAAGAAATTAAATGAAAAAATAACTTCATTAAAAGAAACAGATTTGACTTTACAAAATGAGCATCAAGATAAAAAAGTAGCTAAATTACAGATAAAGGGCCTACAGCATCAATTTAAGAATGGTGAACTTATTTCTTATCCAGATTTAACTATTAAAAGTGGTGAAAAAGTTCTCGTAACAGGTGATAGTGGTAGTGGAAAATCAACTTTATTTAAGCTGATCTTAGGTAAATTATCACCAACTAGTGGAAAAGTGATTTTTGAAGATAAGAATGGTAAAGAAATTAAACTCAATCCGGATGAGCTTGGATATGTAGCACAAGATAATACTCTTTTCCCTGACACTATTGAAAATAATATGACAATGTTCACTTCAAATCTTGATAAGAAAGTAAAAAGGGTAGTTAAACAAGTTGAGGTTGAGAATGACCTTAAAAAAATTCCAGATGGTCTAAAGCATGAAATCAATTTAGATGAAGGAAATCTATCAGGAGGACAGAAGCAAAAAATCGTTTTGGCTAGAGCAATTTTAGCCGGATCAAAGTGGCTCTTTATTGATGAAGGAACGAGCGCAATTGACAGTAAAGCAACAAAGAAAATTTTAGAAAATTTACTTGATCAGAAAACTACTATTGTCATGATTGCTCATAATTTTAATGATGAGCTAGAGAACATGTTTGATCGGAAAATCAACTTGAAAAATGAAGGTGAGTAAGGATGAGCTTTAAGGGATTTATCAAGACAAACTACCTTAGATTTATTTATATCAATTTTTTATCCATTATTTCTGGATTGGGCGCAATTGGTGCCGGGTATGTCCAAATGTACTGGTTAACTTTCATCAAGAATAAAAACTGGATGGGAGTGTTATGGACAAGTCTTGCTATCGGAGTCTTATATTTAGCAGCGCAAGGGTTAATTTATTACATTCAGTTTGTTACTCGTATTCAAGAAGAGGAATATAATAAAAAAATTCGTAATAATCTTGCTAGTCATTACTTTAAGGATAATAAGTATCACAAAATAGCTGCGGTTCAAAATCGAATGACTAACGACCTTGAGATGGTAAGAGAAAATTATTTTGATTGGTATCCTATTGTTCCTTTTTATGGAACAATGTTTATTGCTGCATTGGTTGCCTTACTCACAATTCATTGGCAAATTTTTATTGTAAGTATTTTGATTGATATTGCATCTTACTATATTCCTAAACTTGTTCAGAAAAAGATGGAAAAGGCGACAACCAATGTTTCTGTTCAAAATAAACATTATTTAGATGTGTTGGAAAAATGGTTTTCTGGAGTTGAAGAATTACGTAGATATTTTGCTGGTGCAAAGCTATTTCAGGTTCAGAGTCAGGCAGCTAATAAGATTGAAAAAGCCCATGTTCATCAAACTGGTACGCAGCAAGAACTAATTGTAATAAATGGACTATGTAATTCAATAGGACAATTAATCCTTCTTGCTCTTACTGGATATATGATCACTCAAGGACAAGTACTTTTTGGTGCAATCATGTCAGTACAAAATTTTGCAGCTAATATTTCAATCGGCTTGCAACAAATGATCCAAGCATTGAGTTTTATGAAATCTTCTGAAGAACTAATGGACCAAATTAGTAATGATTCTGCACCACTACAGAATAATTCAAAGGTTCAGAAGAAAAAGCCAGCTCTAATTTCTACTGAGAATTTAGCTTTAGCTTTTCCAAATGGTGAGAAGTTAAGTTTTCCTGATATTCAAATAAAATCTGGAGAAAAAATTTTGTTAACTGGTGATTCAGGAGCTGGAAAATCTACCTTGTTTAAATTGATCTTAGGTTCAATAAAACCGACACAAGGATCGATTATTTTTAAAGATAAAGATGGAAAAGAAATTGATCCTGATATGTCGAAGTTTGGTTATATTCCACAAGATCCAAATCTCTTTCCTGGGACTATTAAAGACAATATTACTATGTTTAATTCAAAATTAAATTCTCAAGTGGAGCCTATCATCAAAGAAGTTAATTTTACCCATGATATTACTAAATTCAAAGAAGGATTAGAGCATCACGTAGATTTAGATAAACTAAATATATCGGGTGGTCAGAGACAAAAGATTGTTCTAGCCCGGGCTAAAGTACATGGAAGTGACGTAATTCTGATCGACGAAGGAACTAGTGCGATAGATCAAAAGGCAACCATGAATATTTTAAAGAATTTAGTTAAGGGTAAAGAGACGATTATTTTTATAGCACATAATTTTAATCAAGAAATGCGTGCATTATTTGATCGTGAAATTCATTTAGTTAAAGGCTAAAGATAAAAATACTGGTAATCAACGTTAAAATAAATATTGATTGCCAGTATTTTCTGCCTAAAGGGATGTATTTTTAATTAAAAATCATTGTCTAACTTATTTTTAGTAACGGATGTATCTAGAATATATGTATTGAAACTTTGAGTTACATCTACATCAAATTGATGAAGTAAGTCCATTGCTGCCCAATCAATATCATCTGCTTCAAAAAATATGCTTTCGAAAGAACTGAACATATCTAATAGCACGCTTTGAGTGAACTTAGGACATGTTTCTGGATTCGTAGAACAAATATAAGCAATTTCATTATTTTCGGTAAAAATAATATTTTCAATTTGAGAATCTTCATTAAGATGATAGTATCCTGTTTTAGTCGGAACTTCTTTAATAAACTGATCTTTTGAGATAGTTAGTGGTGACACAACTTTATGACTATTTTTATAATATTGGTATAGAAAATCACAACAGTCTAAATATTTATTATTGTGCATATCGAATTTTTGAATAGTTATTTTTTCTTCAGGAAGCAATTTCATATTATCTTTTTTAACAGTTAATGAAAAACACCGTCTTTTTAATTGAAAGCCATTTTTAGTTAAAAAATCGATTAAAGACTTTTCAGTTGAATCAAGCATAACTTGTAGTGGCTTCTTTTTATCTTGCATGATTAAAGAGAAAGGCAAAGAGAGTGGATATGTAAGAAGGTTAAATTTGAGATAGCAATTTTGATTATGATAATCATTGATATAAGTAGAGATTGTGCCGATACTTTTGTTATGTTCAAATAATTGATAAGTGTTTGAGTTGATTTTCAAAATATTATTGGTCATTTTATTCTTAATCCTTTACTAAAATAAAAGAAGTATTAGGCTAAGTATAGCGCAAAATTTAGATTTATTAAATATTTTTATGAGAAGATAGCTAATGATAACAATTGAACAATTAAGTAATTTTCCAAAAATCACATCAAAATGTGATATTTCGCAAATAATAGTTGATACAATCAAAAACGAAAAATTTTTAATTAAAAATGGAGATATTCTTTGTATTGCATCTAAGCTCCTTTCTAAGGCAGAAGGGAATTTTATAAATTTAAATACGATAATACCTTCTAATATAGCTAAAAATATTCATAAAAAGTTGCCTAGAAAAGATCCTCGATTAATTCAGGTAATTATTGATCAAACACAAGATCCAACGGGTAAAAAATTACAAATAGAGAATAATTTTATTGGAGCTTTCTTGCCAAATGGTCTATTTTTAACTAGTGGTGGAGTTGATAAGTACCACGATAATATTGTTCTAACATTACCACATAATTGTGATAAAATAGCACGAAATATTAGTGTAAGAATACAGCAGGAGCTTGGCATCAAATTAGCGGTAATTATTACTGATAGTGATGGACGAATTGACAAAGTTGGGGCTACTCAAGTAGCGGTTGGTTTGTATGGAATTAGTGGATTACGGAAAACAACATTTAAAGAAAAGAGTAATGTTGAAACTATTTGTGATATGTTAGCTGCTACTTCTGGACTAATAATGGGACAAAGAGGACAAGGCTTTCCGCTTGTAAAAATTAGTGGATATGAATATGATTTTAATTCTAATGCAAAACTTATTGATGCGGTTAACTAAGAGTATTGATAAAAATTATTTTGTATTATCTCTTGCATTTAAAAATAATGCTGGTATGATGAAAATGTAAATTGAATAGGTGATGACGTTCACCAATTAAACCGAGCAAAATCTAACGACGTCTACTTCCTACAAACTCTTTTTGAGTAGCAGGTGGTAGGAGTCGTATTTATTTTGCTCTTTTTTGTATATCAGGAGGTATTTTAAATGACTGTTTATGTAGAAAAAGTTAGAGCATTAGAGATTTTTGATTCAAGAGGGAATCCAACTGTAGAGGTTCATGCTTATTTATCTGATGGAACAGTAGCTAAAGCTGAAGTTCCTTCTGGAGCTTCAACAGGTGAAAAAGAAGCTGTTGAATTAAGAGATGGTGGCAAACGTCTTCAAGGAAAAGGCGTAACTCAAGCTGTTGCAAATGTAAATGGTCCAATCAATGATGCTCTTAAGGGCTTGAGTCCTTACAATCAGGCAGAGATTGACCGGACAATGATTAAACTAGATGGAACCCAAAATAAAGCTAAGTTAGGGGCCAATGCAATCTTAGGTACTTCAATGGCAATTGCACGCGCAGCTGCTAAGTCAAAAGATGAACCACTATATCGTTATCTTGGGGGATGTGACTTAGAAATGCCACAAACTTTCCATAACGTAATTAATGGAGGTAAGCATGCTGATAATGGAATTGATATTCAAGAATTTATGATTACCCCTGTTGCTAAAAATTCATTCCGTGATGGTTTTGAAAAGATAGTTAACACATACCATGCATTAAAAGCTGTAATTGAAGAAGCTGGATTTGAAACTGGATTGGGAGATGAAGGTGGTTTTGCTCCAAATCTTAATAATTCTGAAGAAGCCTTAAAGATGCTGCGAAAAGCTATTATTAAAGCAGGTTATAAACCTGGAAAAGACATTGCAATTGCTTTTGATGCTGCAGCAAGTTCTTTCTATAATACTGAAGATGGAAAATATCATTTCGAAGGTCATATCTGGAATGGGGAAGAAATGCTTCAATATTATGATAAATTATTAAAAGAATTCCCAGAAATTATTTCTTGCGAGGATCCTTTTGATGAAAATGATTGGGAGAACTTTGAAAAATTTACTGCTAAATTTGGCTCTACTCATCAAGTCGTTGCGGATGATAATGTATGCACCAATCCTAAACTTGTTAGAAAAGCGATTAAGGATAAATTATGTAACTCTATTTTAATTAAACTTAACCAAATAGGTACTATTACAGAAACTCTTGAAACAATTCGTTTAGCTAGAAAGAACAATATGACAACGATGGTATCTCACCGTTCCGGTGAAACAGGTGATACATTTATTGCTGACTTTACCGTTGCTACCAATGCCGGTCAACTAAAATCTGGGGCACCAGCAAGATCAGAAAGAGTAGAGAAATATAATCGATTACTTGAGATTGAAAATCAAATCGGTGTTGAAAATGAAAGATTAAATCATTTCCCAAATAATGTAGATTTTGATTAATTAGAAGTTTGAAATACTCTAATACAAGAAAAATGCTGCTAAATCAAGGCCTAATAACCTTTAGATTCAGCAGCATTTTTTAGATTAATATTAAATCAAGGATTTAATTCTTATACTTTTGAATGGAATATATTTCTAGCAATTTCAATTAAGCTTACGATTCCAAAGAAGATAGCTGAGGAAAGTAGAGCTTTATCTGAATTCTTAGCGATGATTGAAATAACAAATGGAGAAATTACAGCACCAATGTCCATCATAATTAAGCATAATGTAGTAGCAAGATTACTTAATTTGTCAGGGACACTTAAGGAGATCGATTTAAAGATGTACGGCATTACAATACCAAAACCTGCTCCTAGTACAATACATCCCGCTACTAATACATAGGTATTTCTTGCGCTACTAATTAAGTAAAAGCCAAGCGCATTTAAAACCATACATAAAACCCATACCCATTTGTTTAGTTTAGTATAAAGCCAATTAAATGCCATGCCACATGGAATACCGGTAATGGCAATTACTGCTAGCATTAACGAAGCCATACTTTCATTTCCTAAATGAAAATCTACGATAAAATTAGGAAGTTTATAAGCAAGAGCCATGTAGAAAATATAAATTAAAAGTGTAAGGATGCTGAGATAAATAATGTTTGAATTAAAAGCTTGCTTTATATTAGAAAGAGAAAAGTTTTTTCCAGAAGAATGATGGCTTCTCTTAGGAACCTTAATAAATTGTTCAAACATAAAGAATACGGGAATCGCTAGGATATATACCCAGAAAACAGCATGCCACGATAATGTAACTAGATAACAAATAACAAAAGCCGAAGCAATGTAGCCAACATCATTCATAATGTTTTGAAACCCTAATAGGCGGTTGAGTTCAGTTTTATTATTTTCATAAATCATCATAATTAAACTTACGGCTAAGGAGTTATAAATCCCAATCCCTAAACCAAGTAAGATGCGGAGAATAAATATTAGCCAAAAACTATTAATAATTACTGGTAATGTTCCACAAATTCCAACAAGAGCTAATCCAACTAAAATTACATTTTTTCTACCAATTTTTTTAACTAGAAAAGGATTTATTAAAAGACCAAATATTTCTCCAAAATTGGGAATAGTAGTAAGTAATTCAACAGTAACACGAGGAATATTAGGGAATGCCTTTTCGATTAGAGGAAGAGCCGGGGAAATAACAGAGGGCATCATAATAAAGAGAGAAATTGCTAGTAAAGTGGCTTTAAATATTGGCTTAGATACCTCTTTTTTAATATCCATAATTATCGTCCTTTCTTTGACAATATTGCTTTCACCGTCATTCTAACAAAGATAGGTAGAAGAAGAAAAAATAACTATCAAAAGCTTCAATTAATGATCTTTTATTACAATTTCTCTATGAGAGAGTAAAATAAACTTATATAGATGGTAAATAGTTTCACCTTAAAAGGAGAAAATTATGAACGCAATTTTTGAAAGAAAAGCAGTTAGAAAATATACTGATGAAAAAATAGATGAAGAAAAAATTCAAAAACTAATTAATGCGTTTCAAGTTTCACCTTGTGCCATGCATCAAACGGATGTCATGGAACTTAGTGTAATTACAAGCCCAGAACTACTTAAAAAGATAGAAGACAATACAAACAATTCTTGTTACAATGCACCACTGATATTTATGATTAATACTAAAAAGGACAGTCAATTTGGTGAAAGGGATGCTTCTGTAGCCGCTGAAAATATAATGATAGAAGCAGCTGATCTAGGCTTAGGTTCAGTTTATGTAATGGGCGGAGTATTTGCACTAAATGAGTTTCCTGAACTTCAAAAAGAATTAGGAATGGATGAAGGTTATGAAACTACCGTGCTCTTGCCAATTGGTTATCCAGCTGATAAAGAACAAGTAGAAGATAGAAGCAATCGTTATAAAGTAGTTAGAAAATAAATCAAAATATAGTAAAAAAGGGTACAATGACACCATCTGATAGTCACTATACCTTTTTTACTATATTTTATTTACTTAAATCAATAATTTTATCGAAAAGTTTCTTTTCTTGATCAGAAAGTTTGTTAATAGAAATAGGTGAAAAGATGAATACTTGGATAGATATGCATACCTTTATTCCATATTTATTTGCCTTTTTGTTTTGGGGCTTTCAAGACTTGTTTAAGAAAATATCATGGAAATGGTATGTAGGTGCGATAATATTTACAGTAAGCTTAGCTTTGATTTTTCCTTTAGTTGGATTGAAATCATATGTCAATGAAATTATAATTATTTCGGAATCATTGATGATTGTTTTTAGTTATAAATTAATGATCAAGAGATTAAGTGGACCAGTAACTTTCTTTTTAGGGTTGCTTGTTGGGTTATTTTGGGGAGTGGCATTATTTAGTTTAGTAGGAGTTATTTATAATATTAATTAATAATAAGGAGTAGAATTGGGCTATGGAATATAGAAGAAGTAAACCTAAAATCAACAGACGATCATATACCAATAAAGAAGTTGACTAGTAATGAAATAAGTAGAAATACGGTTTTAATTGTTAATTCTTTAGAAGACAAAAAACTGATGCATCAAAGTTTATTTAACAATGATGTATCAGTTTTTATTTAGAGTATTTTTCGCCTGCTTTAAGTTCTATAAGAATGATTGTGAGATCCAGTAGAAATTAAGTCAATAGTTAATAATTCTAATTGACCTTTATGAATTTTATATACTAAAACCCAATTTCCAGCTTTATTATGTTCAACATGCAACGCACGCATAGACTTGAATGAACCTTTTAATTGATGATCATCGTATTTTTGAGCAAGAATCTCAAATTTTTCTTTAACTAATAAATTGATAACATGTTTCAACTTATTGGTATCGTAGTGTTTTCTTTTGAGCTTCTTGTAATCTCGCTTAAATTGAGGAGTGAAGTTGATTTTTGCCATTAATCTTTATCAAGCTCCTCAAATAATTCATCTACTGAATCTGCAGTTTTGTAATCTCCTATTTTGTATTCTTGGAGTGACTTTTCTATGTTAGATTTCATTGTTGGAGAAATATCTGAATATCTTGATAAATTAACTGGTATAGCGTTTTCGCTTACTACTTGCGTTAAAATCATTCTCATTGCTGATGACCAATCAAGACCATATTCGTTAAAAACATCAGTTGCTTGTTTTTTTAAATCTTCCGGTAATCTCAAACTTACAGTAGTTGTCATAATTTTCACCTCAAATGTATTACGTTTAACCACATTATAACACATGATAAAACATTTTTGATGAATCTAAGAGGCCTTTGCGAATAAATTAGGTTGTTAATAATGTAGAAGATAGGTATAAAATAGCTAAAAAGTTAATATCAGAAAAAGGCAGCAATTCAAAGATAAAATCACTGCCTTTTTTTAATTAATCCATTCATCACGCAAAATACCGTATTTCATGCAATCATAGTATTTTTCTTTATAAAAACGCACTTTCCTAATTTGAGCTTCTTTTTTAAAACCTAGTTTTTGAGCAAGATGGATCATTCGTGGGTTTCCACTCCAAGTGGTTAATCCGATATGCTCTAATTCTGGATATTGGTCAAAAATTTCAGATATCCATATTTTTAGTACTCGACCACCTATTCCACCGTGCCAATAGGTGGGATTATAAATAACTATGCCAATTTCAAGCCAGCGGGTTACTTCATCTATCCAATTTTTTGAAACCATCCCGATGCCTTTTCCATCTAAACAGATGCATTTACAAGAATTGCTTAGTAGATAGTCAGTAATGGGACTATGTTCAAACTGAGAAAAAGAAGGATAAGTATGATAATCATTAAAATAGGGTGCATTCCATTTAGTCCATTCAGGATTTTCATCTTGAAAACCGTCTCGCCAAATATGTTTTAAATACTGTGAATTAAAGGAAGATAAAGTTAATAATTTATTTTTCTGTGTCATCTAATTTTCTCCCGTATTTAACAATATAAAAAAGTTGAGTTACTAAGGTAATTAACCAAATTATTGTTAAAGTGCCTGAAATAGCAAAAAGTATATACGAAAATTGAGGGTCATCTTTTAATTGATGTGAGGCATAGATCATTAGTATCATGCCACCCCAGAAGCTTAGATTACTTATAAAGTCTAATGATTTTATTTTTGAATTTGTTTCAATTGTTTTTAACTTAGAAGCATCTTTATTACCTTTATCATCGCTAGTATTTTTAATTGCGCTTCTAAAGTAATAAAAGGCGGCACTGAGTAAAATGATAATCTCTATTATGTACCAAATAATTTGTCTAGAATTGTGAGCTTGTATTTGTAAATACGATACCGATATTAATAATCCAATACCAATTATTGAAACAATAGCCGCAAGAATGTACCTTATTCTATTTTTCATTCAATCATCCCCAATTCGTTATTGTAAGCTAAATGGTTTTAAAGTTAATGATTTATTTTTTAGTGTCATCTACTTGTCTATCATATTTAACAACATAAAAGAGTTGAACTAATACTGTGATTAGCCAAACTAGTGTTGTTGTACCAGAAATGGTTAAAAGAATGTATGAAAACGGGGGATCTTCATGTAATTGACTCGAAGCATAAATCATTAATACAAGACCACACCAAAAACTGGTGTTACTGATAATATCAAAGGCTTTTGCTTTTGATTTTGTTTCTAGCAGCTTTAGATCAGGATCATTGTCTTCCGCATTATCTAAGTCAGCAATACTAGTATTTTTAATAGCATTTCTCAAGTAAAGAAAAGCACTAATAAGTAAGACTATGATAGCTAAAGCATACCAACCGAGGCCTTTGTATCTATGTTCGCTAATTTGTAAATACCCTGCAAAGATCAATAGACCAATGCAAAAAACTGAAAAAACGAATGCAAGGATATATTTAACTCTATTTTTCATTCAATCATCTCCAATTCGTTATTGTAAAAATATAAAATTATGGTAGATTAATAATAAATAAAAAAATGATTAATGTAAATAGAATTAGGTTAAAAATGAGGCTAGAGATCAAATCTTATGAACAAAAATATTTTAATGAGTTGTGTTTAGTAATGGATAGAGCAAGAAAACAAGAACTTCATAGTGAAAATTTGGAAGAGGTTTTTCTACCATTACGAGATGCACCATATTTAGATTATTTTTTGTCTTGTAAAATTTATGTAGCGTTTGAGGATGGGGTATTAGCTGGATTTATTGGTTTTCGGCCAGGTAGTGTGAATTTTATTTATGTTGATCCAATTTATCAAAGTAAGGGGATTGCGACTGAGTTAATTAAAAAAGCCTTAACTGAGTTAGAGAGACCCGTTAGATTAGAAGTATTTACTGATAATGAACGAGCAAAAGATTTATACAGGAAATTTGGTTTTGAGAGAGTAAATACACTTACTGAAAAGTGGTCAGATGAATTTCCTATTGCTTTTTCACAAGACACGATGGAATTGAGATGAATTATTATGCGAAAAATTTTGATATCTACTGTTCATCATCCGAATATTATGAATAGTGAACTTATTGATGTAATCAATCATCTAAAAAAATACTTTGATAATATTTATTTAAGTGTAAGTATCGTTACTTCACAAAATATCCGAGATAGGTTTAAAGAAAATAACATTAATTTTATAACTATACCAGCCCAGGGAGCAGCTGATGCAAGAAGAAAAGTATTAACTTTTGCATTAGCTCATGAAAAAGACGACTGCCTCTATCTGTATTGTGATTTTGATAAAATAATTACTGCTATTTTAAATACAAGAGATGAATTTGTTACTTTTATTGACAACTTGGAAATAGAAAATGGATATCAAATAATTGGTCGAGATTGGGCTACTTTTTCAACATATCCAGATACTTGGACAGAGACGGAACATATTACTAATAAAGTAGCAGCAGATATTTTGAAAATTAGTAATCTTGATATTTTAGCTGGATGTTGCGCATTCAATAGTAAAATTGGAAAAACTATTATTCAAAATTCAAAAGAAATACTAACGGACGTAGAATGGCCGTTGATATGCAACCAACAAAATATTGAACTAAACTATGTTTCTGTTTCTTTTTTAATTTTTGAATATAAATATAATCAAGGAAGGAATGACTATAATTGGCAACGCTACATTCCCCGATTAAAGTTAGCATTACAAGCTCTACGTATTTTTAAAAAGTATGACTTTTGAAAACTATTAACAACAAAAAATGGAAGAAAAATCTATGTGTCTAATTTGTGAACGAATTGAAATGATTAAAGATAATGAAAATAAATTCTTTGTGAAAGAGTTAAAAACAGGTTATGTGGTATTGGGTGATAATCAGCATTTTAGAGGCTACACGCTTTTTCTTTATAAAAAACATAAAAATGAACTATATGAGTTAGATTCGACTGAAAGGCAAGCTTTCTTAGAAGAAATGTCGTTAGTCGGTGAAGCAGTCTCAAAAGCTTTTGAATGTGAAAAAATGAATTATGAATTGCTGGGAAACGGTGAGTCTCATTTGCATTGGCATTTGTTTCCAAGAGTGAGCGGAGATTTAGGAGAATATGGCTACCATGGCAAAGGGCCAGTATGGTGGTATCCACGAGAAAAAATGTATAGTGCAGAGAATGTATTGAATGATAAAGAGCTTGAAGAACTAAAGCAAAAGTTAAAGACTGAATTAGATAAGATGTATAAATGAAGGATTAAAAAATATATGCTTATTGACACTAAAAAATTACAAAAAGCTGTCCTTGAAAATAAGAAAAACCATAATTTTAATACTACTGATATTAAGTTTGAACTTCTTTCATTATATGGAGAAGTAAATGAACTTTTTCAGGCGTGGCTTAAGGATGATCCGGAGAACATCAATGAAGAATTGGCAGATGTTGCAATTTTTCTTTTAGGAATTTCCGAAATGGTAGGAAGCGATCTTGGTGAAGATATTCTTAAAAAGATGGAAATTAATAAAAGGCGAAAATACATTGATGGAAAAAAGATTGAAGGATAGAAAATGACACAAATTGAATTAACTCGCTTTCGGATTAAGAAAGGTAAAGAGGAAAAAGCTCAAGAGTGGATGAATTTCTTAAATGAGCATCACGCAGACACTGTGAAAACAATGTCGGCTGAAAAAATGTATGTTGAGACTGTCTTTAGTGAAAAGAATGAAGATGGATATACATATTTTTACTGGTATTCTGTCCAAGGCGATAATGGTCAAAATGTTGAAGAATCAGAAAGTTATATAGATAAGAAACATATTGAGTATTGGGATGAATGTATTGATTCAACCTATCATCCAGTAGATATGAAAGTTCAGCAAAGTTTAATCGCGCCAGAAATAGAAAAGATAATTAATGAGGATAATTCATGACAACAAATTTATTACCAGTTAATAGTATTCTTAATCCCCGAGATTTGGGTGGAATAGTGGGATTAGATGGAAGAAAGATAAAAACACACCGGCTGATTAGAACGGGAACACTTACCCGCATGTCTAATGAGGATATTCAGTTTTTAAAAAATTACGGTTTAACAACAATCATTGATTTGCGATCAAAGAGTGAAAGGAAAGACCATCCCGATCCGCAAATTGAAGGTGTTAAAAATATTTCCTTGCCTCTTTCTGAAGAAGAAGGTACTTTAGGCGGGATTCAAGATTTATCACGAGAAGATGATTTATATCATCATGATCCTCATTCTGCCTTTAAAGTGATGTGTGACCACTATAGGGATCACGTAGTAAAAGCTCATGATCAAAATACAGTTCGTCAGGTTTTAAGTATTTTAGCTGAAAAAGAAAAGGGAGCAACTATTTTTCATTGTACCGAAGGAAAAGATCGTACTGGTTTTGTAGTTTTATTCGTTTTATATATTTTAGGTGTTGATTTAGAAGTAATTCGTCAAGATTACTTAGCATCTAATTCCATTCTTTCCCATTATCGAGCAGAACGTGATAAAAAGTTTGAAAATACAGGTGAAAACCTTACCTTTAGGAGTAATATGCGAATCTTAAGTTCTGCTTCTGATTCCTTTTTTGATACGGTATTACTTACAATCGAAGAGCAATATCAGACCATGGATGCATATTTGAAAAATGTGTTGGATGTGACACCTGAATTAAGAGATCGTTTACGTGAGCTTTATTTAGAAAAAAGTGAGTTTTAGAAAAACATTTTTATGAAGTAATACATGATTTCAGATCATAGTTTTAACTTAAGAGTTATTAGACAGAACGGAGTTTACAAAAGGAGTAAGATAAATGGAATTAGAAGTGCATATGCTTGTCTCTTATTTATTAGCCAGCGTATATTTTATTTTTCAAGATTGGTTTCAAAATATCGCTTTAAAATGGTATGGTATCGCAATAATTGCGATCGTAATTATTTGTTGGATATTTAGTATACGAATCCATCTTAATATAATTCAGATTGGTGCAGAGCTGATTCAAATAATATTAGCTTACCTTTTATTAACAAGAAAATTCAGTAAATTAACTACTTTTGGATTAATTATGATAATCGGTATTGTAACTGCAGTTGTTATTTTTTGTTAATTCGTGGAAAAATAATTAAAGATAATAATAAACTAAGAAAAGTTATTCTTAGTTTATTTTTTCGTCTTAAAAACTATGATATAATTTCTACGTAATAAAATGCGAACGTATGTGCGAAAAATAGAAAGAAAGGGGATAAATATGCTAACAATTTATGATTTAAAGAATAATGTAATGCTTAAACAACCAGATTTCTTTAAGTTGGTCGAAGGATATGACTCTTTTAAGGGAATTAGTTTTGTTGGAAGTTTTAAAATAATAGAGAAAGAGCTTTTGCCACGCTTTAAACAGATTGATCTAATTTTAGGGATGGAAGATCAGAAAACTGGTAAGAATTTAGATCAATTATTAAATGTCTCGAATAAAGTAAAGCAGCTATTATCTTTAAGTCGGGATTCGGACTTTTTAGATCGAATTGAAAATCAAACTTTAAATTTAAGGTTCACTAAGGATGAACTTTTTCATAGTAAATATTTCATTATTGAAAATGATACTGATTTCATTATCTTCAATGGTTCGATGAATCTTACTAAAAAAGCTTTAAAGCAAAATCATGAAATGCTTTGGATGTATGAAGGCAAGAAGAATGATTTACAGGATTTAAAAATCTATGATGAACATCAAAAGCTCTTTAAGAAAAATTTCAAAGAAGATAGTGTTGAATACTTAGATAGAAAAATTATCAATAATCTATATGGCAAAACTAAAAAGCAAATTACTGCAATTATTGCAGATGAAGTAGTAGATAAAGTCCAACAAAATATTGTTGAAGTAAATCCGGAAGATATTGTAAAGATTACTAAGGATGCTGAGAAAAAAGAAGAAACTTATGAGCTCCATCCTGAGACTGTTCAAAAAGTAGCTAAGCAACTCTTTACGGAAAAAGGCAATAAACGAAGAAATGAAGAAAAGGTCCGTGAAGAAGTTAAGAAAATTGTCTATCAAGACTTTAGTGATGCATCTCAAAACCGTGTAATAAAAGCTAGCACTTTATATTCTAAACCAGTTTGGGCTTATCAAGATAATAATATTATTGTTGAAGATACCAACACTAATTTATTTCATTCGCTTGAAGTTAATTCGGACATGGTTAGTGAGGATGATGTTCGTACTTTTGTTAGAATTATTGAAAGCTTTAAATTGAATAAGGTAAAAGATGAAAGTCACCAGGCACTTTCTGCCTTTATTTATCTGATGACTGCTCCAATGATTTGGAAAATTCGTGAAATTTATCGTAAATCTAATTTTTCAAAAAGTGCTGATCAGATTCCTCTTTCGATGGTGTTAATTGGCCGAGGAACTACTGGGAAAACTTTATTGGTACGAGACTATTTTAAAAAGTTTACTGGAGACAAGTCTCATAGTTTGCAATACACTGAAATTAATGACGGTAATGGTGCTAGAACAGATAAAGCAGTTAGATTTTTAGACAATTATTTGCATTCTCAACGTTTTATTTCTCCGATGATTGTCGATGAATTGAATAGTAATTTTCTCCACAGTAAAGTAGCTCTTAATGCAATTAAACAATGGTCTAATACGATTAAAGGGATTCATAATGTTAATATCTTTGCGATGAACCATAATGCCGGTAGTAAAGAAATTAATAATCTTGAAGAAATTACCAAGCGTGTATATTACTTATCCTTTGAGGCCCCATGGCTTCCATCAAATCAACAAGAAATTAACTATAATATGTTAATTAATGATAATAATGACCATATTTATCGCTATGTAGTTTCTGAACTCAATAAGCGTTTAGTACATCTTACAGGTGAAGAAGAGGCAAATCTAATCGAAGATTATTTGAGCTTAACGAAAGAAATCTTAGGAAATCTGTTGAAGAAATATGGCTATTATGATCGTCTAAAGAATATTTTAGGAGCTAACTACGATTATAAAATTGATCGCAACCGTATTACGTGGAAAATGTTAATTCTTGATGATCATTATGAACATATTGCGTTTACTGATGGGGATGATAAGTATTTCCATGTTTCAAAAGCAATTTTTAATGATTTTAAAGCCAATGGATATGAGAATATTAATCAAACTCTAGATAATTACTTTAATATGTTCCCACGAGAAGGCGGTATTGCAATTGAGCAATACGGTAATGGAATGCGTCTTGATATTGACAAGTTTGATAAGTTCATTGGTGAGCCATTAATTAGAAAGCATTATGAACGAATGCATAAAGATGAGAAGCAGCAAGATAATGTGACTGCTTTACTTAAAGCTCAAGTTGAACAGAACAAGATGATGCAAGAAGCAGTTGAAAAGTTAACTGAGCAAAAAGAGCAAGAAAATAAGAAAAAAGGTTTTATTTCTCGTCTATTTAATCGTTAGTAATTACGCTGAACCTAAGTTATAAACTATAATTAACTTGAGGTGAAGAAAATGGAGATTACAATTAAACGTGATGGCCTAAACTTACATGGTTTACTTGAGGGAACCGACAAGATTGAAAATGATGCGATTGCTATTTTAATGCATGGTTTTAAAGGTGATTTGGGTTATGATGACAGCAAGATTTTGTATGCTCTCTCTCACTACTTAAATGATCAAGGCCTCCCAACAATTCGTTTTGACTTTGATGGGTGCGGAAAAAGTGATGGTAGATTTGAAGATATGACTGTCTACAGCGAAATCCTAGATGGGATAAAAATATTGGATTATGTTCGTAATACTGTTAAGGCAAAACATGTCTATTTAGTGGGACACTCGCAAGGTGGAGTAGTAGCATCAATGCTGGCTGGATATTATCGAGATGTTATTGAAAAATTGGCTTTACTTGCTCCTGCAGCAACTCTTAAGTCTGATGCTTTAGATGGAGTTTGTCAGGGTAGTACTTATGATCCAACGCATATCCCTGAAACTGTCAATGTTAGTGGCTTTGAAGTGGGAGGAGCTTACTTTAGAACTGCTCAACTATTACCGATTTATCAAACCGCGGAACATTATAATAGAGAAGTTTTATTGATTCATGGCTTAGCAGATAAAGTCGTGTCACCTAATGCTTCAAGAAAATTCCATACACTTTTGCCTAAAAGTGAGCTCCATTTAATTCCAGATGAGGGACACATGTTTAACGGAAAAAACAGACCTGAAGTATTAAAACTAGTTAGTGAGTTTTTAATAAAATAAAAGTATATTATTACGATAAGCAGTAATTATTTAACTAATTGCTGCTTATTTTTTATGAATATTTTTTATGATTTTGCTCTTGAAATATTAAATATGCTTAAGTAAAATTTAATGTAATTCAACCATTGAGAAAAGAGGAGCATCATTTATGAAATATATTGCATTTGTTTTACATAATTTTTCAACTGGAAATAAGAAAATTGAATTAGTTTTACCAGAAGTCTGGCAAGCCGCTTCTCTGTTTGATCAACTTCAAAAGAATTTTGTTGAATTTTCTAAATACTTAGAGTGGGTTGAAAAAATCGGTTCTGCCCAAGATGAAGCTGCATCGATTAAAATGTTTCAAGAAAAGATGGTTGGTGGTAAGGCATTTAATTTAGTTATCTTAGTTGATGGTGTCCCTAGTGGAATGATTGATTTGCACGAATTGAATCAAAGATCAGGTGAAGTAGGTTATTGGCTTTCTAGAGATGTGCAGCATTTAGGAATTATGACTAAATCTGTTGAGTTTTTAGTTGAGTATGCATTTAAACAGCTAAATTTAGAATTTTTAATTTTACGAACGGCTCAAGATAATTTAGCTAGTCAACATGTGGCCCAGCGTGCAGGATTTGAATATATGAAAGATGATGAAAATGATCATAAAGTCTTTGTATTGAAGAACGAGTCACATCAGGAGGAGCAGGTATGGAATTTAAGAAGATAACGAACAAAAATCTATGGGATGTTGCCAATCTTCAAGTTAAGGCAAATCAAAAGAAATATATTGCGACTAATACAGTTAGTTTATTAGAAGCTTATGCTACCCAGAATGAAAATGAACGAGTTGAAACTTTTGCTGTGTATGAAAAAGATGTATTAGTTGGTTTTATCATGATTAACTTTAATGTATTCAATTGGGACGGCGCACCAAGAGTAGCTCGTAATAATTATTGTATCTGGCGATTTATGATTGACCAAAGATACCAAGAAAAAGGATTAGGCAAAAAAGCACTAAATAAACTTATTGATTATATAAGAACAAATCCTCTAGGTGAGGGTGAAAAAATATATTTGTCCTATGTACCTGGAAACGACTGGGCAGAAAAATTATACAAAGAAGCTGGGTTTGTTCCGAATGGAGAAAAAGATGGGGAAGAAATTGTGTTAGTACTCGATTTAGGTGGTGAAAATAATGACAGATAAAGTTGTTGATTGGGCTGTGCGCCTTCAAAGCTTAGCACAAGCTGGATTAACATATGCAAAAGATAGTTTTGATCTTGAGAGATATCAAGAAATCCGCGATATTTCAGCTGAAATGATTATGTCTTTCAATTAGTAAAAATAATTGTTTGTCAAAGTATATTTTATCTTTAATAGTGGAGGAAGAGAAACTTTATGAAAGAACAACCATTTATTTTAGATTGGGATAGTAATCCTCATTCTGTTATTGAGCCTAACTATGAACAGCAACCCTTTAAATTTCATTCTAAATTATTATTTGCCTTTGTTCCTAAAGAAGATATTGATAATTTTTTAGAACAAGTTCCCCATAAAGTGTTAGGGTCGTATGATACCATTTCCTTTCAACCAGATATTTATGAAATTGAAAGTAACGGAGAATACTTTACTTTATGTCAGGCTCCTTTAGGAGCTCCGGCCGCCACACAATTACTTGATTGGTTAATTGCATATGGTGTCAAGAAAGTTTTAGCATTTGGAAATGCTGGTGCACTTGTAGATTTACCAGAAAATGAAATGTTTATTCCCACTAAGGCAATTAGAGATGAAGGAACTTCTTTCCATTATTTAGAAGATAGTCTAATGGTCGATTTGAACACTGAATTTTTAAGTCAGGTAAAAAATGTAATAACTGAGCTAGATTACAAATACGATGAAGTGACGACATGGACTACAGATGCTTTTTTTAGAGAAACATCGAAAAAAGTAAAGCAATTTCGTGATTTAGGGGCATCCGTAGTAGAGATGGAGTGTTCAGCACTAGCAGCTTGTGCGCAATTTAGAAAATTAGATTTTGCTCAAATTTTGTTTACAGCTGATACTTTAGCTAATGAACTAGTCTATGATCGACGAGACGGCGGAACTAATTCGCATCGGCGTGGATTAGAAATTTGCTTTAAGATATTACAGAAATTGTAAGGGGAATAAGAATGAAAAAAGAAACAGAACAACCATTTATTTTAGATTTTGATGGTAATCGCCATGCAGTACTTGACCCAGATTTTGAAGACTTACCGTTTCATTTTCATCCCAAGTTACTTTACGCTTTTGTTCCTAAAGAAGAAATTGATTCTTTCTTAGATCAATATCCTCACCGCACTTTAGGAAGTTTTCGCACTATTTCATTTAGACCTAAAATTTATGAGGTCAAAATTGAAAATAAATATTTTACATTATGCCAAGCACCATTAGGCGCCCCAGCGGCTACAAAATTGCTTGATTGGTTAATTAATTATGGAGTTAAACAAGTTTTAGCGATTGGTAATGCTGGTGCATTAAATGATTTACCAGAAAATACAATGCTCATTCCTACAAAGGCAATTCGAGGAGAGGGAACTTCATTTTATTATTTAAAACCTAGTCAGTTTGTAGAACTAGAGCATGCATACTTGTCTCAAGTTGAAAGAGCAATTTTAGAATTAGGCTATAAATACGATGAAATTACGACTTGGACAACTGATGGTTTTTTCAGAGAAACACCAAAAAAAGTTGCTCAATTTCGTCAATTAGGAGCCGATACGGTTGAAATGGAATGTGCAGCTTTAGCAGCCTGTGCACAATTTAGAAAAGTAGATTTTGCTCAACTTTTATTTACCGGAGACTCATTAGCACAAATGGAAAACTACGATCGCCGAGGTTGGGGACGTAAATCATATGGAATTGGATTAGAAATTGGATCTAAAGTTCTAAGTAAATTAAGTCCAAAATAGGGAGAAATAATTATGACAGAAAAAACAGAACAACCATTTATTTTAAACTTTGACTCAAATCATCATGCAGTAATTGAACCAGATCATGATCAGGCACCATTTCGTTTTCACTCACGCTTGCTTTACGCATTTGTTCCTAAAAATGAAATTGATGCTTTTTTAGATCAACATCTTCACCGCACTATAGGTGAATTTGAGTCAGTATCTTTTAGTCCTAAGATTTATGAAGTTGAATTAAACGGTGAATATTTTACTTTATGTCAAGCACCGCTTGGAGGACCGGCTTCGGTCCAATTACTTGATTGGTTGATTAGTTATGGCGTGAAACAAGTTTTAACTGTTGGTAATGCGGGGGCGTTAACTGATTTACCAGAAAATGAGATGTTACTAGTCAAACGGGCAATTCGCGATGAAGGAACGTCTTTTCATTATATGGAGCCAGGTCAATTTATCGATTTGAATCAGAATTTCTTAAAGCGGGTAGAAGATGTATTAGCTACTTTAAATCTTAAATATGATGAAATTACAACTTGGACAACTGATGGCTTCTTCAGAGAAACGCCCAAGAAAGTTGCACATTTTCGTCAATTAGGAGCTGCAACTGTTGAAATGGAATGTGCATCTTTGGCAGCTTGTGCGCAATTCAGAAAAGTGGATTTCGCTCAAATTTTATTTACTGCTGATACATTGGCTGATATAGAAAACTATGATGAACGCGACTGGGGGTATGAATCTCACAGTGCGGGGTTGGAGATTGGATCTAAAGTTTTAACGAAATTAGGTAAAAATGAATAAGCAACTGAAACAATTTTGGCAAGATTTTTGTCAAAGTCATAACTTAGAATATGATACTCCGGTAGAAGCATGGGCTTTTGGTGCAACGCCGCAGCAGGCAGACGAATTAGCTGAGTTGGTAAATCGAGGTATAAAAACAGCTACCACATCTGCCTATGAACTTTATGATAAAAATGAAAAAATACCCCAAGCAGGTGAGTGGAGTATTGTTTTGAATAGTAAAGAAGAACCTGTTTGTGTCATTCAAGATAAGGTAGTGGAAATCGTTCCTTATAATTTGATTTCTAAAGAGCACGCCTATCATGAAGGTGAGGGTGATCGAAGTTATGAATATTGGCGTCGAGCCCATGATGATTTTTTTGATTGGGAATATCGAGAAGCAGGTAAAGTATTTTATCCTCAGGCACCGATGGTATGTGAAGTTTTTGAAAAGGTAGAGTAAAAATCTTGGTCAATCTTTTGACTACCATGATTCACAGACCATTAAACAAATCTTTGATTCTAGCTTGAATCAATTAAGATAGAGAAAGTAGTAGAAGATAAAAAGACGTTAAGCAATATAATACTGTTTAACGTCTTTTTCTATTTATTCCATTCAGCCAAATCGACAGTTTGTTGCATTAAAGTTGCGATAGTCATTGGACCTACTCCACCAGGAACTGGGGTGATATTTTTAGCGACTTCTTTGACATCATCAAAATCGACATCCCCAACTAAATGATGATTTGCCATTCGATTAATTCCCACATCGATCACGGTTGCACCAGGTTTAACCTGATCTTTTTTAATCAAATTAGGTTTGCCAGTAGCCACAACTAAAATATCAGCATGTTTAGTGTAATAATCGATATTATCAGTGTGTAAACTCACCATAGTGACGGTCGCATTTTCATTAATGAGGAGCGATTGAAGAGGGCGACTTACTAAGATACTGCGGCCGACAATTGTGACATTTAAGCCTTCAATTTTATCTAAGTAAGTATGAAGCAAAGTCATAATTCCGCGGGAAGTACAAGAAACGGGGTAGTGCCCTTCTTCATTGTTATAGAGTTTTCCAACGTTTTTTGAATTAAAACCATCCACATCTTTTTCAGGAGCAATTGCTTCAATTAGTTCAGTTTGATTAAGATGCTTAGGTAAAGGAAGCTGAATTAAAATTGCGTGAATAGTTGGATCATCATTATAGTGATGAATTGCTTGTAAAACTTCAGCTTGACTGACATCCTTTGGAAATTTCCTCAAGATAGATTTCATGCCTAACTTTTCAGCATTTTTCTGTTTATTACGTGTATAAATTACACTAGCCGGATCATCTCCTACAAGAATAACTACAATTCCTGGAATTATCCCTTCTTCTTTTAATTTATCAACTCTGGTTTTGGTTTCCTGATTAAGTTGTTTGGCAATTTGACGGCCGTTAATAATATTTGTCACTAATGAAAGCGCTCCTTTCAAAAAATACTACTTTAGAGCAGAAAATTTGTATTCAAAGTTCCTTTAATAAATCTATAGAATATCTATTAAGTCATCAAGTAAAAGTTTGTAGACAACTTCAGATATTTTCCAATTGAAAATATATTCTTTTCTTGACTCTCTAGTTGCTATAGACTTTATCATACAATTAAAAGGAATGAATTTCTAATGATGAAAATTAGGATTAATTTGGCTCGATGTCTACTCTAATACTTCTAATCCCAATATTTTTTACCATGAACATGTAATGATGCGTAGTAATCTTCTTTACAGAGAGATAAAAAGGTATGCTTAAGTATACGATTGAAAAAGGAAATATTCTGAATTTTGAAAGGGCTAAGGAATGGATTAAAGAAAATAATTTTGATTATATTTATATTCATTTAGATGTTGATATGATGAGTCCAGAACGCAATAATCCAGAAAATGTATAATTTGATGGAAAATACAAAAATCTTTTTTGACGAGTAAAATAATCCAATAAGTATAGAACTACCTAAGAACTCTTAGGTGGTTTTTATATAAGACTAAGGAGAGAGGGGAAGAAGCGAGTGAAATAAATTCGGTACCTAAACTGCTTTAAAAGTGTTAATATTAAAAAGATATATTAGAATATTAGTAAATACGTTTTAAGAAAAGGATTAATAACTATGAAAAAAACTGGCGTAATGAATTCTAATATTTCAAGAGTAATAGCTGACATGGGTCACATGGATTGGCTGGGAATTGGGGATGCTGGTACTCCAGTTCCAGCTGAAACTGAAAAGATTGATTTGTCTGTACGTTCAGGCTTGCCATCGTTTATTGATGTTTTAAAAGAAGTCTTGAAAGAATTAGAAGTTCAAAAAATGTATGTTGCAGAGGAAATTAAAACTGAAAATCCAAAGCAATTAGAAGCTATTAAGAAGGCAGTTCCGAATGTTGAGATTGAATTTATTCCTCATTCAGAACTAAAGAAGGATTTAAAGTCTTCTAAAGCATTTATTAGAACTGGTGAAGAAACTCCATATTCTAATGTAATTTTGGAAAGTGGAGTAGTTTTTTAAAGTAAATATTTAGTTATAAAAGTAATTGCGTATGTAAACTACAATTACTTTTATATTTTAAGGAAAGTTTAGTGTATGAATGGAATAGCTTTATTAATTGGTTTAGGGCCATTACTTGGATGGGGCTTGTTTCCAACAATTGCCTCAAAAATTGGTGGTAAACCAGTAAATCAAATTATTGGTACTACATTTGGTACTTTTATCTTTGCTTTAGTCTATAACTTAGTTCAAGGAATAGCGTTGCCTAGCGGTGCTGCTTTGATCTGGTCAATTATCTCTGGAATAGGCTGGGCTAGTGCGCAGATTCTTACTTTTCATTCTTTTACTTTGGTTGGATCATCGCGTGCAATGCCAATTACAACTGCCTTTCAGTTATTAGGTACTTCTTTATGGGGAGTATTTGCTTTAGGAGATTGGCCAAGTACGAGTGATAAGTTAGTAGGTTTTCTTGCATTAGCTCTGATCATTTTAGGTGCTTGGATGACAACCTGGAGTGAACATAAAACTGATGAAAACAGTGCTAAGTTAAGAAAAGCCGTAATCATTTTATTAATTGGTGAAATTGGATATTGGGCATATTCTGCAGCTCCTCAAGCTGCTAAAATTGATGGATCCAAAGCATTTTTACCGCAAGCTATTGGAATGTGCGTAGTTGCTATTTGTTATGCAGTTTACTTAAAAGTTAAAGAACCAAACCGAAGAAGTGCTTTAGCTCAAAGCGTTTCTTACAAACAAATTATCTCTGGATTTTTCTTTGCATTTGCTGCATTGACATATTTAATTTCAGCTCAACCAAATATGAATGGTTTAGCAACTGGATTTATTTTGTCACAGACATCTGTAGTATTAGCAACTCTAACCGGAATCTGGTTCTTGCATGAAAGGAAGACTAAGAAAGAAATGGTAGTTACTTTAATTGGTTTGGCTATCATTATCGGAGCTGCTACGATGACAGTTATCGTATAAGGTATAGAATTTTTGTAAAGAAGAAACTTATAAATAGAAAAAAGTAGGATTTATTCCTACTTTTTTGTTTATATATTACTATCTTTCTTTTTAAACCAGTCTCTCGCAAAGTCGATTAAAGGTTTCATTTCAATGACTTTGACAAAGCTACTGTTCAAGCGGACTTGATTAAAGTACTCTGAATACTGATTTTCGAAAGCTAATCCAAGATCATTAAAATCATCATAAGAATCTAGATCAACATTTTGATATTCAGTCCAGGTAGTTTTACCTTGCTCATCAATACCAGTAGCAGCTAAACATGTTTCGGTTGGCCGATTAATTGTCGATTCTGCATAGTGAAGGGCAGTACAAGTTTCATAATCTGTTCCTAGAAAAATTATCTTACCGTTATTTTTGTAGAGATAATCTAAGGGACTATTAATGCCGTATGGAAGATTTAATGGTTGTTTTTGGGCTATTTGAATTTTATTTTTACCCCAAATTGCGATTGGTAGATAGGGATGGTTACTTCTAACTACATCAGGCAGAGTTCGGAAATATTCAGGTGTTACTCCAAGCCCCTCAGTAGCTGAAGTTATTGGATCATAGGGTGGCATATTATCTCTAATTGTTTGAATTAGATCAGAACGAACTGGAGGATACTCCCAGCTTGCTGGATCACAATTTGTCGAAACTTCTGAGGGCATCATAATTGTTCCTTTACTTATTGTCTCCTTAAGTGCTAGGATGACAGTTTCAGGACCGCCCGGAACATAATAAAACTTACTTAATGCTGTATGGACAATAACTGTGTCGGAGGCATTAAGATGAGTACTGTTAAATGCCTGTTTAAAATCATTTTTTGTTGTAACTGTAGTAATCAAATCTTGCGCCATAAAAATCTCTTTTCTAAATTAAAATTAATCATTGACTTGGACGATAGAAAACTACTCTTGTTTTTACTTCAGCATTATTAATTTTTACTTTTTTATTACTCATTAGAACACTCCTTAAGTTAGAGCATTTATGCTCTTTTTCTTTTTAAAAATATTATTAGATAGAAGACAGCTGTCACTAGCTGAGCCAGTCCTTCAAGGTTAATGGCGGTCCTAGCACCATATTTTTTAACAATAAATCCTCCTAAAAATGATCCAATCGGAATCATGCAATTAACAATGCTGCTGTTAATCGTAATAATTCGTCCTAATAAACTAGAAGGAAAACTTTCTTGAACTAGAACTTTAAAATTAATGTTCATAATGCTAATCCAGAAAGTACTACATAGGGCAAATATTAGAATTAAAACAGGCCAGATTGGGGCAGTTATTACTTCTAAAACAATTGCTAATCCAGATAGCATTAAGCAAGTGACAATTAATAGTCTTAGTTGGCTGTCTCTCACGTAAAGTCGCTGTACGATAAGACTGCCTAGTAATCCTCCAATTGAAGAGGCAAGTTCTAAACTTCCATAGCTAAGTGCACTATTGTTTAAGTATTTGGTGGCAAAGTAAGGTAAACCAACAGATGATATTCCATAAAATAAGTTAGTTAGAGCAAAAGGCAAGATTAAAATTAAAATGTTTTTATTAGTGCGTAATGCTTGCCAACCACTTACTAAATCTTTGAAATAGTTAGTATTACCTTCAGGTGATGAGGCATTTGGAAGTTTAAAGTGTAAACGCGCGTAGAACAAAAGTGCAAATGCAAATACTAATGCTGAAATAATAATTGTATTTTTTATAGATAAAAAGGTAATTAGAATTGTTGCTCCAGCATTGAGAAATAATTCTAAAGTTTGATAAGACATTTGAAAGATCCCATTAACTTTAGGTAATTCTTTCTTTTCTACTATATTGGGCAGTATCTTATCTTCCGCAGGATAGATTAGTGTTGATCCAATAGTTGACAAAACATAGACTACTATCAAAAATGTAATTCCTAAAAAGTGCAATTTTTGATTATTAAATAGCGGAATAATGATTATGCTCAGCATTGCTTGAGTAATTGTCACTAATTTTAATGCTTTTTTGATATCTATACGATCAATTATAGGTCCTAAAGTAAACGAAAACATATCAATGCTAGATTCAGCTATGAATATCACTGAAAGAAGCATTGGTGAATTAAAATGGGTTTTAAAGTACCACAATATTGCCATATAGAAAAGAGAGTCAGCAACATTTGTTCCGATCCGGCCAATTAAGAGATTTATAATATTATAGTTATTTTTGTTAGTCATTTTCCCGTTCCTTTTAATACTTAAATTTATTGAGTACATGAAAGTTTAGGGAAAAGATAGCTAGATATTAGTTAACAAACCCCAAACTTTCATCAAATTTGGGGTTGTTTATTAAATATAGCTTAATAACTGAAAGAAAATAGTTCAGTTTTAAGCTTAATCCTAAGTTATTTAGAATAAACACTTAGTAATCACCTCGATTTATCATAGATAAAATAAGTATAGCATACTCGTTGAGTCCGAAAATATACCACTTAGGTCATAAATTTGTCCGCTTATAAAAATATGATTGTAAATTAAAAAAACATTAGTATAATTAATAACAAATAAAAATAGGAGGGACAAATAATGACGTTTAAAGAGTTGGTTAAAATTAATGTTCCCCGTTCAATATTGATTTTTTGTTTGTATATTTTATATGCAGTTGCGGGTTCAATGGGAGAATATCTTTTTAAAGATTCATTAAACAATATTCTTAAAGGTAACTTAAATGGATATCTTTTTTGGACTTTTATTCAGGCTGGGATGGAAATAGGGACAGCAGTTTTATTACCAATTGCAACAGTTGCTTTCACAAGACAAACCCAAGACTATGTTCATAAGATTAGAGAAGAAATTATTGAGCATTACTATGCTTCTTCAGAAGCTGAAAAAACTTCCAAAATGCAAAATCAATTAACAGCAAATCTTAAGCTATTAACTACTAATTTTGCTACTCCATGGGTATCAATTTTGAGTGGAACTCTTGAAATTTTAATTGCTGTTGTTTTGTTGTTTACTATGAACTGGAGCTTAATTTTAGTTAGTGCGATATTACTAGGGATTAATTTTCTTCTACCGAAAATTATGGAAAAGAAAACAGCTCAGGCAACTAAGAAAGTAAATGATAAAAATGAAAAGTTGCTAAATACGATTGAACATTGGTTTGGTGGACTGCAAGAGTTAAGACGCTTTAGTGCATATGAGAGATTGAGAAGACAGCTGCATAAGGCCAGTGACGATTACACTAAGGCAAATAAGAAAAACTATCGATACCAAACGACTTCCTACTTGTTCAATGGTTTCGGAAATGCCTTAGCACAAATAGGAATATCATTTTTTGCAGGAATTTTATTCCTAAATCATATTATTTCTTTTGGGGAATTTGCTGTAGCAGGTGCATTTGGATCAGCTATCTTTTCAGCAGTTTGGGAAATTACCCATTCAATTACTTTAGTTAAATCAACTAAAACATTAAGAGAGGAAATTTTAACTTTACGCAAAAAAGAAAAGCAGCCTGTAAAGACAGCTGCCTATGGTGTATCGGTTGAAAATTTGAAAGTCACATACGATGAAGGTGAGACTCTCACTTATCCAAATTTCACTATTAAGCCTGGTGAAAAAGTACTTTTAACTGGAGATTCGGGAACAGGGAAGTCCACCTTATTTAAAGCATTGTTGGGGAAAATTGAGACTAAATGTGGTAAGATCACTTATTTTGATAAGGAAAGTCGACCAATAACCAATGCTAGCCTGGGTTATTTACCGCAAGATCCAATAGTTTTTCCGATTTCAATTAAAGATAATATAACGATGTTTGTTAAAAGAACAGAAAAACAATTAATGAATGTTATTAATAATGTTGAACTGAAAAATGATTTAGATAAAATGCCTTCTGGAATTGATACAGAAGTTAATTTAAAGAAAAATAATCTATCCGGAGGCCAACGACAAAAGATCGTATTAGCTAGAAGTGAAATTTATCATCAACCATTTGTATTAATGGATGAGGTAACTAGTGCAATTGATCAAAAAGCTACTGAAGAGATTATTACTGCGTTGCTAAAAACTGATCAGACAATTTTAATGATTGCCCATAATTTTACACCAGAGTTAAGAGCTAAGTTTGATCAAGAAATAAAGTTAGCTAAGAAAGGGGAAGAGGAATAATGAATTTAAGAAATTTTATTCGAATTAATAGGGCACGTTTTTTTCTGTTTTCAATTTTAGCTATTCTTTCTCCTCTTTTAACAATTGCGATGACGGCCTTAGTTCAAATAGAGACGAGTATTATTCTTTCAAGAAATTTACCAAATTTTTTGATAATTTCAGCTATTAGTTTAACTGTGTGTATAATGTTTTATGCACTATTTAGTTTGACCCAATATCTACTTCTTGCTCAAACGCAAGATTTAAATAATAGTGTAAGAGAAAAGATAGTAGATCATTATTTCCATGATGATAGAGATCATCCGGTTTCAAAAATTCAAAATAGGCTAACTAATGATTTAGAATTAATTAATGATAATTACTATGGCTCTCTTCTAAATCTAATTTTTGGAGTTGTTCAACTTATTGCAATTATCATATATTTAATTATGTTAAGTTGGACTCTCTTAATTACAATTTGTATAATTGTAGCCATTTCTCTAGCTTTGCCAAAATTGATTGAAAAACCACTCCAAAAAGCTAATAAACTTATTTCGACTAACAATGAAATATATTTAGATACTTTAAATGACTGGCTACGCGGTTTAGATCAATTAAGACAATTTGCAGCTGGTGCAAAGCTATTTTCTATCACTCAAAATGCTAGTAAAAAACTTGAAGACGCAACTGTTAAGCAAACTACTTATACTAAATTACTTAATGCGATTAACGGGATAGCTTCTGCATTGTTTGGGTTGGTCATATTTGTTTTGACTGGATTTTTAGTCAAAAATGGCTTAGTACAAATGAGTACTCTATTAATAGTGGGAAATTTCAGATTTTATTTAAATCAAGCAATTAATGAAATCTCTCAGGCTAGGGGAGAAATGAAGGGAGTAAAGAGTCTAATTGAAGAAGTAAATGAAGCAGCGGAAAAAGTTCAAGTTTCAGATAAGCAAAAAACAAATATGCCTACTGTAATTAAAACAGAATCATTAAGACTCAATTTTCCAAATGGCGAAAAACTAAGTTATCCGGATATTCAGATTAATCAAGGTGAAAAGATTCTCTTAACAGGAGATTCTGGTACTGGTAAATCAACTCTGTTTAAATTGATATTGGGAGAATTAGCACCCAGTGCTGGGAAGATTATTTTTGAAGATAAGGATGGAAATGAGATTAATCCAGATTTGAAAACAATTGGATACTTACCGCAAGATCCAGTTATATTCCCAGCTTCAATTAAAGAAAACATTACTATGTTTAACAATAAGTTAGATAATAAGGTTGAAAAGTCAGTAAAAGAAGTAAATTTATCAGCTGATCTGCAAAAATTTGATGAGGGAATTAATAAAAAACTGGATCTTGATAAATTAAACATCTCTGGAGGACAGAGGCAAAAAATTGTTTTAGCAAGGGCTCAAGTTCATGAGAGTGATATTATTTTAATTGATGAGGGGACGAGTGCGATTGATCAAAATGGAACGATTGATATTTTAGACAAATTATTAAAAAGTAAAGCGACAATTGTATTTATTGCTCATAATTTTACTGAAGAAATGCATGAATTATTTGATCGCGAAATTCATTTGATAAAAGAATAAAGCCAATATCAATTAACTTTGGATATTTAGTAGGATGAAGTTCATTAAATTAAATTTGGTATAGATCAAAATTTGATTTAATGAACTTTTTTACTTTTATATTTAAATTAATAAAATTGTTACTTTAACATTAATAACATAATAAAACAAAAAGGATGGCTGCTGTAAGCAGCCATCCAAAGAAATAGCACTAATTATAGAGTTGTCGAGTAAAATTGTAAAGGTCTGTGTCCAAATAATATTTAACTTCATCTGTTTTAGAAATATGATCTAACCCAAATAGAGCAGTTAACAATTTCAATTCATATTTTAAGTTTTGAATAGCAGCAATTAAAGTCTCAGAATCTTGGCTAGCATACTGCAAGAAATAGTTTGCAATACCAACGTACTGTGCACCTAAAACTAAAGACTTAAAAATATCCAGTGCATTTGTAATGCCACCAGCTGCAATAATAGTTTTATTAACGGGGATAGTACGTGCTGCAAGCAGTGTTTTAACAGTAGAAAGGCCAATATCTTCTAAAAAGTTTAATTTTTGAGTCTTTCGTCTTTCATTTTCAATTTGCGCAAAATTAGTTCCGCCACTTCCACCTAAATCGATAATTGAAAAGTCATTGATCAAAAGGGTACGAAGAGATTCAGGATCAATTCCCATTCCAACTTCCTTAATAATGATTGGCACATCAACTGTATCTCTAATTTCTTTTAGATTATCTATCCAATGAAAATCTCGATCGCCTTCAGGCATTACAGCTTCTTGAACACTATTAAGATGAATCTGTAATGCATTTGCATCTAAAGCGTCAACAATCTTTTGAGCTACTTTTGGATCAGTAGTTGGATTAACATTTGCAAAAATTAGTCCATCAGGATTTTCTTGACGTGCAACTTCAAAGCTCTTTATTTGATCAATTTCTTTCTCAAGAATGCTAGCGGATCCTAAAGCCATCGGAATATTTTCTGCAGCAGCTGCTTTTGCTAAACGTTGATTGATGATATAGGAAGTGTCGGAGCCGCCAGTCATTGCATTAATAAAGAATGGAGCACTAATTTTGTGACCAAACATTTCAGTTGAAATACTATTTTTATTTACTGCGCTTTCTGGAAGAGCAGGGCGGATTAAATGAACATGATTAAAATCATTATCTTTATTACTATTAAAAAACATCTTAGCTAGTGCTAGATGTTCTTCTTTTCTTTGAGATCTTTGTGACATAATTTTTTCCTGTTAAGCAATTGAGTGAACTAGAAAGTTTAATGGCATAATTCCATTTTTACGCCAATTATTTTTCATCTCTTGAATATCAGTATTTTCATCGGCAATCACAATGCCGCAGTCACCATTTCCTGCACCGGAAGTCTTAGCAGCGCCATTAAATTGTTCGGCAATATCTATTAATTTAGTTAAACGTGGAATTTCGATAGCAATATGATTAAGAGATGCAAAGTCTTTTAATAATTCACGGTTTAAACGAATTTGTTTTTGAATTAAAGAAATATTTTTTTCATTAAAGCCCTTAATCATATCAAGGACACATTTTCGTGATTCATCTAAAAAAGTATCATATTGAGTCTTAATAAACTTTTTCTTTGCATTTGTTTTATCAACTAATTGAGAAGTTGAAGCAGGTTTTTGACTCCAGCCAATTACCAAGTCTAGTCCTTCTGGAGGAGTTAATAATTGAATCTTCAGACCAGGCCAAGCTTCATTTAAAACTTCGCTAAGCGATTTAGTAGCTAATTCTTTCTTAAGCCATGCTTTATCAAAAGTTTGATAAGCCAGCCAACCGCCATAGACACTAGCCGCAATATCACCAGCAGAACCATTGCCTTGAACGCTGTAGTGAGAAATAGCAGAAAGTTTAAAAATAAGATCTTTTGTACAATGTAATCCATAAAAATTAAGAATAGCCTTCACTGTAGCAACTGTTACAGCAGCTGAAGAGCCAAGACCGTATTTCTTACCATCGGCTGAATCAAGATCTGAATTAACATGTAGGTCATATAAAGACATTGGAACTTTTTGTTCAAGACAAAAACGTTCTGTAAAGTTAATAGCAGATAAAATGTATTCAAACGGATTATCACGATTATCAATAACCATTTGGTTACCTTTACGAATCCAGTGAATTGAATCTTGAGAATACTGTTTAGAATGAATTAACCCACGTGTACCTGTACTTTTTGCAATTGAAACACGTACAAATTCATTTACCGCAACTAAAATAGCAGGGCAGTTTTGCTCAAGAACTGCATACTCTCCCGCAATATACAACTTTCCTGGTGCTTGTTCTGTAATCAACGAATATTCCTCTAATCTTTTTATTTTCAAATTACTAAAGCAGAGTAACGCCTGGGCCGAAACTCGCAACGACTATTTTAACATTAGTCAAGGTTTTCTGAACAGCAGAAATAATATCTTTTCTATTTCTTAAGGTGCAGAGAATTTTTACATTTGGACCGGCATCAATTGTATAGTAACATTCGATGCCATTTTTTCTTAACTCTTCAACTAATTTAATGATTTTAATAGTTTCTGGCTCAAAATAAGTAAACGGTTCTTTAGCGGTTAAATTGCAAGCGTGCATTTCGTTAGCACTTAGTTCACTAAGTTCACCAATCTTAGTGAAGTCCTTATTTTGGATAGCTTGTTTAATTTCTGCAATTTCTTGTTCGTTTCGGGCTAACCAAGGCTGATAAAAAGGAGAAGTTTGGGCTAACTGCATTCCATTTGTTGAGGAAATTTTTTTCTGCTTTGTATTAATTTCGACTGCTAGTAGAGAAAGATCAAGATCGGGATTTTCATCAATTGGAACCGCATAAGAACTCTCATCATCAAATCCTTTTTTCCATTCAACAAAACCGCCATAAATTGATCTGGTAGCTGAGCCTGACCCAAGGCGTGCAAGTCTTGAAAGTTCTTTTTTAGAAAGATCTAATCCATAGCTTGCAGCAAAGCTTGTTGCAAGAGCTGCAAAAGCTGATGCTGAGGAAGCAAGTCCAGCAGAAGTAGGAACATGGTTTGTAGACCGAATTGTAAAGTGGTCAGTAACGCCAAACTTTTCTTGTAATAAATGAATATAATTAAAAACTCGCTTACTATCTTCTAATGATTGTTTCTGCTCATTTAAAATAAAGGTATCTTCAGTTAATGAAGAATCATGTTCAAATGTAGTATCAGTATAAAAAGCATCTAACGTCATTGAAAGACTAGACATTAATGGGGTCTTTAAAGCGGAGTTAGCTTTTCCCCAATATTTAATTAAGGCGATGTTAGTATGGGCACGCGCAGTTTTCTTCATTAAATTTCCTCAATCCAATAATTAATATGATTGTTTAAAATAATTTCTTTTAAGAATATTGTATTATCAAGCTTTTACGCACTTATAAAGTAAGAAATACTTCTTATGCAATTATTTTCTACGTAAAAAGTACGTAAAAATTAAATTTTAAGAGAATTTACTGAACGCTTGAGTCTATCTTTTCTCTTTTTTGTAACAGTTGTATAGATATCCAAGGTGGTCTTAACATCGCTATGGCCGAGCATATACTGGACTTCTTGTGGATTGATAGTTTGGTCACTTTCAAAAAGCAGAGAGGCTAGCGTATGTCTCAAACCGTGAGTAGTAATTCTCTTTAGGTCAGGATTTTCTTTGTAAATTTTATCTAACCATGAATTGGTGATAGAAGTATTGTAGTAATCACCTGAACGATTACAAAAGATAAAGTCTGATTCAGCATTACTAAAGTTTTCTCTATAATTTTTCAATACATCTACTAGTTTATCAGACATTGGGAGTCCGTCAATTCGACGATACTTATCGTTGGTTTTTGTAGGACCGATTATTTTTTGCCATCTTCAGTAGTAGATACAGTTCTAGAAATATAAATGGTTTTTTGATCAAAATCTATGTCTGTCCATTTTAATGCAAAAGTTTCACCACGTCTTAATCCTAATGAAGCACTAGTAAACATGAATGCATAAATTTTAGGGCTAACCTTTTTTGCAGCATTGAGGAATGCTTTCAGCTCATCTTCTTCATAATAATTATCTTTGCTATCATGATTGGACTTTTTGCCTTTTTTAGGAATAATTACTCGATTAAAAGGATCATCCGTAGCCCAGCCCTTAAGAAGTGCTAGTTTTATGAGCCGATGCAATAAATTAACTATTGGCTTAAATTCAACATAATTTTTTGCCAATTCATTAATCCAATTTTGTAAATGGTCAGGGTCAATTTTATTTATATAAGCATTTCCAAACTCTGCTTTAATCTTTTTATACATGGTGTTATTACGTAGCAAGGTAGAAGGGCGCACAACTAATTTTTGAGACTCGTGAAAAGCTTTCCATGTATTTTGTACTGTTTTATTTTCTTGAAATTCTTGATGCTCATTGGCAACTGCAGTGCCCCCAGCAACTTTCAATCTATATTTTTCTTGTTCAGCCTCTTTTCTGGTAGAAAAACCTTGACGGGTCACTTTAACGCTTTTACCATTCTCTTCATTTTTACCGATATATGTTTTGAAGCCGTATTTAACTTTCCCGGATTTTAATTTATAAGTATAAATTTCATTATCTTTTTTTCTAGGCATTTTAGTTCACCTCCTTTCCAAGGGAACTGATGTTCAAATAAACTTGAAAATAAAACCAGTTGTTACACTGGTTATAGGCGATCTAAAATTTCTTTCTTTTTAGATTCAAACTCTTCTTGAGTAATTGCATCAGCATCTAAGAGCTGTTTTAGTTTTGTGATTTGATCTAGGTCTTTAGATGAAGATACTATTACTCGAGATTCTTTGACTGGTTTTTTCATATTATAAGGCATTTCTTTATAACCATTTTTAGACCAAGGAATAGATATAATTAATAAGGCAGCCGCTATTAAAGTATCTATCCAAACTAAACTCCCATATTCAGATCCTGGAAGTGAAATTTCTATCATCCAAATTACAATTCCAATTGTTTCAATAATAGTAAGGGTATAATCAAGCCATTTTTTTTGAAACATATAGCTCGTACTTGCTAAAACAGTTCCTACTAGTGCACTTACACCGCCTAAGATAATGCAGTCGCCACCTGTACTTGTTATGCTTTTAATATTATAACGTACACCAAGTATAGATAAATTAATGCCTCTGTAAAGAATATAAAAACCGAAAATAGCTAATAATAGACCACCAATTAAACGACGAACAATAAGTTTTTTCAACATTTTCCTCCAAGCAGCTTTTAGCGTCGATCAGGTATTGGACGTAAAAAGGCGTATTAAATTCTTTCAATACGCCTTGGTGTCAAAAGGAAAAAATTATATTAACGTGTAAAAAATTATTTAAGAATATTAGAAATGAAAGTAATAATTCCAGCGGCTGAAGCAAAGACTGAAATTAGGGTTAAAATAATCCATACTTTTTGATTAGCAAACTTAGTATTAACCTTTTCAGTATTTAGATCTATTTTTGTATCTATTTCAGCAAATCTTTTATCCATTTCGGCAAACTTATTATCTATATGATGCAATATTTTTTCATTACTTAGTTCTAATTCTTCATGTGTGACATATTTATCGTTCATGTTGTCACCTCCTGTACCATCATTATCGCTTATCTGGCGATTAGTTGGCACTGTTCCTGGATCGGCATGATTAACGTCTGTAAATGCGGTCGGTATGATGACATTGTCTTTCTTACTCATATTAATTCACCATAATTCTTGTGCTTATAAATGTACCTATACGCATTGTTTCACCAAATCCCATCTCATGATGAGACTTATTTGAGAATGCTAATCTAATATCAATTGATGATAATTTGAATGTAGAATTTTCTGTAGTACTATTTTTAATACTCAAATTTGAAGGGACTGTAAATTCATAAGTTAAATTTACTAAATTAGTATTTTCTTGCTTAATTTGAGAAATAGGAAGATCAATATATTGAAATGCTACAGCAGCGCCATGAGCCGATACATCTAAGTAAACTCGAGCAAAATCTTTACCATCTAAAGTATCAAGAAAACTTGGGAGGATATTTGCGATGACATTTAGTTTGATAGTAACTGTATTTTGCGTATCGTTAATATTTATTTGATAAATTTGTTCATTATTACTATTTAGAATTTTGAAGGACACAACCCCCATAACCGTATGCTTAGGATAAATGCCGATACCACCGTATTCATATATCATAAAATAATACCCCTTTTTAAATCTAAAGTTAGGCTTGTTATTTCTTCTTAGCGATGTACCTTAATAATTCTGACCTAACTTTGTCGTAATCGTTTGTTCCTATACTATGTGCCAAATCAACATAGTTTGCTTGGCTAGGTTCATTGTTTAAAGCAATAAATTGTCTGATTCTTTCCTTTATAACGAAATCATCAGCACAATCTTCACAAACTACTCTCGTAACATAGCTATATTTATAATCACGGTGGCTATAGTCATCGTTTTTAGCATGTCCAACTTCATGTAAGATAACTTTTTCAGTTTCTTCATCTGATAATCCTTCTTTGACCATTAATAAGTCGGGAAAGCCGTCAGGAGTTTTTACAATGCATCCTTTTTCGTGAGAGGGACCATATTGAAGATGAAGATTATATTTTTTAAGTAAGTATTTTAAATGGCTATCCATAATACTCACCTTGATCTATTTATTAAGAAGAGCCTTTAAATATTGTCTAATTAGCTCACGATCATGGTCATCTAGTGGTTTACCATCGTAAGAGTGGGCGTTGTCAAGCATGGCATCGAGGTCATGGTTATCAGCCATTGTTTTAGGCTTAGTAGCAAAACGTGGGTCTATTTCTGATTTGTCTACTTTAAAGAATTTAGCGAGTTTTTCAACGTTTTCTTCAGATGGGAGAGTTTTCCCACCAAAATAGTCACTAATAGTACTTCTTGGAATATTCGTTTCTTTTTGGATATCTATTTTCTTTAATCCACTTTGTAAGAGAAGATTATTTAAATTTGACGATATAATTTTCTTAGCTTCTAATTCACTAGGTGTTAAGTTGCTACGCCCCATATCGATTTTCCTCCGAATTAAATTCAACTATATTTTACCATTTTTTCAAAAAAATACGAAAAAAAGCTTGTATTCCGATTTAATCCGGTGTATTATATTTATGTAAGGTCAAGCAAGACCTTAACACTAGAAAGGAGAAAGGCATGATTGAGAGCATAATAATAGCCCTTGGCTTAGCATATGGCTTCTACAAGGTACGATTTGAAAGAGCTAAAGCTATTAACCAAGAGCTAGAAAACAAAAAACTCAAGCGAGAACTTGGTAACAAGAACTAGCTTGAACACTAGGCGGGAATACCGCCCGCTTAGTGTACGCTCTAATCATAGCAAGAGAAAATTATGAAAGCAATTGAAATTACTGCCTTAGTTCTCGCAATTATCTTATTTATAGCATGGTGCTATTATCGAATCAGATTAATTAAGGCAAAAAGAGAAGGGATGCGCCTACAAATTCAAATTAAACAAAAGGAGGCGCAAAATGCCGAAAATAACAGCAAAAGCAGCAAGAGTTAATGCTGATTTAACTCTTAAGGAAGCAGCTAAAAAGTTAGGACTGTCATATCAAACCTTATCCAGTTTGGAAAATGATGAAGACAAAATCACGCTAGGTTTAGCTAAAAAAATGTCAAAAATTTATCAAATTCCAATGGATTTTATTTTTAAATAAATATCCGATTTAAAAAGGATTAGCACTATATGGAATGGAATAAAATTCAAAAATATTTGGACGAAAAACAATGGTCTCTTGTTAAATTTTCAAAAATAAGTGGAGTTCCAGAAGGAACACTTAAAGAATACAAATTCAAAAAGACAGATCCGAGTTTTAAAAATGCTTGCAAGATTGCAGATGCATTGCAAATTAACTTAGACGAGTTAAGAGAGAAAAATATCAAATAGAAAAGAGATGAATAATGTCAGCCTTACAAACAGGAGTACTGTACTCAGTAATTTTACTAATCACTATTATTCTAGCGAGTTTTGGAATGAGAATTCTAGATAAAATAAGTGAATCACATTTCTTATATTGGTACATTCCCTATTGCATTATTATTTGGATTATTTTTTCGGTATATTGGATAGCTCCTTATTTATAACATCTACTACTTCAAAAATAAGTGACGTTGATACTGGCTTGCTATTTAAAAAGTCGAAAGTTATTTTCTGAAATATTTTTCGATCACGAGCTGGAATGTAAGGAAGAAGCGAGTAGTAAGTATTTATAAGATCAGTTTGATTACTTGGCTTAGAATGTTTTCTACGCTGGGGAAGATATTATCAGCAGATCAGATGTTATGCGATTTGTCGAAGAAAATGAGCGATTAGCCACTAATTGGCGTAAATATCGGCATTATTATAAGTCACAAGCAGAAGGTATTATCAGAGCGGATGCTAAGCCAAATGATAAACCTGACAATCGATTGATTAATAATTATGCCAAAAAGCTTATTGATACCTATACGGGTTTTGCGGTAGGTAAGCCTATCCAGATTACTCTTCAGGAAGATGTAGCTAATACAAGCTTATCCGAATTCAACAGAGCTAGAAGCATGGATACTCTATTTACCAAACTTTGGAAACAGTCAGCGATTTATGGAAAAACATATGCTTATGTTTATGGTGCAAATCAAGAGATATATGTAACAGATGCACCACCCACAGAGTGCTTTGTTATTTATGACTCTACAGTGGCCCACAATCCTTTATATGCTGTCAGATATTCCAAAATAGGATTAGCTGGTAGATATTCTATTACCTTGTATTCTGCACGCTATCAGTATGAATTTAATAGCGGGGATAATAATAATTCGCTAGGAAATCGTATTGTTAACCCGTTTGGCTTACTTCCAATTGTTGAAATTAAGGAAAATGATGAACGATTGAGTGTAATTGCTAACGTGATTACACTTATTGATGAGCTTGATAAGGCACTTAGTGAGAAGTCTAACGATGTTGATTATTTCGCTGACGCTTACATGAAGGTTCTCGGGGCTTTGCTAAACGATGAGGCTCTTAAAAAATTAAGAGATTACAGAATTATCAATTTAAAATCTTCAGATAGTGAAGATGATCCAGTTGAGCAACTAGATGTGGATTTTCTTAGCAAGCCTAATGCTGATACGACACAGGAGAATTTAATTAATCGGATCATAGATAACTTGTACCAGCTATCTATGATTGTCAACCTTAATGATAAGGATTTTGGCAACTCTACTGGCGTAGCGCTTGAGATGAAGTATAAGCCGATGATGAACTTATCAGTGTTAAAGGCTAGAGCTTTCTCTACTTCAATTAAGGCGATTTATGAGGTCGTTTTTGCGTCTGATCTAATTGATGGTGTTTCTAGGGATGCTTGGAAAGATCTTGACATACATCCCCAATATGATTTACCACATGACACTTTAACAGAGGCACAGACAGCACAAGCTTTGGCTAACTTAGGTATTTCTAGAGGTACTTGGCTGAAACAGATCTCTATTGTTGATGATCCACGCCAGGAAGAGAAGGCTATGGACCAAGAACATAAGAAACAGATTGAGGAAAATTTGGATGTACTTAAGAGTAATCATGCTGTAGTAGATGGTGATAACGATGACGACAGTCAAACAGGAAAAGCAACGGATCAATCAGCTACTAAGTAGGGATGCTAAGACAGATGAAAATATAGATGAGATCTATAACGAAGCTGTCGATAGACTAAGAAGTGTGGTAAATCAAGCATTTGATAAGTATTCTGTTGATGGAATTCTTGTGCCGGCTAATTTGCATAAAAAGGTTACTCGATCGGATATGCTACTTCTTAAACGGCAATATGATAAGCTACCAGATGAGCTTGAGTTGCCAGAAATTGAAAGACGAGATAATTACTTAGCTGTGAGTCAAACGTCCCAGAGAGGATTAATTACGGCTACTCTCGGAATGGTTTTAATCGGAGTTACTCATAAGGTTGTTTCAGCAATCAAAAAGAATAATCGAACTGCTGTTGATGATGAAGTGCAGTATATTCAGCAAAATAACGATCTATCTAAAACTCAAAAGAAAAGGATTAGAACCAAAGCTAGGAAAATTGAACAACCAGACTATGAATTTGAATCTAGCAATGATTTGAACGTCCCATGGTTGGATCGAATATGGTTAGATCATGATAAGATGCTAAATCGTATTGATAGCACTATTAACGATCAACTCAAACAAGGGATGCGTGCTGAGGATATAGCGGATAAACTTTTTCCGGAAAATGCAGAGAGCATGCGGCGGGATAATATCCCTAAAGCGGTAAGAGATGCTTCGGTATCAGCTAAAAGGTTAGCCAGAACGGAAGCAGCGACTAGAGAAGATGAGCTTACGGAACAGTCTTTTAAATCCCAAAAAGTTAAGTACTATGATTGGGTTACTGAGCCTGGTGCATGTAAGAAATGCTTGGCTATTGCTAGTTCTGGGCCTTATAAATTCGGCGATCCCGATAGTCCAAGGCCACCGGTAGATAGCCATCCTAATTGTAGATGCAGGAGAATTTCCGTTGATAATGATGAAGTTGATAATAGTAAAACTGCTTTGATTGCTGGAAGTCTGAGTGCTACGATAAAGAATAAAAAAATCGAAAATAGCGAAGCCAGTTACACTGCAGAAAATGTTATAATTAATGAAAAACACAGTGTTCCATTGAGTGCAGAACCTAATACTATTTTAGATACATATAAAAATGGTAAAAGAATAAAGAGACGGTACTATGATGCTAATGGAATTGCTATTAAAGATATTGACTTTACAGATCATGGTAACCCTAAGGAACATCCAATAGTTCCTCATGCACATGACTGGAGCTTTAAAGAGAAAAATGGCAAAAAAATTCCGAACCGAAGTAGCTATAGAGAGTTAACTATTGAAGAAAAGAAGCAAGTAAAGTGGGAAGGAGAGATTAGGGATGACTGATATTCAAGCAGTAATAGAAAATTATGATTACTTTAATCACCCTATGGTTAATGAGAATAATCAGCTAACTAGTCTTAATGCCTTGATTGCTGCTCTTGGCATCAATTCAGAGATAGATTTTTATTTAGATGATATTCGCTGGTACATTGGCCCCAGTAATGCTGGGTATACACTAAGTAAGAATAATGGAACATGGAAAAAAAGTTTTAAAACTATCAATGACCTTCTAAACTACAAAATTAATGGTAAAACATTAAGAAGTAGTTGGAAGGACATGTTGATAAACGAGTTATAGTTAGTTTATTAAACAAAATACTGGTTAAGACACCTTAAAGGGTGTCTTTTTTTATGCCCAAAACATGCTGATTGGCATTAAAAGCTGCAAGGATAGCAGATAGTCAAACAAGACTTTAAAAAGGGAGGATTCCGTTATGGAAGAACAAGCAAATAATACTGTTACTCAATCAGCCGACGTAGAGCCAGAAAAGCAAGATAGTGCACAATCTGAAAAGACTTTTTCACAAGCTGAAGTTGATGCAATGGTACAAAGTCGTTTAGCAAGAGAAAAAGAAAAGATGAGCAAGTCTCTTCGAACTGAGATTGAAGAAGATGTGCGAAATCAGATTAAAAATGAAGAGTCCGAAGCCAATAAGCTTAAAAAGATGGACGAAGATCAGCGCCGAAAGTATGAACTGGATAAGCGAGATCAAGAGATTAAGGAGCTTAAAGCTAAGCTAAATCGTTCAGAAATGGAGCATGTAGCTACTGATCTGTTGAGCAAAAAGGGAATTGTAGCTGATTCAGATACATTGGAATTTGTTGTAGCCGAAGATGCAGAAACAACTCAGACAAACATTGACCGCTTTGCTGATCTAATTAACAAGAAAGCTCAAGCTAACAGGCGAGCCGAGTTTGATATTCCGGAACCTAAGAGTGGAAGTAAGGGAGAAAAGGTTATTGATGCTAAGGAATTCGCAAAATTAGGCTATCATGAACGCTTTGAATTGAAGCAAAAGAACCCTACTCTCTATAAACAATTGATAGATAAATCATAGGAGGAAAAGGATAAATGGCAGATCAAACCACCTTATCAAGTGATGTACTAGATCCAGAAGTCTTAGCTGATATGATTCCAGCTAAGTTAGTTGCTGGACTTAAATTTACATCACTAGCTGAAGTGGATAACACTTTAGAAGGGACACCAGGATCAACAATAAAATTCCCGACTTGGAATTATATTGGTGACGCAAAAGATATTAAGGAAAATGAGCCAATCGACACTGAGAAACTTACTTATGGCTCTAAAGAAGCAACGATTAAAAAGATTGGTAAAGGTGGCTCCGTAACAGATGAAGCAGTAGAAACAGGTTATGGAGACCCATGGGGAGAACTATCCGATCAACTTGGACTATCGTTAGCTAATAAAGTTGATAATGATGTTTTAGATACATTACGTGAAGCAGTTCAAAAAGCTTCTGTTGATTTAACTTTGGATGGTATTCAGGATGCTTTGGATATCTATAATGATGAAGACGATTCCCCAACTGTATTAATTGTGTCTCCGAAAGCTGCCGGTCGATTAAGATTAGCCGCCGGTAAAGACTGGCTACGTGGAACTCAATTAGGGTCAGAGGCAGTTTCTAAAGGTGTATACGGAGATATTTTGGGTGTGCAGATTATTCGGTCTCGAAAATTAGATGCTGATGAAGCATTTTTAGTAAAAACTGGATTTGAAGATAAAAAGCCAGCCGTAAAATTAATGCTTAAACGTAGTATTAAAGTAAAACCTGATCCTGTACCAAAATACGATCGTACAGATGTATATGCGACTGCATTTGTTGCTCCATATCTTTTCGATCCATCAAAGGTTGTAAAAATTACTTTTAATGGTATTAACGGACCTAAAGGTACTAATGGGGCACCAGCCGATCAAGACAAAGAAGAAATTCCATCCAATGTCAAAGAAGAAAATAAGATTGGTACTAGATCTAAGAAAAAATCTTCTGAAACTCACGATAAGGCTCAAGAAACTGGATCAGATAGTAAAAAGCCTGGTGAAGTTTAATGTCTTACCAGGTTATTAAAGCATTCACTGATGGTAATGCTAATTCAGCTAATTCTTTAGGTGAGAAGCATGTTTACTGGGAAGGGGATGCTTATCCCTTTAAACCCTATGCAGGTGCTTGTACTAAGCTAAGAATTGCAGAATTAACAAATGGTGGCTTTATCAAGGAGATTGCTGAAGATGGAAGAACTAACACAGAAGATTAGTGAGCGTTTAAAGCTATTTCCCAATCTTAAAGATGCTCTAACACAATTAGATGAAGGGGCAGTTAGTGCATTCGTTGAAGATGCTATAGATCAAGCTAGATCAGATGGTTTTGCTAATTCAAATATCGTAAGAGGAGCTAGCTTTCTAGCGGCTCACTTCTGCAATTTGGCAAGTAATACCAACTCGCATATCTCTAAACAGCAAGCCTCTGTATTGTCTATTGAGTATTTCGACCGTGGTGGTAGTGACGATTATTTAGTTGAATACAATCGACTAAAAAAATCCCTCACTCAGAACACGATTAGATTTCTTTAGGAGGAGACTGTCATGGATATATCTATATCTGGAAGTCTTGAGGGTGACCTTGGGATTGAAAAGATGATTAATAACCTTAAAGAAATTGATGGTAAAGCTGTTGAAGCTGGTATCTTTGGTGGATTTGAGCAAAAAAAGGCAATGTGGCAGGAATATGGTACAAGTCGGGGCATCCCTTCAAGACCGTTCCTTCGAAATGCTCTCTATGAAAATGAATCACGCTTTGCTTCATTCATTTTGCCCTATCTTCAGAATGTCTTAGAAGGTGGATCCGCTGATGGAGTATTTGATGCACTTGGTCCTTTTATGGCTATGAGCATTCAAAGATCAATCGCTTCTGGTGGATTTGCTGCTTTAGCTCCTTCCACGATTAAGAAAAAAGGCCATAGCAAACCCCTACTTGATACTGGGGCAATGTATGGCGCTGTTACTTGGAAGAAGGTATAAGATGGCATTTTATATTGATATGACGTCCGTCTTAGATACTTTTGCTACTGATATTAAGGTTGTTAGTAATTCTAGTGATGGCGAATGGGTAGATGGTGAATGGCAAGAAAATAGTTCTACAAAAGAACAAATCTTTCATGAGCCGTTTATCCCTAATGATTTGGTCGGTCAATATTCTTTGATGAATATGTTAAGGGATGTTGGTAATGTAACTAAATACAATGCTATTTGGCTCTCTAAGACACCTAATTTTGAAAATGGGACAATTGTCCAACACAAAGAAAAAAGGTATAAGGTAGTCAATATTCAAGATCTTAGTGACTATTCAAATGTCACCATGTATTACTTACAAAGTGAGGAGGGAAATGATGGTAACAAGCTATGATTATTCAATTCTATATAAAACGTTTAGCCGGCTTATCAAGAGTCGGCTAAATTTGACTATGATTGAATTAAATGGCAACGGTAAACCACCAGAAGCTCCTTTTGTAGCATTTGACATCATTTCTCCGAAGATTCCTCTGGGCTTCCTAGAAGATGATAGAGCATTTGAATGTGTAGTCTCATTCACTGTATATGCCAAACGAAAGCTTGAGGCAATGCAGTTATGCAACACCTTACGCTCTGTGTTAGGAGATATAGAGTCAAGAGATACTTTTGATAAAAATACCATTGTGATGGTTGAGAGAATGCCTATTCAGGCAAGATATGTTGAAGAAACAAATACATATGCTTACATGTTTGGATTTGATGTAAAACTCCGACTATGGGAAACCTATGTCGATGGGCATGAAGGCATAATTGAACATGTTAAATATAAGGAGGAGACAGATGAGTAATACTTTATCTGATATTACTGTCAAACTTAACACTGAAACGCCAAGTACACCTGTAAATATGGGAAACTTGGCGCTTTTTGTTAAGGGCGGCGAACAAAATGTAGAGGGATTTAATTCCTACGAAGATTTACAGAAAGTCTATGGATCTAATGATTTAGTAAAGCAAGTTGCAAATGGCTATTTCAGTCAAGACGATCATGGAAACAAACTGTTTGTTATTACTTATACCGATGTAGCTACTGCTGCTACTGCTTTTTACGGTGAAGGCTGGGAATTTGCTACTGTATTACCAGTGATGACTGTAGTTCCAGTTCAAGTTCGTGGAGATGAAGAAATTGAGAACAAAGAACCAGTTACAGTCGATACCACTAATGAGTTAGCTGATGCAGTTGCTCTTTCCAATTTCATCGACGGCAAAAAAGAACGTTTTGCTGTTGTTGGTTTACCAGCAACTGCTGAAAATGTTGAAAAGATTGCCGATACCAAGAAAGCATTTGGCAATTCACCAAGAACTATTTTCTTTGTTTCTGGAAATAATCAAGCAGAGGCTGAATACGGAATTGGTGGTTTAGTTGGTGCAGTTGGTAACGAAACTGTTGGTTCTGTAACTTGGAAATTCCGCAAAATCGGTGGGGTTAAGCCAGTAGATCTAACTGTTACTCAAATTCAAAAGCTTCATGAAAGTAATGCATTCACTTATGTAACTAAGGCAGCTTTAGATCAAACATCTGAAGGTAAAACTTTAAGTGGTGAATTTATCGATACATTACATGGGGATGACTGGGTTAAAGCTTCGCTTGAAACTGAACTTCAAAAGTTACTTTCTAATTCTCCTAAGATTACGTTTGATGCTGCCGGAATTGCACAAATTGATGCGACAGTTACTGCTGTGCTAACTACCGCAACCAACAACGGCATTATTTCAGTAAATCCAGAAACTAATGCGGGGGAATTCACTGTAACCACAGCATCTCGTGCACAATCTTCTGAAGAGGATATTGCGCAACGAAATTATACCGGTTTGAAGTTCTCGTATACTCGTTCCGGTGCAATTCATACTGTTAAAGTTAACGGACAAATCAATATTTAGGAGGAAAATGAATGACTGACGTACGTTTATATGATGCGGTCAAAGCTAATATTGTTGTTAATGGCCGTACTATTCAAGGTTTTCAAGATGGTGATATGTTTTCATATACCTTCAAAGAAGAAAAAGTAAAAACTGCTGTTGACGCTCATGGTGACGCAGCAATTGCAATTAATAATAATCATTTAGCTACAGTAACTATTAACTTAACTGGTAACTCTGTAGATCATAAATATTTAAATGATATTGCTAATGCTAATAAACAAGTAACCTTACAGATTACATCTGAATTTGAAAAAGTTTCCGGTAATCAAGCTTTTATTACTAAAGTACCGGATGGCGCATTTGGTAAGGATACTCCCAAGCGTACATATACATTTGAAGTACTAGATATGAGAGTACAAGCTTTATAGAAAAATATTACTTAAATGGCTAGCGGTTCAACTCCGTTAGTCATTTTTAAATGAAACAGGAGAAAAAATAAACATGGCAGAAGACAAGACTATTTTAGATAACAAAACTGTAGAACCTCAAAAGATTGATCGTTTAGGTGCTCACGAAGATTGGACTTTCAAAGATGATAATGGCTATGAATGGAAGTATACTTTCCAATTCCCAGGCTTAAAGAAAGCTTATGAAATGATTGATAATGCGACTATGGCTAATGGACAAGTTGCTAAATCTATTATATTTGATGAATATCTTCAAAATGTTGTTGTTAGCGAACGATTAACCTCAATTGATGATTTAATTGATCGCCCAGGCGTTGATGATTTATTCAATGCCATTGATTCCTTTCTTGGTAACCTACTCTAGGCCATCTAATGACTTGGTCATCAGTAAGAAAGTTGATGACAATAGTATGTTCTGGTTTCCGATAATTGCTGGGGTAGCAAATAAAGAAGAGCTAGAACGTGCAACTATGGAAGAACTACAGATATATAACGAGGTGGCTAAGAGAAAAATAGAATTAATGGGAGGAGCTGACCTAGGTGGCGAATGAGACAACAATTCGAGCTAACGTTAAGGTCAGTGGCCTTTCAGAGCTGGAAAAAGCCAACAGCCTACTAAAAGAGGTTGATAGAACTCTATCAGGTCTAGGAAAAAGCTCTAGTTCTAATGGTTTAAGTGGCTTAATATCTAGCATCAATAAAGCTAAGGCAGAAGCTAAAGAACTAGAATCAACCCTTAAACAGGTTGATAGTGTGAGTTTTAACAAGATCGGGACTAGTGCAACCGAAGGGTTATCTAAAGCTGAAACCAAGGCTACTGAGCTTAAATCTAAGCTTGAACAGGCTACAAGAATTAAAGGCGAGGGCTTTGGTAAGTCGATTAGTGAAGGAGTTTCTAGTGCTGATCGAAGCATTGATAAGCTAAAAGGTTCGGTTAAAGAGTCAATCTCAGCGGAAAAAGAATTAGCTAGTGCTGCTAAATCAGTTGCTGAAGCCGAATCTAGAAGTGCAAGTGCTGCTGAAAAGGGAGCATCAGCAAGAAAACAAGCTGCTAACTCTGCTAAGCAAGAACGAGAGAGACAAGTATCTTCCGCAAGTGGATATCAAGCTGTTGCTGAGCGACCGGCTAAAAAAGAAGGCAAGATTACTGGAGCAATCCGTGATGTTGCAGGGATGTACACCCTCGGTAACTTAGCAGCTAATGGAATTATGTCCGCTGGCGAAGGCATTAAAGATTTCTTTAGTTCTGGTATAGATTACATTAATACCCAGCAAACCTCACAAGTTTCGTGGGCTTCAAATGCTCGATCAGTAAGTAAACTTCTTGGAAAAAATATGTCGGCTTCCCAAGCCACTCGTTTCTCCAAAAGAATGGTTGAGGATCTTCAAAAAACTGCTATTGAAGCAGGAAATGACTATGGTCAAGTTTCAGATGCTGCATTAGCTTTTTATGCTACTGGTGCTGGCGTTTCAACTGCTGGTAATAAGAAGAAAACTCTTCAGCTTACTAAAGACATGCTCAATCTACAAGATGCAGGAGCAATGAATGACGAAGAAATGGGACGTTTCATTTCTTCTGTAGCTAAAACTCTCGATCAAGACAAGTTGACGACAGATCGACTTAATCAGCTAAAAGCATTTAATCCTAACATTGATGAGTATCTAGAACGAGCTCATAAACAACGGACTGGTAAAAATGCGAAGAAGCCAGGAGAATATACTGGTAATGATCTGGTTGAAGCTCTTCATATGGCCGGAATGGCACCGGGAGTATCAGATGCTTCTAAAAAGATGAATCAAAGCTTGGCTGGTGTAAGAAGATCAGTTAAGAATGGTTTGAAAGTAATTAGTGGAGAATTCGAAAAGAGTTTAGCTTCTGGATTAGACAAATCTTTTGGTGGTAAAGGAAATTTATTCTCTAAAATTACTGATACTTTTACCGATGCTGATAAGATGAAATCATTTAGCCAGAAAATGGCTAAAAACACGACCGGAGTAATTAGTACTGCTGGGCATGGTGCGAGAGAAGCTTATGATGTAGCTAAGCAACTATATGATGTGGCCAAACCTGTTGCTGGTGGTTTTGGATCTGGATTCATTGGTCAAGTTAAGACTTTCAAACGTGGGTTAGTTGATGCTTACCACGGCGTTAAGGATACTATCAATAACGTTACTGGGATGATTCCTAAAGGCACTAAGAAGAATTTAACTGATTTTGGAAAATCTCTTGGTCAAAACGCTGGTAAAGGATCAGCATATTTACTGGGGATTCGTGCCCTATCTAAGGTGCCCGGTATTGGTAAGCTTACAACTAAAGCATTTCAGCCACTTTTAGGTTTAACTTCCAAAGTTCCAGTAGTTGGTAAAGGTCTAAGCGGTCTGTTAAGTAAAGTCACTGGCATTAAGCAGATTAAAGATGTCAGAGAGAGCACTGCTGCTGGTAAGATGCAAAATGCAGCAAATACTATGATGTCTGCTGCTAATAAGATGAATTCTAGTAGTCCAGCCGGCAAATCCTTTAGCAGAACAGCTGGTAATGTTGATGGTAGAACATCATCTGTTTTAAATACATTACCCGAAGGTAATGCATGGGATGTGGGCGGTCTTACTCGGCAAGAGTTATATCATGGTGCAAATACTACTAGATATGCTAGAGCTAGGGACAACTCTAATGCTTGGTTTAACCGAGCTTACAGTCGTGGTCAAGAAATCCTTGGTCCAGTTGGAACTCGTCAACGAGCTAATGCAGGACTAATCACTCGTATAAAAGGTGGTTTCTTAAGCGGAGTTGGCCGTGCTGGTCAGAAGGTCTTCGGAGAAAATCATGTAGGAAATGCTCTATACAGAGGAACGCTTGCTACAGGTCGAGGCATAAGAGCTACTGGTAGATTTATCGGTAAAGGTGCTCCAGGGATGAATGCCCTGTTTGCTGGCATGGACGCTCTAACCGTCCTTGGTACAACCAAGTCTGGTTCCCTTGCTCGCCATAAGGGTATTGGTGGAGCAATCGGTGGTGGGGTTGGTTCTACTTTAGGAATGGCAGCTGGATCGTTCTTTGGTCCAGTTGGAATAGCTGTCGGTGAAATGGCCGGTCAGTGGATTGGTAATAAGGCTGGAGAATGGATTGGCGGTATGTTTGGTGGCTCTAAGTCATCAAGCAAGTCTAAGAAATCCTGGTCTCAGAATCAGCAAAGCAAAGCTGAAAGAGCCTACGCTAAAGATCGATTTACTTCCGGCTACAATCAAATGTATAAGTCCGCTGGCCAAAAAGCTACTGTTTCAGCGGCTAGCGCCTATAGAACTCTTAATGCTGCACAAAAGGGTAATTCTAAGGCCCGTACTGCATCTATGCATTACCAAGATGCATTACAGGCTGGTGATGTGACATCTGCTGAGAAATATCGTAAACAAATGGTATCTCAGATTAAATCTGAGGATGCTAAAGATATTCAAAGCGCACAAAAATCATTATCTAATGCTAAAAAGGCCCAAAGTAAAGCCTATGGTGAAGCTTATAAACGAGCTTTAACTAGCTTAAGAATGGATCCTAACTCACGTAGTCGAACTACCAAGGATCTAAAAAAATTAGCAAAAGCAACTGCTCTTAATGATCGGGATTATAAACGAGCTGCTTCACGAACCAAAACGGCACAAAGTAAACTTTCCTCAAAAAAGCGTAAGTACAAAACTGAAACTGGTGAAGATTACAAGCCTAAGCGTAAAAAAGCAACTGTTCGTGCAAAAGCTAAAGGCGCTAAGAGTGTAAAGAAACTCTCTAAGGCTACCAGAGGCGTTAAGAGTAAGAAAGCTAGCGTCAAGGCAAAAACTTCTGGTAGCAAGAAAGTGAAACAACTTTCAAAGGATACTAAGAAGTTTAAAGGTAAGAAAGCAACCGTTAAGGCGAAAACTTCAGGTGGCAAGAAGGTAAAACAGCTTTCTAAAGATACTAAGAAAGTTAAAAATAAGAAGGCTAGTGTCAAGGCTAAGACTTCCGGTGGTAAGAAAGTAAAGCAGCTAGCTAAAGATACCAAGAAGGTCAAAAACAAGAAAGCTAAAGTAACAGCTAAAACCAAAGGCTCTAAGAACGTAAAGAAGCTTTCTAAAGATCTTAAAAAGGTAAAGAATAAAAAAGCTAGTGTTAAGGCAAAAACATCCGGTAGCAAGAAAGTTAAAAAACTCTCTAAGGATCTTAAAAAGGTTAAGAATAAGAAAGCTAAAGTATCAGTTAAGACTAGTGGTTCAAGTCTACTTAAAAAGCTTTCCAACCTTATAAAGAAAGTCAAAAACAAAAAGGCAACAGTTAAAGCTAAAACTACTGGTAACAGTAAGGTAAAGCAACTTTCTAAAGATCTAAAGAAGGTTAAAAATAGAAACGTCAAAGTTACTGTTAAAACTTCTGGTAGCAGCAAAGTTAAGAGTTTATCTCGTGATATTAAACGCCTTAAGGGTAAAAGCGTTCGAGTAACTGCTAGAGCTTCTGGCACTAGCGCAGTGAATAAACTTAAGGGATCTATTCGATCACTTAAGAATAAAACTGCACGGGTTACTGCTCATACTAGTGGCACAAGCCAAGTAACACGCCTAAAGACTGCGATTAATGGGGTTAAAAATAAAAATGTCTCAGTACTTGCAAAAGTTACTGGGACTGGTCAAGTTAAAGGTTTAACTAGCGCAATTAACACTGTTAAGGGTAAAAAAGTTAGTGTTGTTGCTAATGTATCAGGTACAAGCCAAGTAAGAGCGCTGGTATCAGCAATTAACGCTGTTCACAGCAAAACAGTGTCTATTACTGCTAATGTTCACAAAAATGGGCATCTTGCTACTGGTTCTCCTGGTGCAGTTGCTGCCTTTAGTCGATTGGCAACGGGTACGCCTAGATTTGCTTTAGCTAAAGGTACTCCTGCAGCTACTACAGCTCAATGGTCAGCAAATGGAGGGGTTAAAAAGGGTACCTACCTAGTAAATGACGCTCCAGGTGCTGATTTTGTGGAAGCCTTTATGACCAAAGCCGGTACAATTGGGCTGTTTCCAAAGCAAAGGAACTTGCTTGTACCACTTGATGAAGGTACACAAGTACTTAATGCTAAAGATACCAAGAAGCGTTTTCCACGCCTTGAAAAAGGTACTCTTAGTTTTGGCGGCACCACTAATAATCACGAAACAAGTAATAATAGCCAAAAAGTTGTGCAGAACCACAACACATTTAATATTAATGTAACTGTTGATACTAAGGGCGGACCAGTAGATAAGAAGACTATCCAAAAAATTGCTAATGAAATTGCCGAAAAACTAACAATTGCTTTCCCAGAAACGGAGGTGTAGGTAATGGCCATATTACAAAAAGGTAATACCGGAGTTGAAATCTTTTCTGAATCCGAAGAAGAAGAAATCACTAACAGGGTGGCCCAATATCCGGTTCAATCAGGCAATAATATTACAGATCATACTCAGAGAGAGTCCTTAACTTGGACTTTTGAGGGGAAGATTTTTGGTAAAAATAAAGCTGAAATTGACCGGAAATATGGTCAATTAGCGTCTTGGCAACATGATGGGGCACTCCTCGTCTACACTGGTGCCATTAGAAGAAGTTCGATGTTGATTACTAACCTACATAGGACTGAAGATGATGGAGGATTTGTTAATGCAATCAAGTTCAGCATGGAATTAACTCATGTCGAGATCGTTAAATCTAGTTTTGTGAAGGCTGTAAATGTGGGACCTAAAAAGCCTAGTCCACCCGCTAATCCGGGTGTTTGGGTGACTGTTCGACCTGGTAACACATACTGGGGCTGGATGATGCAGTATGGCACATCCATTCAGCAGTTGCGTAACTGGAATCACTGGCCAGACCGGCGCATTCCAATTGGTGTGAGAGCGAGGGTTAAATAATGTCATATAGAGCCAAATTTGATATTGATCTAACTAACTTGCCACAGATTTTTTCTACTAGTTTTGGAAATGCTACTGTTAGCCTAGGCATTAACTACAATGCACTAGGCGATTTTTATACAGTCGATCTGTATGATAATCAAGGCAATGAGGTTATCATGGGTGAAAAATTAATCTATGGAAAGCGTTTATGGAGAAACTATGGTGATCCACGCATTCCATCAATTGATTTAATACCTCTGGATGAATCTGGAGTAACCAAAATTTGCAATAAAGAGACGTTTGGTAAGACAGTATTTCTTTATATAGATACGGTGGTGGAATTACATGGCTAAACCTCAGTTTAATTTTGAGTGCAAAGTTGTTGTACATACTGCCAACGCTAATTTAACGTATCAATACGGCAAAATGGCTAATGCAATAGAAATACATTTCAATGTGCCCTTCTCTCAAGAAACGGAGAAACACATCACTGAAGTGGAATTGTTCAATATTGATCCTAATCATTTCAACCTTATTAAACCTGGAAACAAGGCAGAACTATATGCCGGTTATCAAGGGGATGTAGGCTTGCTAGTCAGTGGAACGATTTATAAAACCACTATTCCTACTTTGAAAGAAGCGGATACAGCTTACAAGCTAAGGATTATGGAAGGTGAAGATTACACCAAAAAGCCTAAGATTAACCTAACTTTCGCAGCTAATACTTATGCTTCTACAATAATTCCTCAAGTTGTAAGGACAGCAGGAATTAATCTAAGAAATGTTTCTTTGAAGGATAATAAATGCTACAAAGATGGTTTTACCGCCGATTCTCATCCTATGGAGGTTTTGGATACTTTGGCTCAGGATTGCAAAACAAGTCTTTTCTACTTGCGTGGCCAACTTACTCTAAGATATGTGTACGACGGTTCAATTGACGGTCAATTTGATCTTGGACCACAGACCGGATTAGTTGAAGGACCAACTAGAGAAAGTCGTGATGATTGGGCAGATTATGAAGAGGATGACGACGGACTAGGTGTCTGGAGTTATTCAGCAACTTCCATATTGAATTATCATCTAACTACTTTTTCATCGGTTAAATTACATAATAAGTATGTAAATGTAAATGCTATGGTTATTAACGGTGAGCATTCCTTTGACGGAGAGGAAGCAAGAACAGAATTTGAGGCGGTGACTAAATAATGGTTAAAGCAAGAGATCAGGATATTAGGTTTATAAAATCTCTTATTCAAACGTTAAATGCGACCATTCATGTTGCCCAATTAGGGCGTGTGTATAGAACAAATGAAGATAAGTCATTAGTTGATATACAGCCGTTAGCATTAAATTCAAGTGGAACAAAAAGAGCACCTTTAATTAATGTACCGGTCGGTTTAGTCGCCAGACAATACATCAAAGAAGGTGCTGTTGTTTTAGTTCAATTTCTAGATCGTTCGAAAGAAAATTGGGATCGAGGTAGTAATCAAGAGTTTCCTCTAGGGAGTAAGAGAATGCATGATGTTAATGATGCAATAGTTAGTGAGGTGATGTGGATTGAAGGACATTAAATTAGTAGATAAGGATATTAACTTAGGTCTAGTGGAGGGGGTCGATGAAGTTATACAATCAGGCACCATCATCCTTAGTACTCGGCGAGGTGAATTTGATTTAGTTCCTGAACTAGGTACGGATCGAAGTAGTCTTTTAGGTAAGAAATTTTCAAAAGAAATAGCTGCTAGTGATATCTATGATGCTCTTAGCCAAGATGATAGATTCAACAATATCCATACTACAGTTGTAGAAGATAGAAATAGCCGTTCAGCAACCATACACCTCACTGCTACTGTTAAAGAGCAACAGGTAGAGATGGAGGTGGACTATGCTTGATAAGAATGGTTTTACGAGACCAACTTACAACGAAATAGTAGAACAAGAATCAGATAAGTGGGTGCAATTGTTTGGCGAAAATGCTCAAACAAATACTCACTCAGTTGGTGGCATTATTATTAGAATTCACTCTTTTTTCTTGGATAAGCTTTATCAGCTAGCCGAAGTGATTTATAATTCGCAATTCGTTGATAGTGCAGTTGGTACTACCTTAGATCAATTAGGAGCTAATGTTGGTCTTACTAGGCAACCTGGTCAAGCAGCGATTGGAACAGTTAAATTTACCGGTACCGTTGGTTTTGTCATTCAGTCAGGTCTTCTTGTAAGGACTCCTGACGGTTTGGAATACATGACTTCTGAAGATGTAACTATCGGTCAAGATGGGACTGGGATTTCGCATTATTTATATGCTACCGGTTCTGGTGCTAAGTACAACAAGGCTAATGCGGTAGACGCAATTATGGTAACTCCCAGTGAGTCTGTTACTGCTGTTAGTGTATCAGAGGTAACAGGAGGAGCAGATGAAGAAACAGATGAAAGTTTTCGAGAGAGAATTGATTTGGCAAACAAAACAGTTATGCCTTCATCCCCTTATAATGGCGTTATTTCAGCAATTGAGAAAGTGACTGGTGTTAACGCCGTTAAAGTTGTGTCTAATGACACTATGACCGATGATCTTAAGACAGACACGCCGGCTAAATCACTCCATATATTTGTTGACGGAGGTTATAAGGATGATATTGCAGAAGCAATATTTTCTTCCGTAGCCGCGGGTGTTAAGACTGTTGGAGTTCAAGAAGTTGAAGTGATCGACATAGCCGGTGGTAAGCATCAAATTTGTTTCGATTTTCCGCAAACACAAGATGTATATGTATCGATCAAGCTGACCAAAACAATGGAATATCCACTAGATGGGGATGACCAAATTAAAAAGATCTGTATAGATTATATAAATGGGGTAGGCATGGGTAATACTGTACACTATTCCTATTTATATAGGTTGATTTATGAGCAAGTCCCAGGGATTACAGTAGCTGATATCAAGATAGGTACGTCTAGAACACAAATGTCAGCACAAGATATAGAGCTTAGAACAATTGAAACAGCTCAAATTACTAGCGAGAAGGTAGTGATTTCATGAGTTTTTTCAAAGAGTTCTTAGGCAAATTTCCTAGCTCATTTACGATACGGATTAATAGTAGTAACTGGAAATTATCCAAGTACTACACTAGTGGATTGGATGAAACTAAAGAAGTACTTGAAAATATTGATAAGTACCGAAATATTGATAATGCTGAGGGCAAAGTCTTAGATAAATTAGGCGATAAATACGGTGTTAAACGGGGGCCGGCAGATGATGCATTCTATCGAATGATGATTCGTTCTAAAATTGCTAACCGCAAAGGCGATGCCACAGTTAACGGTATTTTGAGGACAATGCAGAATGCTTTGGGCATAGACGTTAAAGGCGTAAAGATTGGTCCTGTATATCATGATGGTGTACAGGAACCATTATCTTTACGCCTTTCTAATGTGCCGTTATCTTTTGCTCGATCTGAATTTGAACAAGAATTTATGCTACGGCAAATTGAATCAATTATTGCGGTAGGAGTAAGGCTTCAAGATATCCAGTTGATCGTCCCTATCAGCGGTAATTTCGGTGTTGGTGGTGGAGTAGCCACTGCATATAGCTTCACTCTAGATGATAGTAAAGATTACGATTTTGAAACTCATTTTAAAGGGATTGCTCTTGGCGGTTCACTAGATCATACAGTAACTGTATCAATGGATGATAGCAAAGACTACAGACATCGAATTACTGGTACTTACTTTAGTGGTGCAACAAGTAGCAATGTTTCAATTGCTGAAATGGACGATACAAAAGATTATATCCATTCACTTGTTGGTAATGTCTCAGCTGGAGCAAGCACAGATGGCGTAGCCACTGTGGAGCTTACAGACCAGTTTGATGCGAAATTTGAAGTTAAAGATAAAACGAAAACTGGGGCAAGTGTTGGTGCTCTGGAAATATATGAAATTGAGTAAGGAGGATTAGATGGCAGAATTTAAGCGAGTAGTCATTACTCGAAAAGGACAAGCCTTGATGGCCAAGTTAATGTCTGGATCAGGAACCACACATTTTACGGCGATCAAAGTTTCAGATTCAAGCTTTAATGAGGATCAATTGGAAGGTTTAACATCAATTGGAAATGTTAAACAAACTGTATCTATCAGCAAGGTAGATAGAACAAATAATGTGGCAGCGGAAGTTGAGGGAGCTATTTCAAATACTAGCTTGACTGTTGGGTATTACATGCGGACATTAGGCCTATATGCACAAGATCCGGATGAAGGAGAGATACTTTATGCGGTAACTATTGCATCACAAGCTGGTTATATGCCGCCTTTTAATGGAAAAACAACCTCCGGTGCATTTTTTAGAATCACTACGACAATTGGTAATGCCGATAATTTAAACGTTCAAGTTAATCCATCGGCGGTAGCTACTATTGGAGAAATTAATGATCTTCAAAAGCAGATTGATGCAATGAAAGAGGTTGATAAAGGACTAGGTAATAGAATCCAAGTGTTAGAAAAATCAAACCTGGTGCCTTATCAAAAATTTACGAATGTCGAAGACGCAAGAAAATGGTCTGAAAAGTACCATGGAATTGCTGAAGTTGTCGACTCATAGGAGGGATGCATATGGGATTTTTTATTAATGGCCGTGCAGTTGATGATGCTAATTCTAATTATTCAGGTGCGCTCAAAAATATTAGATATTTAACTGAAGATGATGATCTTAATGCTATTACGGAGCAGGGAATATATTTAATTTCTAAAAGTCATGGAGAACCACTTCATAATCCCACTCTTGATGTAATCCAAAATCGAGATTATTGGACTTTGATGGTGATACATCATGATGATGGTCAAGTTCAACAATTTGCAATTAGTGAATACACAATGGCTTACAGATGGATAACCTGGGGTGTTGTTCATGGTGATTGGAAAAAATTTATTTTTGAGGATGATCTCAAAAAAATTAGTGACAGAATCCAAGTGTTAGAAAATAAAATCGGGGGGGGTAATTAAAGGGCTTTATATCAAGCTTTTTAGCTGCTTTTTCGATAATGGAAAGGTGGCAGCTTAATGTTATATATTGGTAAAGAAAGAGTGCTTACGTCTTCGGATAATCTGGGGATGAAATGGAACTTGCTTGATGGAACAGCAGATTTTAGGAATGCAATTCATCCATTTGATTCTCCTATTGAGACAGACGTCAAATCACCTTATGGGAATAAGTGCTATCACGGTGAGCGACCATGGAATTATATGGCTATCCCAGTAAATATAGTTAAGGATCATATCTATTGCTTTAGCTTATCAATTAAGTTTGCTAATACGGCACACTATGATATGCGTGGCTATGATGGAAACGAAATTGAGTTTATAAAACCTCATTTGTTTACTGATCTTTCAAAAGTTCCAGTAGATAAATGGCTTAGACCATATGCTGTATTTAAAGCGATTAAAACAACAACCTATAATTTGGCAATCTCTCCATCAGATGCCATTAAAGCAGACTATGGCGACTATATGCTTGTTGAAGGTGATACACCGGCAGAGTGGAACTACTCCTTGAAAGACTTTAGAAATCTTGTGGGGGGGGTAAATAGCTCCCTTATTTACAGCTATACTCCTGGAATGGAGGTGGCTTAAATGTCTTTACTTTTCAACGGTACAAAATTAGCTAAGATAACCGACACGATGTCTGGTGGAGTAAATTTGCTTAATAATACTCTTACCATGAAGAATTTTGATAATATGGGTAATCGTGGAGAAAGTAATAATGACCCAAACATCAACTTCACTATTGATCCTAAAGAAGAGTATCAAAATGAAACCAATGCAAAGGAAATAAAAACTTCTGTTTTCCATGTTTACGCTCATAAGTTGGTTAATGCGCCGGTTGCGCTAGGACAAGATATTTATTTGCCGGCGGGTACATGGACACTAAGTTTTTTAGCACGAAATAATACTAATTCTGATGAAACTAATACAGTTAGTTTTTTCAGTAATTGGTGTGTAAATAATGGCTGGAGTCCCCTAGGCACTTCGGATCTAATCGATGGAGTTTGGAGACAACACAAAATTACATTTACGACTTCGCAAGGGATTCTCCATGAAAATATTCGTGTACATAACGTTTCGCAGGACGATGTTCCTCGAGGTTCAATGTATTTTGCTAATTTTAAGCTCGAGGCTGGATCCCAGGCAACGACTTACTGTCCTAGTTATACGGACATTTTTAATGAATTAGAAACGATTAAGAACAAAATAGGGGGGGGTAATAGCTAGTTTTATAGGCTATTTCTTCAATCATGAGGAGGTGGCTGTATAATGCTTATTTTTAATGGAAATAAAATTAGTAATGATTATAGAATTAATTCTCAAAATGCAGTAGACGATAAATTTGATTTGAATAGTACTTGGTATGGGATCAAACATATCAATGGAAAAGCTCCGCAGAACTATCCAAAAGATTTTTTGCCTTGGGGAATATGTATTGCCATTGAAACGGTAACTGGCGGAAGAGTACAAATTGCTATTGATACTAGTAATAAAGTGGCGATTAGAAACTATGCGGGGAATTTTGAGTCAATTACTTGGTCGGCATGGAGAATTCTGGGGTAGTCAAGATTAATTGCAACAGATTGGGCGCTTGCACCAGAAGATTTTTTAAATGAAAGGAATTAAGATAATGCAACAAATGACAGCAGAGGACTTAACAGTCTTAAATAATTTATTGGAAAAATACGACATCAAGGGCTGGAGTCCTGCCTTTATTAGTACTCAAAATCATCCTTGTGCTATGACGCTCTTACCTTTCGAATTGGTAGGAGATGACGTAGTTACACTTATTAAGGATGCACCAGATAAACGATTGAAATTTCCTATTTATGACGGTGTCAAATGGATTGAAGGCGGCGAAAAGACGCAAGCTCAAATTTTGACTGAAATTAAGGAAGATCAAGAAGCCATCAATAAGAAAATTGAAAGTTCTGAAAACCGCACTGCAAACGCTGATGGTAATGCAGAGGCATTGCGTAAGGATGTTAAGAACTTGTCACGTAGTATCACCATGCTTACAGCATTAGTAACCAAGCAAGCAGGTGCAGGAGTTACACCAACTGCTCCGGCAAAGAAGGATGGTGAAGCTTAATGTCTACAGCAGAGATTTTTGAAGAACTATACAAGATGGAGTTTGAATGGGGCACTTTAAGTGCTGAAACTATTCATGGTTGGGTTGGTCTTACCATTGATGCGGCAGCATATAAGCGTATTACCGGCCAAGACTACACGGTGGTTACTAAGCCTGAATCTGATCCGGTAGAAGTAGAGTTACCTAAGCAAACAGATAGTTCTACCTCCACCTATGTAAGATAGGGTGTGATTTTATGTGGCGTAATCTAAAAAAGAACTTTACATGGCTGATCCTAGCATTAGAAACGTATGGATTAGCCATTTATTTTATCTTTAAGCATAGTACAGGTATTTTTATGCCTCCAGGAAGTGTGCTGGATTTCTTAGACGATCCACCATTTATTTTTATGCTTGGAATTGCAGGTACGCTTGCGTTTGTTTTCTCACTATGGGATATTCGTTATTTATTTTATAAGCCTTTGATGACTGGCGTTTTATCGTTCGTCTGGTTGATGTTTTTTGGAGCTTTTATTTTCCAAGATATCAGCAGTCATACATTGGGGCTTCCGTCAATATTGGCCTCTTCAGCTTTGTTAACGATGTTAGGGGAGATCTTAGTTAGAAGGGGTTGATGACTGTGCACGATCAAGTTCTAGTGGCGCTGATAAGTACAATAGGTTCTGTAGCCGTAGCATACTTGACAACGCACCAGAGCAGCAAGCCATCAAAATATGATGAGCTAAAGGAAGAAAATGAAGAGTTGAAAAGAAAGTTAAAGGAAGAAAATAATGAAGATGATTAATGATGTTGTTAATTGGTTAATTTCCTCAGGAGCGCTAACAGCGCTTTTTATTTTTGCCTGGAAGTATGTCAAACCGTGGCTAGATAATAAGGCCGCTCATGCTTCTACTGAGCAATCAAGAGCAACTTGGCAATTACTTAAGGGCTTTGCTGATACTGCTGTTACCTCTTTAGTGGGTAACCAAAATTTGAATGGTCAAGAAAAGTTTTCTGAGGCTACTCAAACTGTTAAAAATCTGGCTAACCAGCAAGGAATCCAAGTTTCTAACAAGGCCGCACAGTCACTTGTTCAAGCAGCTTATGAAAACTCACCATTAACGCCAACTGTACAAGTTGATGTCAACGAAAGCCCAAACACTGTAGTAGACGGCTTTAAAACCAAGGAGGAAAAATAATATGTTAAAGATGGTTGATGTATATAGTGGAAGTCCTAGAAGCTTTGCAACTCAGGCTGAAACAGATATCACTATGGTAAAGGCTACTCAGGGAACGTATTACGTAAATCCTTATTGTGATACTGATTATCAAGCTGCCAAGAAAGCTGGGAAGATGCTCGGCGTCTACCACTATGCAGGTGGCGGAGATCCGGCTGTTGAAGCTAATTTCTTCTATAAAAATACCAAGAATTATATTGGCGAAGCAGTTCCTGCCTTAGATTGGGAAGATTATCAAAATCCTAAGTATGGTAAGGACTCAAACTGGTGTCGCAAATTTGTTGATAAGTATCACGAATTATCTGGCGTTTGGCCTCTTATCTATACTGGTCAAGCTGCACTTCCAGAAGTTGGAAATTGCGCTAAGGATTGCGGTTTATGGTTAGCTTGGTACGCTACTATGAATTGGAATTCTTGGACATTACCAAATGTTAGTTTCAATGTCAGCCCATGGCCAACTTATACTATTTGGCAATTTACGGGTGGCGACATGGATAGAAATGTGGTTAATACTACAAAAGAAGGTTGGTTGAAACTTGCTAAGCCCAATGTTGATGGTAGACCTAGTTCTCAACCTGCACTTTCAGAAGTCAAACCACGACCAGAAGTTAAAAAGTGGACTGACGATCTTGATGATACTTGGTACTCTGAAAAAGGTACGTTTGTAACAGGTGGAGCAATCAATCTTAGATATGGAGCTAAAACAAGTTCTAAGATTATTGCTCAACTCCCAGCAGGTACAGAAGTTAAGTATGATGCTTATAGCCGACACGATGGATATGTCTGGATTAGACAACCTCGATCAAATGGATACGGATACTTAGTATGTCGTGCTGGTAATGAAGCATGGGGAACTTTTAAGTAGAAAATTTAAAACAGTTGAAAAGCCACTCTGGAGTTAATTCTCTGGAGTGGCTTTTTTGCATACAACAAATTTTCTATTATTTTAACTATGTTTTATTATTACAATTTTACTTACAAAATGTTATACTTAACTTGCAACAAGTTAGAAATTCTAAAATTCAATGCACTCAAAAAGCATTACCTGATCGTCACAAAAGGTAATGCTTTTTTATCGCTTAGTGCAACCTTCTAAGCGTTGAGGGTGGAGTAAGGCGACCATTAATGCTTTTTGTTGTGATGCCGATCATCCAACCAGTGATCGAATAGTGATTTCACTATTTCCACAAGAATGGGAGCTACAACTAAAGTTAGAAATTCCTTCAATGAACTCACCTCCTTTCAAGAGGAGGCAATAGTCGCTGAAATAATTATAGCAAAATCAAAGGTGGGAAAGTAATTGAAAAAAGCAAGTAAATTAGCTGAACGTTTTAAAGATTTTGATTATGAAGCCTACTGGAAAAAATGGAATGAAGAGCATCCCGGTCAATCTAAAGAAATTGATTGGGGCGAACCAGTTGGGAGAGAATTTAAATGGTAACCTCTAAAAAGTAAAACATATAAAATGTATTTTAAAAGCCGCTCTAGAGTTGAATCTCTAGGGCGGCTTTTTACGTAAAAAGTACGTAAAAAAATTTATTTTAAGTTACATCTCATTGCTTTTTATGGAAAAAGCTTCTCTTACTAGCGCTTATTTTCGTTCTATTCCTCTATACGGTTAGACTTCCTCAATCCAGTCCTTATCAAAATTAGCTTTAGCTTTTTCGGCAATTTTTTGAGCAACTTCTTGATTAGGACATAGTGCAATTACAATGCCGCCTAAGCCGCCACCAGATAATTTAGCACCTAAAGCGCCATTTTCATTAGCAATTTTACAAATATTATCGATTTTCTCAGTTGAAAGCTTAAAGGAGGCAAGAATATTTTCGGCTTCATTAAAAATCTTTCCGATTTCTTCCGCGTTTTGGTTAAACCAGTTTTTCCGCGTTGCGGTAGCTAATTCTCCAAGACGGGCAATTTGTTTCTTTTTAAGATCACTTTCATCCATTTGTTTTTTAACTGATTGAACTGCAACTCTAGTATTTCCAAGTTCACCTGTATCCATAATTAATAGGGTAGCACCTAATTTTTGAGAAAGTTGTTTTGGCCCGTCTTGCTTATTGAAGAAAACTAAGTAATCGGAATTTACAGTAGCAGCGTCAAGGCCTGAAGCTTTTCCATGATTAATCATTTCTGCATGATTAGTAATTTCCATAATTTCAGTTTCAGAAAGAGTCAATCCTAAAAATTGTGAGACAGCTTTGGTAGTTCCTAAGGCTACAACTGCACTTGATCCAAAACCACGCTCCATAGGAATTTCACCAGTATAAGTGACCTTAAGGTTAGGAGCGTCTTTTACTCTTTCAAGTAAGGTTTTCACAATATATTTAATGCCATCATATTCCTCAGGAGCATTAAAAAAAGCACCATGATAATGGGTTGTATCCATCCAAGTTGGACCATCAGTTTCTTCAATAGTTGTGGTGATATTTAAGACCTGGATTGGAAGAGCGAGGGCATCATAGCCATAAACTACAGAATGCTCACCAATAAGAATCACTTTTCCATGTGCTTTGACTTCTATTTTTTTATTCACAATTATCTTTCCTATATTATAAATTTCATTACGTCTAATTGCTTTGTCTCATATGCTAAAATATTTGCTAAGGAGACTATAGACTTATGATTAATGTAATTACTGGTAGACAAGTAGACAACTTGCAAAATGAAATAATTGATCAAGCTGTTAAGTCATACTACCAAGACAAAAGACACGATGTTTTTATTATCGTGCCGAACCATATTAAGTTTACCACAGAAGTACGCGCACTTAGCAAGCTCTCTGTTTTAACAAATAAAAAACAAATTGCAGTAAATAAATTACATATTCTTTCTTTTTCACGACTAGCTTGGTATTTCTTGAGAGATGAGGCAATTAAATTACCGCAAATTCTAGATGATGCCGCTAGTGTCATGCTTCTAGAGCAAATTGTTAAAGATCATCAAGAGGAATTAAAGCTATTTCAGAGTCAAACTCAAGTTACATCTGGTGCCTTAAGACAAATGTATGAGGCTATTTTATCTGTGCGAGCCGGTAATATTGAACTAGATAATATTGATGAAAAGAAATTAAATGAAGAAACTAGCTACAAAATTCATGACTTAAGAATTATTTATGATGAGTTTATTGAACGTTTGTCAGAAAAATTTGCTACAAAAGATGAGATGCAATTATTGCTTAATGAGTTTCTAGCAAAAAGCAATAATTTGAGCACCATGGAATTTTATTTTTCTGATTTTTCACATTTTTCTTTACAAGAGTTAACCTCGGTTCGTTTAATTTCAAAAAAGGCAAAAAATACAACTTTAGCTTTTAAAACAAAAATTGGCAAAATTGATAATAATGCTGAACCAGGTGACTATGACTACGTAGTGCAGCATACAATTGGCCAATTAGAACATTTTTGGCAAAATCAGCAATTAGATTATCAAACTCAAGAGTATCCACTTACTCAAACCAGTCCTAGCTCTCTACTAAACGGTGTCTGGACAAAAACAAGTGGATTTGATGAACGTTTAAGTAAGTTTTTGCAACCAGTTAAAGCAGATTCAAGGTATGCAGAAGCCTATTTTGTTGCGCGGACAATTTACCAACAGGTAGCCTTAAACAACTATCGCTATCAGGATTTTCTAGTTTTAGCACCTAATTTAAGTGAATATGAGACATATTTAACTCCAATTTTAAGGCAAAACCAGATTCCTTTCTTTAACGATCTGCAAAGAGAAATGAAATACCATCCCCTGGTAGTTGCTGTTGAAAATCTACAGCAAATTTTTAAGCGTGGTTTTCAAACAGATAATGTAATTGCATTGATGAAGACGCAACTATTTATTCCTGACTGGTATAAAAATTCTGCTCGCTATCAAAATGATGTTGACCTACTTGAAAATTTTGTCTTAGCCCATGGTATAAAAGGTAAGCTATGGACGAAATCTTTAAAGAACTTTGTAGATGCAGATGTAATTGCTTTAGATAAATCTGAGAAAGAAGTAGAAGAACTTGATCGACTACGAGAGTACTTTATTGATGCTTTAAATAAATTTTTTGAGCAACTTGATAAAGAAGGAAATCCCCAAGCTGGAGTAACAGTTTTCTGGAATTTTCTAATTAAAAATCGTGTTGCGAAACGTTTAGAAAGTTGGCGAAAAGAAGCTAATGATGCAGGCGATTTACAATTGGCCCAGCAACCAGAACAAGTTTGGTCAACTTTAACTGATCTATTAAAGGACTACTTACTGGTAGCAAATAAGTTTTCTGTAAGCCAATTTTTTGATCTGTTAATTAGTGGCTTTAGTGAAGCTAATTTCTCACAAATTCCGTCTACTCTTGATGCAGTTAACATTTCTGAATTAGGTATGGTTCAAGGTCAAGGATATAAGCAAGTTTTCATTATTGGTGCAACTAGTAGTAACTTGCCTCAAATTGAAAAAATACCGGGTTTCTTTAGTTCTGAAAATTTAGAGCAGCTAAATGAAGGAAATGAAGCTAATGGATACTTAGAAGATCAGCAAAAGATCAATAACTTAGACCAAAATTACCAATTTGGAAATGCTTTGAGCTTGGCCAGTGATAAAATTTATATTTCTTATCCAGTAATTAATACTGCAAATGAACAATTAGAACCTTCAATTTTTTATAAGCAGTTATTAAAGTTAACTCGCGCTGATGAATTTGCCCAACATGATTTACCTCAGAATAATGGAGAGGTTTTAACTTTTATAACTAATCCAGAAGCAAGTTTAGGTTACTTAACCTATTTAAAAAATAAAGCAGCTACTGATGTAGACTCTTTATTGAAAATGACTGAAGAAAAAATTGGTGAAGTAGCACAAAATGTGCTTGAAGGAAGCGACTTTAAGAATGTACCTCAAGATCTTTCGCCGGATCTAGCCCAACAGCTGTACGGTGATCGTATTGAAACTTCTGTGTCACAACTAGAAACGTATTATCAAAATTCTTTTGAATACTTCTTAAATTATGGTTTACATTTGAAGAAACGCTTTGAAAATGAACTTGATGTAGTTCAGGCGGGAAACTACTACCATGAAACTTTTGATTATCTTGTTAAAAGAATTAAAGAAAAGAAGTTAAACTTTGCTGATTTAACAGAGGAGAAGTTAGGCGAGCTTTTAATTGAAGTAAGAGAAGAACTAAAAGAAAAGGGCAGATATCGTCAACTTTTAAATGATCCATTTAATAAGTATCTATTTCATAAGTTAGACCAAACTACAGCTAATGTAGCTCATTACTGGCATAGCAATGTAAATAAGACGACTTTTAGACCCCAGTATTCCGAATTAAGTTTTGGTAAAAATCAAAAGGTAAGTGGTCTTTCATATAGCTGGAAAGATGATAATAATAAAAAGAAGATTGTAGATCTTCGCGGAAAGATGGACCGAGTTGATTTGGCTCAAGTAAATGATCGAGTTTTAGGTGAAGTGATCGATTATAAGTCATCCGCAAAAAAATTTGACCTAGGTTTATTTGCAAACGGAATTTCAATGCAGATGATTTCCTACTTAGAAGTTTTAAAAAATAATAATAAGTTTTTTGCTCAAGGTAAGGATTTAGATGTTTTAGGCGCATTTTACCAAAATATTACTAGTAGTCTTGAACGTTTGAGCAGTGAAAAAATGATCTTAAGCAATTATCAAATTAAAGATTTGGCTAAAGAAAGTACTAAGAAGTTAATGTATAACGGAATCTTAATTGCAGATGAAGAAATGCTTGATCTAATAGAACCTGGAATGGAAAAAGATCGCGCTGTCTCTGATCTATATACTAGTGTTAAGCGAAAGGTAAACGGCGATATTAGCTGGCCACAAAACCAGAGTTTTACTCCGGATCAACTAGACTTGCTATTAGCTTATAACTCCTACTTAATAAAAAATGCTGGTAATGAGATTTTGTCCGGAAAGATTGAATTAGATCCTTATTCTTATGGTCAACAAACATCCCTTACTTATTCTGACTTTAAAGATATCTTCTTCTTTGATGCAATGCTCAAAGAAAATAACTATCATAAGATTAGATCCATTGATAAAAAGACGCTTTTGAACCTAATAAAAGAAAAATTAGACTTGGATGGTGAAGAATAGTTGACGAAATTTACTAAGGAACAAAATCAAGCAATTAATGATTATGGAAAAGATATCCTAGTTTCAGCATCTGCTGGTTCAGGAAAGACTACAGTATTAGTTGAACGTGTTTTGAAACGTATTTTATCTGGTACACCAGTTTCATCCCTTTTGATTATCACTTTTACTAAAGCTGCTGCTCGTGAAATGAAGGAGCGAATCAAGCAAAAAATAAGCGATCAAATTGAGAAAGAGCCTAATAATCAATTTCTTCGTAGCCAATTATTAGATGTTGATACTGCAAATATATCTACAATTGATTCTTTTTGTTTAGATGTAATTAGACGTTTTTATTATGTAATTGATCTTGATCCACAATTTAGTGTTTTAACTGATGAAACTCAAGCTGAACTGTTAAAAGAGCGTGCCCTACATGAAATAGAAATTGAGTACCTTGAAAAAAATGATCAAGAATTTCAGGATTTTTATGATAATTTTTCTGGTGATAGGGATGCTGAAGGAGCGCGAAATCTTTTATTGCAGTTGTACAATACTGCAGTTACTGAGCCTAATTATGAAAAATTTCTCAATAATCTGCCTAGTTCTTATCAAGTTCAAGATGATTTAATTAAATCGGACCTGTGGCAGAGTCGGATTAAGCCAGTTTTAATAAAAGAGATAAGGGATCTACAAACTGAAATACGACAGCTCTTTGAAAATCCTCAAATGGAAAATCCAGATTTAGTAAAGGTTAAGGAAAACTACGATATCTTTACCAGTCGTTTAGAGCAATTCTTAAATGCTTTGAAAGATGATCATTCTTATAATGAAATTCGAGCTAATTTAATGAATTGTAAATTTGAAAAGAACATTCGCAAGTCTAAAAAGTGGTCAGAGGAAAGTCTTGAAACTTACCAAGAAAGTCAAAAACTAAAATCTGATTTAAATGATCAACTTAAGAAGATCTTTGCTAACTTTTTTGTGGTAGAAGAAAAAGAACAGGTAAATATTCTCAAAAAATCAGAAAAATTAGTTAAAACCATTGTTGATGCTGAGAAAAAACTAATTAAGAGATTTGGTCAATTAAAACGAGAACAAAATTTAATTGACTATAGTGATATGGAGCAATTTGCTTTCAGCATTCTTACCACCGATACTTCGAATGCTCATATTGCCCAAGAATACTATCAAGAAAAATTCAATGAAATCCTAATTGATGAGTACCAAGATGTTAATGCTTTGCAGGAAAATATCATTGCAGGCATCAAAAAGAAGGGACAAAACAACCTATTTATGGTTGGAGATATAAAACAATCTATTTATGGCTTTAGACAAGCACGTCCTGACTTGTTTTTAAGCAAATATCATGCTTATGGACAGAATGATGATAGTGAAAAAATCATCTTATCAGATAATTTTAGGTCAACAAAAAGAGTTACTAAGACAGTTAACTCTTTATTCAATCCAATTTTAACTGCAAATTTTGGTGGAATTGATTATAAAAAAGAAGGACAATTACAATTTGGCGCGACTTATTATCCTGCTGACTTGCCTACTGCAAGTGAATATATTTTCACGGATAAAAAACAAACGCAAGCTTCATTTGAAGAAAATTTTGGAGATGAAATGGACTTCAGTGAAATTCAAATGGTTATTGCCAGAATTAAGCAACTTAAAGAAGAAAATTTTCAAGTCTGGGATCGAAAAACACAACTTAAACGCCCCCTGGAATATTCTGATATTGCGATTATTACGCGTACTAGAAGTGACAACTTACGGGTAATGCAAGAATTTGCAAAGGCTGATTTACCTTTATTTGTAACTGATGCTCAGAACTATTTTCAAACATTTGAATTAGTAATGATTATGAATTACTTGAGATTAATTGATAATCCGCAGCAGGATATCCCTCTAGTAGCAGTCTTACGTTCACCGCTTTTTAACTTTAAAGAGCCTGAATTAGCACAAATTAGGGTCAAAACTAAGTCCGGTAATTTCTATAATGCTTTAACTAGTTTTGCGTCAGTCAATTCAGATCTTGGTCAAAAATGTAAAAACTTCCTTCAACAATTAGAATCTTTACGATCATTTGCGGCAACTCATCGAATTTCTGAGTTGATTTGGAGCATTTATGAAAGAACTCATCTGTTAGAAATTGTGACTGGCTTGCCTAATGGTCAACAGCGTAGAGTAAATCTAGAATCTCTATATGAGAGAGCCACTTCTTACGAAAGTGCTGGTTTTAAAGGATTATATCAATTCATTAGTTTTATCGAACGCATGCGGAAAAATCAAAAGGATTTAGCACAACCACTTTTAAGTGATAAGGCTGATAATGCTGTAAAACTAATGACTATCCATGCTTCTAAAGGTCTCGAATTTTCAGTAGTGTTTGTCATGGGGCTAGGCCATAAGTATCAGACACGTGACTTAAGTGGCAATTTTACAATTAGTAAAGACGGACTTGGATTAACAATTAAAGAAAAAGATTATCGAATTGATTCCCTAGTTAAATCTTTAGCCGATGTTGAAAAAAGACAACAAATGCTTGAAGAAGAAGCTAGAATCTTATACGTTGGTTTAACACGTGCTCAACAAAAGCTTATCTTAGTTGCTAGTGTAAGTGAGATGGAGACTAAGCAGAAAAAATGGGAAAGTGAAATTGATCAAAAAAAGAACATTCTTCCATTAATAAGAAAAATCAATGCCCAGTCGCCACTAGATTTCTTAGGACCTAAGTTAGAGCAAAAACATGAATTTGATCAAAAAATCGAAGACATGACCTTAGCTTTAGAAGAGCAAGATAAGATTTACTACTTAAAGTTTGATGTGCAGTCAAATTCGGAAGAAAATAATGAGCAAAAAGAAGATATTCAAAAATTAAGTTCTAAAATGAATGATGTAGTCAAAACCCTTTATAATTTTGAATATCCATTTTCGGATGCCACTAAAACTACAGCCTATCAGTCTGTCTCTGAGATAAAAAAAGTATTTAATGATCCTATGGATACTGAACTTGAAAATTCACGTCTTATTTCTTCAAGCAATCGATATTTACAACCGATTGATGAAACTCCCGTATTTTTAGAAAAACAAAAATTTACTGGAGCAGAGATCGGAACAGCCATGCACCTAGTTTTACAATATTATGATTATCAGGGTGATAAAACTGAATCAAATTTAGAACAAGAAATTGAAGAGCTTGTAGAATTAGGTAAATTAAACCCATTGATGGTGCCACATTTATCAAAAGAGGCCTTAAATTGGTTTGTAATGAGTGAATTTGCGGCAGAATTTTGGCAAAAGCCGGAAAAATTACATAGGGAAAGTCAATTCTCAAGCTTAGTGAATGCTAGTGAACTGTTTAATGATTTTTCTGACTCAGCAGCTAAAATTCTAGTTCACGGAACAATTGATGGATATTTTGAAACAGATGAAGGATTAATTTTATTTGACTATAAAACTGATTTTGTTGACAAAACTCATGAAGAACAAGCAATAGACAAAATTAGGCAAAAATATACTGGGCAACTACGTTTATATGAACAAGCATTAAATGAAATATCGGAAAATAAAAAGGTAATTGGAAAATATTTAATTTTGCTTGACGCAAGGAAAGTGGTCCCAGTAGACTAGAAACAGAATAGAAGGGAGATTATTATGAAAAAAGCCTTTACAGATGATGTTTTTGCGGTCGTCGATCTTGAAACTACTGGCACCCAGCGCAATCAAGGCGATCATATTATTCAATTTGGTTGTGCAATCATCAAAAAGCGTAAGGTAGTAAAAACATATTCATTTTTAATCAATCCTCATCGTGAAATCCCTCAAGCTGTTGAAAATTTAACTCATATTAGTAATGAAGACGTTGCTAAGGCTCATGATTTTAGCTACTATGCACCAAAGATACGAAAAATCTTAGAAAATACAATTTTTGTTGCACATAATGTAAACTTTGATCTTCCGTTTTTAAACTATGAGCTTGTAAATGCGGGCTTAGAGCCACTAACTGGAAAAGCAGTTGATACGGTGGAGTTAGCACAAATTGCTTTTCCAACTTTTCCATCTTATAAATTACGAGATTTAACAGCTCGCTTGAGAATTAAACACTTAAATCCGCACCGGGCTGATTCAGATGCACTTGTAACAGCAAAATTACTACTAAAAGCAATTAAGAAACTGGAAAATCTTCCTCAGGCAACTCTTAATACTTTGACTTCCTTGTCAAAAGGATTGCTACGAGATACTGACTATATTTTTTATGAAATTGGTCAAGTTGCTCGGCAGACTAAGAGACCGTTGCCTAAAGATTTGGTTCAAGTAAAACATTTAATCCTGAAAAAGCAAAATATAGCTCCACGTCGTAATGATGTAGCAAGTCCTAGCTCATTTCCTCAAAGCGATGATGAAAAGAAAGAATTATTTAAAAAGAATCTCCGCTTTAGACGGGGACAAGTTAGTTTAATTAATAGACTGCATGATTTCGTTTATAGCGATTCAGATAACTCATTAGTGGTTGAAGCACCAAATGGTAGCGGAAAAACGTTTAGTTACTTAATGGCTTATGCATATGAGCTATATTCTGGCAGAAAATTAGTGGTAGCAACTCCTACTAAGGTTTTACAGGAACAAATTTTAAAGCAAGAAATTCCCCAACTTTTACGAGTAACTCATTTAGACTTAGATGCCCAAATTGTTAAATCAAGCAGTCATTATTTAGATTTAGATGGATTTTACAATTCTCTTTATCAGACTGATAATCCGATTCAGCAAACTTTAATTTTACAAATGGGGATTTTGATTTGGCTTACTGAAACAGAAACTGGTGATTTAGATGAACTTCAGTTAACTAACTACCAGGCTCCTCTTTTTGCAGCAATTAAACATCCTGGAGATGCGAGAATTGGAACAGCTTTTGCGGAATATGATTTCTGGAATTTAGCACGTAGTAGACAAGAACAAGCTGATATTTTAATTACTAATCATGCCTATTTAGCTAATCACTATATGGACTCAATTTGGGGCCAGAATCCGTTCCTAGTTGTTGATGAGGCACATCGTTTTGTTGAAAATGTAGCAAGTTCAAGAAACGATTCACTCCAATTTGAAAGTTTCTGGGGGATGTGTAGTCACTTACGTAACTTGCTTTTTTATGCAGAAGATAGTGCTAAGGCACGTTTTGGTAATAATTTAGAATTCAAATTAATTCTAGATAAACTTGAAAAAGATACCAATGACTTAATCCATTCTATTAACAAGATTCAACAAGCCCTTTATGATAATCGAAAATTTGCCACCAGTTGGGAAGAGAAGCGCCAAAATGCTATTAGTCTCGGATTTCAGGGGCAGGATTTGTTCAACAATATTAAGCACTTTAAGCATTTGTTAAATCTTATGCAAGACAATATTGAAATCGTGCGCCAAAAGACTAATCAACTCCTATTTTTGCTATATCATCAACAAAAGAATCTTTTAACGAGCGATGATGTTTTAATAAGGGATCTTCAAGAAGAAATAGATCAGTTAGATTATTACTCAGAGCAAAACTATCTTTTACTTGATCAATTAAGCGATCCCCAAAAGTTAGATCATGAAGGATTTGTTTTAGAAATAAGCAATGAAGAGGACCCACTATCTACTAATTTAACTTGGTTAACACTTGATCCTGAAGAAGAAGTTAAACAGTTATATCATTATTTCGATAAAAAATTATTTATTTCGGCTACTTTAGCAGAACAAGATGACTTTTCATACACTATCAAAAGCCTATATTTAGATCCTAAAAAGACACTTACTTATCGAGCAAAACCTTCTTTCAAGGTTGAAAAGCATTTAAAAGTGTATGCACTTTCGGATAGTAATGCACCAGAGGATCCAAACAGTCCTGAATATGAAACATTTATTAGTAATTTACTTACTCAAATTAAAGACTATAAGCATGTGTTAGTTTTATTTACTAATTTAGATGTTATCCGGGAAGTGTTTAGCAGACTAAGTGAAAACAGTAACGTTTTAAAGGACTATGAAATTTTAGCTCAAGGCTTAACTGGTTCTAATGAAAAAATTGCCAAGCGTTTCGGAATTGCTGAAAAAGCCATTTTACTTGGAGCAAATAGTTTCTGGGAAGGGATTGACTTTAAACATAATGGGGTAGATCTTGCAATTGTTACACGTTTACCTTTTGAGTCACCAGATCAACCCGAAGTAAAATTACGAACAGAATGTTTAAAAAAGCAAGTTGGAGCTGATAAAATTTTTGAAGTGGATACACTTCCACGAGCGATTTTAAGATTTAGGCAGGGCTGTGGGCGCTTGATCAGAAATGAGCGTGATCATGGAGTCTTTGTAGTTTTAGATCAACGAGTTTGGAATAAATCTTATGGCGAACAATTTTTATCAGGACTACCTGTGAGTGCTAAAAAGGTTAGCAAGCAACAACTACTAAATGTTTTAAGGAATAGTAAACAGAATGAATAAATATGTAAAAAAAGGACTTAAAATTACTGGAATTGTAGTTGGGGTTTTGGTAGCAATTTATCTATGTCTTTGTATTGTATTTTATATTGCAACTAAGCCAGCAAGTGATGCAGTTAAAGAAACTAATAAGATTGCTCTTGAAAAGACTCCAATTACTACAGTTACCAAGAACTACCATTTAAGTCGTAGCGTTGAGAGCAATAGTTTAGAAGGAATGAGTAAGAAGGGTAAAAAGTATTACTTCATTTATCTTCCAAAAAGTAAAAAAGCTTACCTTTATCAAGCAAGTAAAGGTAAAAGTGAAGAACAGATTTTAAATACTTTTAATGATGAACATCCTGGACACAATAACCCTAAGTGCCAGCTAGGTTGGTATAAGGAAATGCCAGTTTGGGAAGTAACATATAAAAAGAAAAATGGTAATTATGGCTATGTTCTTTATGATTTTAGAAATGGAAAAGAAGTAGTCTATGCGGACAATTTATAAATTTGTTAAACTAAAGAGTGATTTTTTAGTATAATAAAATTAAATTTAATTAAAAAGGTTGGTAAGTAATGACAGAATTAATCTCAATTAAAGATTCTTCTAAACATGTAGACCAAGAAGTTAAAATGCATGTTTGGTTAACTGATAAACGATCAAGTGGTAAGATTATCTTCTTACAATTACGTGATGGAACAGCATTTTTCCAAGGCGTTATTCGTAAGAATGATGTTTCTGAAGAAGTTTTTGAAGCTGCTAAATCTTTGCGTCAAGAAGCTAGTTTTTACATCACTGGTACTGTTCACGAAGATAAGCGTTCACACTTTGGCTATGAAATTCAAATTTCAGATTTAGAAATTGTTTCTAACAATGAAGGCTACCCAATTGGTAATAAGGAACATGGTGTTGACTTCTTACTTGATAATCGTCATTTATGGTTAAGATCTAAGCGGCCATTTGCTATCATGCAAATTAGAAATACTATGTTTAAAGCAACTGTTGATTTCTTTGAAAAAGAAGGATTCATTAAGTTTGATGCGCCTATCTTTATGCATTCTGCTCCAGAAGGTACTACACAATTATTCCATGTAGAATACTTCAATAATGATGCTTACTTGTCACAATCTGGTCAATTGTATGGTGAAGCTGGTGCTATGGCTTACGGAAAAATCTTTACTTTTGGACCAACATTTAGAGCAGAAGAATCCAAGGGCCGCCGTCATATGACAGAGTTCTGGATGATGGAACCAGAAATGGCATGGATGCACCAAGATGAATCTTTAGATATCCAAGAAAGATACTTGGCTTACATGGTTAAACAAGTTCTTGAAAATAATGAATATGAATTAAAGATCTTGGGTAGAGATCCTGAAAAATTACGTCCAACTACTGAAGGTAACTTTACTCGTCTTTCATACGATGATGCTATTAAAATGCTTCAAGAAGCTGGTCGTGATATTAAATGGGGTGACGACTTCGGTGCACCTGACGAAGGATACATTTCAGAACAATTTGATCGTCCAGTCTTCATCGTTAACTACCCAACTACAATTAAGCCTTTCTACATGAAGAAAAATCCTGATAATCCTAAAGAATATTTATGTGCTGACGTAATTGCACCAGAAGGATACGGTGAAATTTTTGGTGGTTCTGAACGTGAAGGTAACTACGAAATTTTGAAGCAACAAATTGAAGAAGCAGGTCTTAACTTAGAAGATTACCAATGGTACCTTGACTTGCGTAAATTCGGTGGTGTTCCTCACTCTGGATTTGGTATGGGATTTGAACGTACAATCGCTTGGATTTGTAAGTTAGATCACATTCGTGAAGCTATTCCATTCCCAAGATTGATCAACAGAATGCAACCATAATTGATAATCTAATATCATAAATATAAAAAGTTGAACTATTTTAGTTCAGCTTTTTTTGAAAGGAAAATTATATGGCGTCTTTTTCGGCTATTCAAAATGAAGGTTTTACGGTTATTTCTAATAGTCTTTTACGTTACTATCCCTCTTTAAAAATATCTGAAACTGAAGCAATGCTATTATTGCAACTAGAATCTTTCAAACAGGAGAAGAAATTTTTTCCTAGCGATAACAATTTATCAGAAAGAATGAATTTGTCTCCGATTGAGATTTCCCAGCTAATTCAAAATTTAATTGATAAAAATTTAATTGAATTGGGGCAAAAAAGGGATAGGGAAGGTCGCATAACTAACTTTTATGATTTAAATCATTTATATCAGAAATTAGATACAATTATTGATGAGAGAGAAGAAAATTATCAAGATCAAGCTAGTTTCAAATCTGCGCCGTCTAATCAACAATCTGCAAATCCAATTCAAGAGTTGGTAAGACAATTTGAGATAGAATTTGGCCGTCTATTGAGCCCAATTGAAAAACAAGAGATTGCTGCTTGGATTAATATTGATCACTATGATCCAGAAATAGTTAAGCTAGCTCTTAGAGAAGCCATTTTAGCGCAGGTATATAATTTTAAATATGTTGACAGGATCCTCCTAAATTGGCAGCGCCATGGGCTTACTACACTAGATCAAATTAAAAATTTTCTTCAAAGAAACTAGGTAATTAATATGGAAGAATTATTATCAGACGATGAAGCACGGTTGGTTTTAAAAAGAATTCTTTCTTTATATCCAGATGCTAAAGGGGAATTGAATTGGGATACAAAGTTTCATCTATTATGTGCTGTTTTAATGAGTGCCCAAACCACTGATAAAATGGTTAATAGAACTACACCTAAATTCTTTAAGGACTATCCAGATAGTGCCGCTTTAGCCCAAGCAGATATCAAAGATATTGAAAATCACATTCGTACAATTGGTTTATATCGGACAAAAGCTAAGCATTTAAAAGAGACAGCACAAATTATTACCGAAAAATTTGACGGTCAGATTCCGAAAGATAAAAAGATTTTGATGACCTTACCTGGCGTGGGAGAAAAAACGGCGAATGTTGTTTTAGCAGAAGGATTCAAAGTACCAGCAATTGCAGTAGATACACATGTCTCCCGTATTTCTAAACGCTTTAATATAGTTAGTGAAAAAGCAACTCCTCATGAAGTTGAGAAACGGCTTGAAGAATTGCTTCCAAAAGAAGAATGGATTCATACTCATCATGCTATGATTTTATTTGGACGATATACAATGCCCGCTCGGACTAAAAATCAAGATCCGTATTCTTTCTTACCACCATTAAACTAACTAATAAATAATAAAAAAAGATCCCCGAAGTCGTTTTAATGACTTCGGGGATCTTTTAGCTTAACTTCAATTATTGATTATTATTGGAGTTATTTCCCTGGTTTTGTTGTTGATTTTGATTGTTTCCTTGATTATTTGTATTCTGGTTCTGTCGTGAATTATTGTTATTATTTTCTGTTTGGTTTTCAGTTTGACGATTATTGTTTTGAGTTTGGTTATTAGAGTTATTGTTGTTAGAAGTAGAAGAAGACTGTCTTTGACTTGAAGATTGTTCCGCACGGCTCGATGATGAAGAACTACTACTTTGGGAACGAGATTGGCCCTTAGAAGAAGTATCATCTTCTGTATCAACTCGTGTATCAATATCGTTGTCTTCCTCTTTTCGTCTATCAACAGTCACATCACTATACGGATTACTTGGTGCGTGACCTTTAACAAATAACTGCCAGCTAGAATTACTTGCATTCGGAGAAACCACTTTATCTTGGGTACCATTAGCAATTCTGCGTCTAACAACTGTGCTTGGTTTTGACCAGTCTTTATTAGCTTTATCACTCATTAGATATGACATCATTTGCTTATATAGAAGTTGAGCAGAAGAGGCTCCAACACCTGAAGGAGTACCATCTTTCAGATTATCATATCCAGTCCAAATTCCCATTGAGTAGAGTTTCGTATATCCAACAAACCAAGAATCTTTTGGTGAATTTTTGTATTGAGGATATCTTACTAACTCTTCATCAGAATATTTAACCGTCCCTGTTTTACCAGCTTCATATAAGTTTCTAATGCGTGCCTGTGTACCCGAACCTTTAGTCATAACACCTTTAAGCATGTCGGTCATAATATAGGCGGTTGATTCCTTCATTACTCTTGTACCACTACTATCATAATTTCTAGTCAGGCCGTCTGGAGTTTCAATTTTTGAAACAAATTGTGGTTTGTGGTAAATACCGTCATTAGCAAATGCACCAAATGCGCCTGCCATTTGAAGAGAGGATGCATTAGCACCAATTGCAACTGATAGACCAGAATCAGAAGGAACATTAACTCCGAGTTTTCTTGCAAAAAGAGAAGCTCTTGCCACTCCAACCTTGCTTAAAGTTTTAACAGCTGGAACATTTCTAGATTGTTCAAGAGCGCGACGCATAGTTATTTTACCCTCATATTTATTATCCCAGTCATAAAGTTGAATGTTAGTACCAGGGTAAACATATTTAGAGTCGTCTAACATATGAGAAGTTGGCCAGTTAAGATACTCAATTGCAGGACCATAGTCTAATACTGGCTTAACAGTAGAACCAGTTGAACGACCAGTTTGAACAGCGCGATTTAAACCTAATTGAACTGCAGGAAGTTTACGTCCACCAATAATGGCAATAACATGACCAGTTCGAGGATCAATAATTGTAGCTCCAACTTGCATCTTGTCATTAGTAAATGGAACAGAACCATCATTTACTAAGTCATAAAGCTTTTGTTGAGCATCTTGATCAATATTAACTGTAATTTTTAAATTATCGTTGTATGGATTAAATCCCTTACTCTTAACTTCATTAATTACTTCTTTGATGTATGGATCATCTACTTTTCGTAATTCAGAAGTCGAATTATTCTTCTTAGGCTGCAAGCCTTGAGTAATGGGCTCATTAACTGCTTGTTTATATTGAGCTTTTGAAATTTTATCATTTCTGAGCATTGCTTTTAATACAATGTCACGTCTATATTTAGCTTTTTCGGGATAAACGTATGGATCATACGTAACTGGTGCATTAGGCATCCCTGCAAGAAGAGCAGTTTGGGCTAGGTCAAGATCCTTTAGGTCTTTACCATAGTAATAGTCGGCTGCTGTACCCATCCCGTAGTTACCATAGTTCATATAAACTTTATTAATATAAAATTCCAAGATTTGTTCTTTACTAAATTCTCGTTCTACCTTCATTGAAAGCCATGCTTCCTGAGCTTTTCTACGGAGAGTTCTTTGAGAAGCAGCAGTGGAGAAGACCGATAACTTAACTAGCTGCTGAGTAATAGTTGATCCACCTGCAGCCACGCCTTTACTTTTCGCATTAACTAAGACAGAACCAATAATTCTAATTGGATCAAGTCCGATTCCTTCTTTGTAAAAACGCCTATCTTCGACAGAGATAATGGCATTTTTAAGTTCTTTAGGAATTTCCTTATTATCAACATAGGTCCTTTTTTCTGATCCTAAAGAAAGAAGAAATTTTCCATCGCGAGTATACAGACTACTTGTACCACCACTTTGAAGTTGAGCTTGTGAGATGCTTGGAGCGTCTTTAGCATAGTATGCAAATAAGCCTACACCAGAAACAACTACTAACATTGCTACGATAAAGAGCCACTTGATTATTTGTAGCCACATTCGTTTGCGGGGCTTACCTTTTGGATGAAGTTTAGCCATTCTAGAATTACTTGGCTTTTGATTATTATCTGCCATTCTTTTGTTCCTATCTATCTATAAAATTATCGATTGCATCCAAGTATGGGAGAGTGGGACGAAATCCACTTTTAATTTCAACTGAATTATCAATTAACTCTTGCAAGGTCATTGAGCTCTTATGTGGTGTCTTCCAAGCTTCAATCACAAAACTAGCAGGGGTTACAAAATATCGGTTAAGAGTTACAAAGCGGATAATCGTAAAGCAAATTCCTTTTTGCTTTAAACATCTTTCAAGATGAATAATTTGGTGTTCATGGAAATTCTTTAAAGGAAACAAGCTCTTATTTCTTGTTTCCTTGGCTTCAAAGTCTAAATAGCGACCTTGATATACGCCATTATAGTCAGTTGTAGAAGCTTGTCTAAAGTAGGCTTCTTTTATAACTGCACGCGATCGTTTAGGATAGTCTACTTTAACGATCTGGACTGGGGTTGGCTTTTTATGAACAACGGCAATACCTTCAAGAAGATAATATTTATTGGACTCATTGATTTGTTGTTCTAGGCTCATTCCACGATCAGAAAATACAACATCTTTACGATGTTTTTGCTTTCTTGGATGTAAAAGGTCAGTTTGATCTTTAGTATAATGTGTTAAACTGCCTGTTGGATATTTTACCATCAACATCACTCCTTTTAGCATTATAGCAAAGATTTTAAATCATTTTTAGAGAAAGGAAGGATCAGAATGAAGCGACTATGGGTTACTGGATATCGTTCTTATGAATTGGGAGTTTTTAGTGATAAAGATCCGAAGTTGACTGTAATTAAGTATGCACTGAAGAATTATTTAAAGAGTTTACTTGAAGAAGGAAAGATTGACTGGGTAATTAGTGGAGCAAACCTTGGAACCGAGCAATGGGCCCTAGAAACCGCAATTAGTCTGCAAAATGAATATAGTGTTCATACAGCTTTGATGACACCTTATTTAGAATTCTCAAAAAGATGGAATGACAGTAATCAAATGAAGTATCAAAACCTTACTGAGCAGGTTGATTTTACAGCTTCTACTTCTGATTATCCCTATATGAGACCAATGCAGCTTAAAAACTATCAAAATTTCATGTTAGAACACACGGATCGAGCGCTTTTACTTTATGATCCTGAACATCCTGGTAAAACAAAATACGATTATGAAGCTATTAGAAAGTATCAAGAAAAATCTGATTATCCACTAGATATAATTGATTTTTATGACTTACAGGAAGCGGCAGAAGAATATGAAGAAAATCATCGAAAAAACTTTTATTAAAAATAAATTTACTCTTTAATTTTTTATATACCTAAGAAAATAAGATTTTTTTAGATGGTACTACTATTATTGCTTGATGGATACTTATAACTTATACTAAATATATACGATGAAATGAGTGCCATTAAGCTATCACATAGCTAACATTTTATCGCCTAAATTAAAAACAGACATTAGTCTGTAACTAAGGAGTTTGACGAAACCAATGGCAAGTTTAAACGATATTCAATTAAATCCACAAAGTATTTTAAAAAAGCAATTTAGAACAAAAATGAAGGGATATGATTCTGATGAAGTAGATTCATATCTTGATACAATTATTTCAGACTATAGTACTTTTGCGACTATTATTGAAGATTTGCAAACACAAATCAGTGATCTAAAAGCTCAGCAAAAAGAAACTACAGTTAAAAGTACTGCACCTAAGTTAGATTTTAAGAATGAGGAAATTGAAGATGATGTTAAAACTTATACTCCTCAGAAAGTACAAAAAACTGCTGTAAATAATACTAATGAAGAAAAAGAAACACCAGAATTAACTACTAATGTTGCTATGATTCAACGTATTTCTACTTTAGAGCGTAAAGTTTACAACCTTGAACAAAGAATGAATCAACAAGATAGAACTTACCAAGCTAATTAAAACTATGGTATAATGATTATTGCAAATTTCGAGCGATCGCGGTTAGCTTATGCTAGCTGAGGAAAGTCCACGCACGCACAAGCTGAGATGCTTGTAGTTTTTGTACTCAGCCCAATAAGCTGGGGGACTTGTTTTTACAAGTTACGGCGGAAAAAGCACTAAATCATATTTTTGACATGTGTTACTATCCTGAAAAGTGCCACAGTGACGAAGCAGTGAAGGAAACTTTACTGGTGGAACGAGGTAAACCCTGCAAGCGGGCAACCCAAATTTGGTAGGGGCGCTTTCGTCTAAGTAAATGAACTAAAGACAAAGTCATTTTTTAATGAAGATAGATGATCGCTGAAAATAGGAATTAACCAAGTCCTATTGGAACAGAACGTGGCTTATAGAGATTTGTAGGTTAGGGTTGAGCTTTGGCTCAGCCTTTTTTTATCGAAAAATTTATATAGATAGAGAATATAAAATGAAAGAATATACATTATATGCAACAATGGGCGCTGGATTTGAAAGTGTAGTTGCAAAAGAATTAAACAATTTAGGTTATGAAACAACAACTGAAAATGGCCGTGTATTTTTTAAAGGAACTCAAAAAGACATTGTAAGAACTAATCTATGGCTTAGGAGTGCTGATCGAGTAAAGATCTTACTAAAAGAATTTAAGGCCACTAGTTTTGATCAATTATATGATGAAGTTTATAGCTATGATTGGGCACAGTTATTACCAGTAGATGCTCAATTTCCTGTAAAAGGAAGAAGTGTTCGTAGTAAGTTACATTCTGAACCTGATGTGCAATCAATTGTAAAAAAGGCAATTGTAGATAAGTTGACTGATCAATATCGAAGACGTGGATTTTTACCAGAAAGTGGAGCACAATACCCGCTAGACATCCATCTCTATAAAGATACTGCACGTTTAAGCTTAGATACTACTGGTCAAAGTTTATTCAAGCGTGGCTATCGTGTTGAACATGGTGGTGCACCATTGAAAGAAAATTTTGCAGCAGGTTTGATTGAACTAACTCCTTTTGATGGTTCTCATCCCTTTATTGATCCTATGACTGGCTCAGGAACAATTGCAATTGAAGCTGCTCTTAAGGCAAAGAATGTAGCTCCCGGTATTTGGAGAAAATTTGCATTTGATAATTTTGATTGGTTTGATAAGAATTTGCATCCCGAATTAGTAGAAGCGGCTAAAGCACAAGAAAAAAAGGAGCATGCTCCAATCTTAGCTAGCGATATTGATCAATCAATTTTAGAAATTGCTAAAGTGAATGCGCATAATGCAGGCGTATTACAAGATATAAAATTTAAGCAAGTCGCTGTAAAAGACTTTTCAACTGACTTAGAAAATGGAGTTATTGTTGCAAATCCTCCTTATGGTAAACGGCTTAAGGATCGAGAAGCAGCGGAAAAGATCTATGAAGAAATGGGACAAACATTGCGTCCTCTTACTTCTTTTAGTCAGTACTATCTTACATCTGATCCTCAATTTGAAAAATACTTTGGTGCAAAGGCCACTAAGAAGAGAAAATTCTATAATGGTAACTTACGGACTGACTATTATCAATATTGGGCTAATAAGAGATAACAATTATGTTAACGCAAGATAAAAAGACTAGTTTTTGGGTTATTAGTGATACTCATTTAATTGCAGATAGCTTACACGATCATGGACAAGCTTTTTCACAAATGCAAAAAACTAGTCAAGGTAAAGATTTATACTATCAGGAAACTGCTTTAAGTGCATTTGTAAGAATGGCGCAAAAAAAGAAACCGGCCGCAATCATTGTTACGGGGGATGTAACTTTTAATGGAGAAAGAGTTTCAGCGGAAAAATTCGCTGAAATTTTTAAACCTTTAAAAGAAACACAGCTTTTAGTTATTCCGGGAAACCATGATATTTATGATGGCTGGGCTAGAGAATTTCGAGGAAAGAAACAATATTACGCTGGTCAAATTAGTCCTAGAATGTGGCGTAATATTTTTAAAACATCCTATGAAAATGCAGTTAGTGTTGATGATAAATCTTTAGCTTATAGTGTTCAGCTTAATCCTGATTATTTGTTGATTTTAGCTGATTCTAATGATTATGGTAAAGAAGAAGCGACTACTGCACCTGCGACAGCTGGTTTTTTAGGAAAAGAGCAACGACGCTGGATTAAGGCGCAACTTCAATATGCTAGTGAGAATAACCTTCAAGTAATTTTTTGTATGCATCATAATCTTTACGCCCATAATCCGGCTGTAAACAAGGGATATGTTGTTGATGATTATCATGAACTGCGTAAGTTATTAGCTCAATATAATGTGAAATTAGTTTTCTCTGGTCATATTCATGCTCAAAACATTATGTTGCCGCAAGATCCTTGTCCAGCTACAGAAATTGTAACTTCTAGCTTTTGCTCCAATGATCAAGGCTATGGTGTAGTTAAGGTTTCGCCGAAAGAAGTTAGTTATACTTGTCATCACTTTAAGATGAAGGACTATTTAACTGACAAGGAAAAACAAAATTGGACTTTGACTCACTTTCATGATTATTTAGAAAATATTCAACTAGGAACTATTTCGGCAGAATTAATGCAGAAAGATCTTTATCAAAATCATGATGATATAGATACTGTCAGAAAAATGGGGCGTCTTTTCGGCGAGATGAATTATCACTTTTTTACTGGAAAGAATCATATTGAAAGTGAAGAATTGCAAAAACTTAAAAAGTCACCAATTTATCAACGTTTAATTGCAGACAACCCACATTATGAATTGTATTTACAAACGTTATACGATATGTCAAATCATGATAATTTGCATGTAAAAATTAAATACTAAAAATAAAAACTCTGGAAACTGCTCCTAGCGGCAATTTTCAGAGTTTTTTAGATACATAAGTGAGTATTTCCAGATACTGTTTCCTTTAGTATGCAATATCGTAACTAGAATATTTATATTTTTTCATAGCTAACACCTTAAGGTTATAAATTAAAAAGAGAAGCAAATTTAATAAAAGTTTTGCTTCTCTTAATTAGACTAGTTAAATAATATCAGTCTTCAACAACTTTTGACTTAATATCCTTAATGGGCTTGCCATTTTTATCAAAATAAGAATCTAAATCTCTGCACCAAATCATAGCCATGGTATGCTGTCCTACATGAACACCAACTACTGGTCCGATAATACTTTGATGAAATTTGACCTTAGGAAAACTATTTTCATAATCACTAATCCATTCAGCTTCTCTTTCTTCATCATCAGCATGAAAAATTGTTAGCTGAATGGGATAGGGCATATTAGAAATTAAACGATCAAAGTCCTTTTTAATATGATTATACGCACGCTTATAATGTCTCTCTTTTGCAATTGCTGAGATTTTCCCTTCATTTTGAACGTCCATAGATAAGATTGGCTTGATCTTTAAGATAGAGCCTACGAAACTAGCGGCATTTGATAAGCGGCCGGTTCTTTTTAAATGATTAAGATTGTCTACCATAAATCTAACATCGGTAGTGTTTCTTAAATCGTTTAAGTCATGCATGATTAAATCGATGTCAGCCCCGGCCTTGACTAGTCGACCAGCTAATATTGCAGCATTAGCCTCTCCTGCACAGGTTATTTTGCAATCAAAGGGATGAATATTAATTCTGCTTTCTTCATCACCTACACTTAAAACATTATTGTAAAAGCTAGAAATACCGCTTGAAAGAGTAATAATAATTAGATCGGTATAACCTTCATCGATATATTTATCAACATATTTTTTTACGGTTCCAATTGAAGGTTGAGATGTAGTGGGAAGAGTAGAAGAACTACTTAGCTTTTCATAGAATTCATGAAAACCAATATCAATTAAATCCAGATATTCTTTATTATCCCAGATAATGGGAATTGGTAAGACATCAATTCCGTATTTTTCGCATTGTTCTTTAGTTAAATAAGATGAACTGTCAGTTAAAACGCCGATTTTCATATTGTTATTTTCCTCCATATTCTTGTTTAATATTATAGTCTAGAACGCTATTTTAAACAAAAACGTAAATCTACTTGATTTTTGTTACAATAGAGGTAATTAACAAATAGGGTGTGACCTAAATTCTAAATTATGAAAAGACATTTTATTTTTTTAGGCGCTGCGGGTGTAATTTATTACTCCTGGCTCCTAGCACTAATTTTTGTAGCCTTTATTGTTGGGTATGAAAGTAATAAAGCAATTAGCTATTCTGCACTAAGCTTAGGAGCTATTTTTGTGGTTATAGTTATTTATACCTGGTTTAATTCTTATTTTCAGGAGGAAGCAAATGTTTACTGGCTAAAATTACCATACCGTCAGAAACTTCAGCTTCAAAATTTAAAGATTAAGTGGCAATGGAAGGCATTCGTTATATATGAAGCAAAGAGTAAAATCAATACTTACTTGCTTTTAGCACTTAAAAGAAAGAAGAAATGAATTTGAAGTCAGATATTGAAATCGCACAAGACACTAAAGAATTACCTATTACAGAAATTGCAAAAAAAGTTGATCTTCAACCAGATGAAATTGAACTTTATGGTAATGATAAGGCCAAGATTAGCTGGAAGGGAATTAACAGAATTAAACAAAGTAAAGAGCTGGGTAAGTTAATTCTTGTTACTTCAATTAGCCCTACGCCAGCTGGTGAAGGAAAGTCTACTATTACCATTGGTTTGGGAGATGCAATCAGCAATCAACTTCACAAAAATACTTTAATTGCATTAAGAGAACCCTCAATGGGTCCTGTTTTTGGATTAAAAGGTGGTGCAACTGGTGGTGGATATGCACAGATCATCCCAATGGAAGATATTAATTTACACTTTACTGGTGATATGCATGCATTAACTAGTGCAATTGATACTTTGGCTGCTTTAGTTGATAACTATATTTATCAAGATAATAGTCTAGAGCTAGATCCTAATCGTATCTTATTAAAACGCGGAATTGACGTTAATGATCGTACTTTAAGAAAAATCACTATCGGACAAGGTTCACGTTTTAATGGAATAGAACATGAAGCTAGCTTTGCAATTACTGTAGCTAATGAATTAATGGCTATTTTATGTTTAGCAACTGATATTGACGATTTGAAAAAGCGGATTGGAAATATGCTAGTTGGCTTTTCTGTGAAAGATGAACCTGTTTATGTTAAAGATTTAGGGTTTGAGGGAGCAATTGCTGCGCTTTTATCAACCGCATTAAAGCCTAATTTAGTTCAAACACTTGAACATACCCCAGCAATTGTTCACGGTGGTCCATTTGCTAACATTGCTCATGGTGCTAATTCAGTAATTGCTACTAATACTGCGTTACACTTAAGCGACTATATTTTAACTGAGGCTGGTTTTGGAGCAGACCTCGGTGGTCAAAAGTTTATGGATTTTGTTTCTAACCATTTAGATAAACGTCCTGACGCTGTAGTAGTTGTTGCAACCGTAAGAGCATTGAAGTATCAAGCAGAAGAGACAACTGCTCACTTAGATGAAGAAAATATTCCAGCTTTAGAAAAAGGTTTTGAAAACTTAAAGCGCCATATGGAAAACATGGCTCATTATGGTGTACCTGTAATTGTATTAATAAATAAATTTGCTAGTGATACTGAACAAGAACTATCAAAATTGAAAGAACTTGTTAAAGATGATGGCTTTGAATGTGAAGTAGTTTCTTACCATGATGAAGGATCAAGGGGCGGAATTAAGGCCGCAGAAAAAGTGGTTGAGTTAACTAATAAAGTTAGTGACTTTACCTCAGTATATGAACCTACTGACTCCGTAGAAGAAAAAATTAGTAAAATTGCCCATAATATTTATCATGCCAAGGATATTGAATACTCTGATAAAGCTAAGAGTCAATTAGCAGAAATTAAGAAAATGGGTAAAGACAACTTACCAGTAATTATGGCTAAAACACAGTATAGCTTTACTGATAAAAAGAGTATCTTAGGAGCTCCAGAAGATTTTACACTTCATGTTAAGAATTTAGCTCTTAAAAATGGAGCAGGTTTTATTGTGGTAGCTATGGGATCTATTTTAGATATGCCAGGATTGCCAAAACATCCAGCTGCCTTAGACATTGATGTAGATAATAACGGAAAGATTTCAGGATTATTCTAATGAGTAAAGCTAAACAAGCCTTATATTTAATAATTTCTTTATTAGTAATTATTGCAGATCAATTATTAAAGAATTATATAGTTACTAATTTTAAAATTGGTGATGAAAAGACTATTATTCCTGGCGTGCTTTCATTTACATATTTACAAAACGATGGAGCAGCCTGGAATATCTTCAGTGGACAAATGATTTTATTTTATTTAATCAGTATTGCCGCTATTGCAGTTGTAATTTACTATCTTTTTAATCCAAAGTATAAAAATGGCCTTTTTGATACAGGATTAGCCTTAGTTTTAGGTGGAATCATTGGTAACTTTATTGATCGTTTGCATCTAAAATATGTAATTGATATGTTGCAACTAGATTTTATTCAATTTAATATCTTTAATATTGCTGACAGCGCAATTACAGTTGGAATTATCTTAGTTTTTATCTATCTAATATTTATAAGCGAAAAAGACTAAAGGACGAAGAGTAAATGACTAAAAATTATAAATTAGTAATTGATGACGAAAAAGGACGTTTAGATAAGGTAATCGCTGAGAAAATTACAGATTTGAGTCGAACTAAGATTAAGGAATTAGTTAATGATAAAAATATTTTAGTTAATAATAAAGCTGAAAAAGTATCCTATAAAGTACAGTCTGGGGACGTAATTGATGTTACTATTCCCCCTGTTAAACCATTATCATTAGAAGCTGAAAACCTACATCTTGATATTGTTTACGAAGACTCGGATGTAATCGTGGTTAATAAGCCTCAGGGGATGGTTGTTCATCCCTCAGCCGGCCATCCAGATCATACCTTAGTCAACGGATTACTTTATCATACACGTGATTTAGCTGATAGTCCTGAAGGGTTTCGTCCAGGGATTGTGCATCGAATTGATAAAGATACCTCTGGTTTATTAATGATAGCTAAAAATGATAAAGCACGTGAAAGCTTAGAAAAGCAATTAGCAGAAAAGATAAATAAAAGAGAATATTTGGCAATTGTTCATGGCAACTTTGAAGTAAAAAATGGCGTAATCAATGCTCCGATTGGTAGAAATCCGGTTAATCGAAAGCAAATGGCGGTTAATCCAAAGGGAAAAGCTGCAGTTACACACTTTACAGTACTAGAGCAATTCAAAAATTATAGTTTAGTCAAATGTGTACTGGAAACGGGCAGAACGCATCAAATTAGAGTGCATATGAAGTACATCGGTCATCCATTAGCTGGCGATCCCTTATATGGCCCAAAGAAAACCTTGTCAGGTCATGGACAATTTTTGCATGCCGAGACTTTGGGATTTTATCAACCTTCTACGAATGAATGGCTGGAATTTTCTGCACCATTGCCAACAATTTTTGAAAAACAATTAGAGAATTTACGACAAGAAATGAAGCAATAGATTATGAAAAGATATTTAATTCTTGAAGACGGAACTGCATTTTCAGGACACGGTTTTGGTGCTCCCATTACTGCTACAGGCGAGCTTGGTATTCAAACTAGTAATTTTGGATATCAGGAAGCAATTTCAGACCCTGCCAATTTTGGTAAGATTTTGGCTTTTACTACTCCAATGATTGGTGGAAGTGGTATTAATGCTATCGACTATGAATCAATTGATCCGAGTGTACGTGGAATAATTGCAAATGACATTGCTTTTCATATTTCTGCCAATCCAACTTTTCAAGATTTAAATGATTTTCTAAAAGAGAAAAGAATTCCAGCAATCTACGGTGTTGATACTCGCGCTTTAGTTCAAAAATTGAAGAATAAGCGGGTTATTAAAGCATCTATTATGGATACAGATGATGCCCATGCTTTTGATCAAATAAAAGCCCTAGTTTTACCAAAAAATAAGACTGCACAAATATCTACAACGCATCCTTATGCTGCACCAAATATTGGAAAAACTGTAGCTGTAATTGATCTTGGTTTAAAGCATTCATTACTACGCTCCCTTTCTTTACGGAAAATTAATAGCGTGGTTTTACCATACAATGCATCAATTTACGATATTATTAATCTTCGAGCTGATGCAATTGTCATTTCTAATGGGCCAAGTAGAGTAGAAGAAGTTGCACCATTTTTAAAACCAGTATTTGATAAGTTTTACGGAAAATTGCCTATTTTAGGAATTGGCTTAGGCTTTTTAGCAATTAGTAATTATTTAAACCTAGAGCTCCTGGACTTAATTCCAGCCTATAATGGCAGTAATTTCCCAGTTATTGAACAAACTAATAATCGAATTTGGCAAACTGCAATGAATATTGATCAACTAGTAGTACCTGATAGTTTATCTTTGAATCTTTCACGTAAATATTTTGATTTAAGATCGGAGTTATTAGCAGGCTACAGTATCAAAGAAGATAAAGTTTTAGCAACTGCCTTTAATCCAGAAGGCTCACCAGGTAATTTTGATGCAGCCAGCATTTATGATCAGTTTTTGAATATGATGGAGTAGACTATGCCTTTACATAATGAAATTAATAAAGTTCTTGTTATTGGAGCGGGGCCAAGTATTGTTGGGGAAGTATCAGAGCTTGATATTCTTGCTAAACAAGCATTAACGGCTTTTGAAGAAAGTAATGTGCAAGTTGTATTGATTAATCCTAATCCTGCAACAGTCACAACAGATCCGCATCCTAATGTAAATGTATATCTCGAACCAATGACATTGCCTTTTGTGAAGCGAATCATCCGAATGGAAAAGCCTGATGCTATTATTCCGGCTTTTGGGGGTAAACCTGCTTTAAAACTTACCAGTGAATTATTAGAGTCGGGCATCTTAACTCAAATGAATATTGAGTTACTAACTATTAACAGCTTGGCATTGAGTCTATCAGCTCCTCATAATTTTTATAGTTTTCTTAAAGCAAATAAGATTGCCGTGGCCAATCAATGGCTATTAGAAAAAGAGGAGGACTTAAAGCGGGTAATTGAACATGCTCATTTTCCTTTGCTTTTATCAAAAAAGCAGCATTATCGCCCCGATAGCATGATCTCTTTAGAAAATCTAGTTCAATTAGAACAATACTTCTTAGATGAAGAAGCCGATGACCATTTTAACTGGAAAGATTATCGTTTAACTGAAGATTTATCGAATTGGGAAGAATTAATTTTTGATATTGTTCGGGATAATAATGGAAATTTTGTATTTGTAGGAAACATTGGTAGCTTAGAACCAGTTGGTATTAACTCTTCAGATTCTTTATTAGTAACACCAATTTTAACTAGAAATAATAATCAAATTCAACGCTTAAGAAATTGCTGTCGAAAGATTGCTAATTGTCTTAATTTACATGGAGCGTTAAGTATTCATTTTGCTGTTAAGCAAAGTGGGGAAGACTTTAATTTTAAAGTATTAAGTATTAAACCACGTTTGACTCAGAGTAGTTTACTTTCTTATAGAAGTGGCGTATATTCTATTGGATATGTAACGGCCAAAATTGCACTTGGCTATAATTTAAATGAAATCACTGATCCACAATCTGGAATTTCTGCTGCAGTTGATCCTGTGCAAGATGCTTGCTTTGTAAAATTACCTTATTGGTCTTTCACAGAAGCTGGTTATAATCACTACACTCTTAATAATAAAACCACTTCAGGAGGCCAAGCTTTAGGAATTGGTCGTAACTTTGAAAGTGCATTTTTAAAGGCTCTCCAGTCAACTACTGGTTTTTCTAATAATGTTAAGACCTTTAAAAAGGAATATAAAAAAAGCGAAAAAGAATTATTGCAAGATCTATCGAAGCCTAATGAAATACACCTAATTACACTATTGGCTGCGATAGCAAAGGGAATTAATTACCATACTCTTCACCAGCTTTTACATATTCATTTAGTATTTTTGCAGAAGTTTAATCATATTTTGATTTTATTAAAGAAATTACGTAATGATGAACTTACGGCTGATTTAATGCTAAAAGTAAAGAAGAATGGCTTTTCTAATCGATTAATTGCTGAAATTACGCAGCAAGATGAAAAATCAATTGCTGATTTATGTAAAAAATGGTCAATTAAGCCTAGCTATATTGAAATTGATGGAACAGCTGGGTTAATTCACCCTAATATTCAAGCTGTTTACAGTAGTTATGGAATTGAAGATGAAATAAAACCGCTATCTAATTCGAAAAAATGCCTTCTTTTAGGATTAAAACCATTTCAAGTATCTCTAACTGGAGAATTTGATTATATGCTATACCATGCCGCCAAGACCTTAAAAGAGCAAGGAATTAGCCCTGTGATTATTAGTAATAATGCAGAAAGTGTGAGTGCGGCTTATGATGTATGCGATCGAATTTACTTTGAACCAATTACCTTAGAAAACATTCTTGAAGTTGCATGGAAAGAAGATATCAAAGAAGTTGTAACTCAGTTTTCTGGTAAGCAGGTTAATGAATATCGTAGTGCACTTTTAGAACATGGTCTAACAATTTTGGGGCAACCTAATTTGAAGGAAATTTTAAGGGAAGATCATGCAGATGAAGGATATCAAGCTGGTGTTAATCCAGTCCCAGCTCTTCAATGTGATAATGAGGAAAGTATCCTAGCTTTTGTTAAAAAAAATGGCTTCCCAGCTTTAATTGGCGGTACAAGTAACGGGAAAAAGCAAAAATCTGCTGTTGTCTTTGATTTACCCGCTTTACAAAGATATATTGCTGAAAACTCATTAGAACATATGAATGTCTCGAAGTTTATTGAAGGCAAAAAGTATGAAGTCACTGCTATTTCTGATGGTAAAAATGTTACTATTCCCGGAATTATTGAACACTTTGAACAGACCGGTTCACATGCCAGTGACTCCATAGCTGTCTATCGTCCACAAAACTTGTCAACTAATGATCAGCGTAGATTACGTGATAGTGCAATTAGTATTGCCACTAAACTTAATTTAAGAGGACCAGTTAACTTACACTTTTTATTAGCTAATGATCAAATCTATTTATTACAAATTAAAAGTTACTCTGGACACAATGTAGCTTTTCTAACTAAAGCACTAAAAAAAGATATTACAGCTATAACAATGAAAGTTTTGTTAGGAAGTACGTTAGCTGAATTAGATCTTCCGAGTGATATTTGGCCATCAAATGATTTAATTCATGTTAAAATGCCAGTATTTTCTTATTTATCATATAGCAGTGAAAATACCTTTGATTCTAAGATGAAGACTTCTAGTAGTGTAATGGGACGAGCCAAGCATTTGCCGACTGCCTTGTTTAAAGGATATGAAGGCAGTGATTTAATGATTTCAACATATGGTACTGTCTTTATTTCAGTTAAAGATTCTGAAAAACATAATGCAATTAAAATAGCTGCACGCTTCCACCAGTTAGGTTTTAAACTGTTAGCAACTGAAGGTACTGCAAATGTATTAGCTGAAGAGGGAATAACAACAGGAATTATTGAAAAGGTTCAAGAGGGAAGCAATAGCTTACTTGAAAAGATAAAGCAGCATCGAATTAATCTAGTAATCAATGTGACAAGTTTATCCGATTCTGCTAGTCATGATGCAATTATGATTAAAGATGCAGCTTTAAGCACACATATTCCTGTTTTTTCTAGTTTACAATCAGCACAAGATGTTTTAATAGTACTTGAAACTTTAGCGATGACTACTCAACCTTTGTAAAATTAAATATTATTTATTATGTAAACTTAGTGGATAGAGAAAAAAGCACTCATATAAAATTGAGCGCTTTTTTCTTATATTCTTTTTTCTAAAACATCTTTTTCATTGGGAGTGACTTCAATTGAATTTTGACCAGTATAAATAACAAAACCTGGCTTAGCTCCATTAGGCTTTTTAATTCTTTTAACTTGCACATAATCAACTGGGACGTGACTAGAATTCTTTCCTTTAGAGAAATAGGCAGCAATTTCAGCAGCTTCTTTGATATCTTCATCACTTGGGTCACTGTCTTGTAAAATGACATGAGAACCGGGCATATTTTTAACGTGGAACCAGTAATCACGTTTATCCGCCTTCTTTAAAGTTAGCCAATCATTTTGATAATTATTTTTACCAACTAATACTTTTTTACCATCACTTAGTTTAAAAGTATTCAAATTTTTTTCGCTAATCTTTTTCTTCCGATGACGATTATGATTTTGCTCTTTTAGATAGCCTTGATTAATCAATTCATCGCTAATTGCATCAATATCTTGTGGATCCGCATTATCAATTGCAGTTTGGATAGAATCAAAGTAATCTAAGTTCTCGTTTGCTAATTTAATTTGTTCATTAACATGTTTAATTGAATTACGTAATTTTTGATAACGAGTAAAGTATTTTTGTGCATTTCTAGCAGGTGAAAGTGCGGGATCAAGTTTTATTTTTAAGGGCTTATTATTTTCATAATAATTTGGTAGATCAATACTTGTCATCCCAGCCTTTACTTCATGAAGATAAGCATTAAGTAATTCACCCTTAATTCGATATTCCTCTGAATTTTCCGCTTGATCTAGTTGCTTACGTAACTTAATGATTTTCTTTTTAAGTTTTTTAAGTTCGTTATTAACAATATTTTCAATTCTTTTAGATTTTTGCTTTACCCATTCACGATTAGCCTGATCACGATAAAAATCGTCTAACGTTTTATTGACATCGTCACTAGAATAAATCAAATTTAATTCAAGATGATAGGGAAGGTAAGTATATACACGATCCTTATGCTTGATGGTTTGTAATACATATCCTTTTGGCCTATTAAATTGATTAAAAAATGTCTGTAAAGAACTATATGAAAAATCGTCTTCTAAGTAACCAGTAAATTCTTTTTTATCATCTCCATCTAAACCATTAAATTGTCTTACAAAATCTGCTGGTTCAGGATATTTTTCCTTTAATTCAGTGAAGTTGTCAGCAGAAAGGTCAAAACCGTTGATTCCTGGAAGAAGAGGAGGCAGTTCATAAGGTGCATGTGGAAGTAATAATCGAGCCCGATTTTCATCAGGATTGATTCTTTTAAGCAAATCAATAATTTTATTATTATCCGCATTATATAAAATCACATTACTGTGTCGTCCCATCAATTCCACTGATAAAATTAGCTGCATTTCATCTCCTAATTCATTTCGATTAGAAAAGTGAAAGTTAACTATTCGTTCAACACCAACTTGTTCGATTTTTTGAAGAACTGAGCCTTCTAAATATTTCCGCAACACCATAACAAAAGTAGGAGCAACGTCGGGATTGGCAATTGTATCATTTGTAATATAAAAGCATGGATTTTGAGCATTAGCAGAAATCAGCAATCGCTGATTCTTACGATCTTTCCTGAAATTTAAAACTAAATCTTGTTCAAATGGTTGGTATATTTTAGTAAGTTTTCCTCCAACCAGAGTAGGGGAGAGATCTTGCAAAAGACTATGAATAAATAAACCATCAAAAGCCATAAATATCCTCCTTTAAAACAGTATATTTAATTATACTCTTTAATCCCTTGAATTTCCTTGTTAAATAAATATGTGATTTTTTCACTAATATTGTTAATTTTTCACGAATCTTGTGAAAAATTAAATTATGTCTTAGAATTATTGTTGATTAGAAAAAATGGGAAAATTAAGTATAGGTGGTAAATAAAATGAATGTCTTAATATTTAATAGCGTTAGCGAGAATATTAAGCGAGTGATTAATAAAAAGTGTGGATTAAATCTCTCTCAAACTCGCTTATTATTATTCTTTGATCATCATCAGAATGAAACTTTGACGATGGGAGAATTAGCACAGGAATTAAGTATATCGCTTTCGACCCTAAGTAGACAAATCAAGCAGAAGAAAACTGCATCTTTAATTAAAGTAGAACGTTCAAAGAAAGATTCTAGTAAATCTTTAAATCTAAACAATGAAGGGTTGGCTAAAGCCCAAGAATTAAAAAAAGTTCTTTCTCAAATTGAAGCACAAATTTTTTCTAGTTGGAGTGAAGAAAAAATACAGGATTTTGATAGTAAACTACAACTTATTGTTAATAACCTTGCAACCGAGGAAGTATAAATCATCGATTATATTTAAAAAACATCTGATTTTATGATATAATTTCATTTTGATAAGTAGTATTGCAGCATGCAACTTAATGCTGCCATTTTAATTTTAAGGTAGGTTTTCACACGTGAAGATAGCACTCATTACAGATAGTACTAGTGATATAAGCCCAGAAGAAGCCAAGGCCAATGATATTACAGTAGTACCTATTCCAGTTATTATTGGAGATAAACAATACATGGATGGAGTAGATATTACTGCAGAGAAGCTTTTTGAGCTAGAACGCGATGGAGCACCTTTTCCTAAGACTTCTCAACCTAGTCCAGGTACTATACTTGAATTATGCCAAAAATTAAAAGATGAAGGTTATGAAGCTATCATTGCTATTCCACTAACATCCGGTATTTCTGGCTTCTACAATAGTTTAGTTACTTTAGCTCATAATCATCCTGAATTTAATCTTTATCCTTATGATCCAGCAATGACTGTTCGTTCAATGGGAAATTTAGTACTAGCAGCTGCTAAAATGATTAAAAATGGATGGGAACCTGAAGAAATTCTAGCTAAGTTAGACGAAATTAGAGATACAATTGATGTTCTTTTCGTTGTAGATGATTTGAATAACTTAGTGCGCGGCGGCCGTTTGAGTAATGCAAGTGCTTTTATTGGTACCATGCTTCAAATTAAGCCACTTTTGACATTTAAAAAGGATAATTATCAAATCGTAAGTTTTGATAAAGTTCGTTCCATGAAGAGAGCTGTTAAGAAGGCTGAAAATATCACTATTGAGCGAATTAATAATTCGCCTATTAAGGATAAATTGTCATTATCAGTTTATAATTCTAATGATTTAGAGCAGGCTACTAAAGTTAAAAATGATTTTCAAGCTGCTTTCCCTAATATGACCATTAAAATGTTCAATTTTAGTTCCGTAATTGCTACCTATTTAGGAGAAAAATCTCTTGGTATTACTTGGATGACAGACATAGATAAAATGGACTTTAGTAAAAAATAATCATATCAAAAATAGGAGAGTTAAAGTTGCTTTCCTATTTTTTTAATAAAGTAAATTACATGAACTTAAAACGAGAGTGATTAAATGAAAAATAAGTTTTTAAAAATATTAGGACTAGTCACTGGTATTGGTCTAGGACTGGTAATCGTTTTTCAAGTTATATTAGCTATGAACACAAGTGCTATTAAAAATAGTAGTCCTACCGCTGTTAATTCTGCTACAAGTAATAGTAGTGACAAAGAAATTATTGCAGAAGCACTCAATACCGATTTCAAAAGCTATAAATTTAATGTAAAGAATTCGCCCGGGATTCAAGCTACAAGAACTTGGACTGGGGAATATCAAAATGATCCACTTAAGGCACAAGCTAAAGTTGATAAGACATCTATGTGGCTAAATGAAGACAAAGTATATCAAAAAATGTGGGATAATACTGGTAGTCCAAAGTGGAAAGCTTCTTCTACTATGACTCCTAATAAAGTAGTTAGCCAATTCGACCCAGCAATTATTTTAAGCGGAAGTAAAGCAATTAAAGGCGATATGAAACTTAAGAAATCTGGTTCTATCTATCGCGTTAGCTACAGTGGTAATAGTCTAAAGTTCTGGAATAAGACCCACAGTAAGCTAATTAAAAAGCTTAAAGGTAATGCATCGGGATTAGATAATGAGGGAGCCCTTAAAAGGTTAAAGGTTGAATATACCTTAAAAGAAAAGGGCGGGCACTTAGTCTTGACGAGCTTTTCATTCTACTTGCGTTTTGCTTATGCTGGATATGATATTTCTCAAGAGGGAACATATACAGAAATCAATGCAATTAAGGTAAGTACTCCAAAAGCATTGAGAGCTAAGACAGCTACAAAGAAGAGTCATAGAGTATACCATCCAAAAGCCGACGATAGTTTTGATATTGATATTGGTTCTGGAAATTCAAATACTCAGTCTAGTCAATCAAGTGAAAGTTCTTCAAGTAGTAGCCAACAATCCAGTTCATCACAAAGTAGCAAATCAGAAGAACATAATGATGAAAGTCAACATTCTCAAAGTCAAAGTAGTACATCAACGCAATCCTCTGACAATAAAGAATCTAGTCAACAATCACAAAACAATAATAGTAACAGCAGCTCAGATGCGAACCACAATAATCAAGGACAAGCACAAAACAACCAACAATCTGCTGCTAGTCAGCAAAGTCATTAATTAAAAAACGATTTGAAAATCTAAAAACGATTTGAAGATCTAAAAACGATTTGAAGATCTAAAAAAGATTTTCAAATCGTTTTTTCTATTGCATGTTCCTGAAGATAATATCCTTCTTGAGTAAGAGTAATTTCTTGATGTCCCCGATAAAATAAAGTTACGACAAGTTCAGCTTCTAAATTTTTTAACTGGCGTGAAAGCGATGGTTGACTAATATGAAGAGTTTCAGCTGCCGTTGATATATTTTTTGCTTCACAAACTGCAAGAAAATATCTTAAAACTCCTAATCCCATAGAGTGTTCCTTTTTCACATAAAGTATACACTTTTATTATAGGCTAAATGATGAGATTAGAGTTGAATTAATCAGAAGATTTATATCTATTTATTTTATTTAGTGCCGCTTTTTGTTTTTTTTGATCTACATGAGTATATAAATCGGTAGCTGTTGTTCCTTTCTGGCCCAATTGCTGTGCTACTAGCACTTGATCCTTAGTTACTTCATAAAGTTCACTAGCTAGCGTATGGCGTAACTTATGGGGAGTAAGAGGTTTCCCAAAAGCTGCAGAATACTTGTTAACCATTTTCTCAACTGCATTAGTGGTTATCCTTTTAGTCTTTCCATGCCATCTAGTTAAAAAGAAAGCAGTATCTTCTTTTTCAGCATGATACCGATCAGCCCGTATTTCCTTATATTTCTTTAAATAAGGAATCGTCCAATCAGCAATAGGAACGCTATCTTTTTGGCCACCTTTTCGTGTAACATCCAGCATAGCATCTTTTAAATTAATATTACGCATGTTTACGCCAACACATTCAGAAACTCTAATTCCAGTTCCTAAAATCAATGCAATAATAGCCATATCTCGCTCATGATTCTTTTTAAAGGCAGGTAGGGACTGCTTATTACATTTATGTACATATTCATTTTCAATAAAATCTAAAAATTGGTATTTTAAATCTCCCATATACATATGTGACTCTAAAACATGAGCTCTATAATTTAAGGTTTTAGTATCATTTAATGAGTTAATCTTTAACATGACATTACGGTCAAAATATGGTTCACCATGATTATTATCAGAAGTAATGGTTAAGAACTTATAGAGGGAGCGTAGAGCATTAATAGAACGATTAATGGTAGTTGGCGAATTTAAGCGACCTTGTTGGTTTTTAGTATGTTTAAGATGATGAATATATAGCATGACATCATTTCTTTGGAGATTTTCCAATGTCGTTACTTCAATATCTTTATTAGAAGAAACCGAAGCAATATTGTTTTGTCTTAGCCAATCGAAAAAACGTCGAATTTCAGTTAAATATTGATAGGTCGTAGTTAATGAATGAGAAGTTCCTAGATTGTATTCCTTTACAAAATCGGGCATATTAGCCAATTCTTGCTTAATAAGTTCTAAGTATTTATTAGTTTCCAAATTATAGTCTCCTCGAACGTAGGTTTGTATAATATTATATCTTATTTACTAACCTAAAAAAAGTTTTGTTACTGTCCCCTAGTAGGAGAGAGGGGAGACAACCTTGTATACTAGAGAAAAGAGTAAGAGGTAACTATAAATTATGCGAAATTTTTAAAAAAATAGATAGATTTAAGTAGATTGAAAGATCTTTAGTGGATTAAAATTAAGATAACCATAACTTAATCTAATATTTTTTGATAAAATTGAGACTGCAAAGGGCGCAAGGCTTTTAAGTCTTACAGCTTTTTGCAAACATATTGTTAGAATTCTCAAAGTAACTTTGGTCGGTGGCTTTGAGAGTTTTTTGTTTACTCATCTTTTATAGTCGTCATGTGTTGGATTAATTCAACGTATTATCTAATAAAGAATTTATCATTAAGCTCTGCCTGAGTACAAATAAATTCTTTTTCTGCAGGGTTAAGTTCTAGATACTTTTCAACATAAAACCTACTACTAACACTTAATTCATTGTAGGCAGTTTTATCACGGGAAAATTGTAATGTATTAATCAATGTGCCTAGACGGCTTTGACCTTTACCATTTCTGTAATCACCCGGGGAAATTTCAAGTATTTTATGAATTAAAGGACTATATGGTAATGCATGTTTCTTTGAAAAGTGATTATATATCCGCCCACCATGTGCAGCAGTATTTCTATAATCTAAATACAAAGATAAAAGAGAAGAATAGCCTTCTTCGAATTCTTTAACTTCCTCTAAAATAGCTACATCTAATCCCGTCATGCGAGAAGTTACAATTCTTTTTTGTGGAGCCTTAAGCAATCTATACCACCAGATAAGATTTCCAAAATTAAGTTTTTTAACAATTATCCAGGGCGGAATATTATTGTGTTCCTCTCGATAATGTTTGTAAGGCTCAGACTTAGCATATGTAATGCCTTTTAAAAGGTGTAACAAAGCATCAATAGGATAAATCTCTTTATGAAGTGATTTATTGTATTGCTTCTTACCGGTAACATAGTTTCTTCTATCTAAATATTTTGTTTGTTCTTCAGATATTTGCTCCGCTACTGTATAAGCTAATGCCTGTCTTAAATTAGCTTCAAAAGTTTCAAGAGCTGACATAACTTCGGAACGGATATTTCTATCTAAAGTAAAAAGCTGAAAGATATGTTCAAAGGTAATTCCGGATTTAAATTTATCTTCTTTATCTAGTGAATTATCTAAAAAGCAATCCTTATACCCATTAATAATTTCATAGTATCCATAACTTAATAAATTGCTTTTTGCCACTTCTTTGTCCTGAAACAGAAGGCCACGTTTTCCTAGTAATTCTATTTGTTTATTAATAGTTAAAAAGGGTTTATCATTCATTTTAATTCTCCAACACAAAAAGGACATGTATTGAAACACACATCCTTCTTGGTACGACCGCACAGCGGTCACTTAACTTGATTAACTAAATTCTATCAACTAAAAGGGAAATATGTCAATAATAAATATTCAAAATGTAAACATTCATTATAAATCTAATAATTACTTCTTCTTGGCGTCCACCTCTTCTTGCGTAATTGCTCCTATATTTAATAGTCCTTCATGTTTAATCACTTTAGCTGATGGATTATTATTGGTTGATTTAAAGAGTTTTACAAGATATATAATAGTAGAATTGTAAAACTTATTGTAAAATTTCTTTTTAGAATGTGGCCATCCCATATCTTTTTGACCATATCCAGGAATTAGAGCCTTTTTAAGTCTACGCTTAGGAGCTCCAGACAAGCCAGCTGATCTTGATCACTTTACCTAAAATGGTTCCAGGATGATCCTTATCTAGAACGATGGCATTAAAGTCCGAATTAGCAGATCTTAACACTACTGTATCCCCAATTTGCAAAATATGTTCACAAAAAAAGAACGTTAAAAAAGAGAGGAGAATACGGAAGAATTAATAAAAATTAAGGTAGAAAATTTTGTCTGCAACCCACTTAGAACTCTTAAAGGAACAAAAACAAGCAATGGCTAAGTATGTCAAAGTTTTAAAGCTGCGCATTAAAGATGTAAAGGAGGCTAAATAATGAACTTTTCATATCTTTTAGATTTAGTGCTTATAGTAACTTCAGTGGTAGCGGTAATTGTTGTTTCTGTCTCTGCTAACCATAAAATTGAAATTGATAAAAAGCGGTACAAGGCGATTTACTAGCTAAGTCAGAACAATTATCTTGCGCACTCCATTAGTCCCTCGTCTACCAAGCTGAAAGGAGGGGAGGATAGGGATCTTAAAAACTATCGTAGGTTGTAAGGTAGATTCTATCCTAACCGTACAATCAATATTCGCTATGGCGCTAGAACAAACTAGTGATATTATTGGAACAGTTACTAAGGGCGATTGCGTTAAGTATGACGCTTACAGTCGTCATGGCGATTATGTCTGAATTATACAACTACGCACAAATGATCAACCTGGATACTTAGTTTGTTGCAAAAACAATGACCTTTGTAGCGAATTCAAGTAGGAAAGAGAATAAATAAAAATAAGCCACTCGGGAGATTAAAGTTCTCTGAAGTAGCTTTTTTGTATATAACATGTTAACGATTATTTGTAAAGGTGATGATCATAGTAAAAGAGAAAGTCGTGGTCACTTTTTGGTCATTTTTTTGACTAGAATTTGAATAAATTTGCAATGATTTTGACGAAATTTGTATTTATGAAAGCTTGACGCATCAATGAATTACATTTATTTTGCTAGGTTACCTTCAATAGGTATCATTAAAACAATAATTTGCACGATAAAAGCCCTGGAAGTACTGTTACTGCAGTATTTCCAGGGCTTTATTATTTTTATAAGACACTAAAAAGCTACTTATTTAGTTTATTCCAATCTATTCTTTCTTCTTTAGATCCTAAACTATTAATTTTAGCTTCAAGAGAATCTTGCATTTTTTCAGTAACGTGAAAATATATTTCTTTAGTCGTCTTTGAATCTTTATGGCCAACTCTTCTTCTCACTACTTCCCATTCTACACCTAGTTCTGCTAGTTTAGAAACGTGAGTATGTCTAAAGAAGTGAGAGGTAATATTTTTCTTAATGCCAGCTCGTCTGGCTGTTTCTTTCATTTCTTTATTCACTGAACTAGTATCCATTGGGTTCCTAGTTGTCCGCTTCACAAAAAGAAACTTATATCCTTTATTATGTCTTTTGTATATTTCAACAGCTTTAGGTGGAAGATAGATGACACGATTACTGTCATGCTTAGCGCCACCTTTCTTTTTAGCATTACCGCGTTTTCCATCATGTTTTTTAGACAATGTTCCATTAATTCTAACATAATAGTTTCCATTGGCTTTTTGAAAAACATCGTTAGGATGAAGGGCCGCACATTCTCCGACTCGCATTCCGGTATAATAAAGAAACTCAAAAAAGTCAGAATAATAAGCTAAATCACGATCTTTCAATGATTGAATGAAAGCATGATACTCTTCATCTGTGAAATATTTATCTTCAATATCTTTATCATCTTCACTATTTTTAGGTTTCTTTAGTCTGAAGTTTTGGATAGGGTTAATACTTAAGTAGCCATAATTTACCCCAAAGTCAAACATGTTCCATAATGCTGCTCTACGTACATTGCAGTATGACCAACTTTTGCTTTGGAGCATTTTGTCAAAATATTTTCGGAAGTAGGGTGTACCTAAGTGTTCCACGATAATGTCAGGGTCAATACTTTTCATAAATATATTGATATGCGATTGATAAACGTACATTGTCTGATAATTTTCAAAACGCATTGACTGTTGAATATTTTTAAAGTATTTTTCCTTCAATTCTCCAATAGTAATTTGTTTCATACCAAGTTCAGTTAGCTTAGTATCAATTTTGGATTGTAAAATAGTTGCTGCTGTCTGCTTGGCTTTTTTTGTGTTTTTTTCTAAAGTGACTGTTACTTGCTTTGTAACTGTATGTCGAGCAGTAGATAAAAGGGGATCAACATATTTTTTTATATATTTATACTTTCCATTTTTTAATGGCTGTACAACTACAGCATATTCTTTTTGTATAAATTGCATTTTTAATTACCTCTATTTTTTGATAAAATAGGGGTTGCAAAAGGCGCAAGGCTTTTGTTAAGTCTTACATCTTTTTGCAACCATATTGTTAGAACTCTCAAAGTAACTTTGGTCGGTGGCTTTGAGAGTTTTTTGTTTACTCAGCTTTTATAGTCGTCAGGTGTTGGACGTAGTAAATCAATTTTTAATAACAATATCGCCAACTCGAATTGGCTTTGATGACTGAGGCAAAGAGCCAGTTATTTGTTCGGGGTCTACATTTAAAGAATCTTGAACAACGTGTTCCGTCATCATTCTATTTAAAGACTCTTGAATACTGAAACCGTGATTTAAAGTTGCTGCAGCAGTCAACCCTGGTACTGTACGTTTTGGTGGTTCAACAATAGACATGTGAGGAAAAACTTTCGTAACTTCCACAGTGCCTTTGGTTGCATCTAAGGTCCCTAATATTTCGCCAGTTTCAGGATCTTTAACTTCAATATCTGATGACTTATCTACTATTTCCATTTGGTCACCAATCTTTATGCCGTCTTTATCACCAGCAGTAACTATTAAGCTTTTATCATTAATTATCTTTGCAACTCTAAATTCTTTATTTTCACTTGTCATCTGATTTCTCACTCTCTTTATTGTTTAGGTTCAACAGTCTTTGTCTCTCAAATAATTCTCTAACTACTTCTAAAGGAAGAATGGTACAAACTATAAGACGGAAATTCTCTTGTTCGTGTATTTGTGCTTTAAGCTCTGATATTTCTTTTTTATCTTTATGGTATTGCTCTATAAGCCCATCTCTATTTGATTTCAAATTTATTTTTTCTTTTTCTAAGTTGTCAATCTTTTCAAGAAGTAATTGATTATTATCAATCATTCCACGTATATATAAGACAACTAAAAAGGTACAATATAGAATAAAGATGGATAACTTCCATTTTTGAGGTACACTTGGGACAAAGGCCACAGCAACGTTAATTAGCCCAATAATAAATGTTAACAATGAAAATCTATTCTTGACGGGAGGAGGAAAATAGATTTGTTTAAAGCGTTCCGTACTGTTTCTCATTCAGATTCCATCACTGCCTTTCTGGAAAGTTTAAGCTATTGGCAAACAATCAATTTATACATAACATTATTGCAAGCACGATCGAATATTTCTTATTCTCAAGCGAAAGAAGAGGCAATTATTAATTGGAGTAACCCAGATAAATTAAAATATCTTTTAACTGAATCCTTAAATAGCCCTTCGCCTAAAAATGAAAGTCACTAATCAAGTGGCTTTTTATTTTTTGTCATAGTTATACCTATAAATTAAGTAGCTGCTTTTTCTTGGCATCAAACTCTTCTTGTGTGATTGCGCCTATGTCTAGCAGACCTTTGAGCTTTTTAATTTCATCGAGTGGGTCAGCAGGGGATGGTTGTGGAGTGGATTGTTCAACTGCAGGTTTGGTAGTTTCAATTTGTGGAGCGTCAAGTTGCTTTTTAGCATTTGCTATCCCAGCTTCTAAAATAGTAGCAAGTTCATTTACTTTATTAATAGACTCCCTTACTAAACTGTTATCAGCTTTAAGTGTTGAATTAAAATACGTGATTTCAAACATGGTACCATCATTTAAATGAATAACTACACCTAAGTGATCGACAAAGTCTTTAGAAATAGTTGTAGTTTCTTTTTTACTGGTTAATGCACCGGCTACAGTTCCTACAGGGCCTAAAAGCGTACCGACTGCAGCTCTAGTAAGTGCATGTTTTCTCTTGGTTTGAGTTTTAGAGTCATTATGTTCCTTCTTGTTGATAGAGTAGGAAAGGACATCTTTAAAATCAATCACTCTATAATTCCTATTAAGGACACCACGTGCTTCTAAGATTTGACCATTTTTTAAATCAAAATAGTAATTTTGGAAACTTGGAGCACCGTCTTGCTTGAAAGTATTTAGTATTTCTTTATACTTTGCGTCTTCTTGTTGTTTAATCTCTTTATTTTTAGCTCTTTTTTCAGCATTTTCTTCCATCTTCTTACTTATGCTATCGAATAATCCCATTTTTTCTTCCTCCGCTATACTTATCTAATCAAAATTCACTTCATACTTAATCACTTTGCCTAAAATGATTCCCGGATGATCCTTATCTAGAACGATATCATTAAAGTCCGGATTAGCCGGTCTTAACACTACCGTATCTCCAACATGCAATACTTTTTTTAACGTTGCTTCTCCATTAATCAATACAGCAGCAATCTCACCATCTTCAACATCGGGTTGCTGCTTAATAATTGCAATCGCACCATCAGGAATAAGGGGAGTCATGCTTTTTCCCTTACATCTTAAAGCAAAGAGCGTGTCATCCATATATCTATCCATCATATATTCTGGTATATATTTTTCTATATTTTGTTCTGCAGTAATCGGTTCTCCCATCGCAATCGTTCCTATCAGTGGAATCATTCTTGGCTTATCTTTGGTAATTGGCTCTATGCCTAGTAGATCTTCTGTATTTACATGTAACGCCTTAGCAAAAGCCGGGGCTCTATTAATGGGAAATTCTCGAGTATGATTAAAATATCTAGATACACCAGATTTAGCCATACCAACACGACGAGCTAATTCGCTAATTGACACGTCTTGTTCTTGCCTGAGTTTGTTTAAATAATTAATAATTTCTTCACTGTTACGCATGATTTTACCTCATTCCTATATATAGGATACCGCAAATGTTGACAAAAAAATACATTTTTTATTCTTTTTTATATTTTATGTTGACAAAAGAAAACAACAGGGCTAATATATAGTTGTTCACTAAAGAGAACGATAGAACTGAGGTGAGTTGATGAAGTTTGATCTAAAGCGTTTAAAAGGTGAAAGAGTAGCACGCGGAATCACACAAGCTGAAATGGCACATCAAATAGGTATTAGTACTAATGCCTATTGGAGAAAGGAAAACGGTGAGCGTGATATCGGCATGGAAGAGTTTGTAAAAATCTTAAAGGTCTTAGGATTCAAAAAGAAACAAATTTCGCTTTTTTTTGCAAAAGACGTTCATAATAAAGAACGATAAAAGGAGAGAATATGGAAAATTTGATAAAAATCAAGGTAGAAAACGATCAGCAACTAGTAAGTGCTAGAGAGTTACATAAAGGATTAGAACTCACGACCCGTTTTAGTAAGTGGGTAGATCAAAACTTTAAAGACTTTGAATTAGGGTCAGATTTTATGAGCGTAACTACAGTTACGGACATGCCAAACGGCGGTACAAAGCGAATTCAAGACTATGCTCTCACTATTGATATGGCTAAGCAGCTTTGTCTTTTAAGTAGAACTAAAAAGGGTAAAGAATATCGGGAGTATTTAATTCGAGTTGAAAAGAACTGGAATAATCCAGACATGATCGTTCAACGTGCTCTAGCAATTCAAAACAGTAAAGTGCAACTGCTAGAACATAAGAACAAACTACTTGAAGATAAAAATGCTAAACAAGCAGAAAAGATTGCTAAAGATGCTAACGATGTTGTATTCGCAAAGGCTATCAGATATAGCCACCACGCAATTTCAATAAGTGAATTAGCTGAAATCTTAACTCAAAACGGATTTGTAATCGGACGTAACCAACTATTTCAATTACTGAGAAATGTTAAGTACTTGTCTCATCAACGAAATACATGAAATTTACCAATGACTGACAAAGTTAAAAGAGGATATTTCAGAATTACGCACGGAATTACTAGAGACGACCGTCCATATTCACAAGTGTGGGTAACACCTAAAGGACAGAAACACATCATTAACAAAGCACTACGTGGTCAATTTGATGATGCGTATCAAGAAGTAATGGTAACCACGTTTAATGTGTAGGAGACAAAGAAATGCAACCATTAGATATTAGCTATTTGTTCCTATCAGATATAGGAAAAAGCAAACATGAAATTATTAGCAGACTTCAAAAGTTAGGTTTGATTGATGGTAATTTTCAAGCAACCGGCAAAGGTGTAGACACTGGCTGGGTGGGCATTAAGACAACCAGTGTTTGGAATCCAGCTACCGAAAGCATGATTAACGATCAAGCAACTGTACTTACACCACTTGGAATAATTTATATTCCAATTCTATTTGAAGATAAGTTTTATAACGATTTATCAGCAAGTCAAAACCTAGTAGAAAGAGCATGCGACGGGGAATTGCTGACAATTCAAGAATTAAGAAAGCAGGGGTATTTAAAATGAGCAAAGAAGAAACATGGCTAACTAGAGATGAATTAATGGAAAAATTTCACTATAAGCAAGCAACATTTTATATAAGACGCAACGAGTGCTTAGTTTCTCCATATGCAGATGCAATTATTTTAGATGGTCACAAGCCAATGTTTATTTTGGAACGGTGGAAAGAATTTCTTAAATGGAAAAGCAAGAAAGAACTTGAAAAGAAATTAGGAACTCAATCAATGAGGCAAAAAAATAGTTTTTATAGAGGTGTCTAATTATGACTTTTAGAAAATGGATTAACCAAAATATCAATAGATTCTTAGGAACACGTTTTACGGAACGTGAAACCGAAATTATGACGCTAGGAGCTACCTGCACCTTAATAGCAGTAGCATACCTACTAATGTACAACGTAATTTTTCCTAATATTTAGGGAGGTGCGATGATGTCGAAATTACAGGAAAGATTAGTGCTTGCTTCAAATGCTATCAACTATTTAGCCACCGACCAAAGACAAGATGAGTACGAATTAGCATTTGAGAGAGCAAAAGAAAAGACCCACTGTACAACCAGTGAGTCTACAAAACAACTAACTTTATTCTAGCAGAATTCTAACAATATGGAGCAAAAAGATGACAAAAGAATTAATTAGATTTGAAAACGAAGATTTCCCTATTAGCTACAAAAAGGCAGAAATAGACTTCCAGGGCTATCCAGCTTTAGACGCCAAAGTTGATGCAATGACCAAGGATTGGGATAAGTATGTAGTAACTGCAGAATCTTATCCTTACGATAAGAAGACTAGAGCTGAGCTTAATCGAATTAGACGAGCTTTAAGTGACCGCCGCAAAGTAATTGTTAAAGAGAGTAGTCAACAAATTACTGAATTTAATACAAAAGTAAAAGGGCTTGATCTAAAGATTAAGGGTGTAGTTGACCATCTTAGTGAGGGACTTAAAACTTTTGATGATCAGGCCCGTAAGGACAAGCATCAGCAAAACTTACTTCGATTAGGCAAATTAGCAAAAGAATACGGTGTGGCCTTACAAGAGCTTGACTACCAAGATAAATGGGATAACAAGACCACTAGTTGGACAACCATCGAAGAAGATGCCAGACAGCAATTTGAAGCAATTGTCGAAAAACAAAAAGCTAGAAAAGAAGCTGAGCAAGTTATTGCTAATAAGGCTAATGAATATACTAAGCCCGCTATGACCGCAAGCCCCTATTTACAGATGCTTGATTATAAATCTTTACCTGACGTGCTGACACAGATGGATAACGATCATGAATATCTAATCAAGCAAGCCAAGCAGCAAGAAGAGAACCGTAAGAAGGCTATTGAGGCGCTTGAACAGCAAGGTGACAAGTATGTTGATGCCAAAACTGGCGAAGTAGTTGATAAGGTGCATAGTGTCACGCTTAAACTTACCGGTACTAAAGAACAGCTAACAGCCCTGTCTAGTTTCATTAAAGACTGGGGTATTAGCTATGAGAAGGTGAACTAAGATGGAAATCTATGGAAGAGAAGAAGATAGAGGTAAGTGGGCAATGCATTACGCCCAAGTTAAGGCCAATATTGCACAGCCACAGCGAAGCCACACAGTTACTGTATCAGGTACTACAAAGCAAGGTAAACCTTATACCTATACGTATAAATATGCTGATTTAGCAGATGTTGACAGTGCAGTAATGGAAGGAATCAAAAAAGCTAAAGATAAAGATGGTAACGTAACCTTTAGTTACTTATTTGATATCGAAACCACTAATACTTCAGTTGGTGTTCAAACTCTCTTAGTTGATTCTTCAGGATTTACTGTTAAAACTAACAAAATTACTTTTCAAAATGGTAAGGCATATGATGCGCAGGCAACAGCTAGTCTTATCAGCTATGCTAAGAGGTATTCACTTAGTGGGGCATTTGGAATTGCTGCAGATGATGATGACGATGCAGAAGACCAGAAAACTATTTATGAACCTAAAGTTTTAACTAAAAAAGAACTTGAAGATTACAAGGTTTACTACAACGGCATTAAAGTCAATTTATACGATTTATACCAAGAAGCTAAGGAAGGTGTTAAAGATGCACAAAATTGGCTTAAAGAACCGCATACACCAGAAGACGCACAAGCTGTCCATCAGATCGCTCAGCTTTTCAAAAAGAAAAATCCGGTAAAACACGAAAACAAAGAGAAACAAGCTGCTCTTAACAAAATTCAGCAAACTAAGAAGGATCCATTTGAAGATAAGAAAGTAGCATCTAAAGATGATCCTGAAGTAGATAAATTATTTTAGGTGATAGCAATGGTAAGGATAAAAAAAGTTTATGACAGAGGCTTTACCGTGCTTGATAATTCTTCGATTGATAATGCTGAATTTAGTGCAAAAGGATTTATTGCTGCTCTTGGATTAATGGGAGATCAACCAGAAAGCTTATTAACTGGTATTTCTGTTAACTCTGCAACTTATGCAATGATGAAATCACAAAACTTAATTGATACTATTCAACCTTCAAATGGTGGCAATCCAATTAATGTGTACAACGGTAAGCAAGTAGTTATTGATGATGCTATCCCAGTAGAAAAATCAGGTAGCAAATCCACATCAGTAGCTTACTTATTTGGAACTGGTGCTGTTCGTTACTCTAGTCAACTCTACGGCACAAAAGTAGTAGACGAGCCACTTAAACAAGGTGGTCGTGAAAGTGTTGTTCAAAAGCGTGTTGGCTGTATCCATCCAGCAGGTATTTCCATTGATCCAGCTTTTGTGCCAGACAAGCCTAACTTTCCAACTCCAGACGACTTTAAAAAGAAAGCGGCATGGACATTACCAGAGGGAATGGATGTACGCAATGTGCGCTTAGTTCAATACAAATTCCAGCTTGATCCGTTATTTGTGCCTGCTGATACTTCAGCAGAAAAACCAGGCGACGCCAAAAACAATTAATGATTAGGAGGGTTCTTGATGCAATTACTTAGCCAAAAGGAATTTCAAGAACTAACAAGTAAATCTACTAATGCTGATTTTGATGCTCTTGAAAAAGCCGCTGAGAACATGATTAATCCTTTAACAGGGATGTACTATGAACGCAATTCAATTGATGAAGATACTGATACAAATCGTGTTAATTGGTTTAAGAAGGCACTGGCTTTGCAGATTGAGTATATGGACGATATTGGTGCAACTAGTACATATGAGATGGCCCAAAAAGACGTTAAAAGTATCTCAATTGATGGAACAAGCATCTCAACAGGTACTAGTCCAACGGATTCAGCAACTAATGGTGTATACAATCTAGCATTAGAATATCTTTTCTATACTGGCTTGCTTTATAGAGGTGTTTCATCATGTTAAAGCCACCAAAGTCAATGTGCAACCAATCTATTATCATCAAACGCAAAGTTAAAGATGATTTATATGGTGAAGCTACTTACGATGATGGTGTTCAGATTAATAATTGCGTGGTTCATTTACGGACCATCTATTCAGGTACTAACAACGATCGGCAGATTGTAGCCAATGGTACTGTAATGATTTATAAAGATATATCAGAGCCATTTATTTCACTATCTAAGCAAAATATTGAGGATAAGGCGAAGATTAGGTATGAAGGTCAAGAATACACGCTAACCAATATAAACGAAGACTACGAGCCTTTTAGTAAAGAAATCTATCAATATAAGCTAACAATGATTTGAGGTGACAGGATGGGTATTAAAGTACATGTAGATATTGCTAAATTGGAGCAGAAACTAAATGATACCCAGTTAAGACGTGGCCGTTTGGCTATGGCTAACGATGCTCATCAAGCAATGGAAAAATATGTACCTAAAAAAGAAGGTTATTTGCGAGAAAATTCAAAGGTAGCAACTGATGGGTCTAGCGTGTATTATGTTCAGCCTTATGCTAGAGCACAATTCTATGGTTTTATTACCAATCAATACGGTGGACCATTTAGGATACATAATTACACTACCCCTGGAACATCAAGACGTTGGGACTTAAGGCTTAAGGGTAATTTATCGGAGATGGCAATGGTTAAAGAAGCATTTATCAATGGAGCACAATGGTATGAGTGACGTTAAATTCGATTTACAAGAAGCACTTGCTGAATCAATTATCAAAGGCACAGGATTGCCAATTAAGATTGCTTATTTAGCACCTGATAACTCCATTGGGCTAGTCCCAGAACAAGGATCACACAAAATCTCAACTGATTTTAGCGGTCGTGAGTATTGGGTATATAACTATGCAATTACTGAACGTGGCAAAAGTGGCCGAGATATCAAGAATGACCTATTCAAGATCAGCATGTATTTAGATGATTTAAAGCTAGGAGCTATCAAAAGTGATGATAATACCTTCATTTTTGACAAAATTGACGTTTCAAGCGCTCCTAGTGAGACAGAACAAGATTTACAAGGGACAGTAACGTATTTATTAGACGTTGCTGTTTTTGTTTACACGAAATAAGGAGATTAAAGAATGGCAAACAATTTAGCTCAAATTAAGGGATCAGAAGTCCCAGACGATGGAGCAGCGTTAAACGTTGCTAATAAGTTATACATTGATACTACTGACGATTATAAGAATTTAACTGATATTACGACAGGAAAATGGGCATGGGTCGCTCATGGAATTAATGACATTACTCCGTCTACGCCAGAAAAAACCCAAAAAACCGCATATTATGATGGTGGTGGTTATGATGAAACTGAAGTAACTGGTAAATCCCTACAATTAGCAGTTAAAGGTGTACGTTTCGTAGGAAATGTAGCGCAAGATTACATTACAAGCAAACAGTATTCAATCGGATCTGCTACAAAGACTCGTGTTTTATGGATTAACAACGGGGATGTCCTAATGTCAGCATGTACTTTGACTAATATTGTTGCAACTGGTGGTGCCGCAGATGCACAGCAAACATTTTCATTGACAATCGCTTGCAATGGAAGACCGATGACAACTACTGGAAAACTTACCCTAACTAAAGACGAATCAGAGCTATATGTTGCATCTGTTGATGACAAGCAACCTGCAACAACTCCGGCAGAAATAAATAATAATGCAAATACACCAGCACAAAACTAGGAGGTAACCAATGTCAGTTATTGATTTAGATAAACGAATTAAAGTAGACAACAAAGTTGAAGTTAAATTAGCCGGCAAGACTTATAAGATCGTATTTGATGATAACTTCCAAAAGACTGTTGCAAAGTCATCTGTTGAAGTTATGAATGGTCTTAAAGCTTTAGAAGATCCTAACTTTGAAAATAAAGAATTAGCTACTCAAAAGAAAGATGTAGAAAATACTTTTACTTCAGTTAAAAATGCTGCAATTTCAGCATTAGACAAGCTTTTAGGCAATGGCGAAGGTAAACGCCTTTACAAGTATTACAACTACTCAACCGATGCCTTAGGAGCCGTTTTAAATGCTTTGAATGATGAAGCTAATAAATCAGTTGAACTTAAAGAAAAGAAGCGTAAAGCATTGAAACACATGTCTACTCCTTCAACTGTATCTGCAGGCGTATCAATGCGGGCTTAAAATCATGCTTAGTCTAACTGATACGCCTTTATCAGCTATCAAGTTTGACGACAGGATATATCACGTTAACTTAGCTTTTGACACAGTTATTAAGTATTTGGAGTTAGCAGAGAGTGACGAGTCTGACCAGGAAGAGAAAGCTATTGGTCTGTTTTTTGGAGACCAGGAACTACCTTTAGATCCTGATTTCTTTGAGAGTAGTTTTAAGCTAATAAATGAAACTATTACTAAAGCACCATATCAGTCTAATTCTTCAATGAATTTCGGGATGCAAGTAGCTCCACAACAGCTTTATTCATATAGGCAAGATGCTGACGCTATCTATGCGTCATTTTTAATGCAATATCATATAGATTTACTCAAAGAGCGCGGAAAAATGCACTGGTGTGTGTTCCGTGCTCTTTTTGATGGGCTGAATGAAGATACACCAATTCAAAGAATTATTGACTTACGGCAAAAGAATTTAAGTGAGGTGCCAGATGAACAAAGAGGTAAGGTTGCACAGCTTCAGCAATATTATGCTTTGAAAGTTAATAAATCCAAGGCTGCACAAGATGCATTGAGTAATAATGCTTTATCTGCAGCTTTCAACTCTCTTTTTAAAGCAGCAAAGAAGGGAGGTAAATAATGGCTGACGGTAAAATTGTTATTGATATTGACATACCAGTTGATAAGGTTAAGACCGATGCTCAACTGATAGATCAGGTCTTGAATGCACTTGGTAAAGATGCTGGTAAAGAGCTAGATAATAGTTTTGAACAATCGACTGACAAGGTTAAACAGGAAGCTGATGAGACAAGCAAGGAAGTTAATGAGAAGCTTAGTAAGCCTGTTCAATTCAAATGGACGCTAGACAACAAGGACGTCAAAGACAAGACCCAGCAAACTGACGAAGAAATAAAGTCTGTACCTAAAGAAGTAGAGACAAAATTTAGTGCTGTTACTGATGAAGCTAAGTCTAAAACTGTAGAACTTCAAAATGCCTTTAGAGCTGTACCGAAGAGTACAGAAACCAAAAATGAGGTTAATAACTCTGATGCCAAGGCTAAAGTTGAAGAAACTAAAAAGGAACTTGACTCAGTTCCTAAAGATACTAAGACTAAGCAGACTGCAGATAATGCGGACGTAAAAGAGAAGGCTAAACAAAGCAAGGAAGAGATCGACAAGGTACCGGATAAGAAAGACACTAAACTTACTGGTACAGATGAAACCAAGAAGGCTACTGATAGCGCAAGTAAAAATGCTGATGAAGCAGGTCAGCACTTTTCAAAGCTTCATGAGATTATCAAAGGAACATTTATTGGAAACTTTGCAGCAAATGCTGTTCAAACCGGCTTAAGTGTAATCAAAAATACCTTAGGTGGTGTAATTACCGAAGGTACTCATTACAATCGCTTGCAACAAGATATGATTGCCCAATGGACAACCTTGACTGGTTCAGCCGGCAAAGGTAAGGAGTTAGTTAAAGAAACTAACGACTTAGCCATTGCAGCACAAAACAGCACAGAAATGGTTAATGACTTAAACCAAAAATTTTATGCTGTGACTAACTCTGCAAGTAAGACGAGAGAGTTGTCTAAATCAGTCCTTACTTTACAAGATGCTTTTGGCCAAAGCGATGATGCCGTTAAAAATTTTGCCATGCAATGGTCTCAAATGATCGGTAATGGTAAAGCTAACGCACAAGACATGATGTCAATCCAGAATGTCTTCCCTAAGTTTATGGAAGAGCTGGTAGCATACGAGCAAAAAGTTACTCATAATAGCAAACTGACTACTTCCCAAGTGCGGGACATGATGTCTCAAGGAAAAATATCAGCTGATGCAATGAATACCGTCTTAATAGGAATGGGAGAAAAGTACAAGAATGCTACTGATAATTTCTCTCAAACTATGGACGGTATGGAAAGAACCATTCATGCACGTATTCCCGTTTTAGCAGGTGCTATTGTTAAACCATTTCAAGAACTCAAAAATCCACTACTAGGGAAAATGAGTAATTGGATCACTTCTAGTGGTGCTGAAAAGAGTTTTGAAAACTTTGGTAAATCGATTGCTGGCATTATGAATGGTGTAATGACAGTAATTAATACTTTTGCGGTATCTTTTAAAGCTAACATCGCCGGAGCTATTCAAGGATCTCATTTAAGCGATATTAGTAATTCGTTTAGAGATATTGGTAAAGCCGTTACACCAGCACTACAGGCAATTGCCGGTTTTGTTGGTGTGATTAGTGGGAACATTTTTAAAGCTTTTGCTAATCTTCTTACAGGAATTGTAAGTGGTTTCCAAGGAATTGGTCGGCAAAAATCAGCGCTTGATTTTTCAGGCGTAGCTAAAATCTTTTACAGTCTAAGTCAAGCAATTAACGCTGTAATGGTCTATTTACAACCACTTATCAATAAACTAGGTGAGTTTATTGGTATTTTTGCCAAAGGCGCTTTTTCTGGAATTGTTACTGTATTTCAGGATATTAGTAGTGCTATTGGAAAAGTTGCATCTAAGCTGGTAGATCTCATCCCACAGATGGATGATACAAATAAAGCTGTTGATGGGGTGGCTAAACATAGAGCAGCGATCGAAAAACTAGGCAAAGTGTTTGGCGGTCTTATTACGGCTATTCTTGCTGGAAAAGCCACATTCAAAGTATTAGATACCATGCGATTTGGGATTGTAGGTATTGGTAATGCTTTTCGGGCTTTAAAAAATGCTCCTTCAATTCTGGCCGCTTTATCTAAGGCCTTCCCGAATGTAACTAAAGCAATTAAAGGCGTTAAAGAAGCTTTTGACTTGTTGAAGCTTGCCTTTATGACTAATCCTTTTATGGCCACTGCTGCAGTTATTGTTGCATTAGGCCTAGCCTTCTACGAAGCATATAAGCATATCAAACCTTTCAGAGAATGGGTTGATAAAGCTGCTGAGACTGTACGTAAGTCATTTGATGGCATGGTGCGTAATGTAGAAGCTTTTAATAAGTCTTTTGTTAAAGGTTTAAAAGCAGTTGTTGACTGGATCAAAAAGAATTGGCCAACATTATTAAGAATACTAGTTGATCCAATTGGCGGAGGGCTTAAACTTCTCTATGACAATAATCCTAAGTTTAAGAAGTGGGTCGATGATCTAGGCAAGAACATTTCTAAGGGCTGGTCTTCAATTAAAAAGACTACTACCAAGTTCTTTACAGACTTGCCTAAGAATATCTCTAAAGGGATGCAGGGTGCAATTGACTGGATTAAAAAGAATTGGTTAGGTCTAGCCTTACTTATTGTCAATCCAATTAGTGGAGCCGTGAAACTCCTATATGACAACAACCCTAAATTCAAAAAATGGGTAGATAGTCTTGGTAAAACATTCCAAAAAGGCTGGGACGGCATGCTTAAAGCCAGTCATAATTTCTTCAAAGGACTATGGACTGGCATTGGTAATTGGGGCAAACAAGTATCCAAGAACTGGGGTAACTTTGTTAAAGGGCTTAACGACAATAGATACGTTAAAGCCTTCAAAAAAGGTAACCTCTTTGGCACACTCTTTAAAGATGCTCAATCTCAGATGAAAGACTTCGGTAAGGAGTGGGATAAAGCTTGGAAGAATAACAAAAAAGCTCTTTCTGATTCATTTAAACAGATGCAGAAAAACACCACTAACTGGGGTAAAGACACTCACAAGTGGTATGACAAGTTTAATAGTCAATTCAAAAAGAAGTGGAATAATGGCTGGTCTAATGCAAAAAAGAACCTAGTAAATTCCTTTGATGATATGAAGCGTAATACCAGTAATTGGGGTAGCAATATCCATAAATGGTACGATGACTTCAATAAGAACTTCAGTAAGAATTGGAATCGTGGCTGGTCTGATGCTCGGAAGAATCTAAGCAATGCATGGTCTAAGATGCAAGACAGGACTTCTCGGTTTGGTTCTGACATGCAAGACTGGTTAAGCAACTTCGGTCCTAACTTCAAAGCTGGCTGGAAGAGCCTATCCAAGGGTGTTCGCAATATCTTTAGTGATATGTGGGACTCGATGAAGAAGCTTGGTAAAGATGCTATGGGTGGCTTAATTGATATTGTTAATGGTGGTATTAGTGGTATTAATACAGTTATCTATGCTTTCGGTGGTAAAGGTGACACAATCAAAAAGATCCCTAAGAAGTTTGCCAGTGGTACTGGTGCATTTAGTGGTCCTAGACGTGCAATCACTGAGCCAACCTTAGCAATGGTTAACGATGGATTTGACAGCCCAGAAACAGGTAATAAAGAAGCACTCTTTAGACCGGCAACCGGTGAATTTGGTATTTTCCAAGGCAGAAATACCACCACTATGCTGATGCCTGGTGATGAAGTTCTAAATGCTTCTGAAACAGCAATGGTAATGCAAGGTATGGGTATTACTCACTTTGCTAAAGGTACTGGTTTCATGGGCTGGCTTGGTGGCATTGGTTCATGGATTGGTAACACTGCAGGTCACTTGAAAGACCTATTCAATATGGCCACTAAGATCATTGCTCACCCAATTGATTACGTGAAGGATATCTTCAACTTTAAAGGCTTTAATAGTGGCAAACGATCCATGAAGGAACTAGCTAGTGGCTTATTTGATCAAGCTAACAAGAATGTACAAGCTTTCTGGTCAACACTCTGGTCAATGGTTTCTGGCAAACTTGATGGTGGTGGTGCAGAAGGCGGACTTCTAGGTGCAGTTGAAAAATACGGTAAAGGAAAGCCTTACGTATGGGGTGCTTCTGGTCCTGATGCTTTCGACTGTTCTGGATTAGTTATGTACGCTTTACAAAAAGCCTTTGGCAAGAGTTTTCCACACTATTCGGGTGCTCAATATAATGCAACTACACCGGTTTCTAACCCACAACCAGGCGACTTAGTATTCTTTGGCCCTGGTGGTAGCGATCATGTTGGTGTATATGCCGGCGGAGGTAAGTATTGGTCAGCAATGAGTCCAAGCTCAAATCCTAATATTGGTATGTCAGCCGTTAAAGATGGTCCATCAAGCAACATTAGTTATAGACGGGTTCCTGGCTTAAAAGGTGAAGGTTCTAGTAGCGACGTTAAAGCTAACAATGGACTAGAAGCATTTATCAAAAAAATGCCAGGGCTTAAAGGATTCTGGAGCATGATTGATAAGCTGAATGGTTTATTTGGTATTGGTGCTGATAGTGCTGATCCGAGTGGTTTCGGTGTCAGTCGTTGGGGTGAAACTATCAAACAAGTAGCTGCTGAAATGCATGCTGATGTTACGGGAACTGATATAGCTAAGATCTTATCTATGATCAAAGGCGAATCAGGCGGTAACCCTAAAGCAGTTCAGCCCGGTTCGGATCCTGATGGAGATGGCTCTGGTCCTGCTATGGGACTTTTGCAGTTTAAACGTGGTACTTATAAGGCCTACACCATGGGTGGAAGCATTATGGGTGGAACTAACCAACTTAGAGCTTTATTTAATGACTCTAATTGGAAGAATGATATCCACTTTGGCGCTGGTTGGGGACCAACCGGTCATAGAAGATTTTCTGGTAGCTGGCACGGTAACGGTGGTGAGTTTGACAAGCCTGAAGTGATCGGCGTTGGTGAAGATGGTCCTGAATTTGTAATCAATCCACAAAAATCAACTGCAGATCACTTGATTGATAAGGCTATATTGCAACGTGCTAAAGTAGCTCCTGAAAGTCCTACGGCTTCATTAGCTAGAATTATGGAACAAGTAAAATATAGTTCAGTGGCTGGTTATGGAACACCTGATAGCAGTACTGTAGCCGGTCAAAATATTGTTAAAGTTAATAATCAAGGCCAAGCAATTGATGGTAATACAGTAATTAAATTTATAGTTTCTGATAAAGAAATGGCGAGAGCCACTTATCCAACAATTAAGATGTTGCAAGCACATGACATTACTATTAAGCAGCAAGGAGGTGCAGTACCGATTGTCTAGTATTTTCGTAAAACGTTTAGATGGTACAGAGTACGATTTAGATAAATTAGGTTTTCGGGTCATTACTTTTGAACCGCCGGGCGTCAATTACGCCCACACTTACGTGCAACAAAGCAAAGTTGGCCAAGTTCTAACGGATGTAGTTATTGATAAGATGACTATCCCATTAACCTTAATGATCCAAGCAGAAGATACAATAGATCTAGAACTTAAGAGACTAGATTTAAAGCGCATCTTTAATAGTGATGAGCCATTTTATGTTTACACTAACCGTATTCCTTATTTACGTTGGAAATGCGTTGTTGATGGAGCTATCTCATACCCTCAGATTGAAAATTTTTGGCAAGCTACAGCAACCATTAATTTGAGTTGTCCACTAGGACTTGCTGAAACAGTAGCAACGACTGCAGATAGTGATTTTAGCTATGAGAGTGGTAAGTGGGGCTTAGGCCTTAATATTCCACATGGTGTGGAGTTGAAATATATTTTCAATTCCAGCCCCTGCAGAGTTTACAACGCATCTAATATTGATTTAAGAGCTGATGAATTACCTGTAGAGATTACTTTTAACGGTAATGTGAAAGATGCTTTGACGATAACCAATAGCACTACTAATCAAGTATTTAAGCTTTCTGGTAGTTATACTAAGCAAGACACAATTGTAATTGACGGGATTGTGCCGACTGTTAACGACACAGAACAGTATTCTAAAACTAATCATGCCTACCTTGATTTCGTTAAAGGCTGGAATGATATTACTGTTGATGGTGCTACCGATTACACGATTAAGTTCAACACTAGGTTTTACTATTAGTAGGAGATGATTATTTGATATCAATTAAGAATGCTGCTGGGCAAGTAGCAATCGTTAAAGGACAAGATGTTCAAGTAACGTCAACTTTGGGTAGCTTAGACACGTTGAGTTTCAATTTCTATAATCTGCATACCAATAAGGTAGATGGTGATGTTCTATCACCTTTTAGTGTGATTAACGTTCCTGAAAAAGGAGAAGATTATGTCCTGCAGACTTACAATACTGATGATATAGGCAACTATATACAGTACTCAGTAAGTGCAATACAAATAGCCCGAATGTTCCATTATCACTATGTCAAAGATAAGATTGGTGTAGAGACTACCACAACTAAGAGTGGTGATAGTACAGATACGTCAACAACATCTAAATCGGTTAAGCTCAAAGATGCTTTGAAATTTTTATTCAAAGATTCAGGCTTTGACGTTGTTATTGGTGCAGAGGTAAATCAAAACTCGGTTAAGACTTTTAGTGACGGGTTAGGCGGTGGTTATGCTGACGAACTTTTACAAACTGCAGCAACTAGCTACGGTGTTGAATACTATTGGAAAAATAAGACTTGCTATGTAGCAAAAGAGATTGGTGGCAAAGATAAATTTGTTTTTGTCGACAATGTGAACTGTACTAAGATATCAGTTCAAGAAGACGATACTGCAATAACTACTAGAGCTACAGGGACCATTAATATCACTAAGCAAAGTGGAGATAATTCTAGTGTGAATACATTAACTTCAACCTATATCTCTAAATTGGTTAAAGAAAAGGGCTGGCCAATTATTGACGCTACGCCTTATACAGAAGATTTCACTGATGACGGTAAATCTTTTGTGATGAGCCAACAATTGCTTGATGATAAGGTTAAAAAGCTGGTTCATGATTATCCAAGCATTCAGTACACAGTTGATGGTGCTAACTTTAAGAATTTTGCTAAATACCTACATGACGTTAGCATTGGTGACTATGGTTATTTGCGAACCAGGCAAGGAATTGATGTTGAGACGAGAGTGCAATCAATTACTTCATATCCGCAAGATCCAAGCAAAGGTAATACAATTACTTTTGGTAATTTAGCTTTTAACCTTATTGATTACATGACCTATCAGCATAACCAACAAGATAAATACCGTGAGTGGTATAACAGTATGAGTCTTAAGATGAGTAATCTAGCTGAAATAGTCCATAAAGCTAATGCTGGCTTTGATACTTTCACAACCAACTGGGGAGAAAGTCAACAGCAAAATACGCAAGATATCCAGAAACTCCAGCAAGAATTACAACAACTGTTAAATAGTCAAAAGGATAAAGATACAGCTGATAAAGGAAAAGATGAAAATGATACGAATAAATAGTATGAACAGTCCAAAATGGGCTGTTTTTTATTTAAAAGGAAGTGAGTAGATGGCTGACGTTTTTGAAAAAGAAGGCTCACCAACACAAGACGCAACCTATAGAGAACATCTTGATCGTAATTGGGAAGCCGGCAACAGGAAGTTTGCTGAATTAGAAGGTAAAGTCAAAAATACAGAAGAAAAATGTCAGGATATCATTGGTGACCAAGATAGCAATGATGTTGATAAAAAGAAAAAAGAAGAACGAATTAAAGCCTTGGAAACACAAGTAGCAAAATTAAGCCTTGCCGTTTTCGGCGATGGGGCTACAGCAGTTCATACAATTAGTTCTAATGAAGATAATCATAGTCAAATAGCTGAGGAGGTGAAGCTTGACTAATGAATAATATTCCAACAATTAACAATAACGGACAACCGTATTACTTTCCTGCTGACGTTGCTAAAGAAGGTGAGGGCTATGTAAGACTTAGCAATTTCTTTAAAGTTCGTGTGAACGATAACGGCAAGGTTCTTCCTTTTAAATGGTATGACCAAGGACGAGTGATGAATGTTCATGGATTCATTCCATTTATCCAAGGCGTAGTAGGTAAGCATTACGAAGATCCTGATACCAATGAGATTATCATGGCTCCAGATGCCCTTTACCGTGAGTGGCAAGGCTCAATGGAAAATGCACATGATGGCGGAGTGATGGACTACATCTTAGAAGATCAGATGTTTCCTCAAGAAGGTATTTTTAAGGGACACTTTGGCTTAAAAGACGGTAATGGAAACGTCTTAACCAGCGTTAACATCGTGTTTGAAGTCTTAGGCAATGATCTTAGAATTGGCAATACCTATAAGTATTACAGTTCACGGCTTGATAGCTTAGAACGTGAATATCAAGTCAAAACCGATCAAATGGTTGCTGATGGTAATCAAAAGATTAACCAATTAATAGTTGAAACCAAGAACAACATCGATACATCTCTTCAAACATCAAGAGAAAATCTTGATGCGCTTAATGGAGAGATTAGAGCTAACCGTGCTGAACAAGCAAATATTAGCCAGCATCTAGCAGGTACGCAACAACAAATTGCTAATTACGACATTGTAACCAGACCTGAATTTCAAAATGGTATGGATACGATGAATAATGCAATTAATCAACGATTATCTCAGATGAAGACTAATCCAATTGCAGTTGCTAACGCTGGAGAGCTAACTACTAATTATCCTAATGGTGCTGACGGTATCTTCATCACTGCTGATACTGGTCACAAGTGGGTATACCTATATGGAGCATGGAAAGATTGCGGAGAATATCAAGCTATTGGCATTGAGAACTCTGAACTAGCTCCACTTAAAGAACAGATTTTAAAGCAAGAAGGCAAGATTGATCAAAATTCTAACAATATCACTCTTAACTCTTTGGGAGTTAAAGATAATACAACTAGAATTCAGAATATTGAGGGAGCAGGCACACTTACAAGTATCTCTCTTACAGATCAAAATGGTAATCACATTACTGATGATGCTGGAAATCGCATTGGCGACTCTAAATGGCTGTTGTTAACTGACACAACTCTTACGCAAGCAGGCTTGCCGGCAGATGGTCAAGCAGTGGGTGCTGCAATTAAAAATGCTACTAGTTTCAAGCCTGAAAAGTATGGTATGCCAGTTCTTTATCTCTGGGGTAGCAATGTTTTATCTTTAAAAGATAAATCCAAGACTTTAACGAACGAGGTTACTTATAGTTTTCCAGCTTATGGAGTATCTGGAACAGTTGAAAAGTTTAAAGTGCAAGGTGCTTCAAGTGTGGGCCATCCTAAGAAGAATTACACTTTGAACTTAGATAAGAGTTTTCAAGCTTTTAGCGGATATGGAAAGAACCATAAGTACGTAATCAAGGCTAACTATACTGAACCTTCACAAGCTCTCAATGTGGTTGGTGCTAGATTATGGGGACGCATTAGAGACACACATAAGCACGCTGATACAGGAATACTTAACACTAATGGTGACTTACTAGTGGATAACAGCGGTAATCGAATTATTGCTGAAACAGATCCACAGCTTTCTATAGGTGGCAATTACGGTGCAGTAGACGGTTTTCCCATTGCTGTTTACATCAACAATCAGTACTGGGGACTATACACCTTCAACATTCCTAAGGATGACTGGATGGCTAAAATGCCAAAGAAGTCCAAAGGAAAGTATGCAATTGTTGATACTATTTGGGATCCTCAAGGAGCATTTAAGCAAGAAACTAACTTCAAAGATCAAATGGAACTGCAATTCTGTAGCACCAAAGACACAGATTGGGCTAGGGATTCAGTCAATGAGTTAATCCGAGCTGTTTTAGCACATTATGATACGGTAGATGACTTTAATAAGGCAGTTAGTCCATTACTTGATATAGATAGTGCGATTGACTACTACATCTTCTCAGTTCTAGTAGATAACGATGATGGTATTTTTAGAAATTACTTGTTGCAGACATTTGATGGCAAGAAGTGGTATTTTGCAGCCTATGACCTTGATTCAATTTTCGGACGTACACCAGACTTCTTAGAGCACATGCCAGCTAAGTCCGATACAGACGACTGGCGAGATCATGGCGTAACTTTTGAGAATGTTACGAATGCCAATCGCTTGATGTATCAGCTTTGGAAATTCTATAAAGACGAAATTTTAAAGCGAACTAAAGCTTTAGTTGATGGTATTATGTCTGATTCAGCCGTAGACACAGCTTTTGTGGACTTTGTCAGACACATTCCAGTCAAAGTATTTGATGCAGAACTTGATGTGTGGCCTTACACCCCTAATACGTCGGTTGATAATGTCAATCGCATTGGAAGATGGTATATGCAACGTATGGAATGGTTAAAAAATAGATATTTTAATAATTAATTAAAGGAGACAGATAATTATGGCAGATATTAAATTTATGAACTTAAGTGAAAACGGTAACCCAGCTACTACAGATAGTGTTTTAATCGGAAACCAACAAGACGGGTTAAAACGCACAACATTAGGCACTATCGGAAACATGTTTTCTGTCCATCAGGCCTTGCACTTTGAGCAAGTAAGCTGTAATGCAAATACCGCTGCGTCACAAATCACGGATCCATCAGCAACAAATTGGTCAGTAAGTTATCCTATTCAAGCGCCAGACGTACCAGGTTATACTTTTAAAACATGGATTAATTCAGCAACAAATGGTTTTGTCTGTGGAAGTTATGTTGCTAGCCCTCTTTATGCGTCAGCAACTGTATGGTTAGACAGTGCGCAAGTAGTCTCAATTCGAGACAGTCAAAGTTATATTACTGCCGTAGCGATGTACATTAAGAACGAATTAGCTTAATGTAATAAATAGTCGCCTAAGAAATAAACAGTACGCAAGGGCGGCTGACAGGAGAATAGTATATGAAACAAAAATTTAAAAATCTCCTCCACACAGCACATCCACAACATGAAATATTAGCGCTGGCAATGGTAGGAATAGGATTAATTCTTATCTGCAATGATTTCTATTTCTTTTGGCCACCTTTTGCGGTTGGGGTTTTAAATGACGACTTAGTAGGTGGCATCTTTATTGCTATTGGTGTTTGGCTTTTTAGTTGGGCAATTAGTGATAAGAACAGCATTTCTACAAATCGTAATCTGTTAATTATTACCGCAGGTTTGTTAGCATTTGAAGCAATTGCTGAATTTTGTCACGGTTACATATCGGGACACCCACACATGTTTACAGCCGGATTTTTAGAAGTGATTGTTTTACTGTTCGATTTTTCTATCATTAGCAAAAGTAAGAAGCATAACTATTAGATAGGGGTGGTGCTTTATAGGCGATTTACTAAGGGCACTGCCTTATCTTGGTGGTATAGGTACGTTCTTGATTGCGATTTGGAAGTGGGTATTCGATGCCCTTAAAGAAGAGCGTGACCACTATCAGCAAAAATGCCAAGAACAAGAGAAAGAGATAGATAAACTAAAAGAAAAAAATCTGAAACTTCAACGCAAAGTTGATCAACAACAGATTTTAGTAAATGAATATGTAAAGAAGGCACCAACTAATGGTGCCTTTTTTGATGGAAAGGAAAATAAACATGATTAAAAAGTTAGAAAAAGAACTAAAAAAGTTAAATACAAAGCGTGGGAAGTTATCTAAATTTTTATCCAAGCAAAATAAGAAAACTTTATCAACTAACCAGCGTGTTCTATTAGTAGAGCAAAAACAAGCAATGGCTAAGTATGCCAAGGTGTTAAAGCTACGCATCAATGATTTGAAGAAGGAGGCTAAATAATGAGTTTCAGTCATTTATTAGACTTAATGATTGTTACAGTATCAGTTGCAGCAGTTGTAATTGTATCTTTCTATACTAAGCATAAGATCGAAATTGATGAAAGAGCAGCTAAAGGTGACCGAGTTGCAATGGCACAGCAAATCGTAGCACAAGCGGTAACCCCTCTCGTTTATCAAGCAGAGAAGAGGGGTGGGGCAGGCGAAGAGAAGATGGACTTTGTAATTAATGGACTTAACCTCATCTTATCGTTGGCTCACTTACCAGCCTTACCAGCGAGTTTCCTAAAAGGCTTAGCTGAAAAAGCAGTTGTGGCGATGAAACAAACTCAAGCAATTTCTGATACCATCGATAAGCCAAAACCGAACAAGACAATTGTGGCCAACTTTGATCAAACAAATAAATCCGAATAATAAAAAGTGGCCAAAAATGATTCTTTTAGTAATAGCGAACATTTTAAAGAAGAAGGTATATAAATGGAAGTAGAAAAAAGAAGCTATGGTGTAGATGTATCAAGCCACAATGGAACTGACTTATCAAGCATGGCTCACTCTGGGGCTAAGTTTGCGATCGTAAAGCTGTCAGAAGGCTTGAATTATCAAAATCCTAAAGCACCAGCACAACTTTCAAACGCAAAAGCTAATAATATGCTTACTATGGGTTATCACTATGCCCACTTTGGTGCTGATAGCAATCGAGCAGTACAAGAGGGTAACTATACGGTAAATTCAGCAAAATATGCTGGGTTGCCAGTAGGTTCTTATTTGGCTTGTGACTGGGAAGTAGATGATAATAATGTTACTAATGCTGGACGAGTACCTAGTGCCAATGCTATCTTAGCTTTTCTTGATGTGATTGTTTCTGCTGGCTATAAGCCACTCTTGTACTCTGGTGCAGCCCTATTAAAAGGTAATGTTGATACGGGGAAAGTACTTGCTAAGTATGCTAACTCCTTATGGGTAGCAGCATATCCACTAGGCAACGGCGTGCCAGCAAGTGAACCAGACTTTGGTTACTTCCCATCAATGGACGGGGTAGCAATTTGGCAATTTACCGATAACTGGAAGGGCATGAGCGTTGATGGTAACATCTCACTGATTGACCTTAAATCTGACGATAAACCAGCTACTCAAACATCTAAACCGGCGGTTAAACAACCAACATTACAATCTTTTATAGATGACTTAGGGGATACATGGTACAAAGAAGAAGGTAAGTTCTATCCAAACGGCACTATCAATATCAGATACGGCGCTAGAACTACCAGTGATATCATTGGAACAGTTACTAAGGGCGATTGTGTTAAGTATGATGCATATAGCCGTCACGGCGGTTATGTCTGGATTAGACAACCAAGAGCCAATGGACAACCAGGATTCTTAGTTTGTCGCAAAGGCAATGATCCTTGGGGAAGATTTGAATAATTTAGACACTAATAAGACACTAACAACTTATAATTTTACAGATATTTTTATAATTTTATGTAATTAAATATAAACTGCAAACATTGATATATAAATGAATTGCTTATATATTGGGGGATCCCTTTATACCTTTCATTAAAACAATAATTTTAATGAAAGGTGATTCTAATGAAAAAATCATGTATTATTGCCCCAGCCAGGAGTAATGTTGTCCTATTTTATTACTCTATGTATTTCATACGATCGTCTTCAGTAAATCAGTAAAAACTAGAAAATCTAGCAATTCCTTACATTTCAATTGTTTCAAAATATCATAATTTTAAGATAAAATACTTGTCGTATTTAAGCTTTTATCTGAGAATACTTATTACTTGTACAACTAATTTAAATCCACAAATAGGCTCTGGCAATAGCAAACATTTAGCATAAGACATATAACAGAACATTTAAATCAAATTCGATTAACTGTTAACCAATAATTATTTTAAAAGCCATAGAATGGCCGTCAGAGCAGCACAAAATCATAGATAAGAGTTACTAGCTATAAAAATTTTTATTTAACTTACCAATGAAGATTCAAAATAAAAATCCTTAACTTATATTTTTTTAGTTGGTAAGAATCTAATTAACTCAGAAAATTATTTTAGGTGCATTGATAAAGATTTATCTGACTAAAATATAATTTTCATATGAACAAGTTACTTTTGATATATTCTATAATTTTTATATATTTACTTTACATAATATATATTATACGAATTTACGCTTTAATGATTTATTCGCTCCTTTTCTATAATCTTCACTACATAAAAAATCTTACTAAATTGAATACCCAGTTCAATCTAGTAAGATTTTAAACATTTACAGAAATTTTTTAACAACTACTCATTTTTTAAATTTAATTTTTTCCGTTTACTTAAGGAAATTGTATAAACAATATTAATTGTTCCCAGAAGTAATACCGCAAACCATATAGTTTTTAAGAAAAATACTTTTTGAAGTAATGCTGACACAATGGCTCCAAGTGCAAAAGCAATAACTAAAAACATATAGTTAACAGCTGCATTATGCTGAGATTTATCTTCACCAAAGAAATATGCACTCCAGGCAACGACAGATTTTTTTAAATTACCAGTTGTAAAGGCATTATTATATCCCATACCTTCGATCTTACTAAAGGAAGCATTTTGAACAGCCAATCCAAACGCAATTATAGGCACGACATAATAATTTGGAACAGTTTTAGGAACAAAGCCTACTCCTAAGCAAATAAGTAAAATTGGAAATAGACAAAATACTCGCCAATAATTACTTTTAACGTATTTATGAAAAAGACCTACTAATAGTAATCCTAAAGTAAATGCAATAAATGTAGTTGCTCTATTTAACATACCAGCTATATTGTGATCGGCAAATGCTGAAGCAAAGAAGATAACATTTCCTGTTTGACCTGCAGATAAAGTATGTCCTCGTTGAATATAAGTATAAGCATCAATAAAACCAGCTGAAAAAGTTAAGGATGTGGCTAAAATACGTGATTCTGATGGCCGATACTGATCATTAGTAAATATATTCATATTTAACCTCCATGTTATGAGCCTAAATTAAAAACATGATCAAGGGAGACCATGTTTTTAACTGAATTAATCTTCAATCTGAATGTTCTTAATAATTACATCCTCTTTAGGCTTATCATTTGCCTTATCACGTGGAACTTTTGCAATTTCATCAACGACATCCATACCATCAATTACTTGACCAAAAACTGTATGACGACCATCTAACCATGGGGTTCCACCCTGTTTATATGCTTTTACAATTTCTTTTGGATAGCCAGCCGTATCCATTTCCTTAATCATTCGTTTAGGCACATTCTTATTTTGAACAATAAAGAATTGACTACCATTAGTATTAGGACCAGAATTAGCCATGGAAAGTGCTCCGCGTAAATTAAAGAGTTTATTTGAAAATTCATCTTCAAAAGGATGACCCCAGATACTTTCACCACCAGTACCGTCACCCTTTGGATCACCACCTTGGATCATAAAGTCACTAATTACACGATGAAACGTAGTATTATCATAGTAACCCTTTTTAGCTAAACGAACGAAATTTTCTACAGTCATTGGAGCTTCTTTTTCAAATAATTGAACTTTAATATCTCCATGATTAGTTTCAATTACTGCTTTTGGGCCTTTTACATTTTCAAGGTCTAATTGTGGATATTCCATCTTAATCCTCCTATTTTTTAATCTGTTCTAGTCTATTCTACTATTTATTACAAGACACTTCATTAATCTATTCTTCTTTCAAATATTTTCTAATGGTATCAAGCATAATTTGGCCATATGCTTTTAATTTTGCTTGACCAACACCTGAAATATTCAAAAAGTCTGTTTTTGTTTTAGGTTTTTGAAGTGCCATATCTCTTAATGATTTATCAGAAAAAATATAAAATGCTGGTATTCCCTGCTCTTTAGCTAACTCTAGACGTGTTGCCTTTAAACGCAAAAATAGATTATTTTCCTTTTCTGAAATTTTATTAGTAATTGGAATCGATTTTCTAACTTTTTTGAGATCTTTTGCCTTACTTGCTTTTTATCATCTAAAACGTCCCATCCTAAATTAGTTACATGAACCACAGGATATTGACTATCTGTTAATTCCAAATAGTTATGGCTAATTAAATAATTGATTAAGTCTAGAGTAGTCTTCTTTCCCATCTTCAAACTACCATAATTTTTTAAATTAGATGCCCTCATTTCTCTCATGCGCTGATTATTAGCACCAGTAACTATATCAGCAACTACATTTTTGCCAAAACGTCCATCAAGTTCATAAATTGTTGAAATGATTCTTTTGCTTTCTGCAGTAATATCTTTTTCAATAAATGTTCCTAAACAATTAGAACATTTACCACATGCAGAGCAACTTTGCCCAAAATATCTGACGATAAATTGTTGTAAACATTCAGTTGTATTGACGTACTTAGTAATTGCAGCTAGTTTTTGATATTGAATTTTTTTGTATTCATCATCTAAATCAGCTTGTTCAATAAACCAGCGATAGAGTCTAATATCTTTAGGATGATAAATTAATATACCTTCACATGGCTCCCCGTCTCTACCTGCTCTTCCAGCTTCTTGATAATATGATTCTAAGTTGGGAGTACTATTAGCGTGAATTACAAAGCGAACATTTCTTTTATCAATTCCCATACCAAAAGCATTTGTTGCAACAATCACTTGTACCTTATCGAATTGAAAGGCATCTTGTACATCGGCTCTTTCTTTATTAGATAGCCCGGCATGATAACTCGCTGTTAAAATTCCATTTTGAGCTAAATAGTCAGTTAACTCTTCAACATTTTTTCTTGTACTCGCATACACAATCCCTGATTGATTGGGATGCTTTTTAATATAATCTAAAAGATATAAATTGGTATTTTTAGGATTATTGACTACCTTGAAGCTCAAATTTGGTCTTGCAAATGAAGTAATAACATAATTTTCAGGTGAAATATTTAGTTGATTTGCAATGTCTTCTTGCACTGAAGGAGTAGCCGTTGCTGTTAAAGCTAAAATATTTGGCTGACTTTTAATTGAATTTACACCTTCCATAATTTGACGGTAAGCCGGTCTAAAGTCATGGCCCCATTGAGAAATACAGTGGGCTTCATCGACTGCTACTAAGGAAACATCCAGGAAGTTTAGTTGATAGCGAAAATAATCCATCGCTAGCCGCTCAGGAGTCACGTATAAAAGTTTTATTTTTCCTTCATAGGCTTGTCTCAAGATTGGATTTACTTCTTCTTGTGGAGTTGCTGAATTTAAAGCAGCAGCATTAATACCATTTTGTTTTAGAGAGTCTATCTGATCCTTCATTAAAGAAATCAGAGGAGATATTACCAACGTTAGGCCAGGATTGACTAATGCTGGTATCTGATAACACATTGACTTTCCTGCTCCAGTTGGCATTACAGCTAAAACATTTTTTCCTTTAAGAACTTGCTCAATAACTTGCTCTTGTCCTGGGCGAAAAGTTGTATAACCAAAAACGTTTTTTAGTACTTCTATTGATGATTTCATTTTCCTCTACTAAATAAAAAAACAAGTATGAAAGGATCATACCTGTCTTTTTCTAAATTAAACCAAATAATTAAGCTTCAAAAGCATTAGTTAAAGGAGGAACAACTTGCTTCTTTCTTGAAACAACGCCTGGTAATTTAACTTCTGAATCTGATAATTTAGCGTTAAATGCTTTTTCAAATTTTGCTTTTGATTCATCACTACCTACTACTAAAGCTTCTGAATCTGAGTCAAGAATGTTGGTAATTAAAAGCATAAACATATCGTAGCCTTCACGCTTAGAAGCTTCATCCATAGCCTTTAAGAAAGCGTCTTTACGTTCTAATGCTTCTGGTAAATCAACAACATTAATTTGGGCTACACGAACGTTGCTACCGTTTAATTCAAAACTCTTAGCATCTAAATCAATTAGGTCTTCTTCTGACTTGTCAGCAATATTAGTACCAGCTTTAAGCATCTTAAGACCGTATTCTTTGTAGTCCACACCAGCAATATTTGCTAAAGATACAACAGCTTCTTTATCTTGGTCAGTAGTAGTTGGTGACTTTAAGAGTAAAGTATCTGAGATAATAGCTGAAAGCATAATTCCTGCAATATCTTGTGGAATTTCAATTTCTTTTTCGTTGTACATTTGCCACATAATGGTACTGGTACAACCAACTGGAGCTGCACGGTAGTATAAAGGATCAGCAGTATTGAAGTTCATAATACGGTGGTGATCAACTACATGAGTTACTTTAACCTTATCAATGTCAGAAACACTTTGTTGAGGTTCGTTATGGTCAACAAGCATAACTGCATCAACTTCATTTGAAGCAGTTTCAATAACACGAGGTGCGGTAAAACCAAACTTATTTAAAGCATACTTAGTTTCATCATTAGCTTCACCTAAAGCAACAGCTTCGGTATCGTAACCTAACTTATTTTGTAAGTATGAGTATGCAATTGCTGTTCCGATTGCATCTGTATCAGGATTTTGGTGACCAAAAATCAATTCTTTTGCCATTATAAGAGCTCCTTTAAAATTATATCTACCTAATTATTTTAGATTAAAAGTTAAACTTAAGCAAATCCATCACGCATTAAAAGGCATCCTTTTGCTACAAAAAGAATGCCTTCAAACTAAATATTAACTTTAATATCTTCTAGTCTGCTATCATAATCTTTTTCTTCAATAAACTTATCCCACTCGTTTAGGAAGTTGACTAATCGAGGTATTTCACTCTTATTTTTACGATAAATAAAACAACTTTCAAAGTTTGTCTCACTCTTTGTCTTTACTGGAGATAATGTAATTTCAGCCTTGTGTGCCTTATAAAAACTCTTGGAGACATATGTATTGTAATCAGTTTGTTCCGCGAATTTGATTAATTGATAAGGAGCAGTAAAAGTTACAGTCGTATTTAATTCATTATTTGGAAATTCACTAGCATAAAAGCGGCGAACAATCTGTGGTAAATAGTAATCCTTAGGATAAGCAACCCACTTATGTTGAGTTGTTTTATTAAATTTATCTTCTGGGTTGTGAGTTAAGAAAACAACTTCTTCCGGATAAATTTGTTTTGCCATATACTGTTTCATATTCTTTACAGTTGAATTATGATCTGGCATGTAAAGAACAGCTAAATCTAATTGATTATTATCTAATCTATCCCAAAGTTCTGTTCTATTATAAAAGCCTACATGTAATACTATGTCAGGATATTTATGATTGAATTTAACTAAAAATTGATCAATTACTCTTGCTTCAATAGTAGATAGAATTCCTAGAGAAATAGTCCCTGTATCTGATTTAGTATACTGCTGGATACTGTCTACGGCATTATTAACTGTTGAAAATAAAGCCTTTGCTGTCTCCTCCATCTTTAAACCAGCATCAGTTAAATATAGTTTTTTGCCCATTTGTCCAAATAAAGGTGAACCAACTGCTCGCTCAAGCTTTTTAATTTGTTGAGTTAAGGCCGGCTGAGTAATTCCTAAAATTTGAGCTGCTTGCGTATAGCTCATATTATCAATTAATTGAAGAAAGTAACGTAACGATTTTGCAGATAAAACCGCATCAGTATTTGTTTTCATGATTAAACGCCTCTTATATAAATTTGGAATAAAACCTAATAAATAAGATTTTTAAATACAACTAATTATTTTCTGATAGTCCTTTATTAAAGCTTAGTATTCATCTCACACTTTTTATAATAACACCTGTACCAATAATAATAAAAAATTTTGCATAAAATGCATACTATTTCCCTATAATTATTATTTTAATAAAAAAACTAAGGATAACAGTTAAATCATTATCCTTAGTTTTTTCTAAACTAATTAAAATAGATCCTCAGTTTTATCTCTTCCATCTGCGATTGGTCGTCCAAGAGTTAATGAGACAGGAGTGCCATCTGTCATCGAATCTAGTACAAAAGATCCATTTGAATAGCGGTCCCCTAATGGAAATTCAGAAGTATTAAGCTCAATATGGCGATCACTAGAAGTATTCAAATGTAGAATATGATTTTCACCATAACTACTGATTGCCATAATTCGATGAGGCTTAGTCTTAAGTTCACGTAGTACAAGTACACCTCGTTTTGCACGGGTTACTTTATTTATAAGGTTAAGTTTGAGTTGTTTAAAGGCTCCGCGTTGAGTAATAATTCCAATCTTAATTAAATCAACATATTTAGGATCAGCTAAAACATAATTTACTATATAGTCATCATCTTTAAGGTTAACTGACTTAACCCCTACGGCTTTTGAACCAGATGTAGGTATTTTATTAATATCAAATCTTATTGCATAAGCTTGGTTAGTAATTAGAGTTATTTCTTGCTTACTATCAAGTTGAACTTGATCAATGCGAACAACTTTACTTTCATTACTCTTAAGCTTAATAGCAATAATTGCACGAGACTTATATGTTCTAGTAGGTTGTAAATCAGCTAATGTAACTTGTTTAATATATCCATCGTTGGTAGCAATCAAAAAGTTCAAACTCGCATTTAAATCATTAACTTCAAACACCCGAATAATTTCTTCATCACTATCAAGACCAATCTCTTGAGACAGGTGCTGACCGGTTTCTTTCCATTTCGTTTCAATTAATTCGTGTACCGGACGATAAATTAGGTTTCCTTTATTAGTAAAAATATAAAGGTTATCCAAGGTAGACATTGTTTTTTCAAATACAACCTTATCACCAGCAGGCAATCCATTATCTTCATCATCGGTTGATTGGAATGAACGAAGAGATGAACGCTTCAAATAGCCATCTTTACTTACTAATACTCGTACATCTTCATCAGCTACAAGAGCTTTTTCATTAATTTCAATTTTAGCTGCTTTAGCAGTGATTTCTGTTCTTCTGGGTGAACCAAATTCTTTCTTTACCGCATTTAGTTCTTTAACTACAACTCTTTCAAGAACTTTGTTATCACTTAATATTTCATTGAACTTTTCGATTTTTTTATTTAAATCTGCTTGTTCCTTTTTAAGCTGGTTAACATCTGTATTAGTTAAGCGATATAACTGCAAAGAAACAATAGCTTCAGCTTGGTTAGGAGTGAAATCATACTTAGCAATTAAATTCTTTTTAGCATCTTTTTTATCTTTAGAAGATCTAATAGTCTTGATTACTTGATCTAGGATATCTAGTGCATGAATAAGACCTTCAACTATTTCTAAACGTTGCTTAGCCTTCTTTAAATCGAATTCTGTTCGCTTAGTTACAACATCTTTCTTGTGCCCCAAGTAAGAAGATAAAATACGCTTTAATCCAACTTGTACAGGAGTCATACGATCAATAGCAACCATATTGAAATTGTATGAAACTTGCAAGTCAGTGTTTTTAAATAGATAGTTCAAGATATTCTGACTATCAGCGCCCTTTTTAAGTTCAATTACAATTGAAAGACCGTGACGATCAGTTTCATCTCTTACTTCTGAAATACCGTCAATTTCCTTATTTAAACGAATTTCGTCAATTTTCTTAACCATCATTGCTTTATTTACGCCGAAAGGTACTTCGGTTACAACTATTTGCTGACGATGGCCTTTAATTTCTTGAATTGTAGTCTTAGACCTAACTTGAATTCTTCCACGACCAGTTTCATAGGCCTCTTTAATGCCCTTAGTTCCTAGGACAATGCCACCTGTTGGAAAATCAGGTCCCTTAACAAATTTCATCAAATCATCTGTTGTAGCATCGGGATGCTTTAACAGGTAAACAGCTGCTTCAATAACTTCAGCAAGATTATGAGGTGGAATTTCAGTTGCATATCCAGCTGAGATACCTGTTGATCCATTAACTAATAAGTTAGGAAAGTGGGCCGGTAAAACTGTTGGTTCATACTCTGTATCATCAAAGTTCAAAATCATTTGAACTGTTTCTTTATCAATATCTTGTAAAAGTAAATTAGAAATTTTACTTAAACGAGATTCGGTGTAACGCATGGCTGCTGGACCATCCCCATCCATTGATCCATTATTACCATGCATTTCAATTAAAGGTTCTCGCATCTTCCAATCTTGCGATAAGTGAACTAAAGCACCATAAATAGAACTGTCACCATGAGGGTGAAAGTTACCCATAACATTACCGACAGCTTTTGCAGCCTTCTTATATGGCTTATCATATGTATTATTATCTTTATACATCGCATAAAGAATACGACGTTGAACTGGTTTTAAGCCATCTCGAATATCTGGGAGAGCACGTTCTTGGATAATATATTTTGAATATCGTCCAAATCTTTCACCCATGACTTCTTCAAGAGGTAATTCCCTAATTCTTTCATTTGTTTGTGTCATCTAAAAATATAACCTCTTAATCTCTACTTGTTTCTAGAATTGAACCGTCTTCACCCATACGGAATTTAACGTTTTCATCAATCCATTTTCTTCTAGGAGCTACTTTATCTCCCATTAAGGTTGTTACACGCTTTTCAGCAAGTTGAGCATCATCAATCTTAACTCTAATTAAGGTACGAGTTTCGGGATTCATAGTTGTTTCCCATAATTGGTCAGCATTCATTTCACCCAACCCTTTGAAACGTTGCAGCGCAAAACCTTTACCCATGTCTTTAGAGTCTTTGCTCAATTCTTCATCAGTCCAAGCATATTTAATCTTGGCTTTTGCGCCATTACCTTTTTGTAATTTGTATAAAGGAGGCAGAGCAATATACACACGACCTGCTTCAACCATTGGGCGCATATATCTGTAAAAGAAAGTTAAAAGCAAAATTTGAATATGCGCACCATCAGTATCCGCATCTGTCATGATGATGATTTTATCGTAATTTGCATCCTTAATCTGAAAATCTGATCCAACACCTGCACCAATCGTATGAATCATGGTGTTGATTTCTTCATTTTTAAAGATATCTTGTAACTTAGCTTTTTGTGTATTTAAGACCTTGCCTCGTAATGGCAAAATAGCTTGGAATTTTCTATCTCTTCCTTGTTTTGCAGAGCCACCGGCTGAGTCCCCCTCGACTAGGAATAGCTCATTTTTCTTTGGGTTACGGGATTGAGCAGGAGTTAATTTTCCTGAAAGAATCTCTTTCTTTCGTCTCTTTTTACCGTTTCGACTTTCATCTCTAGCCTTTTTAGCAGCTTCACGTGCATCCCTTGCCTTTTGTGCTTTCTGAACTAAGCTTTGAGCAAATTCTCCGTTTTCCATTAAATAGTAGGAAAGTTGTTCATAAACAATGCTGTCCACAACACTTCTAGCTTGCGGAGTCCCAAGTTTTCCCTTAGTCTGTCCTTCAAATTCTAGTAATTCTTCTGGAATCTTCACAGATAAGACTGCACTTAAGCCTTCACGATAATCGCTACCTTCTAGACCTTTTTCCTTATTCTTTAATAGACCTTGTTTTCTAGCATAATCATTAAAAGCCTTTGTAAACCCACTACGTGCTCCAGCTTCATGACTACCACCATCAGCTGTACGAACATTATTTACAAATGAAACAAAGTTTTCGGAATATCCATCATTGTATTGACCGGAAAATTCAACTTCGATTCCATTTTGTTTACCAGAGAAATAAAAAACATCTCCCATTGTATCTTTATCTTCGTTTAAATAAGATACAAATGACTTAATTCCGTCTTCATATAGAAACTCATCATGATGTTCTGGTTCGCGTTCATCAGTTAATGTGAATTTAACACCTTTTAATAGAAAAGCTGACTCACGAATTCGTTCTTGAATGGTTTCGTAATTATATGTGGTAGTAGAGAAAATAGTTGGATCTGGTTTAAAAGTAATAGTGGTACCATTTTTATCCTTAGTCTTGCCTAAATGCTTAAGCGTACCAATTGGATGGCCACCATTTTCAAATTCTTCTTCATATGCTTGACCGTCTCTGACTACTCTTACTTTTAAATAAGAAGACAGTGCATTTACAACAGAAGAACCTACTCCATGTAAACCACCAGAAGTTTGATAATTCTTTTCGGTAAACTTACCACCTGCATGTAACACAGTAAGGATAACTTCAATAGTTGGAATTCCTGATTCATGCATTCCTGTTGGCATTCCACGTCCAAAATCTTGAACCGTAACTGAATTATCTTTATGAATAGTTACATTGATTTCTTTACCATAACCAGCCATTGCTTCGTCAACTGAGTTATCAACGATTTCATAAATCAAGTGATTTAACCCATGCCGATCCGTTGAACCGATATACATTCCTGGACGTTTTCTTACTGCCTCTAGCCCATGAAGAATCTGAATCGAAGAATCATCATATGAACTGGTAGTTTTATTTGCTTTAGCCAAATAAATGCCTCCATTTTTAACAGACAATCAAAATCAACCCCACAGCTATTATAATCTTTGTTAAAATAGCTTTAGATTTTAAATGGGGTTGAACAGTGAATGTCTACGTTGAATTATTTACTAATTTTTATTTTAGCATACTTGATTGGATCCTTTCCCACAGGTGTGTTAGTCGGAAAGATATTTTTTCATGAAGATATAAGAAACTTTGGATCAGGAAATATTGGTACAACCAATTCATTTAGAGTAATGGGACCTGTAGCAGGTAGTGCAGTTTTAGTCATTGATGTATTAAAAGGGACACTTGCAACAGATTTACCATTAATTTTCCACCTAAAGGGACCAAAGTATTTATTACTAATTGCTGGTGCCTGTGCCATTCTAGGTCACACCTTTTCCATCTTTCTAAAATTTAAAGGCGGAAAAGCGGTAGCAACTAGCGCCGGCGTCTTTCTTGGTTACAATTTAAAGTTCTTTGGACTATGTGCCTTAGTATTTTTACCAATGCTATTTATTACTTCATATGTAAGTTTATCAAGCTTGGTTTCAATAGTTATCATCTTCATTTGTTCCTTCTGGTTTCACGATATCTTTCTTACAATCATTACAGGAATTATGATGATCTTGCTCTTTGTAAGACACCGCTCCAATATCAAGCGCCTAATTAACCATGAAGAAAATATCGTTCCTTTTGGCCTATGGTATTGGTACAAAAAGTCTCATGGATTACTAAAAAAGAATGCTAAAAATAAATAATCAGAACAAAAGACTGTTTAAGGCAAACTCCTCAACAGTCTTTTTTCATAAGTATTATACTTTATTTGAACAAATGTTCGCAAGACACAATTTTAACACCTAATTAATATGGATAATTATCTAGGTGGTCTTTCTCAGTGATTTTTCTAACTACTCGGCCTGGAACACCTAAAACTAAAGAATTATCTGGAATATCTTTTGTAACTACACTACCAGCTCCAATAACACAATTATTTCCAATAGTTACTCCTGGACAAACAGTTACATTACTAGCTAACCAGCAATTATCGCCAATTGTAATTGGTGCTCCATATTCAATATCTGCTACTTTACCATCTGCTTGCAAGCGCGCATTTCTTTGCTCTGGCAATAAGGGATGTAGAGGTGTTACTAATGAAGTATTAGGTCCACACATTACATTGTCTCCAATAGTAACTGGACAAGTATCTAAAATAGTCAAATTAAAGTTAGCATAAAAATTTTTACCTAATTTTGTAAATTTACCATAATCTACTTCAATTGGCCCCTGCAGGTAAACTCCCTCTCCATGATCTGGAAATAAATTATCAATAATTGCTTTTCTTACTTCTTTATCTTCATCTGCTGTTTGATTATAATCGCGGCTTAAGCGATGCGCCTTCGTTGAAATAGCTCTTAATTCTTCCGTGTCGGGACGATAAGGTAATCCTGCTAGCATATTTTTAGTATTTTCTTCCATTCTTACACCTTACTTTCTTATACTTTTTATTTTTATCTTTAAAATATCATATTTGGGATTAAGATTATAGTAAAAAAAGATAGAAACATAAATCATGCTTCTATCTATCTCTATTGTATTAATGTTACTGACTATTCTGAATCACGTAATTGCTTTAGACTTTCGCCGAAAATATCATCAATTACTGCTGGGTCACGGTGGTCAAAGAATTGACTTTCGCCCTTATCTAATCCTTTAATCTTATCCATTTCATCCTTGGTTAATTCAAAGTCAAAAATATCAAGATTTTCTTTTTGACGTTTTTCATGAACAGATTTTGGAATAACAACAATATCTTGTTGGGTAAGCCAACGCAAAATAACTTGAGCAGTAGTCTTGTGGTGAGCTTCAGCAATTTCTTTCAATGTCTTATTATTGAAAATATCATGTTTACCTTCTGCAAATTGAGCCCAAGCTTCTACAGCTACATCTCTTCCTTGGAAGAATTTAACATCGTTAGTTTGTTGGAAGCATGGATTAATTTCAATTTGGTTAATTGCTGGCTTATCTTCATGAGCAAGCTCTAAATTCATGTATTGATCAGGATAAAAGTTTGATAAACCAATTGAACGAACTTTACCAGCACGCTTGGCAGCAGCCAAAGCATTCCAAGCGCCGAACGTATCGCCATATGGTTGGTGAAGTAATACTAAGTCTAAATAATCAGTTCCTAATTCTTTTAAGTCATGATCAATTGCTTTAGTAGCTTTTTCAAATGACATGTTTGAAACCCAAATTTTTGTAGTTAAGAAAATATCGTCTCTATTAACTGCACTCTCTGCAATTGCTTCACCTACAGCAATTTGATTTTCATATACTTCTGCAGTATCAATCATGCGATAACCGTTTGCTAACGCCATCTCTACTGTTTGTCTTGCTTTTTCATGATCTGGTATTTGGAAGACGCCTAAACCAAGTAAAGGCATTTTATTGCCATCATTTAATGTAATTGTTGGAACTTCTGTCATTTTTAAGTCCTCCCTTTTCTACTCATTCGTCTTCATTTTAAGTCTAAGAATGCAATAAATAAAACAATAGAGCTTATTTTTCATTATCTTTGATTTTGCCAGTGAAATAAGGGATAAGTTACTCATAAAACTTGTTAAATAAGTCTTCTAGTGAAATTTTCCTAACAGTAAATGAAACGTTATTTTCAAGTAGTATATGAATTATTGAGTCAAATTTATCTTGACTTAATTCATCAATTGATAAAAGAATCGTTTGATTGGGTAGAATTTGATAATTACTTTCTTCGAGAATCTCGTTAATCAAACTTGAATTATGAAATTCTAAATATTTTTTTGTTTCAGCTTTATTGTTTAGATTTTCAATTATTTTACCATTCTTTAAAAATAAAACTTGATCTGCATATTGCTGCAAATTTTGCAACAAATGTGAGGCCATAATTATTAACTTACCTTGTGCTCGCAAATTTAACAATACCTGTGAAATTAACTGAACGTTTTGGGGATCTAATCCATTCATTACTTCATCTAAAAGCATGACTGACGTATTGGTAGCCGCCACCATTGCAAAACATAAACGTTGTTTCATCCCTAGTGAATAGGTTTCTACTTTACGGTCAATATAAGTTTCCATTTTTAAGGTTGAAATAATATCTTTTACTTTCTGCGGATCATTATGCCATAAGTTAGCATAAAGTTTTAAATGATCTCTCCCAGTCATAAAAGAAAAAAGTTCACTTTGGTCAGGAAAAGCACAAATTTCTTGATGCAATTTAACTGTTGTCTTTTCGTTCTTATACTGTAAATCGTTATATTCTACGTATCCCTTTTGAGGTTTCAGATTGTTCAATATAACATTGATCAAAGTCGATTTTCCTGTACCATTTGGTGCAACTAAGCCATAAATTGTTCCATTTTGAAAATTATAATTAAAACCATCTAAGACAGTATGATTACCAAAAGATAAGGTGATATCTTTTAATTTAAGCATTTAATTTCATCCCTTTACTAATGAAACTCTATTTGAATGACTAATCATTATCATACAAATTTCAACTATTAAAATGGCAAAAATAAGCGGATAAAGTCCTGCTACAAATCCCCATCCTGGAGAATCCATTAAATATGCTAAATTTCCAGTTAAACTTTCTCCAATAGAGAAATATGTCATTGGTAGATTTTGTAAAAACGGATATACATATCCCATTCCTAAAGAAAAATAGAAAACTTTTCCACTAATTGCAAATATAGTTGCTAATATTTCAGCAATATATTCATTTCTAAAAATTATAGAAAATAAAATCGTGAGCCTAATAAACAAAAAAACAATTAAAATGGCAAAAATCCCAAACTGCCCAAAATATTCTCCTAAGGTTGGATATTTAAAAGGCTGTAAAAAATACAATCTTCCCATATAAAACATTCTAAGCTAAATAGTGAATTAGTTATCCGACGGGATAATTGA
>NZ_CARBVX010000001.1:163513-187784 GCF_948948975.1 uncultured Lactobacillus sp. | reverse complement strand
CAATGAGTGAAAGTTTGAGTAACTTAGTAAGCATGAGCGAAAGCTTGAGTAACTCAGTAAGTATGAGCGAAAGTTTGAGTAACTTAGTAAGCATGAGCGAAAGTCTAAGCAACTCAGTAAGCATGAGTGAAAGTCTAAGTAACTCGGTAAGCATGAGTGAAAGCTTAAGCAACTCAGTAAGCATGAGTGAGAGCCTAAGCAACTCAGTAAGCATGAGTGAAAGCTTAAGCAACTCAAACACATCAACTTCTACGCTGAATAGTCACTCAGTTTCTCAAAGTTTGATACCTTCTGAAACTCCATCAACTTCACTTAACAATCAAACTGAACAAATAACTCCAGGTACAACCACTGAGACGCATTTCTATCCAAATAGAAGAAAATCGGATTCAGTTGAGGTAACTAGAGTAAATAAAGTTCATAGAAGGACGGCACGCTCTATCAATCGGAAACTTCCACAAACTGGTGCTAAAAATGATTCAGGTTTGTTAGGAATTGTTGCAACTACTTTAGGAGCTTTATTAGGATTGAGAAACAAAAAGAGAAAAAATAGAAAATAATAAAGAATAGAAATAAAGCCTTGAAATTAATTTCAAGGCTTTATTTTATGAGTATTAATATTGAAAAATCCGTTGACGACTGCATATTTAGAAAATATAACTAATGCACTAACTATTTTTCATTTCTATTGTCTTTAAATTTTTAACAGAAATATCTAAGAGCAAAATTACTTTAGATATTGTTGCTTACATTATAGAATTTTATTGATAAGAGTAGATTTTTTATTAATAATGATAGTAGTTAGAAGATACTGGGAATATGGTGGAGGAGTATAGAAAATAAATGAAAACAATTGTTTTATGTGCTAATTATGATAAGCTTAGCCAAATCGAAACAACTTTGAAGTCTCTTTTTACTAATAATAAAGATATTAGAGTTTATATTATTAATTCTGATATATCACACGAATGGTTTGTAAATATCAATTCTTTTCTAAATAATATTAATTCGAAAATAATTGACAAAAAAATAGACTTGAATCGTTTTAATAAATTGCCAGAATTAAAGGGGGATAATCGGTCAAAAATAGAATACGGCAAGTTTTTAATTCCAGAGTTGGTAAATGAAGATAAAGTACTTTATTTAGGCAATAATACAATTATTGATAAAAATTTAGATAAGCTATTCGCTACTGATGTTAATGACAAGCCTTTATATGCAACAGTTGATTTTGTCCATCCTGATAAGTTTAATACGAATGTTATGCTTATGAACAATATCTATTGGCGCAATAATAATATTGGTAATCAATTTTTAGAATTAGCTAAAAATTATGATTTCATTGATGATCAAACGATGATTAATAATGGCTTCGGTATCAATATTGGTAAACTACCTGAAATTTATAATTATCAAATTAGCTTTGGAAATTCTAATTTTGAGTTGACAAACTCATATCTGTATTATGAAGATACTGTGGATAAGCCTGCAATTATCCAATATGCTACTGACTATAGGCTAATTAGAGAAAATTCTCCTAAACGATTAAATAAGAAATGGTGGAATTATTATAGTAGTGAATGGTCAGAAGTAGTTGCCCGTGTAATCCCTAACCGAATTAAGAAGAATTTTGATAAAGAAGCTCTTATTTTTCTGAATTATGCGGAAAATCATGGAGCGGAAGAATTAATTAAACAGTTACCAAACATTCACTTTAATATTGTCTCCAAACGAGATTTATATGCAGGCTTAGATGTTTTAACACAGAATGAAAATGTTACTTTATATCCTCAAATTTTAAATTATCACTTAAAATCAATTATTGAAAAAACAGATCTTTGTTTTGATATCGGCTATGGTGATAAAGATACATATATTGAAACTGTATTAAATATGTTAGACATTCCTACCTTTGCTTTTAGTGACACTCAATATTCTGAAAAGGGTAACAACTATTATGTATTTGAGAGTATGGATGATTTGATAAATCAAGTTAATAAATTGCCAGCAAATAATTCTCGAAAAACGTTTGATGATGTTTTTGATATTTCAGTCAAATCAATTGATGAAACTTTAGATGAAATAATTGAAAATAAGAAATCTGTGGTGCGAATCGGAGATGGTGAACTAGACTTGATATATGGTGAAGATATTCGTTATCAACATTCTAATTCAAAGTTAGCAAAGGTGTTAAAGGATTGTATTCTAAATAACCATAATTCTAAGATATTAACGTGCTTGCCAGATATTTTTACTAATTTAGACAGATATAATGAAATGCGAGGCTACTATGCCTTAGGGGTTTTACCCAAATTTAGTGACTTATTTAAAGAAATTGAAAAGTCAAAGTATTCGTATGGCTCGACTTTTATGTCTAGAATGTATATAAGTTTTAGGGATAAAAGTAAAAGCCAACATTATGTCGATAAACTTAGGGATATTTGGAAGGATAAGGATATTTTAATTGTTGAAGGTGAATATACTCGTTCCGGTGTTGGCAATGATCTTTTTGAAAATGCAAAGTCAATTCAACGAATAATTTGTCCAGCTGCGGATGCTTTTAATCAAGTTGATGAAATTGAGGAAGCAATTAGAAGTAATGCTCAGAATAAGTTGATCTTATTGATGCTTGGACCGACGGCTAAAGTAATTGTTAATGATTTACAAGATTTGGATAATCAAATACTTGATATCGGTCATATTGATACAGAATATGAATGGTTTAAAATGGGTGCTAAATATGTAGTGCCGATTGGCAAAAATAAGCATATGGCCGAAGTTGCTGATAGATATTTGGGTGAGGAAGATAATCCACAGTATCAAAAAGAAATAATTCTGAAAATTAAAAAGAAATAAAAGCGATATTTTTAAGTATTAGACTTTATTTGTAATTAATTTGTATTTAAGCTTCTATAAGGAATTAAGCAGTTAAGAAATACTGTTTGGTTCCTTTTTTCTTTTATACGGTATAGACAATATAAAAGCTTGCTAATTGATCTTTATTAATAAGGAAAAATAGTATTAAATGGTTATGGAAAAACTAGAATATAAGTGTTATATAATAGATTTTAAGTAGCACATATTAGATAACTTATAAAAAGTTAGATGTTTAAATATTAGCAGAAATGAGTGATAAGTTTGAAAACGATAGTATTAAATGGTGATTATGGATATGTGGATAAAATTGAAACAACTATTAAGTCAATTATTTATCATAATCAAAAAGTAAAAATCTATGTTATAAATCCCGATATTCCACACGAATGGTTTATTAATTTGAATCAATATCTTAATCAAATAGGTTCACAAATTGTAGATAAAAAAATTAATCAAGCATATTTAGATGACGTGAATTCCACTTTTCGAGGAATTAAAAATATTGCTTTTGCGAGAATACTAATTCCTGAATTAATTAAAGAAGATAAAGTACTATATTTAGATTGTGATATAGTTGTGGATGCCAATTTAGATGAATTATTTAATATTGATTTAGAAAATAAATGGGTTTGTGGTGTGCGTGACTATCAAGTTCCTGCAGAATTTAATTCGGGAATGTTATTGATTAATAATAAAAAGTGGAAGGAAAGTAACATAGTTTCTAGCCTTTTAGAAAAAGCAAAAGATCCTAATCTTCGAAATGGTGATCAGACTGTGATTAATGAAGTATTTAAAGATAAAATCGAAGAATTAGATCTATCTTATAATTACCAAATTGGTTTTGAAAAAGCAGCTTTTTGGGGAAATCTGCAAAAAACTACACAATTTCTTGATAAAGTTAAAAAACCAAAAATAATTCACTTTATTACTGAAGACAAGCCATTTAACTTAGTATCAACAGTTAGTTTACGAAATAAATGGTGGCATTATAGAAGACTAGAATGGTCAGAAATTATTTCTAAATATAGCAGTTTTGATAAAAGTAGAGTTAAAGATCTATCTTTTGATGGGGAAGCTTTTATTCTTACTAATGTAGCTGAAACGCAGAATATTGAGCAATTGATTCAAAAATTGCCAAATATAAGATTCAATATTGCTGCGTATACACCAATGGCTTTTCTTTTACTCAAGTTAACACAATATGACAATGTTAGACTTTTTCCACAGATTATAGGAAAAACTTTGGATAGAGAAATAAATGAAGCAGATATTTATTTAGATATTACCTATGAGCCTAAAGCTAATGAAGTAATTGAAAGAATTATGAAGAGAAATGTTCCAATCTTTTCTTTTGATCAGACTAAGTCTCAAAATTTGGATTATGATAATTATCATGTCTTTCATGATAATCAAATTGATGAAATGGCAGAAGCGATTAAAGAGACAGTAAAAACTAATGCTCCAAACTATAATATTAGAGTAAAAGATATGGATGAATCATTAGACTTGATTTTGCAAGACAATAAATCTGTAATTCGTTTTGGAGATGGTGAATTTGATTTAATTAGAGGAGCCTCAATTCCTTATCAAACCTATAATTCAGAACTTGCCAATCGACTAAAAGATATTATTTTGCGGGGCCAATTTAATAATACCTTGGTTTGTTTACCAGATGTATTTACCAAACCGGAGCGTTATCAAGATTTTACTCAATCATTCTATGAAACATCTTTCTTTCCAAATAATGAAAGTTTCTTAAAAGAAATTGGACAAACTGGTAATTGGTATGGTTCAACTTTTATTTCAAGACCATATATTGATCTAGTTGATAAAAGTAAAAGTGCTGCATACTTTGATAAATTGAAACAACTTTGGAATGGTCGTGATCTCCTAATCATAGAGGGAGCACTGACGCGTTCAGGAGTAGGAAATGATTTATTTACTAATACTAAATCAATTAAAAGAATTATTGCTCCATCAAAGAATGCATACCAAAAAATTGATCAAATAGAACAAATGATTCGAGAAAATGCAGAAGATAGGCTGATTTTGTTGATGCTTGGGCCAACAGCGAAAGTAGTTGTGGATGATTTGCAAGATTTAGAGAATCAAATTATTGATTTAGGTCATATTGATTCAGAATATGAATGGTTCAAGATGGGTGCTACTCATAAAGTTAAGCTTGAAAATAAGCATACAGCGGAATTCAATTTTGATGAAAATATTGCAACAGTTCACGATAGGACTTATGAAAGTGAAATTATCGGAGAAATTAGGTAATGAAGACAGTCGCCTTAAGTGTTGATTATAGTTGGATTGATAAGGCAGAAACAACTTTGAAGTCTATTTATGCACATAATCAAGATGTAAAAACCTATATTATTAATCCTGATATTCCACACGAGTGGTTTATGAATATTAATCGATATTTGAAAAAGATAAATTCAGAAATTATTGATGTAAAAATTGATCTTAGTCGTTTTAAAGATATGCCAAATCCTGAAGATCGAATTTCTAAGATGGTATATGGCAAATTTTTGATTCCAGAATTAATTAAAGAAGATAAAGTTCTTTACTTAGATAGTGATGTAATTGTGGACCAAAATTTAGATCAGCTTTTTGAAACTAATATTGAAGATAGACCACTTTATACAGTAACGGATTATTTTAATCCGACTCAATTTAATTCAGGAGTCTTATTAATCAATAATAGATTTTGGCATAACAACAATATGGAAATCAATTATTGGATTTAGGGAAGAAATATAATCTAAATAATACTCAGGTTATGATGAATGAAGGATTTGCGCAGAATTATGGAAAGCTAGATCCAAAATATAATTATCAAATTGGCTATGAGCGAAAAAGTTATTGGAATGATAAAGATAGTTTTTATGCATTCTTTGATCAAGTAAAGATCCCTAAAATTATTCATTTTACTGAGCGAGATAAGCCCTTTAATATTACCAATACGACTGCTTTAAGAGAAAAATGGTGGAAGTATCATAATCTAGAATGGTCAAAAATTATTTCTAAAGATATTAATTTTAATACAAAAAAGTATCCTCAATTTGAGGGAGAAGCCTATATGCTTACCAATGTCGCTGAAGTTCAAAATTTAGAAGAGCTAGTAAAAAAATTACCTAATATTCACTTTAGCATTGCAGCATTTACTCCAGTTGCTTTTTTATTAAGTCATTTATCTCAATATGATAATGTGACTATATATCCAAGTGTCATCCCACACAAACAAATTGAATTGATTAATAATTGTGATGTTTACCTAGATATTAATTATGGACGAAAAGAAGAACTAGTAATTGATCGAATTAAGGCTAAAAATATTCCAATTTTTTCGTTTAGGGCTTCAAAATCTATAAACTTAAATTATAAAAATTATCATATCTTTGAGGATAGTGAGATTGATAAAATGGCTCATTCTATAGAAGATACAGTAAAAAAATCTTCAAAAACAGCTGAAAAAAGGTATGATATTCGTGTTAGAAGTATAGATGAAACTTTGGATCGTATTCTCAATAAAAATAAGTCAATTGTTCGTTTTGGGGATGGAGAATTCTATTTAATTAATAAAAAAGAAATAGGGTATCAAACTTATGATGAAAATCTTTCAAAACGTCTCAAACATATTCTCTTACAAGGTGGTAATGATAAATATGATGTAGCTCTTCCAGATGTGTTTGATGGCTTAGGGGCCTATGGGATGTATGCAAAAGTTTACTATATAAATGATTTCTTTCCGAGAAATCGAAAAGATTTAGCAGAAATAGAGAGTACTAATAATATTTACAGTAACGCTTTTATTTCCAGACCGTATATGGATCGAATTGATAAATCTAAAAGTGCAATTTGGTTTGATAAGCTTAAGCAGATTTGGAAGAATAAAGATGTCTTAATTGTTGAAGGTACCCTTACACGTTCTGGGGTAGGTAATGATTTATTTGCTAATACTAAATCGATTAAAAGAATTCTTGCTCCATCAAAGAATGCATACCAAAAAATTGATCAAATAGAACAAACGATCCGAGAAAATGCAGAAGATAAGTTGATTTTGTTGATGCTTGGACCGACAGCAAAGGTAATTATAGATGATCTCCAAGATTTAAATAATCAGCTTATAGACCTAGGTCATATTGATTCAGAATATGAATGGTTCAAGATGGGAGCTACTTATAAAGTGAGGTTGAAGAATAAGCATACGGCAGAGTTTAATTTTGATGATAATATTGGGGCAATCCATGACCAAACTTATGAGAATGAAATTATTGGAGAAATTGAATAATGAAGACAATTGCATTAAGTGTAGACTATAGCTGGATTGATCAAGCAGAAACAACATTAAAGTCTATTTATGCTCATAATCAAGATGTAAAAACCTATATTATTAATCCTGATATTCCACACGAGTGGTTTATGAATATTAATCGATATTTGAAAAAGATAAATTCAGAAATTATTGATGTAAAAATTGATCTTAGTCGTTTTAAAGATATGCCAAATCCTGAAGATCGAATTTCTAAGATGGTATATGGCAAATTTTTGATTCCAGAATTAATTAAAGAAGATAAAGTTCTTTATTTAGATAGTGATGTGATTGTGGACAAAAATTTAGATCAGCTTTTTGAAACTAATATTGAAGCTAGACCTCTCTATACTATAGTGGACTACTTTAATCCTGATTACTTTAATTCAGGGGTCTTATTAATTAATAATAGATTTTGGCATAACAACAATATCGGAAACCAATTATTGGATTTGGGGAGGAAATATAATCTAAATAACACTCAGGTTATGATGAATGAAGGATTTGCGCAGAACTATGGAAAGCTAGATCCAAAATATAATTACCAAATTGGCTATGAGAGAAACAGTTATTGGAATGATAAAGACAGTTTTTATTCATTCTTTGATCATATAAAAGAACCTGCTATTATTCATTTTACTGATGAAGATAAGCCCTTTAATATTACCAATACGACTGCTTTAAGAGAAAAATGGTGGAAGTATCATAATCTAGAATGGTCAAAAATTATTTCTAAAGATATTAATTTTAATACAAAAAAGTATCCTCAATTTGAGGGAGAAGCCTATATGCTTACCAATGTCGCTGAAGTTCAAAACTTAGAAGAGCTAGTAAAAAAATTACCTAATATTCACTTTAGTATTGCGGCATTTACTCCAGTTGCTTTTTTATTAAGTCATTTATCTCAATATGATAACGTCACTATATATCCAAGTGCTACTGCTAAAAAACAAATTGAGCTTATTAATATGTGTACAGTTTACCTTGATATTAATTATGGTAGTAAAAATAAAATGGTACTTAATCGGATAAAGCACCGACAAGTTCCTATTTTGTCCTTTAATTCTTCAAGATCTGAAAGTATAAATTATGATGCCTATAAAGTCTTTGAAGACGATCAAATTGATGAAATGGCAGAGGTAATCCAAAAGTTAGGAACAAGTCCTACTGACCACTTAGCTCCTCAACTTTTTAATATTCAGGTCAGAGGAATGGATGAATCACTAGATCGACTTATTAATAAGAAAAAATCCATTATTCGCTTTGGTGATGGAGAATTAAGTTTAATTAATGGAAATGATATTACTTATCAAGCATATGATGAAAATCTGTCGAGAAAATTAAAACAGATTCTTTTTGCTGGAAGTAATAATAAATACGATGTTGCTCTTCCAGATGTATTTGAAAGTTTAGAAGATTATGGTCAATACACCAAAGATTTTTATGAAACTAATTTCTTTGTTAACAATCAACATCTTCTAACAGAAATAGAAAAAACAGAAAATATCTATAGCAATACCTTTATTTCCAGACCATATATTGATCGAATTGATAAATCTAAAAGTGCTAGTTGGTTTAATAAACTTAAGCAGATTTGGAAAGAAAAAGATGTCTTAATTGTTGAAGGAGCGTTAACACGTTCAGGAGTTGGTAACGACTTATTTGATAATACTAAGTCGGTTAAAAGAATTATTGCACCATCAAGAAATGCATACCAAAAAGTTAACCAAATAGAACAAATGATTCGAGAAAATGCAGAAGATAGGTTGATTTTGTTGATGCTTGGACCAACAGCTAAGGTAATCGTTGATGATCTTCAAGATTTAGATAATCAATTAGTCGATGTGGGTCATATTGACTCAGAATATGAATGGTTCAAGATGGGAGCTACTTATAAAGTCAAGCTTAAAAATAAGCATACGGCAGAATTCAATTATGATGAAAATATTGCTTCAATACACGATGAGGCTTATGAAGAAGAAATTATTGGCAAAATTGAATAATAAATATTAATAAACAAAAAAAGCTACTAAATCAAGGCATTAATACCAAGATTTAGTAGCTTTTTATGTAGAATATTAATTTCTATCGCTAAATCCAAAGATTTGTAAAAATTGTAAGAACAAGTTAACGAAATCTAAGTAAAGTGCTAAAGCACCCGCAACTGCTAAGCCGTCAACTGAAACTTGACCACTGTAGTTTTCGTAGATTTGCTTCATTCTTTGTGCATCCCAAGCAGTTAAGATAGTAAAGATAATAACTGCAATAAATGAGAAGATATAGGAAACCATTGGGTTTCTTAAGAACATGTTAATTAACATTGCAACAATTAAACCAATTAAAGCTGCTGAAGCATATGATCCTAAATTATTTAAGTTCTTTTTAGTGGTAGTACCAATTACAGCCATTGTAATGAATACAGTAGAGGAAGCTACGAATGCAGAAGCAATACTACGTCCAGTATAAGCACCGGCAATTAATGAAAATTCAACTCCATATATAATTGCCATGATCATTAGCATTACAAAGCTTGCTACTGGATTTCGTGTAGCTCTAAAACTAATTCCGAAAGTTAAAGCAAGTGGAACTAACAATAAAATCCAAGTCATAGCTGGATTCCTAGCAAATAAAGTCATGACTTGTGTTCTAAAGACAGTCATGGTTAAGTAAGCACTTAAAGCTGATACTAAAACAGCAATTGTCATCATGCCATACATTCTACTTAAGAATCTATTTAAGCCAGTTACGTCAACAATTGTACGACGTTCTGGTTCTTGTGAAAAGTTATTCATATAGCTCTTCCTTTCCCTCTTTCTTTTTATTAGTATATTTTAACTTATCTTGACAGTAAAAGAAACTTTTATACAAAAGGATTATAGAAACGACCAGAGTTAACTTTAAAGAGCAAAATTACAACTAATACCAAAATAAAGGCTAAAGTAGTAACTAAATAATCAGCTAAGTTGAAATTTTCTGCCACATACCAAGTACGTTTCTTTTTAGAGCCAAATCGACGAAGTTGCATTGCCGTACTAATTGTATCGATACGATCAAGACTTGAAAAAATAAGTGGGGTAACGATATTTAAAGTTCCATGAATTCTCTTTCCAAGAGAAGCTTTTTTAGAAAGTTCATTTCCTCTTGCTTGTTGAGCAGCAGAGATTGACCAATAACTTTCTTGAATATTAGGAATATAGCGCAATGCTAGAGAAACAGCATAGGCAACTTTATAACTAACACCAATTTTATTTAGACTAGCTGCAAATTGACTAGGATTAGTAGTTAACAAGAAGAGGAGAACCAATGGGATAGAACAGATATACTTCAAAATTACGTTAAATAAATAAAATAGTTCCTGTGCGGTTAAGGTAAAATATCCTGCATTGATTAGAACTGTCTTTGAATGGTAGAGTGTCTCACCATAAGTTGGCTGAAAAATAAAAACAGCGATGATATTAATAATGGCAAAAACAATAATGAATTTAACAATAAAAGAAACTTGCTTCCACTTGATACCAGCAACTTTTAACAAAATTAAGGATAGGATACAGATAGCAATCAAGAAGCGAGTATCATAGGTAACCATACAAGCAATAGATACTAGAATTAAAAAGATCATTTTTGTAGTTGCGTTAAGGGCATGAATAAAACTATTGCCTGGCTGGTAGCCCAAAATTTTACTATCATTCATAATCTTCATCCTTCCAGTTTTGTTGTTCAAAATTAATATAGGCTTGCACAAATTTATTTGGATCAGATAAGTTATAATGTTTTGCTAAATCATAAAGACTAGTTCGTTTTAATGAAGCTTCTTTAATTAAATCTGGATTGGTTAATAATTCACTTGGGGTAGTATCTGCAATTAATTTACCTTTAGCAAATGCTAGAGATCGATTAGTGTACTCAAGCATCAAATGCATATCATGTGTGATAATAATGATTGTTTTACCTATAGTATTTAGGTGCTTTAAAAAGCTCATAATTTCCGTATAGGTCTTCCAGTCTTGACCAGCAGTTGGCTCATCTAAAATAATAATCTCTGGTTCTAAGACCAAAATTGCAGCAATTGTGACCCGCTTTTTCTGTCCAAAACTTAATGCGGAAATTGGCCAATGTCTAAAGGGATAAAGCCCACAAATTTTCAAAGTTTGATCGACTTTTTGCTTGATTGTTTCTTCATCAACATTGCGTAAACGTAAACCCAGAGCAATTTCATCAAAGATCATTTTTTGAGAAATCATTTGATTAGGATCTTGCATTACATAACCAATCTTTTCGGCTCTCTCTTTAATTGATAGGTCATTTAAATTTTGGTCCTTAAGGGTGATTTTTCCTTTGTTAGAAATAAAACCACAAATAGTTCGGCAAAGGGTAGTTTTGCCTGCACCATTTTGTCCAACTATTGAAATAAAGTCGCCTTGATTAATAGTAGTAGAAACATCTTTTAAGGGATACGGTTGATTTTTACTGTATTGATGACCAACGTGATCTAATTTTAATAACGGTAAATTATCTGATTCTTTTTTGGTGATTTTAGCTTGTTTAGTCCAAGCTGCTAATTTATCGCTGATTTTTTCAGAAACAGGGAGAGTTGATATTTGGTCTACTTCTTTAATAGAACTTAGATTTATATTAGCAGCTGTAAGAGCTTTTAGGTATAGTGGCTCTCTAACGCCAATTTTTTCTAAGGTATGAGAATGTAGCAGCTGATTAGTAGGCTGATCAGCAACAATCGTACCTTCATTTACTAAAATAATTCTGTCAATTGGTTGACTGAGGACTTCTTCTACGCGATGTTCAATAATTATAACTGTCGCATTAAGTTCCTTTTGAATTTTATCGATAATTGCCATCGTTTTAAGCCCAGAAGCAGGATCTAGATTAGCAAGTGGCTCATCGAATAATAAAATAGGTGACTCGTCGACTAAAACTCCAGCTAAGGCAACAATTTGCTTTTGGCCTCCAGAAAGACTTTGTGGAGATTGAGTAAGTAATTCTTTGATTTTTAATTCATCAGCCCACTGGTTTACAGTTTGGTGCATTTTATCTTTAGGTTGACAGTCATTTTCTAAAGCAAAAGCGATATCTTCACCAACTGTTAAGCCAATGAATTGACTATCAGCATCTTGTAAGATAGTTGAAGTAGTGAATGAAAAGTCAAAAAGACTTGTGTTAGTGATATCTTTCCCATTCACTAAACATTTTCCTTCAACTTCACCTTGATCAATATTTGGAATAAGACCATTAAGGCAGCGACCAATTGTTGATTTGCCGCTGCCTGAAGGTCCAGCCAAAAGAATTTTTTCTCCTTTATTAATCTTCAAATTAATATTTTTAAGAGTGGGTTCTGCTTGGCTATTATATTTAAATGAAAAATCTTTAAATTCAATAATAGGTTCTGTCATTAATTGAGTAACCTTTCATAATTAATCTCTACGTAAACTACCTTTTTTAACTTTAGTCGCTGCATAAGCTTTAAGGAAGATAGTTCCTAAAATAAGAATAGAGATTGAGTTAGTGATGGTTGCAGTTGCTCCTTGTAAGAAAACTTTGTTTTGAGGTTCACTGTAAATCAAAATATCTCCAACTGGAGCGATGATTAACCAAGAAACAACATTAGCAATAATTTGGACAATATTAAAACCGATCATTTGTTTAGTAGTGAAAACACCGTTCTCTAAATCAAGACGCATACCATAGAGTCCAATAATTAAACCTAGAACAGCAGTTGCAAGGACCCAGCTCCACCAAGTTTGTCCATACATTAAGAAATCACTTAGGGCATGACCAATGAATCCCACGGAAAAACCAACAACTGGTCCATAAATGGTCGCAAGCAATGCTAAAAATGGATACACGATTTCAATGTTAGTGTTTGGAATACCAGTTGGAATTGATGTGAAACGAGCTAAAATAACATAAATGGCAGCCCCAATACCAATTGCAACAACACTTTTTACTGATAAGCCTTTTTGATTATTCATAATTTTCCCCCGTAAATAAATTATTCTTTTATTAAATCAATTTTCCAGTCATTTCCTGTACCAATATTATAGGTATCCGCAAATGAAGCTTGGTTTAAGGCAATGCCGACATTAACTAGTGAATTAATATAGATTAAAGGATCATTGATTGGTGCATCGGCAAAAGACCGGACAAAAGGTAGTGTGTCATGATAATAAACTTGGTCTTGATAAGTAATAGTAACAGTAAGTTTATCACCACGTTGAATATTCGCCTTTTTAATTAAATCATAAGGAATATTAGTCCATAAAGAACCAAAGCGAATATCTAAAACATCAATTGATCCGCGTAGATGATCGTTTTCTAGACTGGCCTCAGTAAGTGGTAGTTTAACAACTGAAGTTGGATCTAATGTTTCGCCTAAATCTTCAAAAGATTTTTCTCCTTCAGCAAGTAATGCCCCATTATAAGCATAGATATCACGGCCATGGAAAGTATTACTTTCTGAAGAATAGGGAAGACGATTCTTGTGTTCGTCAATTTCTCGTACTTCGTCTAGACCCATATAAGTTGCAATATGAGTCAAGGAACCATTATCTGGTGTAATGATGAAGTGGCCGCTTTTAGTCTTAGCGGCAATACTTTTTCGCTTAGATCCTACTCCCGGATCAACAACTGAAACAAAAGTTGTACCTTTTGGCCAATACTTAATAGTTTGATAGAGACGATAAGATGCAGCCCAAATATCATAAGGCGGAATCTCATGAGTTAAGTCGGACACAATAACATGTGGCGCAACCATATGTGCTACTCCGTGCATGGCACTAACAGCTCCATCTTTTAAGCCAAAGTCAGTTTGTAGTACTAGAAAATGATTTGTTGTCATCAAATTCCTCCTCTTTAATATTTTTTTAATTACTAATAATTTACAATGTAATTAAAAATTCGTCAATAAAAATCCGTACTATTTTACTGTGTAAGCGTATATAGTACGGATTTAATTAGGTAAATTAATTTTATAGTACGGATTTAATTAGGTAAATTAATTTTTAGGAGTCTTTTGCCATTTTAAACCGATTCCTGTAACTCCTGAAAGAATTGAGAAAAGAGGAGAAAGCAAACTAAAGAAAGTAAATGGAATAAAGGCTAAGACGGGCACACCAAGAGTAGAAGCTGCAAAAGATCCCGCAACTCCCCATGGAATTAAGTAGTTAATTACACTTCCTCCGTCTTCAAGAACACGGCTTAAAGCAAGTGGGTGAAGACCAATTCGGTCGTAAGCTTGTTTAAAGGCACGCCCTGGTAGAATTACTGAAAGGTATTGTTCACCAACAAATAAGTTGATACAAATGCCTGAAAGAATAGTAGTGATGACTAAACGACCTGGTTTTTTAAGATGTTCAACTAGCGGTTCCATAGCAGTTTGAACAATATTGAATTTCATGAGGAGTCCACCAAGAGATAAGGTGGCAATAATTAAACCAACTGTATCCATCATGCTGGAGATACCACCTCTGGTTAAAAGGGCATTAACAGATGAATCACTAGTTTTTGCTACAAAGCCTTTCATAATTAAGTTAGTTAAGTCAGTAATAGATTGGTGCGGATTTTGAATAAAAATCATAATGACTGTAACTGTAATATTTAAAAATAAGGTAGGAATTGCAGGAATTTTTCGCCATGCACAAATTAACATCAATAAGATTGGTATAATTGCCCACCAAGTAATAGTAAAGTTATGCTCTAAGATAGAAACGGTGTGATTAATTTTTGAAGCGTCAATTGAACCACTGTTTCCTAGAATCCAAAAAAGAATTAAAGAAACAACAAAGGCAGGAATAGTGGACCACATCATGTTCTTTATATGGGCAAATAATTCACTTTCTGCAACTGCAGAAGAAAGATTAGTTGAATCAGATAAAGGAGACATTTTATCTCCAAAAACTGCTCCAGAAATGATTGCGCCAGCAACAAGAGCTGGATTAGCATTCATGCTCGCCCCAATTCCGAAGAGAGCAATCCCAACAGTTGAAATTGTTGTAAAACCACTTCCGATGGCAAGACCAACAATTGAACAGACAATGAAGACAGATGGAACAAAAAATTGTCCACTAATTAAGTGAAAACCTAATACCATGATTGACGGAATAATACTTCCTTTAATCCATAGTCCAATTAAAGTTCCAATTAGGATAAAAATAAAAATGGGAATAATAGCTACGCCGATCCCTTCTTTAATTCCATCTTGAATTGAAGACCAGTCATTTCCGCGAATTCTAAGCCAAAATAATAATAAACATACTGTAAATAGAACGGGAACTTCTGGCATCAGTCCAAAATTAATAACTGAAATACCTAAAATAAGTAGAAGCAAAAGTAAGATAATAATTGCTTCGGTAAAAGAAACTTTCTTTTTCATAAAAAATCCTCCAATAAAAAAGTCCTGTTGAAATTAATCAACAGGACGCATTACCGTGGTACCACCTATTTACTGCAAATTGCAGCACTCTGATCAGGTGATAACGGCACTGATTGTGGCCGAATAAAGATGGATCGTTGTAATTCGTAACTTATGCCTGACTGGTTCGCACTTCACCACCAGCTCTCTGACGCCTAACATAAGCACTACTGTGACGATAATTATTGCAATTATGATAGCAAGCTTAAAAAAAGATGTCAATGAATTTATTAATAAAAATAATAAGATTTCGAATTATGCAGTCTGAGCGGTAAAATAAATAGGTATAGAAAAAACTAAAAATTTAAATTGAGGGATTAAGATGAATGATATTTTAACCACCAAAGAATTAGGAAAACATTTTAAACATAAGCATGTTTTAGATCAAATCAATCTTCATGTTCCTACTGGTAAAATCTACTGTATTATGGGACCAAATGGAGCTGGAAAGTCGACACTACTAAAAATAATTAGTGGAGTTGAAAAGCAAACTGAAGGTGTGGTTACTTTCAAAGGTAAAGATTGGAAAAGAGAAGATTTAAAAGTAATTGGTTCCTTAATTGAAGAACCAGGATTATTTGATAATTTAACTGTTGAAGAAAATATCAAATTAAAACTAAAACTTCACCGTGTTGAAAATAAAAATCAGGAACAAATCTTAAATACATTAGGGTTTGGTGATCATAATCAAGAAAAAGTTAAGGAATTTTCTACAGGGATGAGACAACGTTTAGGAATTGCTTTAGCTTTTATGGGAGATCCTGATTTAGTTATTTTGGATGAGCCAACAAATGGTCTTGATACTTTTGGTATTCATGAGTTGCGTGAGCTTTTGATGCTAGAGAAAAGGCAAGGAAAAACAATAATTATAGCTAGTCACATGCTTTCTGAGATTCAAAAGGTTGCAGATCGAATTGCTATTTTAGGTGATGGAAAATTACTTCTAGAAGAAGATTATGAACCAGAAACAGATTTAGAAGAATTATTCATCTCAACTTTAGAAAAGGCAGGCATAAAGCATGACTAATATTTTAAAAGTTGAATTTTTAAAAACGAAACATAGTGTAGTTCGCTTACTAGTATGGCTACTACCAGTAATTGCTGTTTTGATGATGACCGCTGTTTTCTGGGATAACCAATATCTAGTTCAATTAATGATGGGACAATGGAGTTACTTTTGGTTGAATATGTCAATTGGTTTACTTGTAGGACTCAGTACTTATTATCAAAAGCAAGCAACGAAATTTAGAGAAATCTTGACATCCCCACAAGACTTATTGAGCTATGAAATTGGTAGAATTCTCCATGGAGTTATTCAAGCATGTATCATGAGCGGGATTTTTATAGTTTTGATGATCTGCATTCGTTTTATTTTTTCGAGTACCGAAGAAATAGGCTTAATGATTTGTTCAGTAATTGGAGTTTTATTAACATCGTCATGGCTGGTGCCATTTTATTCTTGGCTCGTACGAATTACTAACTTATATTTTGCACTAGGAATTGGTTTTTTAGGATCCATCTTAGCAATGTTTTTAAGTCGTACGACTTGGAGCATGTGGTGGCCATTTGACTGGGGGATGCTCTTAAATAATCTATGGATAAAAGGCGACTTTGTTTTGGGATCATGGAGTTTATTAATTTGTGGCTTAATTTTAGGAATTATCTTAAGTATTTTTAGTGCGTACTCTTTTAAAAAGCAATAATATTTTTTAGTAAAATAGTAACAATGATCTAAATATTGAGGATTGAATTATGCAAAAAAATCAAATAGTTGACTTAGAAATTACAGACTTGTCTTATGAAGCAATGGGTGTTGCTCATTTAGATGGAATGACTGTTTTTGTAAATAACGCTCTTCCAGGTGAAATTGTTTCTGCCAAACTTTTAAAAGTAAAGAAAAATTTTGCTTTTGCTAAAATTGAAAAAATTAAAAAAGAGAGTCCAGATCGGATTAATGTAAAACTTCGTCAATGGGTTCAAACGGGGCTAGCATCTCTTGCTCATATTAAGTATGATAAACAGCTCGAATTTAAACGTAATCAAGTTGTTAATTTACTGCATAAAGCAGACTTAGATAATGTTAAAGTAGGTCAAACGATGCCTAGTCCAGAAGAAACTGGTTATCGGAATAAGGCGCAAGTGCCAGTACGTGAAGTTAATGGCAAGCTTGATATTGGCTTTTTTAGAAAACATTCCCATGACTTGGTGCCGTTGACTAACTTCTTTACTACAGATCCAGAAATTGATCGAGTTTTAATTAAGGTACGCGACATTTTGAGAAAGAATCATGTTCCTGCTTATGATGAGATTCATAATAAGGGAGAAGTGCGCTATCTTGAAGTTCGCCGTTCTAAAGCAACGGGCGAAATTATGGTGATTTTAGTATGCTTACATAAAGATTTTCCACAATTAAAAGAAGTTACTAAAGAAATTAGTGAGATCAAGGGCGTTACTAGCGTAGTTTTGAACCATAATCCTAAAAAGACGAATGTAATCTTAGGTAAAAAGGATTACTTGCTCTGGGGAGAACCACAAATTACCGATAAAATTGGGGATGTTAGTTTTAAAATTTCTCCACAAAGTTTCTTCCAAATTAATTCTCTGCAAACTCCTCGTTTGTATGATTTAGCTATTCAAAAGGCTGATCTTAAGCCAGATGATGTCGTAATCGATGCTTATTCTGGTATTGGTACCATTGGGCTTAGTGTGGCTAAGCATGTTAAGGCGGTGCGGGGGATGGAAGTCATTGAGCCCGCTGTTGAAGATGCTAATGCCAATGCTAAATTAAATGGTATTAATAATGCAGAATATGTTGTAGGTAAAGCAGAAGAAGTAATGCCACGCTGGGCTAAAGAAGGCTTAAAGACTGACGTCATCTTTGTTGACCCACCTAGAAAAGGTTTAACTCCTGAATTTATTGACGCTGCTGTGGAAACAAATCCCAAGAAGATTGTTTATATTTCATGTAATCCAGCAACTATGGTGCGTGACTTACAACTGTTCAAGGAACAAGGTTATGACTTTAATGAGATTGACCCAGTGGATATGTTCCCGCAAACTCCGCATGTTGAAGCTGTAGCGGTGCTGGAGAAGAAATAACGACTATTGAAATTTAAAATATGCTGTGTGATTTGTAAAAAGCATGCAGCATATTTTTTTGTCTTAAAAAGGGGTTGAGGATCTTTATATTCAAGAATTACAATTAAATAAAGACAATAAAAGGAAAAACACAAGTTTTAAAACCTAGTATAGCAAGAAAAGGAATTCGTTATGCATCTAAAAAAGTTCATTTTATATATTTTCATGGCGCTTTGTGCTTTTTCATTGCTTTTATTTGTAATACCGGGCGGTAAGATGAGTCCTGGGAATAGAAATACGGCAAAAGATCTTAAAAGCTACATGAAATCTCATCATATTAATGGAGTAATGTTAGTCACTGGCAAAGATGGAAAACCAGTTGTAATTGAAAATAATGAAACTACTAATAAAGAAAAGATAGTGAAGGCTAATCAATTGTTTCCTACAGCTTCTTTGCAAAAAATTATGACAGGAACTGGAATTTATCAACTTCAACAAAAAAAGAAGCTCAATTGGAATACACCTTTATCTAAGTATTTCCCTCAAGTTCCAGGTAGCAGTGACATAACGATTCGGGAATTAATGAATCATACAAGTGGATTGATCAATAATGCTCGCCCCTCTGCACCTCTAAAAAACCAACAAGAACAAATTGCATATATGCTTGACCATATGCAATATGACCATCTTCATACTTGGGATTATCAGGATGTAGACTATGAATTATTGGCAGCAATTATTAGTCGAGAAAGTAATTTGACTTATAATAATTACATTCAAAATCAATTTGCAAAACCTCTTCATCTTAACCAGATAAAAGATTTTTCCGAAGTTAATAAAAAAGAAATTCCACAGCCGTTAAATGAAAATGTTAGTTGGCACACGGTAACAGTAACCACATCTTCTGACTTTGGAGCAGGAAATTTATTTATATCTCCAAATGATTATTGGAAATTCGTTTATAACGAAGTTTTAAAAGATCCTAAGATGATTAATCAATTTTATCAGCAAACTAAAGGTCAAGAAGTAGCCTACTTCGGCGGAGTATATTTTAAGGGGAATATAATTCGTGCCGAAGGTAGTATCCCAGGATATAATTCATGCTTTGTGGCTGACTATAAAACTAAGCAAATGATAATGCTTTTCTCTAATAATATTGACTATCTAACTTTAAAGAGAACTTCTGATTATATTTTGCATCATTATTATGGAGAGCTGTAATTAGTATTTATTAATAGGATCAATCAGTGAAAAAGACTTTAATTACTAAGATTCCAGAAGAATTACCAAAAGAGATTAAAAATTTTATCTCTGGATCACCAATTTATGATAGTTCCTCTTCGCCTGAAGCAAGAGTATATTTTGTAGATAAAGACGAAGGCTATTATTTAAAAAGAGCTAGCCTGGGAAAATTAGAAAAAGAAGCCAAGATGACGCAGTACTTTTACTCAAAGGGGCTTAGCGCAGAAGTATTAGATTATACTGCAAATGATTATGATTGGCTTTTGACAAAGGCGCTCAAGGGAAAAGATTGCGTCGATTCAGAATATCTTTCGAATCCAGAACGCTTATGTGATACGATTGCTTACGAATTAAGAAAGCTGCACGAAACAGATTATGCTGATTGCCCAATTATGGATAGAACGATCGAATATTTAGCAACCGCCGAGAAAAACTACCAAACAGGAAATTATGATACGTCAGCTTTTCCTGATAGCTTTGGCTATCGTTCAGCAGAAGAGGCTCATCAGGTTTTGGAAGCAGGTAAAGATGCTTTGCAGGACAAAGTTTTACTTCATGGCGACTATTGTTTACCAAATATTATTCTTGATAACTGGAAGTTTTCAGGCTTCATTGATGTTGATTGCGGCGGAGTTGGTGATCGCCATATTGATTTATTTTGGGGTGTTTGGACTCTCTGGTTTAATTTGAAGACTAATAAGTATCGTGATCGCTTTCTTGATGCATATGGAAGAGATAAGGCAGATGAGTCGCTATTAAAGGTGATTGCTGCAACTGAAGTGTTTGGGTAAGAGTGCAGATAAGACCATGTTTTTTATAATATAAAGAATATTAGGCGCATATAAAATGATGAGTCATGCTGTGTTTGTACTAAATGATACTTATTTATAATCAAGATGGCTTAAATTATGACTAGCTGAATGACTTGAATCAAAAAGGAGGAATAAACATGCAAGAGTTAAAACTTGAACTGAAAGATACGCAGTGGACTAAGACTAATATTGATCATGATCGGCAAGTTGTTCGAGCTATTGTAGTAGATGAGCAACAGAACTATTATTTTGTAAAAGTTCATAGAGACGATATTTTTGGTACGGGTACTTTCATTGAAACATCTGGTGGTGGGGTTGAACCTGGTGAGGATCTAATAACAGCACTCAAAAGAGAGCTGAAAGAGGAATTAGGTGCCAACGTTAATATTCTTTGTAAAATCGGTACGGTAAGCGACTACTATAACTTAATTCATCGGCATAATATTAATAATTACTTTTTGTGTAAAATAGATTCTTTTGGTGAAAAACACTTAACGCAAGCAGAAATTGACGATTTTCACTTATCGACTTTAAAATTAACCTATGAAGAAGCAGTTGCTGCATACGAAAAACAAACTGACACTAAACTAGGACAATTGATTGCTAATCGAGAATTACCAGTTCTTAGGTATGCAAAAGAATTAATAAGCAATAGTATATAAAAAATGAGGTATGAAGATATTCGAGTTCATACCTCATTTTTTAAAAATTTTTCTATGGCATTATTACTTTTCAGTTAAGTGAAGTTAACTTATTTAAAATCAGTATAACTTAAGTTATAATTGAGAAATAACTTAAATTAAAGAAATTGGAGGCCTAATATGCAAAAAAATTCTCAATATCGATATGCTTTGCGTAAGCTTAGTGTTGGATTAACTTCTGTTGCTGTAGGATTAGCGTTTCTGGCTACTACAACAACGACTGTTCATGCTGATAGTGAACCACAAGTTCAAAAGACTGAAAATCAGACCTCAGACAATAAAAATGAAATTACTGTTGCAGAAAATACAAATAGTAACTCCGCAAAAATAGAAACTGTAACTCCGCAAGATAATACTCAGGATGACAAAACAAGTCTGACAAATGTAGAGACTAAAACAAACTCAGATGTAGATCTTCCTGATAACAACAATCTAGATTTAAAAAATGATCAAAGTACTGTAGAGAATCAAAATACTATTTTAAAAGAAGATACTAATAATCAAGAAAATAATATTTCTGATGATACTACTAGTGATCAACAATCCAAACAAACAGAGGAAAAGTATGATCCTAATCTTATTAAATCAGTTACAGATAGCTTAAAACAAGTTAAGCATGACGCCTTTGATGGTGATCCAAAACAAAACCTTAGGAATTGGAATAATATTGTTTTATCAAGTAGCAGCTTGATTGATAGCTTTTATGATATATATAATCAATTGCCAACTTTGGTACCGCAGCTTCTTGAACATGCAGATAATATAGATACTGCAAGGCAACGAGTAAGCAGTAATGCAGGCGAAATTATGATAGGGATGTCTTATCTTAATCGTTGGTATAATGTTTCATACGGAGATAAGACTATTTTACCTGCAATGATGTTCAATCCAAAATCATTCGGATCAAATTTAGATTCAATTGATTGGTTATCTAATATTGGAAATTTATCACCTAATCAATTAAATCCGGGAAATACGGTAACTACTTTTAATGAAAAGCTAGCACCAATGTTAAATACTAAGTCAGATCTAGTTACTTTCTTAGGAGATTTGCGTAAAAAATGGACTCCAGAGCTTTCTGATGAAGATTGGTTTAGATCGAATACGGGTGTTTATATTGATGAAATTTTCTCAAAAGAATTACCAGATTTAAATCTTCATATCTATCATCGTTTATCAACTAATAAGAGTCTTCAAGAATATATCTTGCCACTTTTAAATATTAAAAGTGATGATATGTATGTCGTTTCAGCACTTGGAACAGTAATTTTTGGCTCTTATGATCCATATATTGATGTTAAATATCATAAGGATCCAGAAGTTTATCAAGAAAAAGTTCAAGCGGTACATAAGGAAATTACGCGCCTTTCAACTGGCTGGAGAGAGTATTTTGATTTCTGGTATCGTATAGCTAATAATAAAGGAAAGACACGTTTAGCCAATGCTAATACTCTAGTTTGGGATAGTTATGATGCAATTGATTCCAGTAAAAAGGGTGGCCGTAGATGGTTAACTAAGAAGGATACTGATATACCGGCAATGGCAAAATTCTTTGGTCCGTTAGGTAAAACTTATCCGCCTCCTGGTATTACAGCAGATGCTGGAGGCAATGAAGTTCGTTATTATGTTGCAAAAGTAATTTCAGATTATGGCGGTGCCGCTATTTTTTCACATGAAATGACTCATATTTTTGATAATAGTATTTATTTAGATGGATTCCAGCACCGCCCTGGCACAGGAGTAGAATTATATGCTGAAGGTCTACTGCAGTCACCTTGGAATTCAACCCCTGCTTCGTATGGATTGAATACTGTATTAACTTTTGATGCAGCAAATCGAACTACAAATAAAAGTCCGCAACGTTTTCAATCAAGAGAAGATCTACATGAATACATGCACGGATTATTTGACGTAACTTATCTACTTGATTATGCTGAAGCTCAAGCTATGGTAGATAAATCTGCAAAAGAGAAGCAATTAATGTATTCTCAAATTAGTTACGACTCTGCTAAAAAATCTGATGTTATCACAGGACCAATTAGTAGTGAGGTTGCTGAAAAATTAACCTCAATTGATGATTTTATTGATAACAATATCATCGCTAGTCGTGGATATAAAGCTGGCACTTATGGAAATAATGTTTATCAACAGATTTCTATGTATGCACCCGATTATGCTGGAGTACAGAGCTCTACATCTGCTTCAGGTGGGATTACTTTCCGGAAAACTGCTTTTGAATTGCTTGCTGCCAAAGGTTGGAATGATGGCTTTATTTCCTATGTCACTAATAAATATGCTAAAGATGCAAAAAATGATAAGAAATCATTGAGTGATACGTATGCTTTAGAAAAGATTTTTAGGGGCGAATATAATAACGATTACGCGACCTTTAAAAAAGCAATGTTTAAGGAACGGATTGATAAACGACAAGATTTTAAGCCAATTACCATTACTCTCAATAAAAAGAATGTCCAATTAAATAATTGGGATGATTTACAAAATCTAATGCAGTCTACTGTTGATCAAGAATTAGCACTTAGATCTCAAGGAAAAGGTGCAAGCTTGATTAATGACTTAAAAGCCGCTATATTAGCAGCTGAATTGAAGCAGACTGATGATTTCAGAAGTTCAATTTTTGCTAATCCTGAACAAAATAAGCGCGGTGACATCTTGGGTGACGGTACAAACTATGAATTGCCTACCTATGATTTAGACTCACTTAAAAAAGGTAAAGCAGTAGGTGACGGAACCAAGTTAGACTTGCCATCTTACGACTTAGACTCACTTAAGAAGAGTGAAGTAGTAGGCGATGGAACCG
>NZ_CARBVX010000001.1:0-163413 GCF_948948975.1 uncultured Lactobacillus sp. | reverse complement strand
AATTAGATTTACCATCTTACGACTTAGACTCACTTAAGAAGAGTGAAGTAGTAGGCGATGGAACCGAATTAGATTTACCATCTTACGACTTAGACTCACTTAAGAAGAGTGAAGTAGTAGGTAACGGAACCAATTTAGATTTGCCATCTTACAATTTAGACTCACTTAAGAAGGGTGAAGTAGTAGGTGACGGAACCAATTTAGATTTACCATCTTACGATTTAGATTCACTTAAGAAGGAAAAAGTAGTAGGTAACGGAACCAATTTAGATTTACCATCTTACGACTTGGACTCACTGAAGAAGGGCGAAGTAGTAGGTGAAGGTACCGAATTAGATTTACCATCTTATGACTTAGACTCACTTAAGAAGGATGAAGTAGTAGGTGACGGCACCAATTTAGATTTGCCATCTTACAATTTAGACTCATTAAAAAAGGGTGAATCATTAAGTGACAGTACCAAGCTAGACGTCCCATCTTACGACTTAGCCTCACTTAAGAAGGGAGAAGTAGTAGGTGACGGCACCAATTTAGATTTACCATCTTACGATTTAGACCTACTTAAGAAGGGTGAAGAAGTAGGTAACGGAACCAAGCTAGACGTTCCATCTTACGACTTAGACTCACTTAAGAAGAGTGAATCAATAACTAAAAAATTACCAATTGAAGATAATAAATCAACTACCAAACTAGATGCACTAGAGAATAAGCCAGAAATAAATTCAAATAATAAATCTACTGAGACAAATAGCTATAAAAAGAAGGAGTTTACTAAATTATTTAAATTTGATGCAAAAATGAATAAGCGTCATGTATCTGCAACTTCTACAAATAATGCAAGCTTACCACAAGCAGGAAGTAAGAATCCTAACTTTGCAGTAGTCTTAGTAGGCATTAGTAGCTTGTTTACAGCACTTGGATTAAATATTTTAAAAAAGAAAACTAAATAGAGATAATGAATATAATTTTGTAAAAGAATTTATTTCGATTCATAAATTGGTGAAGAAAAGAAATCATCACACGAACTTTACAAGAATATTTTTATTTACTAAACTCTAAGTCATTAAAAACTAATAAATTTCCCACCGGGGAAGCCAAGTAATAATTACTTTCAGTAGGTCTTTGAAGAGAGTAATCGTTACTTGGCATTTTTTGTTTTAGGTTCAATTATTATTAGAGTAATTCTATTTCAAGATAAGTTTTCACTAATAATATGGTTATTTATCGTTTTATTAGTTATTAGTATAATTGGGATAAAATTAATACTAGGGCATTAAGAAAGAAAAATGAGAAAAGTAAGTTTATTTATTGCGACGAGTCTTGATGGTTATATTACAGATACTAGAGTTGGAGGTAACTGGATTGCGGGTCAAAGTAGTGATATAGAAAATCTTGATACATATTCTGAATTTATTAGAGATATCGATATCATATTAATGGGTGGAATACCTATCATCAAGTTACTACTGAACTTTCGCTGAAGAAGTGGATATATTCTGGAATGACGACTTATATTTTTACTCACCGCCAAGAAAAATCTACTGATGAAATTAAATTTACAAATGAAAATTCAGTTAAGTTGATTAACCAGCTGAAGCACCAAGAGGATAAAGATATAGGGATTTGCGGTGGAGCAAATCTGATTCAGCGATTAGTTGAGGATGAGCGAGTGGATAAGTCCTATATTTCAATTATTCCAACTTTATTAGGTAAGGGATTGCGACTTTTCGGAGTAAGTTCATAAGAACAAAAACTTAAGCTCATTAATACTAGAAATTATAATGGTATTGTAGATGTAGTTTATGAACGCCGATAGAAATTGAGAAATTTTAGAAAGACTAATGATTATTTAAAAATTTTCGATTGAATAATCTTGATTTGGTAAGGAAGTTCTGATTAGAGGATAATATCCTGGCTTATTCCTTTACAAAAAAGCTATTGGGATTTGTTGAAATACAGGAAAATTACCTAGCCCGGTTTTTGTTAGGAAAGAATATCGTCATCATAGAATTGGTAATCGACTTTTACAAATTAGAATATGCAATTAAATGAGATAAATAATTTGTAGTTTGATAAGGAAGATTTAGCTTTTCAATTTCGCTGTTTTTTTGGTATGATAGATATGTTCTAGAATTGCCTCAATGGCGGAATTGGCAGACGCGCAGCGTTCAGGTCGCTGTTCACGTAAGTGAGTGCAGGTTCGACTCCTGTTTGGGGCATAATAAAAGAGATATGTTTTTACATATCTCTTTTATTTTTCCTCTAATTTAATTGTTTTATTTTCAAAGCTAAACGGTTTTCTAAAGGTAAGTTGGAAAGCTGTTAGCTGTAATTGTTCTCCTTCTTGATAATCTGAATTATATAAAGGATCACCAATGATTGGTGCATTTAGAGCAGCTAAGTGGACTCTAATTTGATGAGTTCGACCAGTTTCTAAAGTAAGCTTTACTAGAATTTTATTTTGCTCTTTTTTTATTACTTCATAGTGAGTTATAGCATTTAATCCATCTGGTCGTACCATTCTTTTTCTTTGATCACTAGGATCATGACCGATTGGAAGATCGATGATACCTTGTTTTTCAATTTGTTTAGGGTTGGAAGCCCAGGCTAAGTATTCTCGATGTAAAGTTTTATTAGTTAATTGCCGATTTAAAATAGGAACAACAGCTGGATTTTTTGCTACTAATAAAAGTCCATTTGTCAACATATCTAATCTGTGAACAATATAAGGACTGTAGCCTAAATAAGTAGCACAGTCATTTAAGGCTGTATCTACTTCATGTAAATTGGGATGCGTCTTTTGTCCTGCTGGCTTGTTAATTACTAGGATATCAGTATCTTCATAAACAATTTTAGGTAATTTTCCACTAGCAGGATAAGCTTGCTGATCACTTTCAACATGATCAAGTTGAATTTCAATTCTATCACCAGGCTTTACTAAAAAATTGAGTGGTAGATATTTTCCGTTAATTAATATTTTCTTTTCACTACGTAAAAAGTGACGCCATTTTCTTGGTATAAGCAATTTACGCATTAGCTCACCAACACTTGTTGACATTAAGTATACGGGATACGTGAAGGAATAATGGTATGTAGTCATATTTTTCACCTTATCTAATTTTTAACTTTTTAAATACTATTTTTCAAATAAAGATATGCTAAAATCGTCATATTAGGTTTATTGACGAAAAGGGAGTTTTAATTTTATGCATTCCCAAAATCATGAGTTTTGGCATCGTATTCATTTAGCGATTAAAAACTTCAACCATCGTTTTCAAATTTGGCGTTGGTTAATTTTGATATTACTGTCCTGTTGTTTGTTTGTTTGTACTTATTATACCGTTAAGGTGAAAACTTCAAACATCTCTAATATGAAGGCAGCTCTTTCCACTACAACTACAATCTATGATAATAAAAATCAGAAGGCTGGCTCTTTATACTCGCAAAAGGGATCGTTTGTAGAATTGAATCAGATATCACCTTACATTCAAGATGCTGTGATTGCTACAGAAGACCGAACTTTTTATAAAAATCCTGGCTTTAGTGTAAAGGGAATGGCAAGAGCTGCAGTAAGCGGATTGATTCATCATGGAATCGTTGGAGGCGGTTCAACGCTAACGCAGCAACTAGCCAAGAATGCATTATTGACACAAAAGCAGACTTTTTCTAGAAAACTAGAAGAGCTCTTTTTTGCAATTGAAATTAACCACGTTTATTCCAAAAAAGACATCTTAACAATGTATTTAAACAATGCATATTTTGGTAATGGTGTTTGGGGTGTTCAAGATGCCGCTCGACGTTACTTTGGAAAAAATGCCAGTGATGTAACAGTAGGAGAAGCGGCGACAATTGCAGGTATGCTTCGTAGTCCAAGCTACTACAATCCAATTGATCATATGGATAATGCTCTTGCACGTCGTAATGTTGTTTTAGGATTGATGGCCGATACAGGCAAGATTTCTAAGACACAAGCTGATAATGCTAAGAAGACTACGCTTACGCTCAATGATACATTTTCTCAAGAAGATGGCTATCGCTACCCTTACTTCTTTGATGCAGTTGTTGACGAAGCAATAGATCGTTATGGCTTAAAAGAAGAAGATGTAATGAATAAGGGTCTAAAAATCTACACTACCTTAGATACTGATTATCAAACTGCCCTGCAAGATAGTTTTGAAGAAAGCTGGAATTTCCCGTCAAATGCCAGTGATGGTACTAAAGTGCAAGGGGCTAGCGTTGCAATGGATCCAAAGACAGGTGCTGTTCGAGCAATGGTTGGTGGGAGAGGACAACACGTCTTTCGCGGTTATAACCGTGCTACTCAAATGAAGCGTCAGCCAGGTTCTACCATGAAACCACTAGCGGTCTATTCACCGGCTTTGCAGAATGGGTATCATTATGATTCTGAACTTTCAAATAAACTACAAAAGTTTGGAAAAAACGGGTATGAGCCAAAGAATGTTGACAATCAATACTCGAATAAAATTCCAATGTATGAAGCACTAGCTCAAAGTAAGAACGTACCGGCAGTATGGCTTTTAGATAAGATTGGTGTCAGCAAGGGTGTACAATCAGTTGAAAACTTTGGTATTCACGTTAATAAGAGTGACCAAAACTTAGCGTTAGCCTTAGGTGGACTTTCAACTGGTGTTTCACCATTGCAGATGGCGAGAGCTTATAGTGCTTTTGCTAACGAGGGTAATTTACCAAATCAATCCTACTGTATCACTAAAATAACTGATGCCAGCGGTAATGTTATTGCTCAAAACAAGAATCCTGGTAGTCACAGAATTATTTCAACTAATACTGCTAAGGAAATGACATCAATGCTTTTAGGAGTATTTACTTCAGGAACTGGGAGATCTGCTCAACCATCAAGCTTTAGAGTGGCAGGTAAGACTGGTTCAACTGAAGTACCTGATAGTTATGGATTTGGTACAAAAGATCAATGGATTGTTGGCTATACTCCAGATGTTGTCTTATCAACTTGGGTAGGTTTTGATAAGACTGATCAAGAACATTATATGGAAGGTATTTCAGAAACAGGAATTACTCACTTGTATAAATCTGAATTAGAGCGGCTACTTCCATATACTTCTCAGACACAGTTTAAGGAAAAGAGCGCCCAACAGATAGCCAAAGATACGGGGGCAAATTCAGACTGGCTTGGTAATTTAGGTCAACAAGTACAAAAAGGAATCAATGATACTGGGTCTAAGTTCAACGAATGGTATAATAATCTTAAAGGACTTTTAGGCCGATAAAAACGAAGGAGTTTAAATTAAAATGGTTAATATTTACGATAACGCTAATCAATTAGCAAAGGACTTACAAGAAACGGAACAATTCAAAGATTTGAAGAAATCTCTTGAAAATTTAAAGAATAATCCAGAAAGTTTAGAGTTATACCAACGAATGGATAAGCTTCAACAACAAATTTTAGCCGCTCAAAATTCTGGTCAACCACTTTCTGAAGAAGCACAAAAAGAATATCAAAAGATCAATGAAGAAGTTCGTAATAATGACGAATTAAAAGACATGATTACCAAGGAACAAGCTCTCTTCCAAATGATCAACGACGTTCAACAAGCTATGACTAAGCCAATTGGCGATTTGTACGATGATTTAAAGGCAAAATAATTAGTATGAAATTTATGCATTTAGCAGATGCGCACTTAGATAGTCCCTTTCAAGGACTATCTTTTTTGCCATCTAATGAATTTAAAAATATTAAACAATCTACCCAAAAGTCATTCACTAAGGCAATTGATACAGCACTAGATAGAAATGTCGATTTAGTATTAATTGCAGGTGATACATTTGATTCAGCTCATCCTAGTCCTCAGAGTCAATTATTTTTTAGTCGTGAAATAAAGCGACTTACAGATCAAAAAATTCAAGTCGTGATGATTCTAGGAAATCATGATTATTTGAATCCTAATGAGATGTTATTGCCACAAACACCATACTTCAAACTTTTAGGCTCTAATGAAGAAGTAGAAGAATTTGAATCTAAAACTAAAGAGGATTTTCGGTATACAGTAGTTGGATTTTCTTATCAACATAATCACATCGAAACTGATAAGATTAGTGAATTTCCTAAAAAAGGGGATAACTTTACTATTGGTTTAATGCATGCGGGTGCAAAAACTACTACAAATTATCAGAATGTTTATGCTCCATTTACAACGGCTGAAATTAAAGATTTAAATTATAATTACTTTGCCTTAGGTCATATTCATTTACGTCAGACCTTAAGTGAAGACCCCTTAATTGTTTATAGTGGTAATCTCCAGGGTAGACACATTAACGAACAAGGTAGTAAAGGTGTATATATTGGTATAGTAGATGAAACAACTAAAAAAGTAAGTCTAGATTTTATTGAAACAGCACCAATTATTTGGCAAATGGCAACCCTGACTTTGGATCAAGAAATTTCACAAAAAGATCTAACAAGACAAATAGTTGAAATTTTGACTAAGAAAAATGTACGAAAAACTTTATTTGGTTTAACAATTGAAGGAGCCCAATATTTAAGTGAAAAAGAACTAGAATTAGTTAAGGACAGTGAGTACTGGCTTCAACTCTCTAATTCTTTGAAATTTGATTCTAGACTTGTAAAAGTTTATCTGACGAATAATGAAAAGCTTCAACTTAGAACAGCGGATAAAGAAGCATTTGATCGAGCTAAAAATGAAACTTTTGAACTAGATAAGATTTATGCGTTAGCTAGTGATTTAAGTAAAAAAAGTGATTATGTTGCTGATATTTTGAAGAAACCTGAATTTATTGACGAAGTAAAAGAATTAGCACAGGTTAAATTGGGACAAAAATTAAAGGATATAAATGATGAAGTTAACTCAAATTAAAATTATTCACTTTGGAAAATTAAATGATGTGACTTTTAATTTGAACAAAGATTTAACGATATTTTTAGGGGCGAATGAAGCTGGGAAAAGTACAACTGTAGCCTTTGTTAAGCAAGTTCTATTTGGCTTTCACCTAAGAACTAATAAATCACCTTTCTTTGAGAATTATCAGCCTTTGGATCATGTTAGTCCAATGGGCGGAAGTTTAACTTTTGAAGATACGGATGGTACCTTTCTTTTGAGTCGATTATATGCAAAAGGGGATCCTAAGAAGGGGGTTTTAAAAGTTAGTTTAAATGATCAAGAAGTGCCAGAGAATGTGTTTTTTGATCGGATCCAAAATATAGATGGTAGTTTTTATACGGACAGCTTTATTTTTAATCAGGATATGCTGCGCGAGGTAAATGGATTATCTCAGGCAGAATTAATGGAACAAATTTACTTTTTAGGAGCATCACAAAGTCACAAATTACTTGATTTAAGAGATGAGTTTTCAAGTAATGCTCAGAAGCTTTTTAAAAAGAGTGGACGTAAGCCGATAGTTAATCAATTAATTAATCAAATTGAAGAACAAAAAGAAGTTTTAGCTCAAACCAATAGTGAACTTAATGATTATCGTGAACTTGAAGAAAAATTAACTCGAGAAAAGGAAAAACTGAAAAAAATTCAGTCTGAACTAGTTGAATTAAATAAAGAAGACCAAAAAATTAGTCTATTAATGCAAAAGCTAACTAATTTTAAGCAGTATCAGCAACTTAGAGAAGAAGTACAACCGGTTTCCTTTTCTAAAGAGAGTTATGAGCGAGCGCAAGCTATTCAAAATAAAATTTCAGATTTAACAGCTCATATAAAAAATTTAGAGACGCAGCTTGACGAAATTAAGAATAGCAGCGAGTTATCAAACAAAGATAAAATTCAAGTATTAGTTGACCATAAGGCTGAAGTTTTGCATTGGGAAAGTGAAAGTAAAGATTTGCAGCGGCAAATTGAAACTACCAAGAAAGATTTAGAGTCTTATGAGCAGTTTCAGCCAGAAGCGGTTAAATTAAGCAAGTTATCAAGTGAAACTCGAACAAAAATAAAAGATGATTATCAGGCTTTAAAGAATCAAAAGCAAGAAAATAATAATTTGCCAGGAATTTTATCATTAATTTTATTAGTTGCAGGACTTTTTAGTTCAATTGCAATTAATAATTTATTCGTACGTTTCTTGGGAATAATGATTGCTTTAGGTGGGCTTGGACTATTTGTTTGGACAAAGCAAACTAATACTAAGAAAAGTCAGAAAGACCAAGAATTTATTGAAAAGTATGGACTTGATCCTAATGTCATTGACTTAAATAGTTTGTGGAACGAAGTAGTTCAAATTGAATCTAAAAAGCAAACACTTGGCCAACTAGATCAAGAACAAGTTTCTCTGAATGAAAAAATTCAAGCTTTTGTTCAGGAGTTATATCCTTTTACTCAAAGAAATATTCAGACATTTTCAGATATTGTAAATCAGTTAAATTCATTGCAAAAAGTAATTGATCAAAATAATTTGTCTAAGCAACATTTAAATGATGTAGCAGTGCATTTACAAGAAAAAAAGAACCAATTAGCTAAGAATAAAATTGATCTTTCTAATTTATTTGCGGCAAGTAAAGTTACTGATTTTGCGGAATTCTCCAAGCTGAAGCAACAAGCTGAAGTACAAGAACAATTAAAGTTAAAAATGGAAGCATTACAAAATGATTTGCAAGCGGATCTTGCACAATTAGAAGAAATTACAAAAGATCCAAATAAATTAACAGAAAATAAAGAGCAAATAGAAAAGCAGATCTCTCAAAAGCAGGCGCAAATTAATGATTTGCATGCAGAGAATGCCAAACTTGAAAATCAGATGCATGTTTTAGCAAACTCTGATAAATATTTTGCCGAAAAACAAAAATTAACTGACTTAGAAACATCATTGAGTGAAAATGTTAAAGAGTATTTAGCTAACTTATTAACCAGCAACTGGATCGCACGTGGCTTAGATTTAGCCTCGAATGAGCGTTTTCCTAAGATGCTTGAAGATGCAAAGAAGTATTTCAATCTTTTAACTGGTGGAAGATATGTGGATATCCAATTAGATAAAAAACTTAAAGTTAAAAGAGAAGATGGTAAAAAGTTTGATGTTGAATATCTGTCTCGTGGGACAAGTGAGCAATTATATTTTGCTTTGAAATTAGCTTTTGTGGAACAAGTTGCAGATAAAATTGCGTTGCCAATTTTGATTGATGATGCTTTTGTAAACTTTGACGCACAAAGAACCAACTATATTGTCAAACTATTAGAAGAGTTGGCTAAGAAGACACAAGTTTTAATTTTTACAGCACGACAAGATTTAGTATCTAGTCTTGAGCTGGAACCAATAAGAATAGAAAAGGAACAATAATGATAAAAAGGTTGCTTGATTATAATGATGGCGAAGACATGAATTTGGTTTTACTTTTAAAAGATTCCAGTCTTCGTACTAGTAAAAATGGCAAACAATACTTAGTTTTACAATTTAGCGATTCAAGTGGCACGATTAGGGGAAATCTTTGGAACGCTAGTCAGCAGGATGCAGATACTTTTAGTCCAGGAACCATCGTGGAATTGAGCGGAAGACGAGAAGAGTATCAAGATAGACCGCAAATAAGAATTTATGACTTAAGAGTAGTGGGTCCAAATGAAGGATATGATTTAAGTCAATTTGTTCATTCAGCTCCCATTAAGCAAAAAGATCTTGAAGAAGAGATTAATAAACGTGTTTTTGAGATCTTAAATCCAACATGGAATCGTATTGTGCGTTACTTACTGAAAAAGTGGAATAAAGAATTTTTCTCATATCCAGCTGGCAAATCTAATCATCATGCCGTTAGAAATGGATTAGCCTTTCATACAGTTTCAATGCTAAGGGATGCGGAAGGAATTGCTAATACTTATCCTCAAATTGATCGTTCACTCCTTTATGCAGGGTGTATTTTACATGATATGGGGAAGGTAATTGAACTATCGGGTCCTGTAGCAACGACTTATACGACTGAGGGAAATTTGATTGGACATTTGGTTTTAATTGATGAGCAGATTATGCTAGCAGCTCATGAATTGAAAATTGATGAGCATAGTGAAGATTTAATGCTCTTGCGGCATTTAGTTTTGTCACATCACGGCTTACCTGAATATGGCGCAGCTCATCGACCAGTAGTGCTAGAGGCTGAAGTTTTACATAAAATTGATGATTTAGACGCTACAGTTTATGCAATTACTAATGCTTTGCAACAAACTAAGCCAGGAGAATTTACTGAAACCATTAAGTCACAAGACAATCGTAGATTCTATAGGCCTAAAAATGATGAAGCTTTAGATAAAGCACCAAAATTAGAGTAAATAAAAACCAAGGTTAATGAGGAAGTTAACCTTGGTTTTTATATTATGTAAAAATTCTATTTTGAAAGACTATCTGATGAAACGTATTGAGAAAGAACGTTCTTTAAGTCTTTATCCTTGATAGAAACATCAGCACGTTTAAGTACAGTAGCAATTACGCTTCTCATAACGTTCTGATCTTCGGACATTGATTGATAGATTTGGTTATCAATTTGTTTCTTGTGTTCCTTGAAAGTACCTTTAGCCGGGTGCTTAATCATTTTAATTACGTGGTAGCCGTATTGAGTCTTAACTGGAGTAGTAGTGATTTCACCAGTCTTAAGTTTAAATGCAGCAGTCTTGAAACTCGAATCTAAAGTAGAATCAGTTGAGTCAAATGCAGGTAATTTACCGGCATCGTTCTTAGTAGCAGTATCAGTAGAATACTTCTTAGCTAGTTTCTTGAAGTCACCGCCATCTTGTAATTGTTTGATGACGTCTTCAGCTGTACTCTTCTTTGAAACAAGAATGTGTTGTACAGTAACTTCTGGTTGATAATTCTTCCAAGCTTTCTTTTCTTGAGCTGGAGTAATCTTCTTGATGTGCTTCAAAGCAGCCTCAGTTAAAAGATTAGTCTTTAAATTATCTTTAAAAGTAGAAGCAGTCATTCCATTTTGTTCAAGAACTGAGTCAAACTGACTACCATATTGCTTCTTGTACTTATTGTATTCTTTATCAACTTGCTTTTGTGTAACGTCTTTGCCGTATTGACTTTCTAGGGCATCAGAAACAATCATGCTGGCAAGAGTTGATTGACCTGCTTGAGATTCTTTCATCTTGTCATAGTATTGAGATTCGGTAATTTTACCGCCCTTATAAGTAACGACAGCTTTACTTCCAGAACAAGCAGTAGCGCTTAAGGCAATTCCTGCAAAAGCTAAAACAGTAGCTGCTTTTTTCCATGTTTTATTCATATATTAATTTGCACATCCTTTGCTTAATTACAAGTTCAAATATAACATAAAAACTCTTATTAGCCCAATGGACAATAAGAGTTTTCTTGATATTTATAAAAAAGACTAACAAATCTTAAAATTAAAGTTCATTTTTAATTCCATCAACTGCTTCTTTTGCTTCTTTAGTTAAATTAGAAACATTTTCTTTCATTTGATCAACTTCTGGTTTAATTGAACTTTGAAAATCAGTTAAGTTATTTTGTATGTCTTTAACTGTTTGTTCTGCTTGCGGCAGATTATTCATTAATTCATTGGCAGCTTGCGTAGCTTGTTTTGTACTGGTAACTAATGAAGAAGCATCATTTTTGGTGCCATCTAAAAAAAGGCGAACGTCTTCTTTAACTTTATGACCAGTTTGTGGATTTGGGAGAAGAGAGATCCCTAATCCTGCTAAGCTGCCTAATCCTAATCCAATTCCAAAAAATTTCATTAATTTTCTTCCTTATGTTCTTCTTCGCTTGCGCCAGAGTTACTGTCTACTTTTTCTTCATCTTCAGTAGCATCTTTCACATCATCGCTTGCGTCTTCAAGGTCTTCTTTTGCTTCATTTAATTTGTTCTTAACTGCAGCAAAGACACGATCATGGTCAACGGCTTTGAATGAAGCCGCAGAGAAAGCATCAACTAAATCATGAGCCTTATCTTTGAGTGAAGGACGATTAGAAACTTCAACATCTTCGTCTTCATTTGGAGTTTCAGTAGCATCTGTTTTTTCAGTCTGCTTCTCTTCTTCAGGTTGCTCCATTCTCTTTTCTTCGAGTTCATCATAAATTGTCTTAACCCGATGAACTGAATCGGTTAAGTTATCTGCAGAATCCTTAACATCACTTCTGATTGAGTTACCACTTAATGGATTCTTAGCATATGACAATAAGCCCCCTGCAACAGTACCAGTAAGAATTCCTAATAAAAATCCAGACATAATGTATACCTCTTATCTATTCAATAATTTTTAACTTAATACCACCTTTATTGTACCGCATTGAAGAAAAAATTACTGTTATTATAGATTATTTTTGATAGCGTTTGCAACTGCTTGATAATCTTCTTCAGAATATTCATCTGCATTGTTTACATGAGGAGTAGAAACAGGATCATTTTCGCTTCTACGTGGAATTAAATGAATATGTGAATGCATCACAACTTGTCCAGCGATTTCACCGTTGTTTACTTCAACATTTAATCCCTTAATAGTTGGATCAGAGTTTTTAATTGCTTGTGCAATAACAGGAATATATTGTAAAAATCGAGCCGCATCTTCTTGGCTATAATCAAAGAAGTTAACTAAGTGCTTCTTAGGAATGATGAGAGTATGGCCTTTAGTTACTTGCGAAATATCAAGAAACGCTTTAACGTCATCATTTTCAAAAACTGTATAAGAAGGAATTTCTCCTCTAATGATTTTACAAAATAAACAATCTTTTTCTAATTCTGTCATGGTAAAGACCCCTTTCTTAATGAAAAGAAAATTTAGTTTAGCTTATGTTCATGCTATCATAAATATGTATCTTATTGCAGTAGAGAGGAAAAAGTAATGGCACTTAAAATTGAAAATTTAACTGGAGGATACTCCGGGATTAATGTCATTAAAAATGTAAATTTAACAATTGAACCCGGACAAGCTGTTGGTTTAATTGGTTTAAATGGTGCTGGTAAATCAACAACAATTAAGCACTTACTTGGATTATTAAGAATGCAAAAGGGTAAGATCATTTTGAATGGTGTAAGCTTAACTGAAAATCCTGCCGAATTTAAAAAGATGGTTGCTTATATTCCAGAAACCCCAATTTTATATCCAGAATTAACTTTGAAAGAACATTTAGAGTTAGTAATGCTTACCTATGATTTAGATCATGATCAAGCTTGGAAACGAGCAAAAGAATTATGCAAAATGTTTCGTTTAGAAAATAAGCTTGATTGGCTTCCAATTAACTTTTCTAAAGGAATGAAGCAAAAGGTAATGATTGTAACCAGCTTTTTAGCAAATGCGGACTTGTTAGTAATCGATGAACCCTTTACTGGTCTTGATCCCTTAGCAGTAGCTAATTTTATTGATTTAGTTAAAGAGGCTGTTGCTAATCAAAAGATGGTTTTAATGACTACTCATGTTTTGGCTGAAGCACAAGAAGCGGTTCAGACATTTGCTGTCTTAAATAATGGCACAATTGAAACTGAGGGCAGTTTAACTGAGATTAGACAATTTTATGGATTAAAGCCAAGCGATTCATTTGATCGTTTATATCAAATTTTAAATCAGGAAACGGTGAAGAAGCATGACTGATTTAATTAAAAGTAGACTCAATAAAAACTTCAAAAAACAGATGCATTATCTGACTTTAGTTTTTAACGACTTTTTTATCTTGGCTTTGATTTTTCTATTTGGAGCCTTAATGTTTTGGTATGCGCAAAATATTAAAAAATGGCCAAATAATCTTTGGTTTTACAAGCCACTCCTAGCCTTAATTTGGACTGCAACTTTGGGAGTTGGTCACTTTGCTACTTTATTTGATCGGGCAGATGAACATTTTCTTTTTAATCAGGATAATGAAATGAAAGCTTATTTTAAGCCACTCTATTTACATAATATGCTCTTGCCTGTTATTTTAATTATTCTGGTATCAGGAATTTTATTGCCCTTTGCAACGATGAGAGCTGGCTTTTCAATTGGTGGCCTGATTTTTATTGTGATTGGTTTGATTGTCAGTAAGAATGTTCAATTTAAATTGATCGTTAGAAGTTTTTATTTTAACAAATATGATTATTACAATACTTGGCTATATCTAGGAATTAACTTTCTAATCTTATATCTTTCTTTTCTAGGACCTTATCCTAATCCAATTATTTATACTACAGTGGCAATTGCTTCGTGGGTTGGAGTAGATTACTTACCTCAAGGAAAGATGTTTGATTGGTACAAGGCACTGGATTATGAAGAAAGAAGAGTAGACTTACTCAATAATTTCTATAGTATGTTTACTGATGTACCTAATAAGAAAGTACGAATTTCTAGAAGAAAATATTTAGACTTCTTAATAAAAACGACTGATCAAACGCCCAATACTTTTATTTACCAAAGAGTATTATTGAGAGATCCAGAATATAGCAATTTATTAATTAGAATGATTCTTTTTGCGATTTTGTTAATTGCTTGCTTACAAGATGCAGGTTGGGCAATTGGTACGGGTGCTTTGATAATTTTCCTAACGCTTTATCAATTGATTCCTTTAGGAACAGTATATGAGCATAATATGATGTATCATGTAATGCCAATTCCATTTGCTTCTAGAGGACAGGCATTAAGAAAAGTTCTACAAAAGGGAATGTTACTTGAATGGGGATTAATTAGTTTAGCAATAATAATCTTTTCTCCGCAAAAATTAGAAGCATTTGGTGGAATTATTGCTTTGCTTGCCTTAACATTTTTATTGCTATATTTTTATTTACCAAGTAAAATTGAACAGTTATTTAAAAAAGTTAGATATTAGGTTGTGAAAAAATGAGATTAAGAAATAAACCTTGGGCTCAAAAATTAGTAGCTGAACATCCAGAAGCAATTTTAAACGAGCCGGATCCAGATAAGAAAATTAACTGGGAAGAAAGATTCGATGATTTTTCTAAGCCTTTAGCAATTGAGATAGGTTCAGGAAAAGGCCAATTCATTACTACTTTAGCTAAGGAACATCCCGAAATGAACTTTATTGGAGTAGAACTTCAAACAACAGCTGCAGGGATGATTTTAAGAACTAAGCTTGAAGACAAGATCGATAACTTGCAATTGATGTGTGCAGATGCTGCTAATATTGCGATGTATTTACCAGAAAATAGCGTAGATATTGTTTATTTAAACTTTTCTGATCCTTGGCCAAAGACACGTCATGAAAAGCGTAGATTAACCTATAAGAGCTTTTTAGATAAGTATCGTCAAATTTTAAAGCCAGAGGGACATTTAGAATTTAAGACAGATAATCGAGGATTATTTGAATATAGTTTAGTAAGTCTTAACAATTATGGGATGCAATTTGATTATGTAAGTCTAGATTTACATCACGCAGATGATGAAATTTTTGAAAGAAATGTTGAGACTGAATATGAACATAAATTTGCAGCTAAGGGTAATCCAATTTACTGCTTACATGCACATTTTGTAAAATAAATTGATAAGAATATTTTGAAAAGACAAAAAGTGCCTAGAAAAATTTAATTCTAGGCACTTTTTTAGTCTAATTATTTACTTTGTAATTTTAATTCTAGGAGTAATTCGTTTGTATAATTGACTGCCCTAAAAAATTTAGTAAAGGCTTTGATATGGTCACTGTTATTGACAAAATTGTCAAAAGTAAGAATCTCATCATTAAATCTGTCCATCACTTTTAAGGTATCATCTGAAGCTGATTTTAAGTGGATAGGTAGCCCATTTTTTCGAGTATTGGTGGTAATTGTAGCTGCGATTTTATGATATGTAGAAATTAATGAGGAAATTTGATTAATATTATTTTCAATAATCCAATTATCAGAATCTTTTCTAATATCTTGAACTATTTCGTCAAAAACTAGGTGTAATCCATACTGGGATGGAGTAATTCCGTGGTCATATCAACCATTATTTTAATACCTTATTTCTATATTTTTATTGTAGATCGGTTTTAATCTAAGCTAAAAGAGCTGAGACTAGATTTTTTAAATAAAAGGATGTAAAATTATTATAACTTATAAAAAGTAAGAAAAGGTGAGATAAATGGAAGAAATTAAAGAATTAACCCCTGAGAAGTTAAAAGAAATTACAAAAAATGGAAAAGTAGTATTACTATTTTCAGCTACCTGGTGCCCAGATTGCCGCTTCTTAGACCCATTTTTACCACAAATTGAAAAAGATAATCCTGATGCAAAATTCTATAAGATTGACCGTGACGGATCAATTGATGTAGCCAAAGAATTAAATATCTTTGGAATTCCTAGCTTTGTTGTCTACCAAGATGGCAAAGAAATTGGTAGACTAGTAAATAAGGACAGAAAGACTAAAGAAGAAGTAGAAAACTTCCTTAACTCTCTCAAATAGTCTAGGAAAGGAAATTTACTAGAAATGATTATTTCTACCAATAAAACAAGTTACCCTGATACTTTAATTGTGATTTTGGACCAAGATAAGGGTCGTAGTAAATTCACAGAAAAAGATCAAGTTACAAGAGTTGAAAATGAAGATGGAGAAGTTATTGGATTTAATTTCTTTAACGTAAGTAGCTTTTTAGACTACGATAAGTTACCAAATGGTGAAGTTAAACCAACACCAGAACTAGTTGATGCTTTAAACAAGAAAGTTGCTGAAGCTGGTTTCGATACTAAGCTAGAAGTTGGAAAGCCTACTCTTGTTTATGGTTACGTTAAGACTTGTGAAGCACACCCAGATTCAGATCACTTACATGTAACTACTGTTGATGTGGGTAATGGTGAAGAACATCAAATTGTTTGTGGTGCTCCAAATATTGCTCAAGGCCAAATGGTAGTTGTGGCACTTCCTGGTACTCTAATGCCAAATGGTCAACAAATTTGGCCAGGTGAACTTCGTGGTGTTGATTCATACGGTATGATTTGTTCAGCACGCGAATTGGGCTTAGCACATGCTCCTCAAAAGCGTGGTATTATGGTTGTTCCTGACGACTTTAAAGCTGGCGATGAATTTGAACCAACTAAGTGTGATGAATTATTAGCTAGTGGTCAAATTAGTCTTTAAAATAATACTCTTAATTAATAACGATTATAAAACCCGGAATTCAGCTGAATTTCGGGTTTTAGTGTAAGTTATAGTGTAAAAGCAATCTTAGATTGGAGAAAAACATAAATTGTGATTAAAGAAGTATGTATTGAAAATTTTACTAATATACCTTTGGTGTGACGATTAAACAAGGTGCTGATCGAATAGAACTAAGCAATGATTTAACTGTGGGTGGAACGACACCTCATATTGGAGACTTAGAAGTCGTGATGCACATGGCATTTGATGAATTAACAAACGCTGAACAGAAAGGAGCCATTGATTGGTTATCTCAAAACAGAGTTAAGCGTATTCTTATTCATGGTGGACCGTTAAATCAACCAATCTCCCATACGCTTGATCATTTAAAGGAAGTAGTCAAACAGTCAAAAAATAAGATAGAAATTTTACCTGGTGGCGGAATTACTAAGGCAAATATAAATAAGATTGTTGAACAAATAAAAATAAAACAGGTTCATGGCACTAAGCTATTAGGTTAAAGTTAAACTGGTATAATTTTAAACTTCTTTTGATAAGCCATATAACAGAAAAAGAATTATCTATTGTGTTAATACATTGAAGCTATTAACCTATAAACAGAAAATTATGAATAATATCTATCTTTATTATGTTGTTTAATCACGATAAGTGATATAGTAAAAATGTAAGAATGATGTTTTTTATTTTAGTATATACAGTGAGATAGAAAGTGATGGAAAAAAATAATAATTATGAAGTGCAGTACGTACAAGCTGTTATTAGATCCTCCAGAAATTCTGGGGGGGGGTATAGGCTCCCTTATCAACCAAGTGTAAAGGATATAAGAAGTTTTTTTAATGATTATCATTTTGACCTATTTCCTACGTAAGACAGATGATGGCACGGATGATGATCTAAAACTATTTAAATATTTTAGGGTCCTATAAATAATTTATTGTAAAATAATAAATATAAAGAAAGTAGGGAGTAAGGATGAACTAACTACTTTCTAATTGGAACATAACGTTGTGTTATGTTCTTTTTTTGTGCCAAAAATGGTAGAATTAAAGCGAATATTTTGGCATAAACTATGGAGATATTAATAATATGTTAGACAAAAATAAACAAATTTGGTTCATTGGTATTAAAGGAACTGGTATGGCATCCCTAGCTCTAGTTTTGCATGACCTAGGTTATAATGTTGCAGGTTCAGATATTGAAAAATATACTTTTACTCAAGTACCTCTTGAAAAAGCTGGCATTAAAGTGAAAAACTTTGATCCAGCAAATATTAAGAGCAATGCAGAACAAGTAATTGTTAAGGGGAATGCTTTTAAACAAGACAATCCGGAAGTAGCAGAATGTTTAGACAAAAATGTTGAATGGCAAAGCTATCCTGATACTGTTGAAGAAATTGTGCAGATGCACACTTCAATTGGTGTATCCGGTACTCACGGTAAAACCTCAACTACCAGTCTTTTAGCTCACGTTTTAGGTGAAGTAGCTCCTACTTCCTATTTAATTGGTGATGGCCGTGGTAAAGGAGTAGAAGATTCACGTTTCTTTGTTTATGAGGCTGATGAATATCGTCGTCACTTCTTGGCATATCATCCAGATTACCAAATTATGACTAACATTGACTTTGATCACCCTGATTACTTTAAGGATCAAGATGATTACACTAGTGCTTTCCAAACTGCTGCTGATCAAACTAAGAAGGCTCTCTTTGTCTGGGGAGATGACAAGCGCTTGCAAAGCTTAAAGACTGATATTCCTAAGTATACTTATGGCTTCAAGGACACTGATGATTTTCAAGCAGTTAATATTGAAAAGACAACTACTGGCTCTAAATTTAATGTTTTAGCACATGGAAAAGACCTTGGCCGTTTTGAAATTCACTTATTTGGTGATCACAGTATTTTAAACACTACTGCTGTAATTGCAGTTGCTTATACTGAAAAAGTTCCAATGGATGATATTAAGGAAGGTCTACTTACTTTCAAGGGTGCAAAAAGACGTTTTGCCGAAAAAGATTTTGGGGATGTTTCAGTAATTGATGATTATGCTCACCACCCAACAGAAATGCGTGCAACTATTCAAGCTGCTCGTCAAAAATTCCCAGATAAAGAATTAGTAGTTGTATTCCAACCACACACTTTCTCAAGAACTAAGAAATATCAAAAAGACTTTGAAGAAATTTTGCGTGATGTAGATAAGGCATATGTTACTCCTATCTATGCATCTGCTCGTGAAGCAAACGGAGATATTTCAAGTGAAGATTTGGTAAATAATATTCCTGGTTCAGAAGTAATTGATTTAGACAATATTGCTGATTTAACTAAGCATAAAAATGCAGTTGTAGTATTTATGGGTGCTGGTGATATTCCTAAATATGAAGATGCTTATGAAAAGCTACTTTAATTAAATATTTTGAAATATGATAAAAGGATTGATTAGACTTTTGCAGTAAAGTAAAAGATCTAATCAACCCTTTTTATTTAATATTAAGATCAATAATAAACGAGTTTAAATCTCCACGGTAAGTGGCAATTGAGTATTCTATTTTTTGCCCTTTTTTGCATATCCATAACTATGAAAATAAAAAAAACAGGATCATTTTCTGCAATTTTTAAGGTTTGCGAAATAGATGGTGAGGCCTTTTTTACTTCCAACCTTCTTGTAACATGAGTGACAGACAAATTTCTCTGTTTTAATTCGTCATATAAGGATGCGTGATTGAAATCTATTTTAATTAAATCAGGAGCAAGATGAGTAGGAATATAAGTTGTGAATCTAACAACTGGTGTATCATCAGCATACCTAAGTCTGTCTAATTTAAAGACTGTTTCTGAAGGAGACAGCTTCAGGGCTGTTTGTACTTCTAAAGTAGGGCAATTTCTTTAGAAGAGAGCACTTTAGTTTTTGCTTTTAATCCCTTAGCATCCATCTCTTGATTGTAACTTTGAATTACCTGAATAAACTCCTGTTGAATCTTATTTCTCTTTACGATTGTTCCTAATCTTTTTCGCTGCTCTAAGAAACCTTGTTGAACGAGATTATGAATTGCATGGTTTACTGTAGGGCGGCTCGTTTTGAATTCTTTAGCTAGCTCAATTTCTTTAGGTAATAGTGTATTGAGTGGGTAGGTGTGGTTAATAATTCTTTCTTTTAAAATAGTTTCAATTTTTTATATTTTGCTTCACTCATTATCTATTAATCTCAATTGTACTTACGTCGTCATCTTGCATGCGTTGTTTTAGGGCCTCAATTATTTTAACACCTGCACTACAACCAATCCGGTCTGCTCCAGCTCTTACCATTGCTAAAAAATCGTCACTGCTACTAATGCCACCGGCTGCCTTAACTTTTACGTCATCCCCAACGATTGACTTCATCAATTTTACATCTTCAACCTTTGCACCAGATGGACCAAAACCTGTAGAAGTTTTAATAAAAGCAGGTTTAATTTCTTTCGCAATTTCTGCCAATTTTTTGATTTCTTCTTTGGTTAGGTAACAATTTTCAAAAATTACTTTACATGGCACATGATATTTGTGACAAATATCAACCATTTGCTTCATTTCTTCTTTAATATAAGCATAATTTTTATTTTTAATTCAGTAATATTAATTACATAGTCAATTTCATTAGCGCCATTTTTAAATTTGTTGATAGATGATTATCAACAAAAAGTAACTATTTTCACGAAAAAAGTAGAATCTAAGTAAAAATATTCCCCTAATAATTATTTTTTACTTAAGCATTTATCATAGGAATCACATTATAGCAGAGATGCGATTCCTTTTTTCTTTATAGTGGTAAAGAATTAATCTGAGAGCAAACTAAAGCAAAGTAGATAATTAAATCATAGAAGAAAAACTGTTAAAATAGTTAAGAGACTAATTTGACAGTTTTTTTATCTAAGGAGAAAAATATGGCACAAAAGAAATTACTTTTAATTGACGGCAACTCTGTGGCCTTTCGTGCCTTTTATGCTTTATACCGTCAGCTTGATCGTTTTACTAGTCCAGATGGTTTGCATACAAATGCAATTTTTACTTTTAAAAATATGCTTGATGCAATCATGAAGCAGATTAATCCAACTAATGTATTAGTTGCTTTTGATGCAGGAAAAGTTACTTTTAGAACTGAGATGTATCAAGATTATAAAGGTGGTCGCCAAAAAACGCCAAGTGAATTGTCAGAGCAACTTCCTGTAATTCGTGAAATGCTTAAAGATCTTGGAATAAAGAGTTATGAGCTAAAGAATTATGAAGCTGATGATATTATTGGGACACTTTCTAAGATGGGAGAAGACGCTGGATATACAGTTGATATTGTAACTGGAGATAGGGATCTAACTCAGCTTGCATCTGATAAAACCACAGTCTTAATTACTAAAAACGGAGTTGGCGATACGGAAGCTTATACTCCAGCCCATATGAAAGAGGTTAACGGTGTTACCCCAACTGAATTCATTGACATGAAAGCTTTGATGGGGGATAGTTCAGATAATTATCCTGGTGTAACTAAGGTCGGCCCAAAAACTGCTTCTCGTCTAATTCAAAAATATGGTTCTATTGAAGAACTTTATGAACATGTAGACGAAATGAAAAAGTCTAAGCTAAAAGAGAACTTAATTAATGATAAAGATAAGGCCTTTTTAGCAAAAAAATTAGCTACTATTGATCGTGATTCGCCAGTGGAAGTAACTCTAGCTGATACTAAATTACAAGAACCAAATATTGACGATTTACGTAATTTATATGAGCGTTTAGGATTTAAGAAATTTTTAGCTGAGTTAGATATTAATGGTACAACTAGTAATACATCAGAAATGGAAAAGTATGAGTATCTAGAATTAACCAAGGAAAATATCGTTGAACTAGATAAAATTAGTGAAAAAGAAGTAACTTTTTATTTAGCAATGTTAGGTGGTAATTATCATTTAGCTCCAATTGAAGGCTTTTCTTTAAAAGTTGGCAATAAGATTTATGTATCTAAAGATCCAGTTTTGTTGCAAGAAAATCCCCTTCGTCAAATGCTAGAAGATAAGACTATCAAGAAGAATGTTTTTGACATTAAAAGAACGTATGTAGGTTTACATCGACTAGATATCAAGGCAGAAGGTCTAGATTATGATATGCTTCTTGCTTCATATTTAGTTAATAATGAAAACAACTCGAATGATCTTGGAGAAGTGGCCCATTTATATGACGATTATTCTGTGAAAACTGATTTGGAAGTTTACGGAAAAGGTAAAAAACAAGCTTTACCTGATGATAATGAATTCTTTGAACATTTAGCAGCTAAAGTTGCCGTAATTGAGAAATTAAAAACTCCACTTCTTGAAAAACTAAAAGATCATGAACAAGATGATTTATATGAAACAATTGAAATTCCAGTGGCTCTTGTCCTGGCAAAGATGGAAATTACTGGAATCAAAGTTGAAGCCTCTGTTTTGAATCAATTAGGTAACGACTTTGCAGTTAAATTACAAGAATTAGAGCATAAAATTTATCAACAAGCTGGCGAAGAATTTAACTTGAATTCACCTAAACAGTTAGGTCATATTCTATTCGAAAAGTTAGGTTTACCACCAATTAAGAAAACAAAGACTGGTTACTCAACATCTGTTGAAGTGTTAGAGCAATTAAAAATGAAAAGTCCAATTGTTTCAGAAATATTGGACTATCGCCAGATTGCTAAAATTCAAAATACTTACGTTAAGGGCTTGCTTGACTGTATTCAACCCGATGGAAGAATTCATACACGCTACTTGCAGACTTTAACTACAACAGGTCGTCTTTCTTCGGTTGATCCTAATTTACAAAATATTCCAACTAAAACTGAGGAAGGTAAACAGATTAGAAAGGCTTTTGTTCCTTCGACAAAAGATGGCTATATTTTTTCTTGTGATTATTCCCAAGTTGAATTAAGAGTGCTAGCTCATGTTTCTGGGGATGAACATATGCAAGAAGCATTTAAGTCAGGCTATGATATTCACGCCCACACCGCAATGAAAATATTCCACTTGGACTCACCTGATGAAGTAACACCATTAATGCGTAGACATGCTAAAGCTGTTAACTTTGGTATTGTTTACGGTATTTCAGACTATGGCTTATCTAAAAACTTAGGTATTAGTCGTAAGCAGGCTAAGACTTTCATTGAAAATTACTTTGAGCAATATCCTCAAATTAAAAATTATATGGATGAGGCAATTAAAAAAGCACGTGAGAATGGCTATGCAGAAACAATTATGCATAGAAGACGGTATTTACCAGATATTCATTCAAAGAATTTCAATGTTAGAAGTTTTGCAGAAAGAACTGCAATTAATTCTCCAATTCAAGGCTCAGCAGCTGATATCATTAAGATTGCCATGATTAATATGCAGAAAAAACTTGATGAACTACATTTAAAGACTAAAATGGTCTTACAAGTGCACGATGAATTGATTTTTGATGTGCCAAAAGATGAATTAGATACAATTAAGAAAATTGTTCCAGAAGTTATGCAGTCAGCTGTCAAATTAGATGTTCCACTAATTGCCGATTCAAACTGGGGACATAATTGGTACGATGCAAAATAAACAGTAAGTAGGTGAGACGATGCCAGAAATGCCAGAGGTAGAGACAGTTAGAAGAACGCTAATTCCTCTAGTTAAAGGAAAAACAATTGCTAAAATTATTATTTGGTATCCAAAAATTATAGTTAATGATCCCGATGAATTCGTTGAAAAATTAACGAATAAAAAAATTTTGAAAATTGATCGTTATGGTAAGTATTTATTATTTAGATTTAACGATGACCTGACTATGGTTTCCCACTTACGAATGGAAGGAAAATATCATTTAGTAACTCCTGATCAGCCTAAAGGAAAGCACGAGCATGTGGAATTTGTTTTTACTGATGGAACTGCTCTGCGTTATGCTGATGTACGTAAATTCGGAAGAATGCATCTAGTAGAAACCGGCACAGAAAAGCAGACAACTGGAATTCGGCACCTTGGCCCTGAGCCAAATACTGAAGAGTTTAGTGTGGAGTACTTTATTAATGCTCTAAGTCGAAAGAAGAAAAATATTAAGAATACTCTTTTAGATCAAACCGTAGTTTGCGGCTTAGGAAATATTTATGTTGATGAAGTGCTGTGGCAGAGTAAAATTCATCCTTTAAGCAGTGCTAATTCAATTCCTAATGATAGAATAGTAGATTTATATCACAATATAAATCATACGATTACTGTTGCAACTAAAGAGCGTGGTACTACGGTACATACTTATTTGGATGCTAATGGTGATATAGGTGGTTACCAAAATATGCTCCAGGTTTACGGTCATGCGGGTGAAGAGTGTAATAATTGCGGCACTATTCTAGAGAAAATTAAAGTAAATGGACGCGGAACTACCTTCTGTCCGCATTGTCAGGTGCTATACAAATGACATATTTTTTAGGGTTAACTGGTGGAATTGCTAGTGGTAAAAGTACAGCTGATGAATTTTTTAAAAAGAAAAAAATTCCAATTATTGATTCAGACTTGATTGCTCATAAAATAATGGAAATTGGGCAAAATGGCTACAAAGCAGTAGTAGATTATTTTGGTACTGATATTCTTAATGATGATCAAACGATTAATCGTCGTAAGTTAGGTGGAATAGTTTTTAACGATAAAGCTAAGTTGAAAAAACTTAATGAGTTAACACATCCACTTGTCCATCAAGAAATTAAACAACAAATGGCACGATATCGTGCAAATCAAGAAAAATTAGTTGTAATTGATGTGCCTTTACTATTTGAATCTGGTTTTGAAAGTTTATGTAATGGCGTTTTAGTTATTTCTATTACACCAGAATTACAGATTGAACGTTTAATGAAGCGAAATAACTTCACTAAAAAAGAAGCTATAGCTAGAATAAATAATCAAATGCCGTTAAGTGAAAAAGAAAAAAGGGCTACCTATGTAGTAGCTAATACTGGTACAATAGATGACTTAGAGAAAAAATTATCTGATTTATTACAAGAGATAGGCAGGTAAAAAAATGGAATGTCCAAACTGTCATAAAAATGCTTCAAGAGTAATTGATTCTCGTCCAAGTGATGAAAATAGAGCAATTAGAAGACGTAGAGAATGTGAAAATTGTGGTTTTCGTTTTACAACTTTTGAAAGAGTAGAACGTTCACCTTTATTAGTAGTTAAAAATGACGGAACCCGTGAAGCATTTAATCGCGATAAAATTTTACATGGGGTAATGATGGCCGCACAAAAGAGACCAATCTCAAGTGAGCAACTTGATGCTTTAGTTGACCATGTAGAAAATGAAATTCGTAAGCAAGGTCTTAATGAAATTTCATCTAAAGATATTGGTAATCTAGTGATGAAAGAGCTAGCAAATTTAGATGATGTTGCTTATATTCGCTTTGCAAGTATTTACCGTCAATTTAAAGATGTTTCAGGATTTATGGAAGCCATGGAAGATATGATGGCTAAGCATGATAAGGAGTAGGTAGCCGGTGTTTGAAAGTGCTGATCCTAAACAGCCTTTTTATGTGGCTAATCAAGTAGCTGTTAGTGAAGAAAATATAAGAGTCTTAACTACTCTATTTGAACCCCTTGTAGGCATACAAGGAGTAGGATTGTATATAACTTTGACTAAGGAGTTTGATGAAGTTCCGTTTGCCAAAGATTATAAAACTCTGTATCAACTTCAAGATCAGACAAATCTAAAACTAGAAGATCTGTTTTCCACCCTACATCATTTAGAAGCAACAGGGTTGATTAAGACTTTTATAGGATCAAATCCTGTTTTAGGAGAAACGTTAATTTTTGAAGTGGAAAAGGTTCCCTCAGCTGGTGAATTTTTTCATACCTTTCTGTTGTCTAGTTTGTTACTTGAACGAGTAGGAAGTGTAACTTTTAATCGCTTGGTCAAAAAATTCACGCCGCGTACTTTTATTGGATTAAAGGATGCCAAAGAGGTTACTAGTGGATTTTTTGACGTATTTCATCTAAGTGCTGAGAGTGCAATTGACGCTCCTATCGAAGTTAAAGAAGCAGCAAGTGAAGTTCCTAAAGATAATAAAGGTAAAATAAAGCTAGGAAATGAGCCTGTGAAGATTGATTGGAGCTTTTTGGTCGATCTATTTGCAAGTTATCATATTGATAAAGAAGAAGTTTTAAAGCATCAGGTAGAAATCAAGCAAATTATTGATTTTTATCACTTAACAGAACAAGAATTTGTGGAAACTTCTTTAATTACTATGTCGGCAGGCACAGATAAATTAAACATGTATGCAATTCAAAATGCTGTTAACGAAAACTTTGGCCTTAATCGAAATAAGGAAATGGTTAGAAAACAGTTGCAGCAAAAGCCTAAGGATGCCGATAAAACAATTAGAAACTTGTCAAGAGCAGATGCAGATTTAATTCGAGCAGTAGATAGTAAAACTCCCACTGATTACCTATATGATTTAAAAGAAAAAAAGGGCGGCTATGTAACTGCTAATGAAAAGAAAGTTATTTACCGTTTGCAGGATCAGATGGGTTTAACACCGCCTTTAATTAATCTAATAGTTCATACTTGTTTTGAATATGATGCGGTCTTGACTAATAATTTAGCAGATCGAATTGCCAATGATTGGCTTCAAAAGGGAATTACTACGCCAACTGAAGCAATTGCTTATCTTAAGGAACGTAAGAATAAGCGCAAACGTCTATCTTATCGTACTCAGAAGAAGACTGTCCGCAATACAACTGACTGGTCAAAGTATGAGAAGAAAAATCAGTCTAAAAAAACAACGATGTCTGCTGAAGAAAGAAATCGAATTTTTCGAGAATTTGGTAAAAATGAATAGGAAGTGTTGTACTGGTGGAAGATATTTCTGAAGTAATTACACGAATTATAAAGAAACGCAAATTAGGTGAAGATAGCAAAAAAATTGCTAAAACAGCAATAAAGCATCCAAAAGTTCAAGCCTTTCTCGCACAGAATAAAGAAAGATTGAATAAAGAAATTGTCCAGGCATCCCTTCCTACAATTTTCAACTATGTTGAACAAATTGAGTCACCCAATCCAGTGATGGAGGGATATACACCTAAACTTTTTCTTAATGGAAAAGTAATTGATATTACCTATGTCCCTACTGAAGCAAAACTAAATTCAGAAGCTAAAAAGCGCGCAGAAAATAGAATTGAACTGATTGATCTACCTGCTAAGCTTCGTCATGTTGAATTAGCAAATGTTGATGCAACTCCTGAACGTGAGAATGCCTTGAATGAAGTAGCAATGTTTTTAGCTGAATTTAAAAAAAATAAGCATATAAAGGGACTGTATCTAACTGGAGATTTTGGTGTAGGAAAAACCTACATTCTCGCTGGTGTAGCTAATGCAATAGCAAGGCAAGGCAGTAGAGTAGTTTTTCTGCATGTACCTTCTTTTATTGCTAGTTTAGGAAGCCATTTCCAAGATAATAGTTTAAACGATGAGATTGATCGCATTGCTTCAGCTCCGGTTTTAATTTTTGATGATATTGGAGCAGAGACATTAAGTGAATGGTCACGAGACGATGTATTAGGTGTGATTTTACAAAAGCGGATGGATAATGTTTTACCAACATTTTTTAGTTCGAACATAACAATGGATGGTTTAAATGAACATTTTGCCGAAACTAGAAATAGCGTTGATGAAGTTAAGGCAAGGCGTTTGATGGAACGAGTTCGTTTTTTGAGTAAAGAAGTTTTTGTTGGCGGTAAAAATCGTCGAAATTAATTTTAAAATTTTGCTTGCATCTATTTGATGAGCTAGTATAATGAAAGTCAATGAAAGACATGATTTTCTTCAATTCAGAGACAGGAGCCTAGTTCTGGAAGCTCCTGATTAGAAGAAAACCCCAATTTCATTCCTGAAATTTTTTATATTTGGTTAGGTACCATTAACGACCTTTAGAGGAATTAATTTTGTAATTAATTCGAATTTCGGGTGGAACCACGTATTTTAACGTCCCAGCACTGTTTTTAGTGCTGGGATTTTTTATTTGGAGGTAAAAATTTATGAGTTTTTCTGTAACTTTGCCAGACGGCTCTAAGAAAGATTTTGATAAGGCAGTTTCTGTTAAAGAGTTAGCATCTTCAATTGCTACTTCTCTAGGAAAAGCTGCTGTTGGTGCAAAGATTAATGGAGTAATGAAGCCTTTAGATTACATCGTTGATGAAGATGTAGAAGCAGCTATTATTACTGATAAAGATGAAGAAGGCTTAGACATTTTACGTGCTACGGCAGCATTTTTGCTTGAAGCTGTTGCAAAGCGCAAATACCCAGAATTACGTTTGGGGATGCACGAAGCTGACGAAGGTGGTTTCTTCGTAGATACTGATAAAGAAGATCAAATTAAGGTTACTGAATTACCAGAACTTGAAAAGGCAATGCAAAAAGCTATTAAGAATGGTGAAAAGATTGAATATGCTTCAATGAAGAAGAGTGAATTGGAAGAAATCTTTAAGGATGACCAATTCAAATTGGATCTTTTGAAAGATGAAGAAGACGAAGTTGCAGTTTACAAGTTAGGTGACTTTGTTGACTTTGGCTTTGATGCTTTATTACCAAATACTGGTAAAATCAAGAACTTTAAGCTTTTGTCAGTTGCAGGTGCATACTGGTTAGGTAAATCTTCTAACCCAATGCTTCAAAGAATTTTTGGTACTGCATTTTTCAAGAAGGCTGCTTTAGATGAAGACTTGAAGCGTCGTGCTGAAATTAAAGAAAGAGATCACAGAACTATTGGTAGAGACTTAGATTTATTCTTTGTTGATCCTAAAGTTGGTGCAGGTCTTCCTTACTGGATGCCAAAGGGTGCTACTATTCGTCGTGTTGTTGAAAGATACATCGTTGATAAAGAAGTAGCTGATGGCTATGAACATGTTTATACTCCAGTATTAATGAACGTGGATGCTTACAAGACTTCTGGTCACTGGGCACACTATCGTGATGATATGTTCCCACCAATGGATATGGGGGACGGCGAAATGCTTGAACTTCGTCCAATGAACTGTCCATCACATATTCAAATCTATAAGCACCACATTCGTTCATACCGTGAATTACCAATTCGTATTGCTGAATTAGGTATGATGCACAGATATGAAAAATCAGGTGCTTTGTCAGGATTACAACGTGTACGTGAAATGACTTTGAACGATGGGCACACTTTTGTAGCACTTGATCAAATTAGAGAAGAATTTGCTAAAGTTTTGAAGTTGATCATGGATGTTTATGAGGACTTTGACATTACTGACTACTACTTCAGACTTTCTTACCGTGATCCAAAGAACACTGATAAGTACTACGCAAACGATGAAATGTGGGAAACCTCTCAATCAATGCTTAAAGCAGCTATGGATGATCTTGGCCTTGATTACGTTGAAGCTGAAGGTGAAGCAGCATTTTACGGTCCAAAACTTGATATTCAAACTAAGACTGCTTTGGGTAACGATGAAACTATGTCAACTATCCAACTTGACTTCATGCTTCCAGAAAGATTTGGCTTAACTTATGTTGGTCAAGATGGTGAAGAACACCGTCCAGTTATGATTCACCGTGGTATTGTTGGTACTATGGAAAGATTCATCGCTTACTTAACTGAAATTTACAAGGGTGCATTCCCAACTTGGCTTGCTCCAGTTCAAGCTGAAATTATTCCAGTTAATGAAGAAGCTCATGGCGAATATGCTGATAAAGTTCGTGCAGAATTAGCTAAGCGCGGATTTAGAGCAGAAGTAGACCACAGAAATGAAAAACTTGGCTACAAGATTCGTGAATCACAAACACAAAAAGTTCCTTACACTTTAGTTTTAGGTGATGAAGAAATGAACGCAAACGGCGTTAATGTTCGTCGCTATGGTACTGAAGAACAAATTTCTAAGAGTTTAGATGACTTTATTGCTGAAATTGATGCTGATGTTAAGTCATACTCAAGAGAAAAATAATTTTAATAATTGATAGATAGTAAAAATCCGCTAGGAAGAAGATCCTAGCGGATTTTTTGTATCGAAAATAACCATTCGCCGTTAGATTAAGACCATTTACCGAAAATCTCTGGTTTTCAAGCGGTAAATAACTATACTTAATAAGCAAGTAAGGAGGGAAATTAATGAAAGTTGAGTTTAAGATTGATCCTAATTTATCAGAAGAAAAGGCTGAATTTTGGGTGAAAAAGATGACTAGCAAAATAAGGCGAATAACGAATGAATTAAAATCAAATCAAGATTTCCTTTGGGGCTACCGAGATGGGGATGCTTATATGATTGAGTTTTCACAGATTTTTGCTATTCAAGTTGAGAATGAAAAAACCAGGATTTGTACAGAAAGAGATGTTTACATTTTTAGAGGAGGATTATATCAAGTGGAAAAACTTCTACCTAATGATTTTGTTACTACTTCCAGAAGTTCAATTGTCAACTATCATTCTATAAATCATTTAGAAATTGTTAGTAGCGGAAATATTGATGCAATTTTAGAAAATGGCTTACGCATTCAAGTTGCAAGAAGAAAGATTAAAGTTTTGAAAGAGAGGTTAGGATTATGAAAAAGGTTGGTCAATTATTAGTAAGTGGTTTAATTGGAATTGGAATCGGAATGACTTGGATAGTTGCTCAGATTCTTCTGCAGTATTCTGGAACCATTTAGCTAATAGTACACTTAAAATCTCAGATTTTTTATTTTGGATATTAGAATCTTTTTTAATTGGTATCTTTTTCTATTTAGCGGGGTGGATTTTTAACAATGATAGTTGGTCATTAAGAAAGCAGACTATCATCAATTTTTTTGTTTGCTTAGGTGTTTGGTTAGTATTTAATTTCTTTGTAGATGGGGTAACAGTTATGGAAGAGAATTGGGTAATTATGATTGGAAACTTTATTCTGATGTATGCTATTGCATACGGAACTTACTTTTTTCACTTGTGGAATGAAGTGAGGCAGATTAATACGCATTTGAAGAAAAATAAAGAATAAAACATGGCTAGAAAATAAATGAAGACGGCGCTGATATATCTAAATAGAGAACAAAATTTTAAGTTGTAATTCTAGAATGAAGTAAAATTTAACTAGTTTTTTAAGAATTCACAGAAAATGAGTTCTTTTTATTATGCATGAAATAGCTTTAAAAAAATTGAGAGATCATTATAATAAAAAAATTAGATAACTAACTGGAGGAATAAAATGAAGAATTTTACTTTGTTGCATAAAAGATGGCAACAAATTTTTGATATTCAATTATTAATTGCGCTTCTGTGGATATTTTTAGAGGCTCTATCTCACAATAAAAATAGTTTAGAAAATTTAATTCAAGGAGCTTTCTTTATAATAATTTTTGGACTCAATTTATATGTTCAAAGAGCAAAAAAATGAATGGAATAATCTTTGAAATTGTAAGATGGCTAAATTTATTTGGTCTAAGTACTTTATTTCCAAGCGTGTGGGTAGAAATAGGTAATTACTTCTTAAAGAATATCCCTCAGCTAGAAATTCTATGGGTTCTTTTACTCTGGGTGAGCTATTTAGTTTTACTGTTACCCCTCGCAATTTTATTTGTGGGTAGTTTGAAGAATTGGTTTTTACGTTTAGTAGGAGTTGCCCTTCTAGGAACACAATATGGCCCTGATTCTTTATTAAAAGTTAGCAAGAATTTACCGTGGCTTCATTCAATTACTGGCCAAGGCGTAGTTGCAGCGTTTGCTTTATTAATTTTAGCTTGCTTTTTAGGAAAAGCATGGGGATTTCACTTTAATCCTAATTTGAAGTTTGTAAAAAGCAGAAATTTTCAATATTCGATCTTACTATTACTAGTATTGTTTGCATCTATTGATGTGTTTTACAATGCATTTATTAGTTATGATAAGCAAATTTGGACTGCATTTTTTAGATACTCAATTGATTTGCAAAAAAAATATGTTACTATTGCAAGTTTTACATCTGCTCTAGAACCAGGGGTACTAGAAGAAACTGAAAGATATTTGGCTATTATAATTTTACTTGCTGGCTTTAAGCGATATCGTAGTTGGCGTGTACCAATAGCTATCTATGGTTCTGCGCTTCTTTTCGGATTATCTCACCTAGGAAATGTTGGCTGGAATGGTGAAACCTTTGAAGCTACAATTGCTCAAGTAATTGGAATGATGGGAAGTGGCTTTTTATGGGCTGTGCTTTACCTTTATAGTGGAAAACTTTGGCTACCAATGATTTTTCACTTCTTGACCGATTACCTTGCAAACCTGCAGAGTGGTTGGAATTCTGCAGGCTGGCAATTTAATGGCTGGGCCACAGATTACATTTCTGAAGTTCTAATGGTTTTAGTTCCATTAGCTGTTACGGTGTGGATGATGTATGGTAAAAAAGGGAAGGTGTTAGAAGAAAATACTGACCGATTGATGAATTTACCCCCTAGAGTCTAGTTGAGATAATTATTTTTACCATTTAAATTGAATCAGAAGTTACTATAAAGCTTGCTTTTAATTTATAGTAACGCTTTTTGATCAACCTCCAGATAACGCTTGACTGTAAAATGTTTTATTTACGCTTGGGAGTAAATATAGGACTATCATGTCTACCTCCTAATAATCCTCTTGACTAAAAAGAAGTTGAAAGGTACTCTTAATAAGTATGCTTATATATATTTGGAGGAATTAATAAATTATGGTAGAATCAAACATTTCGGCGAATGAAGCAAATAAGTTTTCAGTGAGTTTACTTGCCTTTTGGGTTAAAGGAAGTATGTCAGTAAATGATAGATTTTTAAACATTGACATGCCTAATACAGTATTTTTTGGACTTATACCTGCGGGAAAGGATAAGCAACATACTCCGTTATCAGGCATTACTAATGTATCTACTTCAACTTCTTTTAAGCTGGGAGCAATGATTTTTGGTGCAATCATTACTCTAGGTGGATTTGCGTCTATGGGGAATAGTGGTTTGGGAGGCTTAATTGTAGCCTTAATCGGAATTGTAATGTTTTTATCAGGAATTAAAGCTAGTATGTCTTTTGAAAGAGCAGGTATTCGTCAACAAATTTCTGTACCTTTCTTTGAAAGTAGTAAAATTAGTACTTTTGTTGATGAAATAAATGAAAAGTTGGCTTCTTATCAAGATGATAGAAATGTTAGAATGCAAACAGATCGTCAAATTAATAATAACAATGTTAATACGGCCACTATTGTTAATGCGATTAAAGGAGAAAACCAAGCTGTAGTAGAGGAAACAAGTAAGTTTTGTCCTTCAGGTGGTAGTGAAGTGACTTTAGATGCAACATTTTGTACTCACTGTGGAGCAAAAATTAAATAAAAATTAGATTATAAATATGCTAAGTATGTTTTGAAAAAATAAAATTCTTGACGTAAGTCAATTAGATGGTATAATTTAGAAGTTGAGAACAAGAAGAAGCTCCCGCTTCTCGCCTAAGTTAATATTACCTCTGGGCTGATCGATAATATCTGTTGATTAAAAGCGGGCGTTAACTTTGCCCGCTTTTTTCTTGTCCTCGAAATTAACGTGGAGGTGAATACTCATACCAAGAAATATGATTTTAAACGAAGATATTCGTGCTCGTGAAGTTCGTTTAATTGGAGTTGATGGCCAACAAGTTGGTGTTGTATCCAAGAATGAAGCTTTACGTAAAGCAGCTGATGCTGACCTTGATTTGGTTTTGCTTTCTCCTAATGCTAAGCCACCTGTTGCTAGAATTATGGACTACGGTAAATTCCGTTTTGAACAACAAAAGAAAGCCAAAGAAAACCGTAAGAATCAAAAGGTTATGGCTGTCAAGGAAATTCGTTTAAGTCCAACAATCGAAGGAAATGACTTTGACACTAAGTTAAAGCATGTTCGTAAATTCTTGACCAAAGGCGCTAAAGTTAGAGTTTCTATTCGCTTTAGAGGCCGGGCAATTACTCACAAGGAGTTAGGTAAACAGGTCTTAGAAAAGATGGCTGACGAAGCTAGTGATTTATCTAATGTAGTTACTAAGCCAAAGATGGAAGGCCGTTCAATGTTCTTAATGCTTGCTCCATTAAGTGAGAAAGATAAAAAGAAAAAGTAGTTAATTGGAGGAATAGATATGCCAAAGCAAAAAACACACCGCGCTTCAGCAAAGCGTTTCAAGAGAACTGCTAATGGTGGTTTAAAGCGTCACCATGCTTACACTGGACACCGTTTCCACGGTAAGACTAAGAAACAACGTCGTCATTTGAGAAAAGCTGCTATGGTTTCAGCAAGTGACTTAAAGCGCATCAAACAGATGCTTTCCCAAATGCGTTAATTATTAGAAGACTTTTTGAGGAGGAATTTTAGATGCCAAGAACTAAAGGTGGAACCGTAACACGCGCTCGTCGTAAGAAGATCATGAAATTAGCCAAGGGTTACCGTGGCTCAAAACACTTACAATTTAAAGCAGCAAGTACTCAAGTATTTGTTTCTCGTAAATATGCTTTCCGTGACCGTAAGAAGCGTAAGAGCGAATTCAGAAAATTATGGATTGCTCGTATCAACGCTGCTGCAAGACAAAATGGTCTTTCATACTCTAAGTTAATGCACGGCTTAAAGGTAGCTGGTATTGACATGAACCGTAAGATGTTAGCTGACATTGCTTACAACGATGAAAAAGCTTTTGCTGATTTAGCAGATGCTGCTAAGAAAGCTTTGAACTAAGAATATTAAAAATGCTCCGCATAAGCGGAGCATTTTTTTCTCATTGGGAACTATATTTAGCGGCCAACTTGACAGTTAAATTATTTTCTTGGTCCCGATGTGGTAAACGCATGAGGCAAAGAATTAAATTTGCATGTAGAGGGTAAGAATTGTCTTGTTGCGCATCTTGCCACTGATAAAATTTTTTAAGTCCTGAAATGCAGGATCTCATCGCTCCTTCTTGAGTGAGCTTTTTTGAGTGTGAAACTGAGGAGCAAATCGAATTTCTGTGTAGACTAGTCCTTGAGAACGCAAATTTTTTAAAAGATCAAAAATCGCTGTTTCTAGATCTTTCTTAGTTTGCAAAAGTAGTAGAGGAAAATCGAACTTAGTTAGATACTCTTGTAAATCAATGCAATTTTTAGAAACAGAGAGCTTTTCTTTGAGTTGTGTTTCAGTTAAACTTGGAAAGTTATGAGCTTTCGTTAATTTTTTAACAGTAGGGTATGGCAAAGAACCATCTAAGTGTAGATGGAGATCGATAAAATTTTTCATAATTTAACTTCTTTGTGTAATACGGTGGAAATATAAATTGTTATCATTTTACCATCTTTTATTCTAAAGAAAAGTAAAATTTAATTTTTCAATCATCAAATGTTTCTAAAGATTAAAGATTTCTGATACTATAGATATGAGAAAAAAGTGGAGATTTTTTAATGTTGTTTAGACCTCGTTATACAATAGATACTATCTATCATTTAGATCCAAAACAGTTAAAGAAGATGGGAATTAAGGCTGTTTTTAGCGATTTGGATAATACGTTACTTGCTTGGAATAAAGCAGATACAGCGGTTGAAATGAAACAGCTTAATGAACGCTTAGCCAAGGATGGAATTCGCTTAGTTGTTATTTCAAATAATAATGCAGAACGAATTGGAAAAGTTCTGAATCCATACCATATTTCTTTTATTGCAAAAGCACGCAAGCCTTTGCCCATCGGTATTAATAAGGAATTAAAGGCTTTGAATCTACAAAAAGATCAAGTTTTAATGGTAGGAGACCAGTTGATTACTGACATACAGGCGGGTAATTTAGCTGGTGTAGCTACGGTTTTAGTAAAACCATTAGTTGAAACGGATAAGTGGAATACAAGAATCAACCGCTTCTTTGAGAAATTTATCTTTTTCTTTTTGAATTTAAGAAAACCTGTAGTTTTTAAGGAGAAATTAGAATGAGTGAAGAATTACGTTGTATTGGTTGTGGAAGTATATTACAAGATCAAGACCCTAAAAAATCGGGCTACTTACCATCTTCTGCCTTAAAAAAGGCACTAGAGAATGATGATAATGAAGTATATTGTCAGCGGTGTTTTAGATTAAGACACTATAATGAAATTATGCCCGTTGAAGAAAATAACGATGATTTCTTGGCTTTACTTAATTCAATTAGTCAAAAGAAGGCATTAGTCGTTAATGTGGTTGACTTGTTTGATTTTAGTAATTCATTGATTTCTTCAATTAAGCGTTTTATTGGAGGTAATGAATATATTTTAGTTGGTAATAAAGTAGATTTATTTCCCAAAAATTCTAAAGAATCCAAAATTAAAGATTGGATGCGCCAAGAAGCTAATCGAAATGGCTTAAAACCAGAAAAAATATTTTTAGTTTCAGCTGCTAAAAAGAAAAATTTAGATGAGTTGATGGCATTTTTAGCTAAAAAAGGCGAAAAGAAAGATATCTATTTTGTTGGAACAACCAATGTTGGAAAATCCACGTTAATCAACGCGATCATCAATATGAACAGTGATTTAAAGGATGTCATTACTACCTCTAAATTTCCTGGAACAACATTAGATGAAATTAAAATTCCACTTTCTAATGGGCATTATTTAATTGACACACCCGGAATTTTGAATGCCAATCAACTGGCTAGTCATTTGAGTGGAAAAGAACTTGAAGTTGTTGAACCAAAGAAGCCATTAAAGCCAGCAACCTACCAACTTTTGCCTGGACAGACAATCTTTTTAGCTGGATTGGGACGTTTTGACTATGTAGATGGTCCATCTGCTGGATTTACAATTTATGTTGCACGCGATCTTTATGTACACAGAACAAAGACTGAAAATGCGGATGCATTTTATGAAAAACATAAAGATGATTTATTGCTTCCACCAAGTAAAGAAGATAATCTCGGACCATTAAAGGGCCAAACTTTTTCACCAAAAGAAAAAAGTGATATTTTATTTGGCGGCGTTGGCTTTATTACCACACCTGCTAATGTCGTAGTAAAAGCTTATACACCAGAAGGAATTGGTTTAGGAATTAGAAGAGCGTTAATATAATGCAATGTGTTGTAAAAGAAAAACCACAAGTACAATTTGAACCAGTTACGAGCTCTGCTCAGCAAATTGGAATTATGGGAGGAACTTTTAATCCGGTTCATTTAGCTCATTTATCAATGGCGGAGCAAGTTAGAAAACAGCTTCATTTAGATGAAATATGGTTTATTCCCAATAATACGCCGCCACATAAAAAAATAGCGGGAAACATAAGCACTAAAGATCGTTGTGCAATGCTTGAATTGGCTACTCATGATAATCCACACTTTCATGTTAAGCTTTTTGAAATAATGCGTGGTGGAACTTCATATATGGTTGATACTTTACGTTACTTAAAGAAGAGAGCACCACGTAATCAATATTACTTAATTATGGGTAGTGACGAAGTAAACGACTTTGAAAATTGGCGTGAACCAGAAACTATAGCACTTTTATCTACCTTAGTTGGCGTTAGGAGACCAAATTATCCGCAAAACCCCAAGTTTCCAATGATTTGGGTTGATGCACCAAATCTAGATATTTCATCTTCCTTAATTCGTCAAAATATAGCTACAGGTAATTCTATTCGGTATTTAGTACCGGAAAGTGTACGCTTATATATTGAATCAAGAGGCTTGTATCGTGACTGAAATTAATTTTGTTAAAACATATTCCCCGTTAACTTCTGAGGAAATTGTTGCTAAAGAAAAAAGCAACATGGATGAAAAGAGATTTAAGCATTGTATTGGTGTAAGTGAAACTAGTCGTAAGTTAGCTGAACTTAATAATTATGATCCTGATAAGGCTGCTTTAGCAGGATTTATCCATGATTATGCAAAGCAAGTCGCTCCTGCACGATTTATTGAAGTGATTAAGAAGCAGCATTTTGATCCAGATTTACTTAATTATAATCGAGCTATTTGGCATGGAATTGTGGGATCATATTTTATTGAAAAAGAATTAAAGATAACTGATCCAGAAATTTTAACTGCTATTAAGCGTCATACTACTGCTGATGTAGAAATGACCACACTAGATAAAATTGTCTTTGTAGCAGATTTTATTGAGCCAGGTCGTGACTTTCCTGGAGTAGAAGAAGCAAGAAAAGTAGCCTTTGCTAACTTAGATGATGGGGTAGGCTTTGAATTAGCCCACACACTTGATTTTTTAATAACTAATAGAAAAAAGATTTATCCTAAGACATTTGCTGCTTACAATAAATGGGCAGTAAAGGGTTAGAATTTTGAAAGGAAAAATAAAATTGGATAGTAAAAAATTATTAGATTTAACTGTAGAAGCAATCGATGAAAGACATGGTGAAGATACTGAAGCATATGATATGCAAGGAATTAGTATTTTAGCTGATTACTATGTTGTAACAACAGCTGGCTCAAACCGTCAACTTCATGCCATTGTTAACAGTATTATTGATAAAATTCATGAACATGGAAAAGAAGACTACCGTATTGAAGGAACTCGTGATTCTAACTGGCTCTTGGTAGATATGGGAGATGTAGTTGTAAATGTATTTACTGAAGATGCACGAGACTTTTATGGCTTAGAAAAGCTTTGGAGCAATGGTAAGAAACTAGAATTAAACTTAGACTAAAGGTAAGAGTATGAGTGTAATTGGCATTGTAGCCGAATATAATCCTTTTCATAGCGGCCATGAGTTTTTAATGAATCAAGCCCGCTTGGCAGCTAAAAATGATCCAATAATTGTTGTAATGTCAGGTAATTATGTTCAACGTGGACAAATGGCGATTATGGATAAGTGGCAAAGAGCAAAAGCAGCTTTAGCTTCTGGAGCTGATTTAGTATTCGAACTACCATTTTCTTTTGCTGTGCAGCCAGCTGATATTTTTGCTAATGGTAGTATTAAAATGTTGAGTGATTTGGGAGTGTCAGAATTATTTTTTGGAGTAGAGGATTCAAATCTAAATTTTTCTTATTTAGGTCAAAAAATAAATCAAATTCCAAAGAATCGGATGGACTTTCGAGACTACACTCAAACTTATGCTACTCAATATAATGAAATGGTTGCTAGAGAAGTGGGGCATGAGGTAAATCAACCTAACATGATGTTAGCCGTTGCTTATGCAGTTGCAAGTGAACAATTAAAAAATCCACTTCATTTACATCCTATAACAAGAGTAGGAAGTGGACATGATGATCCCCTTTTACAAGATAAAATAGTTTCCTCAGCTACGGCTATTAGAAATTATTGCTTGCATCATCCTAATGACTTATCTGAATTAAAAAGATATCTTCCTAAAGGAGAATTGGTAAGTTTAGAAAGTCAAAAAGTTTATCCGAACTGGAATCTTTTATTTAACTTTTTGAAGTATCGAATTGAAAGTGCAAGTTTAGAAGAACTGCAGTCAATTTATCAAATGAGTGAAGGACTAGAGTATAAAATGAAGGAAGAAATCCATACGGCAGAAGATTTTACTTCATTTTTACGGCAAATTAAGTCTAAGCGATATACTTATGCTCGTTTAAGAAGATTATGTCTTTACACGCTTTTAAATGTCACTGAGAACGAAATAAAGGATTCTTATCAAGATGTTTCAACTTTACTGTTAGGTTACAGTAGTCGAGGAAGAAATTATCTTAAGAAAATTAGAAAAGATGTTCAAGTACCGATTATTTCAAAAGTTGATAAGAAAAATGCTGCAAGGGGAACCTTAGGTTTACAAGTGAAAGTGGATCGGCTTTTTGAACAAATTATGGGTGAAGATCAAAATTTTGGTCGTAAACCAATCGAGGTAAAATAATGTTAAAGTTTTCATATTCGCAAATTAAAAATAGTCGTAATCCATTAACTCATGTTGATGAGAACGTTGAGTTAAGTAAAGAATTTTTTGATAGAAGTAAAGAATTACTGGCAGATGCAAAGAATGTTCATGTTACCGGTGACTTCTTCTATGATGAACCTTTTGTTACTGGTAATTTTACTGTCGAAGCAGATGTTGTAGTACCTTCAACTCGTAGCTTAAAGCCAGTAAAAATGCATCAAAAATTCAACTTTACTGAGAACTATAGTGAAGTTGAACCAACTCAAGAACAGCTTGATGAAGAAGATACAATTGTAACTGTTAAGGATGATACAATTGATCTTCAAAAGGCTGTAGAAGATAACTTACTTTTAAGCTTACCATCGGTGATCTTGACCCCTGAAGAAGAGGCCGAAGGAGACTTTCCTGAAGGAGAAGGCTGGAAGGTTATTTCTCAAGAAGCTTATCAAGAACAGCAATCTAATAAGGAAAATCCTGCTTTTGCTAAGCTTAAGGATTTATTTAAAGATGAAAAAACAAGTAATAAACCCTTGCATTAATGTATCTTTAAATTTAATATTAATTTATTAATAAAATTTTTAACCAGATTGAATAGTAGTGGAGAAAATAATGAGTAAAATTCTGATTATTGAAGATGAAAAAAATCTTGCCCGTTTTGTAGAACTAGAATTAAGACATGAAAAATATGAAACTCAAGTTGAAGGAAACGGTCGGAAAGGATTGGATTTAGCTTTAAATGAAGATTTTGACGCAATTTTGTTAGATTTAATGTTGCCAGATCTTAATGGATTGGAAATTGCTCGTCGTGTGCGCCAAGAAAAAACAACTCCAATCATTATGATGACTGCAAGAGATTCAGTAATTGACCGTGTCTCAGGTTTAGACCATGGTGCTGATGATTATATCGTTAAACCTTTTGCAATCGAAGAATTATTAGCTCGTTTACGTGCTGTTTTAAGAAGAGTACAAATTGAAAAGAGAGCTATGGGCGATACGATGGGAGTTCAAAAGGTAGTTCACTTCAATGATTTAACTATTGAAACAGCTAATCGAATTGTTCACCGCGGAGATAGTACAGTTGATCTAACTAAACGTGAATACAACTTGTTAATGACATTAATTGAAAATAAGAATAATGTGGTTACAAGAGAGCAACTTTTAAACAAAATTTGGGGACCTGAATCTAAGATTGAAACGAATGTTGTTGAAGTCTATGTGCGTTATTTACGTAATAAGATTGATGTACCGGGCCGTCCATCATACATCAAGACTGTTCGTGGTACCGGTTATATGGTAAGAACTGATGAAAATGATGAAGCACGTGAAGAAACAAAATAAATCTAAGAAAGAGACCCTAAAGTCCTCACTAACTTTTAAGTGGGTAAGTTTAGTTGCAGCGACAATTACGGTCTCTTTTGTTATATTTTCAATTGCAATTTATTCGTTAGTTGAGCAACAAATTATCTCACAGGAAAGAAATTTGACAGAGAGTGTAACAACTACATTTCAAAGAAGACTAGTTGAAATTCCAACAAGTTTACAAATTTCAAATGTTGTACCTAAGCTTTCTCCGAATACAAGTCGTATTTTAGAAGGACAAACACCACTTACTTCTAATGATCGTGGTAATATTTTTAATGATGACGTATTAGCTACTTTATCTAATCGTGATACCAGTATTACAATTTATAATCCTGCCGGAGATGTTGTTTTTAGTAATGGAAATGTTCCCGATGAAGGGATGCCACAATTTAGTAAGACTGAAAATCATGTGCTAAAAGTTGTGACGAGTCGCGGGAAAATTCATATGAAAGTATATCAGAAGATTTTTTCTGAGAGGACACATCGATTAACTGGATATTTGATTGTGGATAATTCCATGGATCAACAAAATCAAGTATTGAAATCTATTCGAAACTGGATGATTGGTCTATCAGTTATTGCTATTGTGATTTTTATTGGTTTGTCTTACTTGATAGTTAATAGTGTTGTCCAACCAATTAAGAAAATGTCTCAAATTTCTCATGATATTAATAAAGACCCCACTGATAAAAGGCGAGTACCCGATCTTCATAGAAATGATGAATTAGGAGAACTAGCGACATCTTTTAATAAGATGCTCGATAGAATGCAAGCCTATATGCAGCAGCAAAAACAGTTTGTAGGAGATGTTTCTCATGAATTGAGAACTCCCGTAGCTGTAATTGAAGGACACTTAAACTTATTAGAGCGTTGGGGAAAAGATGATCCTCAAGTACTGGAAGAATCAATTCAGGCTTCTCTTCAAGAAAGCAAGAGAATGAAACATTTGATTCAAGAAATGCTGAATCTGACTCGGGCGGAACAAGTTGATTTGCAATATCCTGATAAAACAACTGATGTCAATGAAGTACTAAACAGAACTGTGAATGACATGAGAATGATTCATCAAGACTTTACCATTACTTATGATGATGCAGACCTAAAACCTGATACGATAGTTAAGATTTATCGTAATCATTTCGAGCAAATTTTAATCATTTTGATTGATAATGCTATTAAATATTCTACTGATCGAAAAGAAATTTTGGTGGCTGCTGCTACTGAAAAAGATAAAGTTAAGATTTCAGTTCAAGATTTTGGTGAAGGTATTGCTCCTGATGAACAGGATAAAATTTTTAATCGTTTTTATCGTGTAGATAAGGCTAGAACCCGTGAAAAAGGTGGAAATGGATTAGGCTTAGCTATCGCTCGGAAACTAGTTGAAAGTTATCATGGAAAAATCAGTGTTAGTTCAACACTTGGCTCAGGCAGTAAGTTCATGATTGAATTTCCATTATTAAAATCTAAGTCAGATAAATAAAAAATAGGAAATCCGTAATGGATTTCCTATTTTTTATGTTTATTAATTTTTGTCTGAATCATTTGGGCGCTTTTGTTTACCCGCATTACGTGCACGTAAATCTTGATGAAGATCTTTATTTGTCTCAGGAGTGGAAGTTGATGAAGAAGTAGTGTTAAGAATGTTATCAATGGTATCTTGAGTAACAACTACTTTAAGTGGACGTTCATTTAATTCAGCTGCAACATCTCTTTTTACTTTTGGCATAATAATAAAAGTAGTAATTAATTGTTGCAAGATAGCAATAAGTCCACCGACTAAGAAGTAAAGTGCTAGGGCGCCTGGAGCAGAAATACTAATAAAGAAAGTCATAGCTGGACTTAGAATTAAAGTCATTTGCATTGCTTTCTTTTGTTCTTCAGGTATTCCAACCATTGAAAGATAACCTTGAACTACATACAGCAATGTAGCAATAATTGTTAAGATAATGGATCGTTGTCCAAGAGAAATACCAAAGAAACTTGAAGCACCTAATTCTTTAGAATAAGCTACAGCTTGATAAATTCCCATCATGATTGGAAGCTGAATAAGTAATGGTAAGCATCCCATTCCGCCCATCATTGACATATTATTTTCCTTATAAACGCGCATTTGAAGTTGGCTAATTTGCATTTGTTGTGGTTGTGTTAGGCCAGGCTTCTTAAGTGCTTCTTGGATCAATTTCATTTGAGGTTGGAGCTTTTGAGTTTTCTCTTGTTGGGTAGTCATTTTACGTTGGGATGCTAGTCGAAGAGGCATAACAATGAGCTGAACAACAAAAGTGATGATAATAATTGCCCAGCCGGCTCCATTTGATCCACCAATTTGATTCTCAACAGCTAACATGATGTTTTGAATTGGTTTGCCAAATAGACTAAAGACCCAAGCATAGGGCCCACTAGTGGGTGCTTGATAGATGCTTTGACCATTGTTAGCACATCCGGTTAAGGTAAGTGCTAGCACAGTTATCATGGCAAATAGACTAAAATATTTAGTTTTTGATTTCATTAACTATAACCTTTCCTACTTTATTGTTACTGCAATAAAGTTTACTAGTTATTTGTTAAAGTATCAATAAACCACACTAAAGCGAGTAAATTTTTCTGTATTGGGAATTGTCTTTAAATCTACATGATCAACATGGGCAGCAACTGAAGGAGATGCTTTGATTTTTTTGATAAAATGCTCTAATGGGAGTTCATCCCCTTGAGCTACAATTGATACAGATCCATCTGGATTATTTTTAACAGTACCTGTGATTCCTAGTTCTTGAGCAATCATTTGAGTTGTCCATCTAAAGCCAACTCCTTGTACTAAGCCTGTAACTCTCATTGTGACTGTTTTCATAAGTATCACTCTTTTCTGTATATTCTAATTTAAATTTTAACATGTTAATTTTGGACGAGGTAATTTAAAATATTAGAGTAGAAGGAAGTAGAAATTTATGATAGAAATTAACTCAGTAAATAATCCCACAATTAAAAGCCTTAGAAAGCTTGAACAGAAAAAGTATCGTAAAAAGACTCAAACTTATTTAATTGAAGGTTTTCATTTAGTTGAAGAAGCTTTAAAGAGTCATGAAAATTATCTTTATATTTTAGGAACAGCAGAAGCCTTAGAAAAGTTAGAGGCGAGTTATAAATTAAAAGATGATAAAGTCATCCAGATTACTGATGCAATTGCTCAGCATTTAAGTAGCACTAAGAATAGTCAAGATATCTTTATGGTGCTACCAATTAATCAACCAAAATCATTTAGTTTTGAATATGGAAAATGGGTTGTTTTAGATAATTTAACTGATCCAGGGAATGTTGGAACGATTATTCGTACAGCCGATGCAGCCGGTTTTGATGGTGTAGTATTATCTGAAGAAAGTGTAGATTTATATAATCCAAAAGTTCAGCGTAGTATGCAGGGGAGCCAGTTCCATATTCAAATTATCCAAAATCCGATTTTAGAAGCTATTAGTAGTTTTAAGGAAAACGGCCTTCCAGTCTATGTAAGTATTCTTGATAAAACCGCTAAGTCCTTGAATAATTGTGCTCCAGTTCCTCAATTAGCGCTCGTAATTGGAAATGAGGCTCATGGGGCAAGTAAAGAGGTAATTGAAACAGCTGATAAAAAGATCTATATCCCGATAAAGGGAAAGGCAGAGTCACTAAACGCGGCAGTAGCAGCGGGTATTATGATTTATCATTTTTCATAAGCTTGCAGCTTGTTTTTAGTAAGTGTAATCACTATAATCTTAGTATAGATGATTTAAAATTATTTTGATTTTTTAGGAGGAATACAGATGTCCCAAGAAATTGAAAGCAAAACTAAAATGACTGACTGTCCGGATCCAGAAGATTATTCACTGTGTTCGCATTTTATTGATGCTTTTGGAATTATTGGTAAAAAATGGAACGGCTTAATTATTAGCTCTTTGTGTGATACTAATGCAATGCGTTTTAAGGATTTAGCACGTTGCATTAGTAAATGCTCTGATCGTGTTTTAGTTGAACGACTAAAAGAACTAGAAAAAGACGGAATTGTTAACCGTACTGTAGACAAAAAGAGTGGAATTATCAGCTATACCTTGACTCAAAAGGGTGCCGATTTACAACCCGTTTTTGAGCAAGTCCATAATTGGGCTGATAAATGGGCTTAAAGGTAATTGCAAAGTTAGGTAAAAAGTTTTAAGATACTATTATAATTAAATGCGATGATTAAGATTAGTAGTGTGGATAGCTTTTTAGAGAGAGTTTCACTGGTGAAAGAAACTTAAGTTAGAAGCATGAATTTCATCTTAGGAGCAGAATCTAATCAATTCCGGTATTTCACCGTTATTCGAAAAGAGTGTGAACACGCACTTTATTTGTGCTAGTTCAAACTAGGGTGGTACCGCGAAGCTTCGTCCCTTTTGGGACGGAGCTTTTTTGTTGGAAAGGAAAATAAGATGGACTTATTCGATAGAATAAATAAGTTAAAAGAAGAAGGATTGAACCAAATCAATCAGGCTGAAAACCAAAAAATGCTTGATAAGATTAGAGTAGAATTAATGGGACGCAAGGGTGAATTAACTCAAATTCTTCACTCAATGAAAGATATTGCCCCAGAAAATAGACCTAAAGTGGGTCAAGAAGTAAATCAAGTTCGTGATCTCTTTCAAAAGCAGTTAGATGAAGCAAAAAATAACTTCTTACAAACTTTAATTGCTAAAAAATTAGAAGAAGAAAAAATTGATGTTACTTTGCCTGGTCGTGAGGGACATTTAGGTTCAAAACATCCTATTAATATTATTTTGGATGATTTGGAAAGCTACTTTATTGGAATGGGTTATGAAGTAGTTCAAGGTCCAGAAATTGAAACTGATCACTATGTATTTGAAATGATGAACTTGCCAAAAGACCATCCTGCTCGTGATATGCAAGCAACTTTCTATATTGACGAGGAAAATTTACTTAGAACTCAAACTTCAGGAGACCAAGCTAGAGTTTTAGAAAAGCATGATTTTTCTAAAGGTCCATTAAAGATGGTTGGTCCTGGTAAGGTATATCGTAGAGATGATGATGATGCAACGCACTCCCATCAATTCCAACAAATGGAAGGCTTAGTAATCGATAAAAATGTTACTATGTCAGACCTTAAAGGAACTCTAGAAATGATTGCCAAGCACGTTTTTGGTCAAGATCGCAAGACTCGTCTTCGTCCATCTTACTTCCCATTTACTGAACCATCAGTTGAAATGGATGTTTCTTGTTTTAATTGTGATGGTAAGGGTTGTCCAATTTGTAAGTATACTGGCTGGATCGAAGTACTTGGTGCTGGTATGGTTCACCCAAATGTTTTAGAAAATGCTGGTGTAGATTCAACAGTCTATGGTGGTTTTGCCTTTGGTTTAGGGTTAGATCGTTTTGCAATTTTGAAATACGGCATTTCTGATATTCGTGATTTCTATACTAATGATGTACGTTTCTTGGCACAATTCCGTAAGGAGGAAGATTAATGCTTGTTTCATATAATTGGTTAAAAGATTTTCTTAATTTAGATGAAGATCCTAAAGATTTAGGAGAAAAGATTACTAGAACTGGTGTTGAGATCGCATCTGTAGATCACCCAGCAGAAGGATTAAAAAAATTAGTAGTTGGACACATTTTAGAGTGTGAGGATATTGAAGGGACTCACTTACACAAATGTCAAGTTGATGTTGGTGAAGAAGAACCAATTCAGATTGTTTGTGGTGCTCCTAATGTTGCAGCTGGTGAAGATGTTATTGTTGCTTTACACGGGGCAAGAATTGCCGGAAATGAAAAAATTAAGCGTGGTAAAATTCGCGGAATTAAATCAAACGGTATGATTTGCGGACTTCAAGAAATTGGTTTTGAAGATAAGGTAGTTCCTGCAAAATATGCAGATGGAATTTTTGTTTTCCCTAAAGATGCAGATGTAAAACCAGGTGAAGAAGTATACGAAGCACTTGGCATGGATGACTATATTTTAGATTTTGATATTACTCCAAACCGTGCTGATACTTTATCAATGGAAGGTGCCGCTTATGAAGTTGGTGCAATTATTGATGAAAAACCTAAAGTTGAACCAGTAGTGCTTAAGGCAGATGGATCTGACTGGACTAATGAATTAGATGTACAAGTTGATGAAAAATTAGCACCTAAGTTTTACTTAAGAAAAGTTTCTAATGTGAAAATTGGTGAAAGTCCATTGTGGATGCAAACACGCCTTTGGAATGCAGGAATTCGTCCGATTAATAATGTGGTCGATGTTACTAATTATGTAATGCTTTTAACTGGTCAACCAATGCATGCTTATGATGCTCGTACTTTTAAGGACGGTAAACTAGAAGTTAGAAAAGCAAATAAAAATGAAAAGCTTACATTATTGAACGATAAAGAAGTAGAATTAGATCCAAATGACATCATCATTACTGACGGTCAAAAGCCTGTTATGATGGCCGGTGTCATGGGTGGTAAGAACTCAGAAGTTGAAGACGATACTACTGATGTAATCTTAGAATCTGCCGTTTTTGATGGAACTAGTGTAAGAAAATCTGCATTGCGTCACGCTAACAGAACTGAAGCATCAAGCCGATTTGAAAAGGGTGTTAACTGGGATAATACTCAAAAAGCCTTGGATATGGCTGCATTGTTATTGCGTAATGATGCGGATGGTACAGTTAATGAAGGTGAAATAAAAGCAACTGATGCTCAAAGAAATCCTTCAGTAGTTAAAACTACAGTATCTTATATTAATAAGGTATTGGGAACTGAGTTAAGCAGAGCTGAAATGGAAAAGATCTTTGATCAGTTAGGTTTTACTGTTGCAGGCTCTGAAGATGAGTTAGTGGTTACCGTTCCTAATAGGAGATGGGATATTTCTATTCCAGCAGATTTAGTAGAAGAAGTTGGCCGAATTTATGGTTATGATAACTTGAAGTCTACCCAACCGCTTTTAGCTGAAACTCACGGTGGTTACTCAGCTAAAGAAACTGCTATGCGTAGAATTAAAGATATCGTTCAAGGTCAAGGATTAATGGAAGCAATTTCTTACTCATTGACTTCTCCGGAAAAAGCAATTTCATTTACTAAAGATCCTAAACCAGTAGTTGAAGTTCAATGGCCATTAAACTCAAGTCGTTCAACTATGAGAGAAAACCTAATAACAGGATTGGTTGATGCTGCAAGCTACAATATGGCCCGTAAGCAAAAAGAATTAGCTTTATTTGAACAAGGTAGAGTTTATGATCATGAAAATAATACATTTAATGAACATGAACATTTAGCTGCTCTTTATTCAGGACATACTTTAGCAGCCAATTGGCAACATTTAGACCAAAAGATTGACTTCTATTTTGTAAAGGGCCAATTAACTAACTTATTTAGAGCAATTGGTATCAAAGATGAAGATGTAGAGTATCGCGCTGAACTGGTTCAAGGAATGCATCCAACTAGAACTGCTGGTATTTATATTAAGGATCAATATGTTGGTCTAATTGGAATGTTAGCACATGCTGTTACTACGCTTGACAAAGCATTACGTGGCAGTGAGATATATGTTTATGAAATTGATTTAGATGCAATTGTTTCTATGCTTCATAAAGGGATGAAAGCTAAGGCTGCTCCGAAATTCCCAGCTATTGAGCGAGATTTATCTCTATTAGTACCTAATGATGTAACTAATGCACAAATTGAAGCTCAAATTAAGTTAAATGGAGGCAAATATCTTTACGATATTCGAGTAATCGATGTTTATGCCGGAAGTCAGATTGAATCGGGTCATAAATCAATCTCTTACTCATTAACTTTCTTAAATGAAAAAGACACATTAACGGATGAAATTGTAACTACAGCAATGGAAAAAATTGAAGCAGATCTGAAAGAAAGTCTAAAGATTAAAGTTCGTTAATTCTTTTCTGGGGAGCTTTGCTATAATTGTCTTAGATTTTTGTGATTTTCGGAGGAAAAGCATTTGCTAAATCAAGACAAAAAGAAAAATCATGAGTTAGAGGAACAGGCATCTAAAAAGGTTACTCGCTGGATCCTTGGTGGACTAGGAGCGATTTTAGTTTTAGTTGTCTTGATTGGAGGCTGTTACGTAGGATACGCACTTCAACCAGCCAATCGACATGATGAAGATGTTGTTAGTGTTCATATTCCTGCGGGAGCAACTAATAGTCAAATTGCTCAAATTTTACAAGAGAAAAAGATTATTAGAAATGCGGCCGTTTTCAACTTTTGGTTAAAGAGTCATAGTGCGACAAATTTTCAAGCAGGGAATTTTTATTTATCACCTTCAATGCATAACAAAGAGATTGTGAGCCAATTGCAAGGTGGAGGTGGTCGGCCAGTTGTTGGTCATGTTCTAATAAAAGAAGGACAAACAATTGATAGTATTGCCACTACAGTTAGCAAGAATACCAAGTATAGTCGACAAGATTTCTTAAAGCTAATGAAAGATAAGAGCTTTATGAAGAGTTTAGAGAAGCAATATCCTAAACTTTTAACTAGCTCTATGAACAGTAAGGGTGTTCGCTATCATTTAGAAGGATATCTCTTCCCAGCAAAATATGATGTTTATCAAGGAGCTTCTTTAAAAGAATTAGTTAACCAAATGGTTGATAAGACTGATCAAGTTTTGCAACCATACTATAGTTCAATTAAGAAGAAGCACTTAACAGTACAGGAAGTTTTAACTTTAGCTTCATTAGTAGAACGTGAAGGTGTTAAAACTAAAGATAGGCGTATGATTGCTGGAGTATTCTTTAACAGACTTAAAGCTAATATGCCACTTCAGTCAGATATTTCAGTAATGTATGCATTGAATAAGCATAAACATTCTTTATCACTAAAGGATATTAAAGTAAAATCACCATATAACTTATATGTTCACAAAGGATATGGACCTGGACCATTTAACAATCCAAGTCTAGATTCAATTAGTGCTGTATTGAACCCAATTAAGTCTAACTATCTCTACTTTGTTGCAAACCTTAAGACCGGTAAGGTTTACTACAACGAAAACTATGATGAACATTTGAAACGAAATAGTAGTTTAGGCCAGTAAAAATGGTTGACTTTTTTAGGTAGAAAACATAAGCTGTTTGGTGCAAAGAAAAATAGGTATAGGTAAGGAGATTTTTTAGTATGGCAGAAAAAGTTTATCCAATGACTGCTGAAGGTAAGGAAAAACTTCAGAAGGAATTAAAAAACTTAAAATTAGTAAAACGTCCAGAAGTTATTGAACGAATTAAGGTTGCTAGATCATTCGGTGACTTATCAGAAAACTCAGAGTATGATGCAGCAAAAGATGAACAAAGTGCTGTAGAACAACGTATTGTTCAAATTGAACAAATGCTTAAGTATGCACAAGTTGTTGATGCAGATAGTGTTGATCCTAATGAAGTTTCTATTGGTAAAACTGTTACTTACACTGAAGTAGGTACTGATGATCCAGAAACCTATACTATTGTTGGATCTGATGAATCTGATCCGCTTAATGGAAAAATTTCTAATGATTCACCAATTGCTCAAGCTTTACTTGGTAAGAAGAAGGGTGAAAAAGTAACTATCAACACCCCAGGTGGAACTTTTGATGTTACTATCAATGACGTTAAGACATTGAACTAATTTAAATAATTTATCTAAAAAAGGGATTAACTTACGTAAAAGCTGGTAAGTTAATCCCTTTTTGGTTTAAAAATAAATAAAATTATGGTTGAAATAATCGAAATTATAAGACCAATTAAGAAAGCAATTGGTACATAAATTAAAGTAAGGTGATGGGTCCCTTTTTTTATAGGTGCACTTAAAAATGTTTGGGCAAATTTTTGGGTTTGCAAAAGTTTACCATTGTCAAAAATTAGCCAATTTTTTGAATAAGGAATGGTAGAATTTAAAGTTTCATTTTTTTGTGCAGTGTAATTAAGTTTTAAAGAAATAGGACTTGTTTGATGAGTTACGGGCTGTTTTTGATTGAATTTACGGATAATTTTGGTAAATTCATCTTCTCTAAATTGAAGAACTCTAATACCATTTAAATTGATATTTTCAGTGTTTAGATTGAAAACAATTTTAATAGGAGTATTTTTCGAATAATATCCAATATTTAGTAATTTACTTGAAATACCTAAATCATCATTGTTAAGTTGGTGATTATTAACAATAATAGAAGTGACATTAGTAGTTAAGTTTGAGGGAAGCTCGAGATAATAAGCTCCCTTTTCAAATGAGGAAATATTAAAGGTTATTGTAGCAGTTTTATTTTTATCAATCTTTTTATATTCATTGATATTCTTGCTACGCTTAGTGTTTTTTAGTTTGCTTGGATTTGTTAGATATAAACTATTGAAAAGATTAAGTTTTTGACCGACGATGCTGCTAAAGAGATTATTTTGATTTGTAGCAGGCATATTATTATAAAAGGTGATTTTCTGATGGGTATTTGAAATAAAAATAAGTGGTAAAGCAGATGAATTTTTTCTAATTTGTAATTGTTTAAAACTTTTAACGACTGTATTTGTAACTAAATCTGGTCGATAAAAAGCACTCGTAAATACAACTTGTTCTTTTTCAGGTAGATTACGCCTATTCTTAATGGGGACAATATTATATTTGATGCCTAAAAAACTATCAGATAAGGGCGTAGCGAAATTATTGGTAAAAGAATTATCATTGTTTTCTAGCCCAAGATAATCTACTAAGTTAATAGCCGCACGATCAGAAATAGAATTAAAGTTGCTAACCCCATAGTAATTATTACTGAATGGGTCGTCATCGGAACGAGTAAATGTCTTTTCTGTGCGATATAAGCCGGAGTCATATTTATGTAAATAGGTTGTAGTTTGAGAAACATTACTAGTGAAATTAGCATAATCAAAGTTTTTTTGATAAGAGATATTATCTAAACTTGCTAACAGATTAATACTTACTTCTAGTCCTACTATTCCAAAAAAGATTACTGGGATCCACTTATAGTTAAAAAATAAAATTATGAGTAAACTACATAAAAGAAAAAGGATAGTAAGAATAATATTAGTTTGATTCAAAAATTCTTTTTGATGGATATTTAATAAAAGAAAGACACTTAAGCTAATTACTAAAAGTAAGGCAACTGTTTTACTAGTGATATTAAATTTGTGTGTATGTGCAATCACTTGAACACCAAGATAGATTGCATAGAAAGAAAAGATAAAGCTAAAGCGTGCTGGATACCAAACGGGATACTGACCTAAGTGCCATAAAAGAACTAATGGATTAAAGCTAAAAGAGAAGAATAAAAATAATAGTAAAATAGCTGATGTGAATTTTTCTTTTAGAGAAAAATGGTGATTGATGAAGTAAAGGAGGCACAAGATAGTAAAAGTACTAGTTAAAAAAATGTTAGGTAGTCCCTTTTCCATCTCAGTAAAATTAAATGCGCCAATTACTAATTTATCCAGTGCTTGATAGGGTGCAAATTGAAAACCTAGCGAAATAGTGGTGTCGGACTTGATTTTTCCATTTAATATTTCAAAAAAAGCTGGTAATAATGCAAATGCAGCGAGGGTAGTTCCTAGGATACTCTTAGCAAAATAGTGGAAAATAATTTGGCTTGAAAAAGAATGGTTAATTAGGGCAGTAATAAAATATAGTAAGCCAAAAAATAGTACCATGACGCCGGTATAAAAATTAGTTAACCACAGTAAAAAAGTGATCATGATAAGATAAAAATAGTGTTTCTTTTGTTCAAATAATTTATCAATTGCGTCTAGTAAAACAGGTAATAAAATTAAACTGTCAAGCCACATGAGATTTAAATTATAGCTAACAACAAAACCGCTCAGTGCAAAAGCAAGACTAGCGGCTAAAGCAAAAATTTTATTATCACCCTTGAAGAATTTCTGAAAATAAAAAAAGCTACTTAAACCAATAGCGCCGACTTTTAGACTAATAATTAAAAGAATAGCTATTGGTAAAGATGAATTTGAAAAAAGTAATAGTAGAAGATTAAAGGGACTATTTAAATAATAGGCACTAGTTCCAATAAACGAACTCCCTAGACCATTACTGAATGTAAAAATAAAGTTTAAAGGATTAGAGAGTAGATTATTTTTATAAAAAGAAAGAAAGTCAATATATTGTTGCCCTAAATCAACGGTTAAAATTTCTTGGCCTCGATATAGAAAATAGCTTGCAAAGATACAAGTAGGCAGTAAAAAAGAAAGCCAATATAGATATTTATTTTTAAAATATGTTTTAACTTTGTTGATAATCATTGATAAATACCCTACTTCTTAAGAATATATAATTATTGCGATTTTCACTGGGAGAAAAATAGAATTTAGATGCATTTTTTGCTAAAATCAATTCTAGTTTAGTGAGGTTAGAATTTTGAATTATTTAAAACAGAGTAAAGGTTCGAATAGAAATTCCACTTCGACGCCCCTAAGAATGAAAATTATTTTGGGCGTCATTTTAGTTTTATTTTTATTATTAATTGGTCAATTGGCCTACTTACAGCTTTTCTACGGTGGACGTTTTCAAGCAGAGGTACAGCAAACCGACCAAAAGATTGTATCAAATAATGTACCACGTGGTGTGATGTATGATAGCAGCGGTAAAGTTTTGGTAGGTAATAAAGCTAATAACGCAATTACTTATACCAAAAATTCTAGCATTACGTCTAGTCAAATATATAAAATTTCTAATCGCTTAAGTCAATATATAACACTTGATGAAGAACCTACCCAAAGACAGCTCTATGATTATTATTTAGCTAACAGTAAAATATCAGAAAAGGAAACAGCTAAGCTGCCTCGATCTGAGCGTTATGATAGTAATGGGGATGCTTTAAGTTCAAGTCAAATCTATAATAATGTCTTAAAGCGTGTTGAAAAGCAAGATATCCATTTTACTAAACGTCAAAAAACAGCTGCTTTAATTTTCAATAAGATTTCTGGAGCATACACCTTATCCACTATCTATATTAAGAATAAAGATCTAACTGATCGAGAAATGGCATTAGTTGGAGAGCATTTATCTGAATTACCAGGTGTAGGTATTGGAACTGACTGGTCAAGAAGTTATCCAAATGGAAAATCTATTAAAAGTATCATTGGTTCCGTTTCTTCAGAAAAGGCTGGTTTGCCAAGTGATAACTTGCAGTACTACTTAACACAAGGTTACTCACGAAATGACCGTGTAGGTACAAGTTACTTAGAAGAAAAGTATGAACCGCTTCTGAAAGGAACTAAGTCTAAGTCGCAGGTAGTTACTAAGTCCAGAGATGGTGTTGAACAAACTAAGACTGTCTATAAAGGACAAAGTGGTGCCAGTTTGATTTTGACAATGAATGCTAAATATCAACAACAAGTAGAAGATGCACTGAAAAAGCAATACGCGGCTGCTAAAGCTGCAGGTGCTACGCAGTATTCTAATGGTGCCTATGCAGTAGCGATGAATCCAAAGACTGGAGCACTTTTAGCGATTGCAGGTATTGATCATAATGCAAAGACTAATAAAGATACTGATGATGCGTTAGGTGTAATTAATAAATCCTTTGTTATGGGGTCTGCAGTCAAAGGTGCAACTGTTGCGGGTGGATTAATGAATGGTGTTATTACACCAACTAATAATGTGATGCCCGATACGCCAATTTACTTACCAGGTTCTCCAATTAAGAAATCTGTTTACCCAGTTGGTACATTTGGTAGTCTTGATGCTCCAACAGCCCTTGAAGTATCAAGTAACATTTACATGATGCAATTGGCTTTAAGATGGGTAAATGCTAAATATACGCCACATAGTTTTATCTCAATGCCTTCAGATGCATTTACTAAATTGAGACGTAATTTTGCAATGTTTGGTTTGGGTCAAAAAACAGGTGTAGACCTTCCTGGAGAAGTTTCAGGAATTCAAGGTCGTTCATATAACTCAGCTGGTCAATTGCTTACCGGTTCTGTTCTTGACTTGTCTTATGGAAACTATGATGCTTATACGCCAATTCAATTAGTACAATATATTTCAACTATTGCTAATGGTGGTTATCGTATGCGTCCATATTTAGTTCAATCAGTTGGTGAAACTAATTCACAAGGTGATAAAGTATCAATTCTTCATAACACTAAGCCACAGGTTCAGATGCGTATTCCTTGGACGCAGGATCAACTTGATGTTATTCATCAAGGGATGTACCGCGTTGTTCATGGTACTAATTCATGGGGAACAGCCCACTCATTAAAGAATGTTAAGCCTTCGATTTCTGGTAAAACTGGTACTGCTCAGACTTTTTACTATGATGAAGATAATCCAGGTAATCCACATGCGCCAGAAGTTATTAACGCTACTTTTGTTGGTTATGCCCCATCAAAAGATCCTGAAATCGCTGTAGCTGTAGTCTTCCCAGGACTTGACCCAGATAAAGAAGGTTCATATACTTTGCAAGTGGCAAAGGCAATGGTTGAAGACTACTTCAAACTTAATAAATAGAAAAGTACTGGTAAAAGTGCGGAAAACATGGTATAGTTTAACAGTTAACTAAATAAGTAGGTGGTGGAAAACATGGCAGAACATATTATCCTTGAATGCACCGAATGTGGCGATAGAAGTTACTTATCTGAAAAGAATAAGCGTAAGCATCCGGAACGTTTAGCTTTAAAGAAGTATTGCCCAGTTGAAAGAAAGGTAACACTTCACCGCGAAACTAAGTAATCAAAGCAACAGGCAATTCCTGTTGTTTTTTTGTATCTAATAATATTTTATTTAATGAATTTAATTAATAAAAAAGACTTACGAAATTTACAAATAAAAAAACTGACTGAATTTGAAAAAAATCAGCAAAAACAATTAGAAGATAGAATCTTAAAAGAAAAGCTACTTAAAAGCCGACTATTACATCAAGCAGAGAATGTTGGTATTTCTATTTCAATGGCTCTAGAAGTGGATACAGCTCCTATTATTGCTGCTTTATGGAAGATGAAAAAGAAAGTATATATTCCACGTTGTTTACCAAAAAGAAACATGGAATTTACACTTTATAATAAAAATACTTCCTTAGAAAAAACTAAGTTTGGGGTTTTAGAAAATCACGATCCAAAAGCTGAGGTAAAAAATGATTTAGATTTAATAATCGTACCAGGGTTAGCTTATGGCTTAGATAAAAATAGTCGACTTGGTTTTGGTGGTGGGTATTATGATCGTTTTTTAAAGAAATATCCTACTCAAACTCTTAGCTTGGTTAATTCCATCCAGGCTTTTGACCAAACAGAATGGAAAATTGAAGATCATGATGTTCCGTTGAAAAATCTTATTTTAATTAAATAAAGGGGATGATGGACAATGCAAAAGTTGAATACTAATCGATTTTCTAACACTTTTGTTACAAATGCGATTTTAATAGTACTCTTTGTTGTCTTTATAATTGAAACAATAATGGGTGGCTCGACTAATATTAATACCCTAGTTCGCCTTGGGGCAATGAATAATCAACTTGTTACTGTTGAACATCAATGGTGGCGTTTGTTTACAGCTCAATTTTTACATATCGGCTGGTTACATATTGCATCTAATGCAGTAATGATTTATTATATGGGTCAATTTATGGAGCCACTTTTAGGTCACTGGCGATTCTTAACAGTCTATTTATTATCAGGGATTGGTGGAAATCTGTTAAGTTACGCATATGGAAGCGATTCTGTAGTTAGTGCTGGTGCTTCTACAGCTTTGTTTGGACTTTTTGGTGTAGTAATTGCTCTTTATTTAGCTAATCGGGCAATTCCCGCAATTAATTATTTGGGAAGACAAGCTTTAGCATTGGCTATCATTAACTTAGCGCTTGATTTATTTGCAAGTCATATTGATATCTTGGGTCACCTTGGTGGATTAATATCTGGTTTTCTTTTAGGAATAATTTTTGGTAGTGCCCATTTGAGACAATATCATCATAAATTACGAGTTATTGCAGCGGTAGTAGCAATTATTTATGTTGTCTTCTGTTTACATCAGGGAATAGTGATTAATAATTAATAATGAAAAATTTACATGATGTTCAAAAGCTATTAAAAAAATTCAATATTATTGTTTATGTTGGCAAACGTAAGTGGGACATAGAACTGATGGGGATTGAACTTGATAATTTATATCATGCAGGTGTAGTTTCTAAGAAAGAATACATGAACGCAAAGTTGATTTTAAGTCACGAACATGAAATTGAAGAAGAAAAGGAAACTAGCGCAAAAGATAGTAATGGACTATCATAGTACTATAGAAATTCTTATATAGGGGTAAGTAATTAATGAATATTTTTTTGATTATCAACATTATCTTAATCATCATTATTTTGGCTTTTGCTTTGAGTTGGCTTTGGACATGGATCCAATCAAAGAGAGTCGGTGGTGCATTAACTAATGAAGAATTTGAAAAGGGAAAGCGAAAAGCACAAATTATTGATGTACGCGAAAAAAATCCTTTTAAAAAAGAACATATTCTAGGAGCACGTAATATTCCTTATACAATGTTCAAATATCAATATCAAGAAATTCGTCCAGATTTACCAGTTTATCTTTATTCTGATTCAAATGCCTTGACGGTAAGAGCAGCCCGCTTTTTACAAAAGAAGGGTTATGAAAAGGTATACTGGCTAAAAGATGGTTTTGAAAAATGGGATGGTCAAACTAAGGCCTCTAAATATTAAAAGAGAGATCAACACCTTTTTACAGGGATTAATCTCTCTTTTTTATTTAGCCTTGGTGAGCTGAGTAGCTCTTTCTGTTGGCTTTAATTCTATTTTGTTCAATTCTGTCAGCTTCTTTTTGCTCAGGTTCTACTACCTTTTTCTTGTAAGTAGCAAGTCCTGCTGCAAGTGCACCAACAGTTGCTAAAACACCAGTTACAACACCAGCACCGAATTTCTTTGCCATACAAATGCCTCCCTAAAAAATTATTTATCACCTCAAATTTTAGCAGTAATTCTTAATTCAATAAAGATTTTTGCTATATTAACTCTGAAGAAAGAGCAGATTTTTGTTAGAATTGATACCAAGAAAATAAGAGGATTTTATATGCAAAAAATTATTGTACTAATTGGCCCAACCGGGATCGGAAAAACGGACCTAGCGTTAGGTTTAGCCCCAAAAATTAATGCAGAAATTATTTCTGGGGATTCGATGCAAATTTATCAAGAAGTAAGTATCGGTACGGCTAAGCCAACAGATGAAGAACTAAAACGAGTAAAGCACTATTTAATTAATCAACGTTCAATTTTTGAAGAATATTCTGTCAAAGATTTTGTTGCTGAAGGTACCAAAGCGGTAGATAAAATTGTTGCTGATAGGGCCATTCCATTAGTTGTTGGTGGAACAGGTTTTTATATTAATGCCTTGGTCAACCAGCTTCAACTTGGTGAACCAGGGGAGTATCAAACAAGCGTTGATCCACAATGGGAAGAATATCTAAAAGAGAATGGAGAAAATAAGTTGTGGGACCTTCTTCAAGAGAAAGATCCAGCCGCAGCAGAAAAAATAGCGCCGCAAAATAGTCGTCGTACTCTTAGAGCATTAACTGTGATTAGTAGAACAGGTAAATTGTTTAGTGAACAACAAAGAAAGATTAGTCCCCGATATGATGCTTTAATTCTTGGATTAAATAGTGATCGAGAAGAAGTCTATCAGAGAATAAATATGCGCGTAGATAAAATGATGGAGCATGGGTTACTACAAGAAGCAAAGTTCATCTATGAAAATAGGTCTCGTGAACATCAAGTAATTCAAGCTATTGGATATAAAGAATTTTTTCCATATTTTTCTGGAGAAAAGACTTTAGATGAATGTGTGAATAAACTGAAACAAGCTTCTCGAAAGTATGCTAAACGTCAATTGACGTATTTCAAACATCAATTACCTGTTGTTTGGCTTGATCCTTTACAGGATAAAAATGTATCTGAAAAAGCTCTTAGAAAAATAAATAAGTTTTTAAACAAATAAAAAATTATAGTTATAATAGGGCATTATTAGTATTCTTTATAATAATTAATTTAAATAATAGCTAAAGAAATATTAATATTTATTGACGAGACCAATTTGGTCTGCTATTGTATTCAATGTGCATAAGCACAAGTAGTGAATAGATTTTTAAGGACTATACCAATTTAAAAATTGGACTATAGTTCTTTAGAATAGGTGTGTACAATGAGTAAAACTATTACTGCAGAAGATATTAAAAAGAGTGTTAAAGATAACGATGTTCGTTTTCTACGATTAGCGTTTACCGATATTAACGGAACATCTAAAGCCGTTGAAGTTCCAACTAGCCAATTAGATAAAGTTTTAATTAATGATATTCGTTTTGACGGTTCTTCAATTGATGGCTTTGTTCGTCTAGAGGAAAGTGACATGGTTTTATACCCAGACTTTTCTACTTGGGCGGTTTTGCCTTGGGGAGATGAAAAGGGTGGAAAGATCGGTCGCTTAGTATGTTCAGTTCACAAGACAAATGGTGAACCTTTTGAGGGTGATCCAAGAAATAACTTAAAGCGTGTGCTTAAAGAAATGGAAGAAATGGGCTTCTCAGATTTCGATATTGGTTTTGAAGCTGAATTCCACCTCTTCAAACTAGGTGAAGATGGTAATTGGACTACTGAAGTTCCAGATCACGCATCATACTTTGACATGACTTCAGATGATGAAGGTGCAAGATGTCGTCGTGATATTGTTGAAACTTTAGAAAATATTGGTTTTGAAGTTGAAGCAGCTCACCACGAAGTAGGTGACGGTCAACAAGAAATCGACTTTAGATTTGATGATGCTTTAACTACTGCTGACCGTGTTCAAACATTTAAGATGGTTGTTCGTGAAGTAGCAAGAAAGCATGGTTTGTATGCAACATTTATGGCTAAGCCTGTAGAAGGTCAAGCTGGAAATGGAATGCACACTAATATGTCTTTATTTAAAGATGGTAAAAACGTCTTCTATGATAAAGATGGCGAATTCCACTTATCAGATACGGCTCTTTATTTCTTAAATGGAATTTTGGAACATGCCCGTGCAATTACAGCAATTGGTAATCCAACTGTTAACTCATATAAGCGTCTAATTCCTGGTTTTGAAGCTCCTGTTTATATTTCCTGGGCTTCTAAGAACCGTTCACCACTTGTTCGTATTCCGGATGCAGAAGAAATTAACACTCGTCTAGAGATGCGTTCAGCTGATCCAACTGCTAATCCATATCTTCTCCTTGCAGCTTGTTTAACTGCTGGATTAAATGGTATTAAAGAAGCTAAGAAGCCAATGGCTCCTATTACTTCTAACGTTTTTGAAATGTCTGAAGAAGAAAGAGCTAAGAGAGGCATTAAACCACTTCCATCTACTTTGCATAATGCGGTAAAAGCTTTTAAGGCTGACCCATTAATTCAAGAAGCTTTAGGTGAACACTTGACTCAAAGCTTTATTGATTCTAAGAACCTTGAATGGTCTAAGTACACTCAATCAGTTTCTGACTGGGAAAGAGACCGTTACATGGGTTATTAATTAAGTAAGATAAACTACTAAGCCAGTTGATTTATTCAACTGGCTTTTTTTGCTTAAACTAAAAGTGTGATAAAGTTAAAAGTGATAATGCTAGATAGGAGTAAAAAAATTGAAACAGAAGCAATCAATTTATACTAAAGACGTTATTCTGGTTATGGCCGCGTCTTTCTTTTTTATGTTTTCAGTAATGTTTGTAACACCCTTGATTAATGGCTATGCAATTAGTTTAGGAGCTAGTGCTGTCTTTGCCGGTGTGATAACAGGTATTATGAGTGTGGTTTCAATGTTCTTAAGACCAGTCGCTGGTAATTTAACCGATCGTTTTTCAAAGTATAGTTTATCCTTTATTGGGGGCGTACTAATTTTAATTGGGGTGGCAGGCTACTGTTTTTCTCCATCAGGAAATTGGCTTTTAATTTTTAGGCTAATTAATGGTACGGGTTTTGTGCTGGCAACGGTTTGTATGACTACGTGGTTAGCATTTCTGGTTCCTCGCAGTCATGTTGGAGAAGCGATGGGATTTTATGGTTTGATGAATGCTTTAGCCATGGCTCTGGCCCCAGCTTTAGCCATTAACTTATATAAAATAATTGGTTATAAGTCAGCTCTTTGGCTTGCTGTACTTGCAGCACTATTAATGATTGTTTCTATTCAATTTGTTGGAAACCATGCTAAGCCTAAAATTACTAATAATAAAAAAAGAAAAATAAAAATCATTCAAAAAGATGCTATTCCTGTAGCGTTATTAACTACTTTTTTTGCGATTCCATATTTTATTACACAAGCCGACATTGTAGTGTATGTGGAAAGACAACACTTTTCGATTGCTGTAGGTTATTTTTTTGTAATTTATGCGATCGCCTTATTATTAATTAGAATTGGTTTGAAAAAGTATTTTGATTTAATCCGCTTTGGCTTTTGGTTCTGGCTAAGTTTAGTTGCGATGATTTTATTTTTAATTATTGCTACTTTTATGGTTAATAATTGGTTAATGGGATTAGCTGCAATTATGCTTTCGATTGGATATGGAGTTATTTATTCTGTTAATCAGTCTACTGCTTTGATGTTAGCTCCAATTGAAGAACAAGGGTTAGCTAGTTCGACTTTTTACTTGGGCCTGGATATAGGAATGGCTTCTGGTCCGATGATTGGTGGGGTAACTGCTCAAAATTTAGCTCCAGATTACTTTTACCCAGTTTTATTAGTTATTGTGCCAATTATTTTAATTATTTACTTTATATATCGTAAGAAATTAAATGGTGCCTTAAATTACCGTTAGTAAGGAGAAGAATATGACTATTCCTTTTAAAGCTGTTGCGGTTGATATGGATGGAACATTTTTAAATGACCAAAGAAGCTATGATCATGATTTGTTCGCTCAAGTTTTAAATAAATTAGAAGAACATAATATTCAATTTATTGTAGCTAGTGGTCGTCCGTTTGCCCGTTTAAAAAATGACTTTTCTGAATTTATTGATCGCATAGATTTTGTGACTGCCAATGGTTCTCGACTAATTGTTGAAGGAAAAGAAGTGTCTATTGAAGGATTAACTAAAAAACAGACCATTGATTTAATTGATTTTGTCCATCATACCTATGGGAGTATGGCAACAATGGCCTATGGTAGGGAAACAGCATATATTGGAACTGAAGCACCAGAAAAAGATAAGGAATTTTTGCAGTACTTCGCTAAAGAAAGTGTAGAGATTAGTGATTGGCAAGAGTTACCTGATGATATTTTTATTGAATTAACTTTTCATCATGATAGTAAAATAGCTGGAGAGATTGAGAAAAAATTTAATGAGCAATATGGAAAGATTGTGACTACTTTTGCTTCAAATCCAGTAGCTATTGACGCTGTTAAACATGGGATTAATAAGGCAACTGGATTGAAAAAGTTACTTGCTTATTTCGGCTTAACAGGTGAAGATTTAATTGCTTTCGGTGATAGTGGTAATGATATTCCAATGCTAAATTTTGCAAAATATAGCTATGCAATGAAAAATGGGATGGCTATTGCAAAAGAGCATGCAAAGTATCTGGCTCCTAGCAATAATGACAATGGAGTTTTGAGAGTTTTAAAGGAATATCTAGATAAAAATTAGGGATGTGGAGAATCGATTTTTCATATCCCTTTTAGCTTGCTTTATAAAATATAGACTTGTCCCTTTACTAAATTTATTTTGATACCAAAAATTTTATTTTTTTCGTTTGTATTTTTCGTACATACATAGATAGGAAGATGGTTAGACTTTAATTTACCCAGTAAATAATTAATTTGAGCAATTGTCTTAGCATTTTCCCCAGTATATAAAAGGCATTGTTCTCCATCAATTTGGACTTTATTGATTGGGTCAATTACACCATCTTTTTTATTTTGATAAAAAAATTGAAAATTAGGATGGAGATCAGAAATTAAAATTAAGAAATCATCTAAGTACATAGATCTTTATCCTCTCTTGATTTCTATATTTTTTAGAGATAATATAGATTATATTTTAGAACCGAGGTCTTCTAATGAAGCTGAAAAGTAAAAAAATAAAAATAATCATTATCTCTATTTTAGCAGTTTGTGGTATTTTTTTAGCTGCAGGCCTATATTTCTATCAGGTGGCTGTTGTTCCAGGACATAAATCATTTATTAATAATGATACTAAGCTAGTTAAAACTGATCCACTGTACAAGGAGAAGAAGTGGTATCAAAATGTGCACAAACAAAAGTGGATTATGAAATCAGCAGATGATAATTTGAGGTTAGATGCAAATTATATTCCAGTAAATAATTCTAAAAAGACAGTCATTGTACTGCACGGTTTTATGAATAATAAAGATACAATGGGAGCGTATGCTGCTATGTTTCATAGACTAGGCTACAATGTTCTTTTACCAGATGCGCGTGGTCATGGACAAAGTGAAGGAAACTATATTGGGTATGGCTGGCGTGAAAAAGTAGATATTAAAAAATGGGCTAAGAAAGTTATTAAAAGGAATGGAAAGCAGAGTCAGATTGCTATCTTTGGTGTAAGTATGGGTGGTGCTACAACAATGATGGCAAGTGGACTAAAAATGCCTAAACAAGTAAAAGCTTATATTGAAGATTGCGGTTATACTAATGTTAAAGATGAGATAGAACACGAAGCAGAAGATTTATATCATTTTCCGACTTTTCCTCGTTTTCCTCTAGTTGAAATTTTAAGTGGAATAACTAGACTTCGAGCAGGTTATTTTTTAAAAGATGCTAGCAGCGTAAACCAAGTCGCTAAAAATAAAAAGCCAATACTATTTATTCATGGTGCTAAAGATACTTTTGTACCAACAAAGATGGTCTATCAAAACTATAAGGCAGCAAATGGTCCAAAAGAACTTTGGGTTGTTCCAGGTGCTAAACATGCTAAATCATTTGCGACTCACCCGATTCAATATCAAGAAAAAGTAAATGAGTTTTTGAGTAAGTATATGTAAAAGGTTGCTAAGATTGGGTAGCAATCTTTTTTAGAATTGATTAAAAAAATTGTACTTTATACATTTGATACATGTCGTGAGCTATTATGTTAGTAGAATAATTTTTATTAAGAGGTGGAAGAGTGTTGCAGGATGTCTATATAGTAGGAATGAATCGAATTCCTTTTGGCAAGTATCGCGGATTTTATAAGGATAAAAGTGCTGTTGACTTAGGAGTGTTAGCACTTAAGGGATTATTGAAAAAGAATATTGTTCCACAAGATGAAATCGATAATATTTTAGTGGGGAATGTATTAAGTGCTGGACTAGGTCAAAATGTCGCTCGACAAATAGCTTTAAAATCAGGTTTACCTGAAGCTGTAGTGGGTACTAGTGTAGACGATGTTTGTGGTTCAAGTTTAAAGGCATTACGGTTTGCTCAAGGTCAAATGCTCCTAGGAGATTCTCAAATTGCAATTGTAGGCGGGGTAGAAAGTATGACAAATGCACCGCTTTTACTTGATAAAAGTAAAAAGCATGATGAAAATCCAGCATATCGAGATAGTTTAATGATAGATGGAATTGGGGATGCTTATTCGAGAAAGCCAATGGGAATTACAGCTGAAAATGTAGCTGATAAATACCATATTACGCGTCAAGATATGGATGAATTTGCGCGTGATTCCCATGCCAAGGCTTATGCAGCTCAAGAGAACAACTGGTTTGAGGAAGAGTATGCACCAATTGAACTCGATGGTAATGTTCTTGATCATGATGAAACCATTCGACCAGATTCTAGTTTAGAAGCATTAGGTCAATTAAAACCTGTATTTAAAGAAAATGGACGAGTTACGGCTGGTAACTCTTCTCCGCTAACTGATGGTGCAAGTATGTTGTTATTATCTAATCAACAAAAATTAGATGAGTTAAATTTAACCCCATTAGCATACTTAGGTGCCTATGCAGAAATTGGCTGTGATCCTGCTTATATGGGTTATGCGCCATACTTTGCCATTAAAGAATTACTTACAAAAACTAATAGCACAATTGAAGATTACGATCTTATTGAAATTAATGAAGCCTTTGCAGCTCAAGCATATGCTGTAGCCCGTGACCTAAATATTCCAAAAGAAAAATTAAATATCGCTGGAGGAGCAATTAGTTTAGGACATCCGCTTGGTGCAACCGGTACGCGCTTGGTAATGAGTGCAGTAAATGGTTTGCGTAAAATTAATGGTCGCAGAGCAATTGTATCTCTATGTATCGGCGGTGGTCAGGGAATTGCATATGAAATTAGAAGAATCATCTAACAAGAAATTTTATCAATGGCTGCCAGAGGAAAGAAGAGCCTTTTTAACAGAAAAGGGAATTAAGCTGAGTGAAATTGATCCTGAAGCCTTAGAAAGACTAAATCAACTTAGTGAAAATGTAATTGGTCAAGTCCGTCTTCCGCTGGGTGTGCTTCCCAAGTTAATAGTTAACGGGAAAGATTATCAAGTACCAATGGCCGTCGAAGAACCATCAGTTGTTGCAGCCGCAAATCATGCAGCTAAAATTTTTAATCAAAATGGTGGAGCGGTAGCTGATAGTAGACGAAATGGAATATATGGTCAAATTGTTTTAGAGGTAGCTGATAATTTTGATTTAACTAGGTTTACTACTGAATTTCCTCAATTAATTAAATTAGCTAATAAAAAATTCGACAGCTTAGTCAAGCATGGCGGAGGAGTTCGTAAAATTGAAGCTTCTCAAAAAGAAAATTTAGTTTTTCTTAGAGTTTTAGTTGATCCAGCAGAAGCCATGGGAGCTAATAAAACAAATGCTATTTTAGAATTTTTAGGAAATGAATTAGAGAAGCAGTCAGATATTGAACAAACTCTGTACGCAATTTTGTCTAATTATCCTACTCAATTGACTAGTGCAAAAGTAAGTCTTTCGCTTGATAGCGTAGGAGGATTGAAAGTTGCCAAAAAGATAGTCTTATTGAGTAAAATAGGGCAAACTGATATTTATCGGGCAGTGACTAATAATAAAGGAATTATGAATGGTATTGATAGTGTATTAGTTGCAACTGGTAATGATTATCGTGGAGTTGAAGCAGCAACCGCTGTTTGGGCTAATAAAAATGACACCTATACATCTTTAAGTAAGTGGAAAATTGAAGAAGATAAGTTAGTGGGGACGGTAACAGTTCCCTTAGCCATAGGTGTAGTAGGTGGCTCAATTAAGGCTCGTCGAGACATTCAGCAAAGCTTTAGTCTCTTAGGCAGTATCTCTGCTAAAGAGCTAGCACAAGTTATTGCGACAACTGGATTAGCCAATAACTTTTCAGCTCTTTTAGCAATTTCTACCAAGGGAATTCAAGCCGGGCATATGAAATTGCAGGCGAGAAATTTGGTAGCAACCTTAAAAGCTAATGAAGCTGAAAAAGCAATGGTTTTAAAGAAATTGCAAGAAAGTAAAAAATATACTCAAGAAGCAGCTTTTGAATTTTTAAATGAAATAAGAAAGGATTACAAGTAGATGAAGGTTGGAATTGATCAGATTGGATATTTTACTCCAAATAAGTATGTGGATATGGTGGATTTAGCACATGCTAGGAATCAAGATCCAAATAAATTTTTAATTGGAATTGGACAGAAAAAGATGAGTGTTGCCGATCAAACTCAAGATGCAGTTTCAATGGGAATTAATGCAACTTTACGCTATAGCGATAAGATTGATAAATCAAAAGTAGGACTTTTGATTTTTGGTACTGAAAGTAGTGTGGATCAATCTAAATCTGGTTCTTTATTTGTAAAATCGGCATTAGGTTTAGATCCTACTGTGAGAGCTTTTGAAGTTAAGGAAGCATGTTTTGGCTTAACTGCTGGCTTAATGATTGCCCAAGATTTTGTACGACTTCATCCTGATCAAACTGCTATTGTTATCGGCAGTGATATTGCTCGCTATGGGGTTAATACTGCTGGTGAAGTTACTCAAGGAGCTGGAAGTGTTAGTTTATTAATTTCTAGTAATCCAAGAATTTTAGAATTAAATGAGGGCCATAGTGCTTATAGTGAGGATATCAATGATTTCTGGCGGCCTAACTATTCTAAAACAGCTAAGGTAGATGGAAAGTATTCTACCCAGGTTTACTTAGACTTTTTCAAACATACTTTTTCTGCTTACAAAGAACAAAAGAATCTTGAAACAAAAGATTTTGCTGCTATTGTCTACCACTTACCTTTTACTAAGATGGGATTAAAGGCAAACAGATTAGTTGTTGAGGGAACGGATGAAGAAACAAATGCCCGTTTAATGGGCAGCTTTACTGCAGCTAAAGAATTGAATGCAAATGTAGGTAATATTTACACTGGATCGTTATACTTGAGTCTACTTAGTTTACTTGAAAATGGTAGGTTAAAAGCTGGAGACTTAGTCGGTCTGTTTTCTTATGGTTCAGGTGCAATGGCTGAATTTTATTCCGCAAATGTAGTTGAAGGCTATGAAAAACAACTTGATAAGGTTGGAGATAAAGCTTTATTAGATAATCGAAGCAAGCTTAGTGTTGCCGAATATGAGGAAATCTTTTCTGCAGGTTTGGAAGATCCAGAAAATAATGTTGAGCTTATCAGTGATGAAGAAACTGGTAGATATTATTTTGCTGGTGTTCGTAATGATATCCGCCAATATCAAGTTAAATAACTTGTATTCGCTTACATAGTCGTTATAATAAGATGTGTGGAGAGGTAGAATAATTTTGTAAATAGTTTTTATCTCCAGATTGTAGTGTTTTAAAGACAAGATTCTCTTAGTAAGATCAAATAGTCGTTATTCAATACAGATGCAAACAAGTGATGTTGATCAAGTCATAATATCAAACCCAGATACTGACGTTATGGCGCTAGATAGTATTTACCTCATCCACTTGAAAAAAGGTTGTAGACCAGGCAGTCTACAACCTTTTTTTATAAGTACAAAAAAAGCAGCCATTTGACTGCTTGAATTAATATAATTACTTGTTTTTTCTTAAAACTAGTTTGGTAACGCCTTCCCAACGTGGTGTTTGTGGCATCATATCAACTGGTTGAATAACTCTGACATCATAAGCTTCACTTAAAAGAACTAAATCTTTTGCAAGAGTAGCTGGATTACAAGAAACGTAAACAAAGGTTTCAGGTTTTACTTCAAGTAGAGTTTTAATTAGCTTTTTGCTTAATCCTGTACGTGGTGGGTCGACGATTAATGCATTAATTGGAACACCTTGATTTTTTAGTTCTGGAAGTAATTTTTCTACATTTCCTTGAATGTATTCCGCATTTCTTACATGATTTAAGCGGCAGTTTTCTTGAGCATCGATTACAGCTTCAGGAATAGATTCAATTCCAATAACCTGTCTTACTTGATCGCTAGCCAAGATTCCCAAAGTCCCAACCCCCGCATAAGCATCGATCAAAGTTTGATCAGGAGTTAAGTCAAGATATTTAAGGGCTTCTGAGTAAAGAGTAGTAGTTTGTTCAGGGTTAAGCTGGAAAAATGCGCGTGGTGAAAGCTTAAATTTTTTACCTAGTATTTCTTCTGTAATATGTGACTTTCCGAACAATTTAATGGTTTTATTGCCCCAAACTTGAGGATTTTGCCATTGAGTTTCATTTTGGAAAACAGAAACTACATTTGGAAGTTTCATAATATGACTAGCAAGTAATTTGAGATCTTTAATTTTTTTACCAATTGTAATTAAAGTTACCTGAATTTCACCAGTAGCATTGCTTTGACGAACTGCAATGGTTTTAATTCCATCGGTATGACGTCTAAAGTCGGCAATTCGGATGTGAAGTTTATCGATTAGTTTCTTAATTTCACGTTCTACTTTTTGAGTCTCGTTGGTTTGAGTAGGCATATCTGGCAGGTCAATAAGATGACGGGAATTAGGAGCATAGAGACCAAGTTTACTCTTTCCCTTATTAAATTCAATTTGATATTGAGCTTTATTTCGATAATTCCAAGCGTTTGGTGCAGGAATTGTCTTTTTAACTTTATATTTAATATAGTCTCTTGGGTGATATTTTCTAAGCGATTCTAGAATTAAATGTTGTTTAAATTCAAGTTGTTTTGGATAAGAAAGGTGGGCGAGTTCTAGCCCGCCAACTGCAGGATCAACTCCTTTAGGAAAGGTAACTCTGTCAGGAGATTTTTCTTTAATTCTTACTAATTCACCTTCCAGGTAATGTGGATGGCGATCAACTATCTTAGCAACAACTACCTCATTTGGAAGTGCACCAGGAATAAAAATAATTTTCTTTTTATAGTATCCAATACCTTCACCATTAATACCCAAGCGTTTAATAGTGATGATAATATTTTTTTCTTGTTTGTTTTTAGTAAATTTTGTCAAAATAAGGCCCTCATTTCGATTGATTCATGAAAAAAGTGTCACAATAAGCATAAGCGTTATTTTCAAGTGATACAAGTATTTAATTTATTATAATATAGAAGAAATAAAAAAATGAAGAAGGTGCGATAATGCCAATTATTACTAAGATTAGTACGCAAAAGCGGAAGGGCCGCTATAATATTTTTATTGATAATGAATATGCCTTCAGTGTCAGTGAAAGAACATTAGCTGAAAAAAGACTGTTAAAAGGAACTGAACTAAGCCTTGAAGATATTGAAAAAATAAAAAAGGCTGAAGCAGATAGTCATGCGCTCCAGCTAGCTATGTCTTATTTAAGCTATCAGCCGCGTAGTGTATATGAAGTCTTAACTTACTTAAATAAGCAGGGGATTAGTCCAGAAGCTAGTCAAAGTGCTATAGAAAACTTAGTAGAATTAAATTATCTTGATGATAATAATTTTGCACGCTTATTTATCCAGAATAACCTTAGAGTAGGAAAAGATGGGCCAAGATCGATTAGTAGTAAATTAAAACAAAAAGGTGTAGCTAATGATATTATTCAGGATTCTCTTTATGAAGTAGAAGATGGAGAATGGACAGAAGCTGGCATTCGATTAGTACATTCAGTTACTCATCAAGTAGGAAAAATGTCGTATAAAGAGATCAGACAAAAGGCACTAAAGAAGCTGCAGACACATGGCTTTAATCAAGAATTAGGACAGTTGGTTGTTGATAGTTTAGACTTAGAAAGTACAGAGGAAGATCAGCTAGAAGCATTGAGAAAACAAGGAGTCAAAGCTTGGCGTCGGTATCGAAGAGATGATAACTTTAAGAGACGACAGAAAGTTAAAAGATACTTATTTCAACATGGCTTTTCGAGTGGAGAAATTGATAGTTTCTTAAGTGGTGAAGTAGTAAATTTAGAAGAAATAGATGAATATTAATTTGCTGGTATAATGTTTAGTTAGGAGGCGAATATCATGGAGATGCCTCGTGAAGGCGATTATATCGCAATACAAAGTTATAAACATAATGGTACGCTACACCGAAATTGGCGTGACACTATGGTAGTTAAAACAGAACAAAATATTATTATTGGCGTTAATGATCGGACTTTGATTACCGAAGAAGATGGTAGAAAGTGGATTAGTCGTGAACCAGCAATTGTTTATTTTCATCGTAAACTTTGGTTTAATGTGATAGCAATGCTTAGGCCTGATGGTGTTGCATACTATGCAAATTTAGCTAGTCCATTTATTTTAGACCGAGAAGCATTAAAATATATCGACTATGATCTAGATATTAAAGTTTTTCCAGATGGAGAAAAAAGACTTCTAGATGCTGATGAGTATGCGATGAACAAAAAACGTTGGCATTATAGCGAAGAGATTGATAGTATTTTGCGTAGTACTAGTTTTGAATTATTAGATTGGATTGATCAAAAGAAGGGGCCATTTGCTAAAAAGTTTGTACAAATTTGGTATGAACGCTATAACCAATTGCGTCCTGACTTGGATCGAAGCTTTTTTAAGGGGAGAGAAAATGAAGAAAGAAAAATACTCGGCACATAACTTTATTGGTAAGGTTTTTATGCCAAATCAGATGGATGAAAATAAAACATATACAGCTGCTATCCAAGAAATGGAAAATGATCCTGTATTCCAAAAGTTTGTCAAAGACAATGGATATGAAAATGAACGAGCAAGTTTAGTGGTATTTGGACCAGAAAACTTTATGTTTTGGTATGGAATCTTGGCTGATGACAAACAAATGCCTGTTGCAGGATTAAATAAATTTGAATTACCTGCTTCAGAAATTGCGGAAATTGATACACCAGATAGTAATTTAGCTTTCTTTAGCCAACCTTTAAATTTTGTTATTCCTACTTTTTTAGATAAATTATCAAAAGATGGCATTACTATGTACGAAAATTTAGGCGATAGTGAAAAACCATATGTTTTAGCTAAATTAAACTTAGAAACAAAAGAACTGGCCCAGATTTTATATCTAGATGCCAGTTCTGAAGAAAGTTCAAAATAATTACTTCTGTTTAGGGTCAATAGAAAGATTATCATATTCAATATAAGCGCCAATACATGTTGAAATTAGCATGATCAATAGGACTATCCCAACGGAATTGCCAATAATAAAAGATAGTGAGAAGAATTTTCTTACTAAGTCCATGGCAAGCCAGCAGAGGGCAAAGTCAACTAAACAATTACAAATAAGTAGAAATTTACGTCTACGAATACTATAAAAACGTAAAATCTGTTTAAACAAGTTATTTGGTACTTCATCAGAGACTAAATCAAGTGGACGTTGAATAGTGGCCTTAATTGCAAACATAATAATTGTACCAACTAGGGCACCGATAAAACTTCTAAAAATATCACTAGAGTGTCTGACTAGAGCATTGTAACAGATACCAATTAAAGTTAAACTGCAAAGATACGGAATTAATAGTAAAAAAGTAAAGACTAAGTAGATGTTTGGTTTTTTCATCTATAAGACCCCATTTCTTGTTCCTTATTTTATCATATATTTGCATGTGATATAATTACCGATAATTGTGATTAAATGGGCATTAATACAGCAATAGAAAGAGAGAATTTAAAGATGAGTAGTGATCCCGGTGCGGGGGATATATTTAGCAAATTAAGAGCTAAATTTCGTGGCGATGAAGATATTGATGGCCAACGTAAGTTAAATAAAATTTTAAATAAATTACATGAGCAAAAAGAGATTAGTGATCGCGAATATTCAATGATGGAAGGTATTCTTGAATTTGAGGAAAAGATGGCACGAGAAGTAATGGTGCCTCGAACGGATGCCTTTATGGTCGATATTAATGATAGTTTTCAAGAAAACTTAGATAAGATCTTAAAAGAGCCTTATTCAAGAGTGCCTGTTTATGATGGTGATAAAGATAAGATTGTCGGCGTCATTCATATTAGAACTGTTTTACGAAAAGCTCATAAAGTTGGTTTTGATAAGCTAGACTACGATCAGGTTATGTTTAAGCCTTTATTTGCACCTGAAACTATTGAATTAGGAGAATTGTTAGTCGAGATGCAGGAGACCCAAAGACAGCTTGCTATTTTGACTGATGAGTACGGCGGTGTTGTTGGACTTGCAACAATTGAAGATTTAATTGAAGAAATTGTCGGCGATATTGACGATGAAGTTGATAAGGCTGAGGTATTATTTTCAAAAATTGGTCCAAGAGAGTATGTTATTTATGGAAAAATGCCTTTGGCGGACTTCAATGAAGAATTTGGAACTGATTTGGCAATGGAAAATGTGGATACTGTTGCTGGATATGTAATTACTAAATTAGGTCTAATTCCAGCTAAGGGAGAGAAGTTGAGCGTTAAGCTTGATAACGGGATGGTTTTAACTACGAGACGAATGAAAGGTTCTCGTTTATTAACACTGCTGCTCACAATTCCAGAAAAACAAGAAAAGGAAGAAGCTAAAGATTAATGACAAAGTTAACGGATGAAGTGAAAAAAAGACGCACATTTGCGATTATTTCTCACCCTGATGCGGGTAAGACGACAATTACTGAACAAATGCTCCTTTTTGGTGGAGTAATTCGAAGTGCAGGTACAGTAAAAGCGCGTAAAAGTGGCCACTATGCAACTAGTGACTGGATGGCAATTGAAAAGAAGCGTGGTATTTCAGTTACTAGTTCAGTTATGCAATTTGAATATCAGGGGAAGAGAATTAATATTCTAGATACTCCTGGACACCAAGATTTCTCTGAAGATACCTATCGGACTTTAATGGCTGTTGACGCTGCAGTAATGGTTATTGATTCTGCTAAAGGTATCGAACCTCAAACTAAAAAGTTGTTTAAAGTTGTAAAGAAGAGAGGTATTCCGATCTTTACTTTCATGAACAAATTAGATCGGGATGGACGTGAACCACTAGACTTAATTGCTGAATTAGAAGATTTGCTAGGCATTGAAGGAGTAGCAATGAACTGGCCAATTGGTATGGGAAAGCAATTAAAAGGATTATATGATATTGCGAACAATCGAGTTGAACTCTATCGAAAAGATGATGATGATCGTTATTTGCCATTAGATGAAAATGGTAAATTAGCTGAAGATGAAGCTTTAGCCCAGGATAGTCTATATCAATCAACTTTAGATGATATTGACTTGTTGAAAGAAGCCGGAAATACTTTTGATAAAGATAAGATTTTAAGAGGAGATCAAACACCAGTCTTCTTTGGATCGGCTTTAACTAACTTTGGGGTAGAAACTTTCTTGGATAGTTTTGTTAATTTAGCACCTGCACCTCAAGAACATGTGGTTAATGAAGATGAGAAATTAGCTGCTGATGATCCAGAATTCTCTGGTTTTGTTTTTAAAATTCAAGCAAACATGAATCCTAATCACCGTGATCGAATTGCTTTTGTAAGAATTGGAAGCGGCGAATTCAAAAAGGGGATTGATGTAACTTTAGCTCGAACTGGTAAGCCTGTTAGATTAAATAATGCAACTGAGTTTATGTCTAGCGAACGTGTACAAGTTTCTGATGCAGTAGCCGGAGATATAGTTGGTTTGTATGATACGGGTAATTTTCAGATTGGTGACTCAATTTATGCTGGGAAGAAGAAAATTGTCTATCCGGAATTACCACAATTTACCCCCGAAATTTTTATGCGAGTAACTGCTAAAAACGTTATGAAACAAAAATCATTCCATAAAGGGATGAATCAATTAGTTCAAGAAGGTGCGATTCAACTTTATCGTGGCTATTCAACTGATGATTATATTTTGGGGGCAGTTGGTCAATTACAATTTGAAGTATTCTCTTTCAGAATGAAAAATGAATACAATTCAGAAGTTGAACTCCATACGTTAGGAAACCGTGTAGCTCGTTGGATTAAACCAGATCAACTAGATCCTAAAATGTCATCATCCCGTAACTTATTAGTTAAGGATAGGGATGATGAGCCACTATTCTTATTTGAAAATGCATTTGCTGAAAGATGGTTTAAAGACAAGTATCCTGATGTTGAATTAACTTCAAGATTATAAGATAGAAAAAAGCCGTGGAGTTGTTCCACGGCTTTTTTGCGATTTTAACGATCACAAGTGATAGAAATGATTTTTCTACTTTTATCAACTGTTATATCATAAATTCGATCTTCATGAATTAGACGCTTAATAACAAATTCTACTTCATCTTGTCTGATAGGACGTTTATGGTTTTCCATAACGATTTCAATTTTATCAGTTGTTTCGCTGTATACTACTGTGGTATTACCTAAAGAGTAAACTTTTACGAATTGACTATTAGTAGCTGCTAATTGTCTTTGGACTAAATCACGGTAGCTATTTGTAACATCAATTAAATGCATCATATTTATAACCTCGATATATAAATGTGTCTTTAAAACCCCAATTTAAGTATAACCTTTTTGCAGAATTTATAAAAATAAAAATAAGAGTCACGAAACTTGTGACTCTTATTTACTTTTAGATAATTAATTTTCACTAATTACTATTTCACCATCAACTACATCAGCCTTTAGTTCTTTAGCTGCTGAATTATCTAGTTTATAATCTGCTACTTTATCTTCAATTTCTTCTTGGATTGTACGACGAAGTGGACGAGCACCCATAGATGGATCGTAACCCTTTTCGACAAGAAGTTCTTTTGCTTCAGGCATGACTTCAATATGAAGACCTTGATCTTTTACCATGTCATTGGTATTTGCAAGCATTAAATCAACGATCTTGATTAAGTCTTTCTTATCAAGTGCATTAAATTCAACTATATCATCAAGTCTATTTAAGAATTCAGGTTTAAAGTATTGACCTAAGCTATTCTTAAATTGTTCTTGATGACTGTTTTCAGCTGCAAAGCCTACGCTAGCTTCTTTGATTCCTTGACCAGCATTAGAGGTCATAATGATAATGGTATCTTTAAATGAAACTGTGCGACCTTGCGAATCAGTTAAGCGACCATCATCGAGAATTTGCAAGAATAAGTGAAGTACATCAGGATGAGCTTTTTCAATTTCATCAAATAAAATTAAGCTATATGGATTATGGCGTACCCTTTCTGTTAATTGACCAGCTTCTTCATAACCTACATAACCTGGTGCAGATCCGATGAGCTTAGATACGGAGTATTGTTCCATATATTCACTCATATCGAACCGAATCATGGCATCTTCCGTACCAAAGATTTGTTTGGCTAATTGTTTAGCTAATTCTGTCTTACCTACACCAGTCGGTCCTACAAATAAGAAGGAACCAATTGGACGACCAGATTTGTTAAATCCAACTCGATTTCGTCTTATTGCACGAGCAACGGTTTCAACAGCTTTGTTTTGACCAATTACATTATCTTTAAGGTCAGTAGCTAAGTTTTTTAATTGTGTTTCTTCTTGTTTCTGTAAGTCGCCGACAGGAATATTAGTTTTTTCTTCAACGATCTTATTCATGATCTTCTCAGTGATTTTAGGTGTTTGATCAGGATCTACTTTCTGATCTTTTAATTTTTCATATTTTTCAATTTGATCACGATAGTAGGCAGCTTTTTCGTAATCCTCATTTTTTAAAGCATCTTGCTTTAGGCTTTCAGCAGCATCAAGTCTTTCTTTGATTTTTTCACTATCAACATAGGGAATAGTGAGATTCATTCTTGAGCCAGCTTCATCTAAAAGATCGATGGCTTTATCAGGTAAGAAACGATCTTGAATGTAGCGTGAAGAAAGATCTACTGCAGCTTGTATGGATTCATCAGTATAGTGCACATGGTGATAATCTTCGTAACGCTTCCGAATGCCTTGCAAAATCTTAATTGTTTCTTCAGTTGTAGGTTCTTTAACCTCAACTGGTTGGAATCTACGAGCAAGGGCAGAATCTTTTTCGATGTTTCGATATTCCTTAATGGTAGTAGCACCAATTAATTGGAAATCTCCCCGAGCTAAGGCGGGTTTAATAATGTTCCCCGCATCCATCCCGCCTTCAGCATTCCCCGCACCAACTAATTCGTGAATTTCATCAATAAATAGGATGATATTATCGTTTTGTTCTAATTCTTTGATTAATTGTTGCATTCTTTGTTCAAATTGGCCGCGAATTCCAGTTCCTTGAACCATTGATACCATATTTAAAGAAATGATTCTCTTGTCTTGAAGCTTAGCTGGAACTGAACCATCGACAATTTGTTGTGCTAAGCCTTCAACAACAGCAGTTTTACCAACACCGGCTTCTCCGATAAGAACAGGATTATTTTTAGTTCGTCTGTTTAAAATTTCAATAACACGAGCAATTTCTTTATCACGTCCAATAACTGGATCAATTTTGCCTTTTTTTGCTAAGTCAGTTAAATCAGTACCATATTGGTCGAGTAGGGATTTTTGACCACCGTTATTTCCACCTCGGCGCCCACCACCCATTTGCATACGTGGGTCACGGCCTTGAGAATTATTTTGTTCATTATTGTTATTATTTAAGGCGTTGAATAAATCATCAAAATCGCCAAAAAATGCATTGTTATTATTCATACTATTATTTTGTCCTTGTTGATTTTTCAATTCTTGATAACATTGTTGACATAATGAGATTTCACGATCTTGCCCATTTACATTTGTATAAAGATGAATAGAGGCAGGACGTTCATGACAGTTATCACATAGCATTAATATTTCCGCCTTTCTTATAATATTCAGGCTATATTTCTTATTTTAGCACTCTTAATGTAGGAGTGCTAACTTGCTAATATCATAGTACGGATACTTACTAATTGCAAGTGATAAACCCAGATTTTTATAGAAAATTGATATAATATGAAAAAGAATGGATTTTTTATAAAAATATAGAAACTCTAAGGAGAAAAAATATAAGAAATGGATTATAAAGAAATATTAGATAAACTCATAAGCGGTGAATTGAAAGAATATAGGGTTAGTCCCAAAGATGCTTTTCAATTCCAATTGGCTCTTAGAAGCTATGGGAAGAGACAGAGCATAACTGGGATTGCCCAAAGAGGCGGTGATATAATTTATACCTTATCTGATAATGAAAATTAAGTGCTTTGTAATGTAAACATTTACATTTGTATTGTTTTCATTTTGAAAACATGATAACCTAATAAACGAGTGGGTATAAAACTCCCGATTATTTTTGATTTTAAAGGAGATAATTTAAAATGGAAAAACGCGAATTTCATATTATTGCTGAAACTGGTATTCATGCTCGTCCAGCTACTTTGTTGGTACAAGCTGCTTCTAAGTTTAACTCAGATATTAACTTGGAATACAATGGTAAATCAGTAAACTTGAAGTCAATCATGGGTGTTATGTCTTTAGGTGTTGGCCAAGGTGCAGATGTAACTATTACTGCTGACGGTGACGATGCTAAAGAAGCAATTGAAGCTATTGCTGACACTATGAAAAAGGAAGGTTTAGCTGAATAATGTCGAAAACTTTAAAGGGAATTGCAGCCAGTGATGGTATTGCAGTTGCACCAGCCTACCTTTTGGTAGAACCTGACCTTTCGTTTTCTAAAACCTCAGTTAGCGATGTTGATGCTGAAGTAGCTCGCTTTAAAAAAGTTGTTGAAGAATCAACTAAAGAACTTGAAAAAGTTCGTGATAAAGCTAAGGAAAGTTTAGGACCAGAAGAAGCACAAGTTTTTGATGCTCACCTTCTATTCTTAAGCGACCCAGAATTTACTGGGGCTATTGAAACAGAAATCAAAGATCAAAAAATTAATGCTGAAGCTGCATTAGATGAAACTGCTCAAAAATTCATTACTATTTTTGAAGGTATGACTGACAATGCATATATGCAAGAACGTGCAGCTGACGTACGCGATGTTTCAAAGCGTCTTATGGCACATCTTCTTGGTAAGAAATTGCCAGATCCTGCAGCTATTGACCATGAAGTTGTAGTAGTAGCCTACGATTTAACACCAAGTGATACAGCTCAACTTAACAAGAAGTACGTTAAGGGATTTGTAACTGATGTTGGTGGTAGAACTGCTCACTCAGCAATCATGGCTCGTTCATTGGAAATTCCAGCTGTTGTTGGTACTGAAACTATTACTAAAGATGTTAAAGATGGCGATATGCTTATTGCCGATGGTTTAGACGGCGATGCTATCATTAATCCAACTGATGCTCAAATCGAAGAATACACTAAGAAAGGTGAAGTCTTCGCTAAGCAAAAGGAAGAATGGAAGAAGCTAAAGAATGAACCATCTGTAACTGCAAATGGTAAGAAGTTCATTATCGCTGCTAATATCGGTACTCCTAATGATATGAAAGGCGTAAAAGAAAACGGTGCTGAAGCAATTGGTTTGTACAGAACTGAATTCTTATACATGGATTCAAAGGACTTCCCATCCGAAGAAGCTCAATTTGATGCTTACAAGAAAGTTATCGAAGACATGGATGGTAAGCAAACTATCATTAGAACTTGTGATATTGGTGGAGACAAGCACTTAGATTACTGGGATCTTCCAGAAGAAATGAACCCATTCTTAGGTGTTCGTGCTATCCGTCTTTCAATGCAATACAAGGATATCTTTAGAACTCAATTAAGAGCTTTACTTCGTGCATCTGCATATGGTCCATTAGGAATTATGTTCCCAATGATTGGTACTTTAGCAGAATTACGTGAAGCAAAGCAAATCTTAGCTGACGAAAAAGATAAACTTGCCAAGGAAGGCGTTAAGATCGGTGACGACTTACAAGTTGGTATGATGATCGAAGTTCCAGCTGCTGCTGTATTAGCTGATCAATTTGCTAAAGAAGTTGATTTCTTCTCAATTGGAACTAACGACTTAATCCAATATACTATGGCTGCTGATCGTGGTAATGATAACGTTTCATATCTTTACCAACCATACAACCCATCTGTTTTACGTTTGATTAAGCACACTATTGATGGTGCTCATGAAAATGGTATTTGGTGTGGTATGTGTGGTGAAGCTGCTGGTGATGACATTATGTTCCCAATTCTTTTGTCAATGGGACTTGATGAATATTCAATGAGTGCAACTTCAATCTTACGTATCAGAAGTTTGATGAAGAAGATCAATACTGAAGATATTAAAGAATTAGCAAATAAAGCTTGTTTTGTTTCAGAAACTGCTGACGAAAACAAGAAATTAGTTGAAGAAACTATGAAGAAGCTTAATATTCTTGATTAGAAAAAAGAGTACTATTAGTACTCTTTTTTTGTTGGAACTTCACACAAACTTCAATATTTGTTGCTAGAGTATACTATGTAAGCTAATAAAAGAAATTTGATTACAACTTATAAAAGACAGGTATTTGTGTTACAATGTTTTGTGTAAGTGAAACAGTAGTTATTTTTCTACACGTAAAGGAGTGTGGAGTTAAGTGTTAAATTTATATACATCACCAAGTTGTACTTCATGTCGTAAAGCTAAAGCATGGTTGAAGGAACACGATATTTCATTTAAGGAAAGAAATATTTTCGCCAATCCGTTAAATAAAGAGGAAATCATGCAAGTTTTACGAATGACTGAAAACGGCACAGAAGAAATTATTTCTACTCGTTCTCGTACTTTCCAAAACTTAAAGATTAATTTGGATGATTTATCAATCGATCAACTAATTGATCTTGTGGAAAAGAATCCTAGTTTGTTAAGACGTCCAATTATTATGGATGATAGACGTCTACAGGTAGGCTACAACGAAGATGAAATTAGAAGATTTCTTCCTCGTAAAGTTCGTCGCTTAGAACTTGAAGAGATCCAAGCAATGACTGCTGATTTTTAATTAAAAATTGTAAAAACGTTAGCTTTTTTAAGCTAGCGTTTTTATATGAGTAGGAAAATAGGTTACAATGTATTAAAGATAGAGACTTCGAGGTGATAATAAGTGGAAGTACACAGAATAAGTGAAAATACCATTCGTGTAACAATGGACGCAGATGAACTTAAAGAACGCGGAATAACAATGCTCGACTTGTTAGGAAACAAAAGTCAAATTCAACATTTCTTCTATCAAATTTTAAGTGAAGTCGATACAGATCATACTTTTGCTAAAGGAGATCCTGTTACTTTTCAGGTTATGCCAAGTAGTTCTGGATTAGAATTACTTATTTCAAAAGTTCCTGATAGTGATGATGATAGTAGTAACAATTCGAATGATCAATTACGAGATCTTTTAAAGGGATTAGGGGCTGGAGAAGATGATCAACGCAAAACTGAAATTGATGACGATCGTGAAAAATTAGTCAGTGATAATCGTCGCGTCTTTAAGCTGGATAGTATTGATTTAGTTGCAGCCTTAGCCGATGCTTTAAAGGTCGATGGATTAGCCTCTAGTTTATATACCTATCATCATGAATACTATCTAGATTTAGCCTATTTAGATGATAATTATGTAGAATTGAAGCCCGAAGATACTTGGGTAATTGCTAATGAATACGGCACTGGAATGACTGAGAAGCAATTCCAAAGAATAAAGAAAAATGCTAAGTGCCTAATTGGACAAGATGCATTAGGGAATATAAGAGAATATTTTGATTAAAAGGGAGATGGGAAAAATCATCTCCCTTTTTGCGTATATAATATTGGGCGATAAAATGTATGCGGCTATTTTAAATAGAAAATTAGTCTTAGCCATCAAGGAAGCAGAACAAGTTAATAAAGGATTTAAGAAGTTAAATCAGGATTATTATACTTGTCCGTCTTGTAGAAAACGAATGATTTTGATTATATCAGAAGAAAAGCTACCATTTTTTAAACATTTTTATCAAGTAAAAGGAACAGGAGAGAAGGAAGAACATTATCAATCTAAGCAACTTTTATGTACTGCACTAAAAGCAAATGGAATTAATGCAGAAGTTGAGGTTCCTTTATTCGATCAACAGTTGAGAGCTGATGTATTAGTAGAAAATAAATTAGCTTTTGAAGTGCAATGTGCACCTTTAAGTGAAAAAGAGTTTAATCATCGCCATAGTTTATATGAAAAATTATCTATAAAAGATATTTGGATTGTGGGTCAAAGGCATTATTTAAAAAATAAAATTAATCGTTCAAAAGAAATATTTTTAAGGTATAGTCCACGATGGCAATGGTATTATTTAGAAATTAATCCATTTAGTTGTGTAATTACACTAAAATATAATATTTTGAGAGCTGCCCTTAGTTCGGAAATAAGTTATGAAATAAAACATTTTTCTTTAGATGAGAAAGGAATTGCAAATTTATTTACTTTTACGCCAGCTACTAAACAAAATATAAAATCCTCTTCTATTCAAGATCAAAAAATATATTTGCAGAAACAAATTACTCAGAAAAGTAAATTAGGGTTAAAAATTGCAGCGCTGTTATATCAATTACATTTTTCAGTAGCAGATATACCTGATAAATTATTTTTAGAGTTAAGGGGACCGAAGGAAAAGAGTCCAATAGTAGTTTATCTACAAAAAAAGCTAGATGATTCAAAAAATCATCTAGCCTAATTGAATTATAACAAGCGTAAACTATTATCACTACTAGTCTGTTTATCCCCAACGATTGCAGACTCAATTTCTTCACGATTTGCACAACCTTCGATCATCATACCAGAGTCTCCTCGATCCTCATCATAGTTAAAAATAATGGTCGTAGGAGTAGTGACGACATTTAAGTCGTCGGCGAGTTTTAAATCCTTATCCATTGAGAGCTTTATGTAGTTTGATTCTCGATTCTTTTTGAAGTTTTTAATTGAAACATCTAAAGAAGTTAGAATCTCATTAACGAGCTCTGGAGAATAAGTTTTATTCATATCATTGATAGCATGCTGCAAATTAATGATATATTGTCTAGCCTTTTTATTACCGACAATTAGTTTTAGAGTGTGATAATCTTTAGTTGCGTTGTAAGCACTTTGACTAAAAGTGTTGAAAACTTCGACATTATTTAAAGAAAGATGTCTAGCTTTGATATCGTTCCGAATTGTGTTCATCGTAGTTATGGGAATAAAGTGGTAAGAAATATTTTGATTGTAACCACTGACTGCAGCGACTATCTCCTGCTCATTTTGATAACAGTTAATCCCAATTGGATTAACAAAGAAAAATATTTCAAACATTTTGTTATTTCCTCCATCCAAGTCCATGAATACTTTATCAGAAAATGAATGAAATGGAAAAAAATTTGTTTTATTTTTTATGTTCCCAAGCGCGTTGTACTTTACTTTGATTAGTATTTTCCTTATTAACCGTAAAATTAAATTGCTTTTCTAATTGAGAAAGTATCTTTTTAATAGTATCCGGATTATCATTTTCAATTTCTAATTCAAAGTCATAATACCCATCAGGAAATTCTGTTAAATCTAAAGTTAATTCACAGTTTTCTGGACCGTTAGCTAGTATTCTTCGAGTTTGACTCCAGGAAATTAATTTCAAAGAGTGAATTGCTTCATTAGAATAATGCTTTTGGAGGTAATCACCGACATCTCCTCCAAATAAAAAGAAGGTGCCTTCATATGAACTTTGAGTCATTTGTTCAGCTTGTGCTACAGATAGTAAATCATTAATTTCGATCCGTTCACTGTATTTCTTTTCCTTAGGATTAGTTTCTTTAACTTTAATAGTTTGTTCTGCATGGTCAACAAGAATTCTAATTCTCAAGCTCGCATCACTATTTTTTAAGTCAAAGTCTGGTGTATCAAAATAATAATTTTTTTGAATAAAATCAGATTTTGCGGTAAAAGCTGCACGCATTTTTTCATAGGTTTCTTTATCTAGTAGGGTTTTTGATTCAATTTCTAAATTTTTACTCATAATTTTATCCTTTCACTAGTTAATGTTATCCCTCTATATGGTAGAATAATTTTGTTTGAAACGGAAAGGATTTATACATGAAAGATTGGGATTTATTTTTATGGCCTTATCAACAGGCTGTTTCTGAATTAAAAGTTAAATTTCGATCACTTAGACAAAGTTTTTTAAACAAGGGTGAGCATTCGCCGATTGAATTCGTGGTCGGACGCGTTAAAACAGTTGATTCAATTAAGGAGAAAATGACACGGCGTGTTATTGCCCCGGAGGTTATTGAAAATGATATGCAAGATATTGCTGGGATTAGAATTATGTGTCAATTTGTCGATGATATTTATCGAGTAGTTGATCTAATTCATGAACGGCAAGATATGCAGGTAGTTGAGGAAAGAGACTATATTCAAAATGCTAAACCATCCGGATATCGATCTTATCATATGGTAATTGAATATTCAGTTTTTTTACCCGATGGACCAAAGAAAATAATTGCTGAAATTCAAATTCGTACCTTAGCAATGAATTTCTGGGCAACAGTAGAACACACACTAAACTATAAATATCAGGGGAAGTACCCAGAAGATATTTCTAAGCGACTTAAGACAACAGCTGAAGCTGCTTATAAGTTAGATGAAGAAATGTCATCGATTAAAGATGAAGTGCAGGAAGCACAGAGAATTTTTACTAAATCTAAAGGAAAAGAGCAATAATGAAAGTCGCACTCGTTTATAATGATAAAGTTGAAACCTTAGCGGTGGTTAAAGCATTAGAAAAATTACTAGATGCTAGAAAAATTGAAATTGATCCTGAAAATCCTGACGTAGTAATTACTATTGGGGGAGATGGAACATTGATTTCGGGATTTCATAAATACCAAAATCTAGTTGATAGAATTAGATTTATTGGTGTTCATACTGGACACCTAGGTTTTTATACTGACTGGCGTAATTTTGAAATTAACAAAATGGTAGATAATTTGACTAAGAAACAACCATCTTCAGCTTCCTATCCACTATTGGAATTAATTATTACTACTGGAGCAGGTGAAAAGAAAAAGTTGCTTGCATTAAATGAGGCGACTATTAAACGAGTTTCTAAGACTTTAAAGGCTGATGTTTACATCCGGGACCAGTTTTTTGAAAGTTTTAAGGGGGATGGCTTATGTGTTTCAACACCTACAGGTTCTACTGCCTATAGTAAGTCATTAGGCGGTGCTGTTATTCATCCACGTTTAAAAGCTTTACAAATGACCGAAATAGCTTCAATTAATAATCGCGTGTTTAGAACTCTCTCATCTCCAATTGTAATTGCACCAGATGAATGGATCACTATTAAGCCGGAAACAGGTAGCGATGATCATTATGTAGTTACATTTGATGGTTATGAATTTAATCACAAGCATATTAAAAAAATTGAGTATCGTATTTCTCAACATGTTATTCGCTTCGATAAGTATCAACATACTCATTTTTGGAATCGTGTAGAAGATGCCTTTATCGGCCAACCTAAAGATAAACAATAATGCAATATTTTAAATTAAAAGTTGAAAATAAAACACCTCAGAAACTGGGGCGTTTTTTGTTAAAAAATGGTTTTTCTAAGCGCGCTTTGACTAATAGCCAGCATCATGGTGGGATGATTCTAGTAAATCATCGCCGCCGGTATACTAGCTACTTACTACATGCTGGGGATGAAGTGATTTTTATTTTAGGAGAAGAAAAAGAAAATAAATGGTTAAAGCCCTCGTTTAATAAGCTAAATATCGTTTTTGAACAAAAAGATTATTTAGTTATTAATAAAGATGCCGGAATATTATCAATTCCATCGCGCTATGAAGATAGTGATGCAGTAGTAAATCGTCTATTGCACTACTTTCAGCAACAAAAACAAACTGATCTTAAGCCACATGTGATCACAAGACTTGATCGAGATACATCTGGATTAGTTTTGGTAGGAAAAAACGCTGTTGCGCATGCACGTTTTAGTAAGATGGAAAAGAATGAGTTTATTAAGAAATATCATGCAATTGTGCATGGAAATTTTGGAGAAGCAGAAAGCCAGGGAGTTATTGATGCACCAATTGGCAAAATAGATACTGGAGTTAAGCGCGGAGTAGTAGAGACTGGACAGCGATCAGTTACAAAATATCGGGTTTTGGATCAAGTTAAAGGGGCTAGTTTAGTAGAATTGCAGCTTTTAACTGGACGAACTCATCAAATTAGGGTGCACATGCAATATTTAGGTCATCCTTTGTTTGGTGATCCCTTGTATGGAATTAAAGATAATTTTAAGCGACAAGCATTAAATTGTTTTTATCTTGAATTTGATGACCCTTTTTCAGAAAAAAGACAAAAAATTGAAATATTAGATCCTACTGATATGGAAACATTATGGAAGAACATGATAAGTAATAAATTATAATATATCAGCTAAATTGATTGACTATTGTAACCGCTTTACATAGAATTGTATATAAGAAGTGTTAATACTATTCGAATATAGAAAAGAGGATCACTTGTATGTACTATTCAAAAGGAAACTATGAAGCTTTTGCGGATACTAAAAAGCCGGCTGGTGTAGACAAGAAATCTGCTTACATAATCGGTAGTGGATTAGCTGGCCTTTCAACAGCATTCTTTTTGGTTCGAGATGCTAAGATGTCTGGTGATAAAATTCATGTTTTAGAGGAATTAGATGTTGCGGGCGGCTCTCTAGATGGGACTAATCGTCCTCATGCTGGTTTTGTCGTTCGGGGTGGTAGAGAAATGGAAGACCACTTTGAATGTATGTGGGACATGTATCGATCAGTTCCTTCATTGCGGATACCAGGTGCTTCTTACTTAGATGAATATTACTGGCTTGATAAAGAAGATCCTAACTCCTCGAATTGTCGGTTGATTCATAAGCGTGGTAATGAATTACCAACAGATGGACTGTATCAGCTGGGGTCGCATGCTAGTGAAATTGTTAAGCTAGTTTTAACACCAGAATCTGAAATTCAAGGAAAAACAATTGAAGAGTGGTTTTCACCTGAATTTTTTGAAACTAATTTTTGGACTTATTGGTCAACAATGTTTGCCTTTGAAAAATGGCATTCTCTGGCAGAAATGAGACGCTATTGCATGCGGTTCATTCACCATATTGATGGCTTGCCTGACTTTACTGCCTTGAAATTTAACAAATATGATCAATATGATTCTATGGTAAAGCCCCTACTTAAATACTTGAAAGACCATGGCGTTAAGTTTGAATATGGTGTTCAAGTAGAAAATGTACTAGTTGACCATGAAGGAAATGAAAAAGTTGCTAAAAAGATCGTGATGAAGAAGAACGGTAAGCAAGAAGATATTGATTTGACTGAAAATGACATTGTCTTTGTAACTAATGGCTCAATTACTGAAAGTTCTACTTACGGTAATCAAACTACTCCTGCGCCCATTACTCATGCTAAGGGTGGATCTTGGAAGTTATGGGAAAATCTAGCTAAACAAGATCCTGCTTTTGGTCATCCTGACGTCTTTAGTGAAAACTTACCTGAAAAATCATGGTTTGTTTCTGCAACTACAACATTAAAGAATAAAAAGGTCGCTCCTTACTTTGAAAGATTGACTAAACGCAACTTGTATGATGGAAAAGTAAATACTGGTGGAATTATTACAGTTACAGATTCAAATTGGGGTTTAAGTTTTACTATTCACCGTCAACCTCATTTTCCAACTCAAAAGCCAAATGAAATTGTAGTCTGGATCTATGCTTTGTATTCAGATACTGAGGGGAATTATATTAAGAAAAGGGTAGTTGACTGTACTGGACAAGAAATTGCTGAAGAAATGCTTTATCATTTGGGTGTTCCAGAAAGTGAAATTAAAGAATTATCTTCAGAAGAAAATATGAACACCGTTCCGGTATATATGCCTTATATTACTAGTTACTTCATGCCTCGTCATGATGGTGATCGTCCAGCTGTTGTACCTGAAGGATCAAAGAATTTGGCATTTATTGGTAACTTTGCTGAAAGTCCTACTAGAGATACAGTGTTTACTACAGAATATTCAGTTAGAACAGCTATGGAATCTGTTTACACACTACTTAATGTAGATCGAGGAGTTCCAGAAGTTTGGAGTTCTGTTTATGATATCCGGGAATTACTTCGTGCTATGTATTACATGTCTGATAAAAAGAAATTAGCAGACCAAGAAATGCCATTACCAGAAAAGTTAGCCGTAAAAGCTGGTATTGAAGAAGATTAAGGGAACATGGATTGAAGAATTGCTTGAAGAAGCAAATCTAATTTAAAGATGTAACAATTTATTTAAATGAGAATTAACAAAAAAGATTATGGTTTGTTTTAAACCATAATCTTTTATTTTGCCTTCTGTGTTGCTTGCTTGAACATAGAGACTAACGTTTTTCTAAGCAAGGGATCATGAGCGTAAAGATAAGTTCCTTTGATTCCACGCTTAAATAAAACATTTAAAGAATTAAGGACCATTTCTTCTTCAAGAGTTTTGATTTCATGAGGATCAGATAAATCTTTTCTCTTTTTAAACATTTCTATATCAGTTATTTTGTCTAAATTAACACGGATTTTGTTTTTACCCGGGATTTGGCTGATGGGCGGCCCGATAATAATACCAGCATAGTTTAAATCAAATCCCTGACAAGTATATATCGAGCCTACCTCATCAATTGTTTTTGGTATTTCAGCCCAAGGAGTGGCAGTGTAGTTATATTGGTCCCATGGCATTTTGAATTTTCCTTCTTGGATGTAATGTTTGCCTCCATCTAAGGTCGAAGGATAGCCGGATGTAGAAAGAACTCGACTTAGCCCTACTTCACGGTTGCGCTTAACGATTTCCTTTCGCATTTTCTCGGCATCATCAAAAATACGAAAGTCATAGTTGCTATTAGCATTAGTAGGGATAGGACCGATGTTTTTATGTTTAGTAAATGAATTGAACCAACTAAGTAATTCAGAAGAAGCGGTCATCCTAAATTGATGTTTTAAATGATATTTTTGATGGGGATAGAGATCGATAATTTTTTCTAGGCGATCTTTAGTCCAAAGAGTTTTCATTTTTAGTACTTGATATGGATCAAATACTAAAATCACTACCTTGCTTCTTTTAATAATCTCAGCTAACTGATTTTCATGATAAAAATTATTGTAATGATCTGGCTTAGAAAGAAGTAAGTGCGCTTCATCGATTATAACAATGTCAGCATGTTCACTTTTCTTGTCTAATTGATTAATAAAAGTAGTTGGTCTTTGAAAATTTTTCTTTAAGAGGTTAGGTAAAGTTCCAGCAATTTGACGATAAACTTTTAAAATCTCTGGATGATTAACAAGAAAGTAATTGTTAGTTTGATAAATACTACTAGTTTTATCATGGCGTAATTTTTGTATTTGGTAAAACAGGGAAGAGAGAACAACACTTTTTCCTGTACCGGCCTCGCCATAGATGGTGAAAACAGCGGGAAAGTTTTGATTAATGTGTTGTTTAGTAAAAGAAATAATCTGAGTAATTAGATTTTGTTGTTCTATTGTTAATTTTTTGAAAGGTGAAAGTTTGTCGGCTGCATTATTTTGCATATTGTATATCCTTTTTCCAATAAATAAAGAAAAGCCATGAATATTCATGGCTTAATTTAGAGAATGAGTTTAATCTTCTTCAAATAATACGCGTGTAGCTTCAGGAACAGAAATGTCTTTTTGAATTGGAGTTAGATTACCAGTTTCAGAGTTTCGACGGTAAAGAGTTGCATTATTAGTATTTTGATTAGCTACAACTAGGTACTTTTCTGCTTTATCCCAGTTAAAATCACGTGGGAAGGAGCCAAAGACAGAAATTCTTTGGGCTAATTCTAGTTTTCCATCATCTAAAACTTTAAAGACAGCGATTGAATCATGACCACGATTAGAAATATAAACAAATTTTCCATCTTTAGAAATTTTAATTGCGGCAGCCCCATTATGATCAGTAAAATCATCAGGGATAGTCTTATATGTTGCTATATCTTCAAATTCCCAAGTGTTTTCATTTAAACGGGCAACATTAACCTGACTAGATAATTCACCAACAATGTACATGGTTTTACCATCTGGTGAAAAGGTAAGGTGGCGAGTACCAAAGCCTTTTTCCATTTGATAGCGTGCTAGATGTTTTAATTTGTTGCCATCTAACTTATAAAAATCAACAGCATCAATTCCTAAATCACATGAAACTAAATTACCAGCAGGAGTCTCATCGAAGAAATGTGGGTGAGCCTGATCTTGTTCTACTCTTGGTCCATGACCCTCATGCTTGTCGTTAGTAATAAAGGTTAATTTTCCATTTTTATCGTAAGAAAACACATTAATAGTTGCTAAGTGATAATTTGCAGTGAAAACTAAATGCTTTTGTGAATCAACACTGATGTAGCAAGGAGCTGCTCCTTTGTGAAAATAGGTATCCAATTTTTCAGCTTCACCATTTTTAATTCTATAGGTAGCAATTCCACTTTGGTCACCTTTTTGGATGATAGTAAACAATAAATCATCAACTAATTGGAAATACGTTGGTCTCTCAACTTCAACAGCATTTTTAATATTAGTTAGTTTAATATCAGTTCCATCATTTTCAACATTAGCGGTGTAAATACCCTTTGAGTCATGGCTTGTATAGCCACCAAACCAAACTTTCATAATTTTTATGTTAGCCTCCTGATAAAACTTTCCATAACATATTTATTTTCTACCTTTTAATAAGAATAGGCAATCGCAATTAAGTGTTATTGGATAAATAAGTTGATATGGTAAAATTTAATAAAGAGGTTGATAAAAATGAAATGGAATTCTACAATTACTGCTATTGGTTCGGAAGCATTGGATCCAGCAGATAATATCGTAATTTTATTTGATAATAAGGCTACCGATAAGTTGCGGGATGTTGCTGTATTGCAAGAGTTCGATCCAGCAACACCAGTAGAAAAATTTGTCTTTAAAAAAGACGATTCTATCACAATTGATGGCACTACCTACTTAGCTCTATATGTTGGGCCAATGGTTCAAATGAATATGCAAGCTATTGGTCATGCTACTTTAGTATTTACTGATGAAGTTCCGAAAAAGCCAATGACTAATGCTATCTATTTAGAAAAAGATTCTAAAGAAAAAATACCAGAATTTAAGGTAGGCGACTGGATTACCTATGAACATAGATAAGAGGGAAAGCTATGGATGTAAAAAAACATCATCAGAAGAGTAATTTTTTTGTTAAGTGGTTTTTGAATAACCGTTTTAGCATAGCCCTACTAAATATTTTATTGTTCTTCTTGATCATTTTGGTATTTAACCAAATTTCTTTTGTGTTAAATCCTTTTTGGACATTTTTTAATGCAATTTTTCCACCAATTTTAGTTGCATCAATCCAATACTATTTAATGGATCCAGTAGTTGATTGGATGGAGAAAAAATTAAACGTTCCCCGAATAATTACGATTATTCTACTGTTTGTTATCGTTGTAGGAGGATTGATTTGGATCATTAATACTTTGATCCCTATTATTCAGCATCAAACTGATTCTCTAGTAAAGAATTGGCCAACTTATTGGAAAGATGCACAAAAAGGTTTCGAAAAGATGATTCGCGATCCACGCTTAAATGGAGTTCGCGGAGGAATTAATCAAGCTATTTCTGATGCACAAACTAAAATGTTTAAAACAGGTCAGGATAGCTTCAATTTAGCCTTGAGTAATTTGTCATCTGCTGTTAACGTAATTACAATGATTTTTATGACCTTATTAACAGCACCTTTTGTTTTATTCTTTATGTTAAAAGATGGTCATCGTTTGAATCCTTATGTGACTAAGATTGCTCCTAAAAAACTACAACCTAGTTTTTCAAGCTTACTTAGTGATATTAACGGAGCAGTTGCTTCCTATATTCGAGGCCAAATTACTGTTGCCTTCTGGGTGGGAATAATATTTGCAATAGGTTATTCAGTAATTGGACTAAATTATGGAATTACATTAGCAGTTTTGGCTGGAATTTTGAATATGATCCCATATTTTGGTACATTTATTGCCTTTATTCCTGCAATTATTTTAGGATTAATCAGCTCTCCAATGATGTTGATCAAAGTATTAATAGTGTTTGCTATAGAGCAAACACTTGAAGGACGCGTTATTTCACCACTAGTAATGGGAAATAAGATGAATATGAATCCTGTAACAACTATTTTGCTATTAATTGGTGCAAGCGCAGTAGCTGGTTTATGGGGAGTTATTTTTGCCATCCCTGTCTATGCTGTAATCAAAATAATTGTAACCAGATTATTCAATTATTATCGTAAGATTTCAAATCTTTATGATGATGAATCAATCAAAGATAGTGATACTCAAGGAAGTAAGGAGTAGAATTAAAGATAGAATTAAGCGTGGTACTTGCCATATTACAGGTGCTGCGTTTTTTTACAAGAGGAGTTTTTTATGACAAATCACGTTGTACTTTATGAACCATTGATGCCAGCAAATACGGGAAATATTGCTCGTACTTGTGCAGGTACTAATACAGTTTTGGATTTAATCGAACCGCTTGGCTTTCAAATTGATAATAAAAAAATGAAGCGTGCTGGATTAGATTATTGGGATAAAGTTGATATTAGAATGCATGATGATTTAGAAGCTTTTTTGAATACACTTGGTCCAAATGATGAAACGTACTTAATTTCAAAGTTTTCTTCAAAAAATTATGCTCAAGTAGACTATACGGATCCCAATAAAGATTATTATTTTGTTTTTGGTAAAGAAACAACAGGCTTGCCAGAAACTTTTATGAGAGAATATTATGATCGGAATCTTAGAATTCCTATGTCTGATAATATTCGTTGTTATAATTTATCAAATTCAGTTGCTATGGTTTTATTGGAAGCTTTAAGACAGCAAGGTTTTCCAAATATGGAAAAGAGCCACCATTATGAAAATGATAAGTTAAAGGATAATTACAATCGTCCTGAACGTTATGAAAGAAATTTAGGAGAGAATTAAAATGGATTTTAAAAATATGACCCCAATCGTAGTTCGTTCTTTTCATTATGATTTAAATGATGAACAAATGGTAAAAAATGAAGTTAATGTTTCCTTGCGCCAGGTTTATCAAGATTTAGAAGATGGTAGTCAAGATGAAGGTAAGAACGGCAAATATTTCGAAATTGCCGTTCCTTTTGAAGTATCACCTGCTCCAGGTGACTTTACAGTTAGTGGAGTAATTACTAGAGTGGTTCAATTTGTTGACTATTTTGGAGATGGTTCAGATTTAGAACCGTCAGATTATCAACTACTTTCTAGACCTTTAGTTGAAGAAATTGAAACTTTGACTTATGAAATTACTCAATTAACTTTAGACCACCCAGTTAACCTTAGTTTTAAGTCAAACTTTAACGAGTTAAACAAGGATAATCAAAAAGATAAAGATGACAAATAAAAAGATTGAGAAGGTGTCTTGATGGCTAAAAAGCGAAAACGCAGGGCAACAAAAAAGAAAAAAACAACTACTAAAAAGAAAAAGCAAAGTATGGACTGGGTCATTATAGGAATAGTACTTGTCTTAGTAGCAGTTTTAAGTTGCGTTCATTTCGGTTTATTTAGTCAACAACTAATTAATTTAATTCGATTTTTTGTTGGTGATAGCCACTATTTAGCTAGTATTATTCTTGGTTTGTTTGGCTTAGTAATGGTTATTTATAATCAACCCCCGCATTTCAGTTTGAAGCGTGGGAGTGGATTAGGTGTATTTTATTTGGGCTTACTCCTTTGGGAAAGTTCTCGCGTTTTTAATCAAATGATGATTCATCAAGGATTTGTAAATGCTTTTTTGACATCAATTGGTGAAGAATTTTCCCGGGCGCAGATTACAACTAAGGTTGGTGGCGGCTTTATTGGAAGCATGTTTTATCAACTTGTTTTTCCAATTTTGGGAACCGTAGGATCTGAAGTAATATCTTTGTTGATGATGCTAATCGGTATTTTAATGATCTGTAACGTAAAATTTACCACCTTACTGTCCGGTTTTCAAAAAGGTTCACAATTAGTAATTGAGAAAAATAAAGATGCTGGGGAAGTTTTAAAAAGTAAATACAGCGATTTAGTTGAAAAGCATGAGCAAAATAAGCAAGAAAAATTAAATAATCGAGAAAAACTAACTGATCCCTTAGATGATCATGATAGTACTTTTCCAAGTATGTCTGATTTTAATAGTGAACCTGCGACTTCTAATAAAGTTAAGGAAGAAAGCAGTTCAGAGTTTGAACCTCCAATTGAAGTTTCTCAACAAAGTATCCCGACAGCAACAGAAATTGAAGATACTTCTACAGATGATTTGCCAGTTTCACATTCTTATGTAGAAGAAGATCAAAAGATGAAACAAGAACTTCAAAATATTGATCATGGGGATTTAGAGACGAAACAAAGTACTCAGCCAAAGAATCCTAACTATAAAAAACCGCCAATTAATCTATTATCACCTATAAAAAATGTGGATCAGAGCCAAGATAAGTCCCTAATTCAGAAAAATACAGAAATTTTAGAGTCAACTTTTAAGAGTTTTGGCGTGCATGTTATCGTAAAGAAGGCTGTATTAGGTCCAACAGTTACTCGTTATGAAGTACAGCCAGCAGTTGGGGTGAAAGTAAGTAAAATAGTCAACTTGGCTGATGATCTTGCGTTGGCTTTGGCTGCCAAAGATATCCGTATTGAAGCTCCAATTCCAGGTAAACCATTGATTGGTATTGAAGTACCTAATCGAACTACTTCTGCCGTTTCATTTAAGGATGTCATGGTCCATCAAGATGCAAAATCAAAAGAGGTTTCGCTTGATGTGCCATTAGGTAAAGATGTTGAGGGAAAAGTAATTTCTGCAGATTTACGTAAGATGCCACACTTGTTAATCGCGGGATCTACTGGATCCGGTAAGTCCGTTGCAATTAACACGATTATTACCAGTGTTTTGATGAAGGCTTACCCTGAGGATGTAAAATTAGTATTAATTGATCCAAAAATGGTTGAACTTTCTGTATATAATGGAATTCCTCATTTGCTAATTCCTGTTGTTACAGATGCTAAATTAGCAACAAATGCCTTGCGTAAAACTGTTAAAGAAATGGAAAGACGCTACCAGCTTTTTGCTGCTGGAGGTGTTCGAAATATCACTGAGTACAATCAAAAAGTAGTTGAAAATAATGCTGATAAAAATAATTCAGTAATGGAAAAGTTGCCTTACATTGTAGTGATTGTTGATGAGTTAAGTGATTTAATGATGGTTGCTGGGCATGATGTAGAAGATGCAATTGTTCGTTTAGCTCAGATGGCGCGAGCAGCAGGTATTCACATGATTTTAGCAACTCAAAGACCTAGTGTTGATGTCATCACTGGGTTAATTAAGGCAAATGTTCCTTCAAGAATCTCTTTTGCTGTTTCGAGTGGAGTAGATTCGCGAACTATTTTAGATCAAGTTGGTGCTGAAAAACTTCTAGGACGTGGAGACATGCTCTTCTTGCCAATTGGTGCTGCTAAACCTGAACGAGTTCAGGGGGCATATATCTCTGTAACTGAGGTGGAAAAAATAGTATCCTGGGTAAAGGAACAACAAGAGGCCGTATATAACGAAGACATGATTCCTTCCAAAAATGATTCTGAAGGCCAAGTCGAGAGCGAAGATGAGCCTGAAGATGAATTTTATGATCAGGCAGTAGCCTTAGTTAGAAAACAACAATCAGCAAGTGTATCTATGCTCCAACGCCGATTTAGAATTGGCTATAATCGAGCTGCAAGAATTGTAGACGAAATGGAAGCCAAAGGAATTGTAGGACCGTCAGAGGGATCAAAACCTAGACAAGTGCTTATTCCACCAGAAAAGGATGATGACCAGTAATTATGACAAATATTAGAATTGACCATAATTTAAAATTTAAAACAGCCACATTGGGCTGTTTTTTACGTTTACCTTTAGATAAAAAAACACTGGCATTGGCGAATATCTTAGCATGTATGCAAAGTAATGCCAGTAAAGAATTTCCCGGCATAAACTTACAGGCAAAAACTTTTTCTAACCTTTATAATGCGAGTTTGCAAGTTTTCCCTGAAGTATTTGGAAACCAAATCGTGGTTTTTTATACTGTAAATTTCGTTGAACCACGTGAAATCTTAGATCCTGACTATAATTATGAAGTAATGATGGATGCTTTCTTTAAGGTAATAAAAGAGCCGCTTTTTGATGAGCAATTATTAGAATTAGCGAAAAGGCAACTCGAACAAGAAAGAAAACAATATTATGAACTGCCAGCTAATGTTTCTTTAAGCGGATTTTTTAATACTTGGTATCGAAATATGCCGAGTTTCCAAGATAGTATTTTTGGGGATGAAAAGACACTCAAAAATACTAGTTTAGAAGAAATTAAGTCATTTTTTAATACGTTAAAAAATGCTCCAGCTTTTTGTTTAGGACAAGCCCAAGATCCTGATAGCTTAACTGATTTAGTTCAAACACAACTTGATTGGCCTGGTTATTTTGATGATTTTGTAGTCTCTACATTGTCTATTCCTGCAGAAGAAAATCCAATTGAAAGAGAGGTACAGTTTAAGAGTGAACAAGCTCAACTTTTAATTGGGTATGGTTATGATCAATCTCTTCCAGTATATCTAAAACAATTTGGTGGATTATTTTTAGGAGAGTATCTTGCTGGGGATGAGTCGTCTAAACTCTTTACTGAAGTTAGAAAAAAACTAGAGGCGGCATATGCAATTGATGCTACTAATTATCTCAATAATTCTCTATTTTTGATTAGTACAGGGATTTCTAAAGATAAGATATCAGCTGCTTCTAGGGCGATTAAAATGGGTGTAGAAGCAGTGCAGGATGGAAAAGTGGATGAGGGGGTTTTCTCTAAGGCTAAATCTGCCTTAAAGCGTAACTACCAAATTAGTACTGATCGTCAAGATTTAATTTTGATTCAAATGTTAGCCAATGCTCTAAGAGGACGTGATTATACTTTTGCACAGAGAATTGCTGAAGTTGATCACTTCAAGATAGATAAATTAGTTGAATTCAGCCAAAAATTATACTTTAACGAAAGCTATTGTTTAAAATGAAAAAATTAGATGTAACAACTAGAGATTACAAGTCTGGATTTCGTGCAAAAGTAATTAGAAGACCACTTTTTGCGCAAAAATTTATGGGAATAATTGTAGATTTTGGAGGCAGTGACCCTCAAAAATTATGTGGTGGAGCACATTTTTTAGAACATAAATTATTTACTAAAAAAGATGGTGACATTTCGCAACGTTTTGAAGAACTTGGAGCTTCTACGAATGCGTTTACTACATATAATGAAACGATGTTTTATGCGAGCTTTACGGAACACTGGCGCCAGGTCTTACCGTTAATTTTTGAATTGGTTGGAACAACGTATTTTACCAAAAGTAATGTTACTAAAGAATCAAAAATTATTGCTCAAGAATTAGCGATGTACCAAGACGATCCTAACTGGCAAGTAAATTATGAGCTAATGCAAATGATGTTTCCAAAAACAAATTTGGCAGAAGATTTAACGGGTACAAAATCTAGTTTGAAAAAAATGACACCGGAAATTTTACAAGAAATTTATGACAAAAACTACGTTAGCTGTCGGATGGAATTTGTTGCTTGTGGTGGATTTAGCGAAAATCAAACTAAAGAGATTTTGCGTGAAGTGGGGAAGCTTGAAAGTAAATATTTAGTTTCTAAAAAAGTTGCTCCAAAAAAACTATCTATTGTAAATTCTCAAAAACAGCATAGTAAAATTATTGAATCTGATTTAATTACTTCTAGAGTTGGTATAGGAATAAAACTACCTGACTTTAAAAAAGTAGGTTTGGGAAATAGTACAGCCCAAAGCATCTTTGAAATGATGCTACAGGCAAAGCTAGGAGTAACTAGTCCTTGGTTTGAAAAGATGCAAAAACAAGGGATTTTAAATTCACCAATGGAACTGCAAGTTTCATATACTACCGCGGGTAATTTTGCTACAATTATCGGCGCTTCAAGTAAACCGGATTTATTTTTAAAGAATATTAAGAGCCAACTCTTGGAAGTTCCAGTCACGGAAGAGTCCTTCGTATTTCAAAAGAAGGAAGCATTGGCACAGACTATTAGAGAATTTGATGATCTTAGCACAATTGCTATTGAAGAAGCAGAATATGGACTTGAAAATAATAGTTTTAATTCAGCCTCTCAGACAATTCAATCTTTAAGTTTTAATGAATTTTATACGGCCGTTGAAAATATATTGGATAAAAGTGATATATTTACTACAACTTTAAAAGGTAAAGAGGAAGCTAACTAAATGAAGCGTGCAATAATTTTTGGAGCAACTGGTGGAATAGGAAGATCTATTGCAGAAAATATGGCTGAAAATGGCTGGTCTTTATATATTCATTACAATCATAACCAGCAAGAAGCCGATAAAATGGTACAGGAATTCATTGAAAACTATCCAGACCAAGAATTTTTTTCATTAAAATTAAATTTTTTGGCTGAAGATGATGTGATTAAAAAAATAGTATCAAATCTCTTACCAATAAGTGCCGTGATTTTTACACAAGGAATTACTAATTATCAATTTCTTGGAAGTCAAGAATTAGATGAAATTGAGAAGATTATCCAAATTAATTTATTAGCTCCGATAAAGATAACTTCCCTTTTAGAATCCCAACTTTTAAAGCAGGCACATGGCCGAATAATATTTATTGGATCTGTGTATGGAGGACAAGCAAGTGCGCTAGAGAGTGTGTATAGTGCCAGTAAAGGTGGATTATCAAGCTTTGTACAAGGGTATGCACGTGAGGTAGCATCGGCTAATTTAACTGTAAATGTGATTGCTCCTGGAGCAGTTGATACACCAATGAATGCAATTTTTGATGCTGAAACTTTAAACGAAGTTAAAAATGAAATTCCTGCAGGAAGATTAGCAAATCCAAAAGATATATCTTTTTGGGTAGAAAATTTACTTGATGAACGTTCAGACTATTTAACTGGACAAACTATTTATGTCGATGGTGGCTGGCTTGTTTAATGGTCGATTATTTTGGTATACTCATATTTGAATTATTGCAAAAAGTTGAGAGGATATTATGGCAGATATTGGAGATAAATTACGCAGTGCTCGTAAGGCAAAGGGCATGTCAATTGAAGATGTAGAAAAAATAACTAAGATTCAGCGTCGATATCTTACAGCAATTGAAAATGATGATTTTGATCAATTACCTGGAGATTTTTACGTTAGAGCCTTTATTAGACAATTTGCTGATGTTGTTGGCCTTAACGGCAAGGAATTGCTAGCAGATTATAAATCTGAAGTACCTGAAGCAAAACCAGAAGAATATGTTGAAAATTCAATCGACAATAAGAGCGAAAGAATTAAAGAGACAACTAATAGCCGTAAAGGATTATGGCGTAACTATTTACCTCAAATTGCAACAGTAGTTGGTATTGTTCTAGTAATTCTAGTGGTTTATATTGTTTATACTCGCTTCTTTACTGGTACTAATCAGCAGTCAGCAAATCAAGCTGAGAATGTAACAGTTTCTTCTCATATCAAATCTTCAAAATCTAAAACTTCATCAAAGAAGAAATCAACTCCAAAAACTACAACCTCAGAAGTTAAAATTTCTAGTTTAGGTAATAATAGTTATCGTGTTAGTGAATTGAAGAGTAACCGAACTTTAACCTTAGGAACCACTAAGAATGATGTTTGGGCACAAATTTTAGTAAATGGATCTTCTGTTTGGCAAGGAACTTTGAAAGCTAATGAGAAGCACTCAGTCCAATTACCAGAAAATGTAAATAGTGTTTCTGTACAAATGGGGAACAGTGTATCAACTACTTTAACTTTAGCCGGTAAGAAGGTAAATGCACATAATGCAACTAATCCAGCTTCACCAATGACGATTAGGTTTACATTTGCTGGAAAGAGCAATCAAAGTAGCCAAAGTAGTAGTACTCGTCAAAGTAGTGCAACTACTCAAAGTTCAACTAATAATGTAAATAATCAAACACAACAAAACCAACAAAATCAAAATACACAAAATGGCCAAGCTACTCAAAACAATACGCAAAATACGCAGAACACACAAGGTCAAACTAATACTACCCAAAATAATGGAGGTCAAAGTAACCGTTAATGAATTTACCAAATAAATTAACTATGTTTAGAATTTTCATGATTCCAGTTTTTATGCTAGTCTTAATTTTTAATTGGCCAGCAGGCGGTGCAACTTTCCTAGGAGCACATATTTATTGGTCTCATGTGTTAGCAGCTGTAATTTTTGCAGTGGCATCAATAACTGATTTTTTGGATGGACATATCGCTCGTTCAAGGAACTTAGTTACTAACTTTGGAAAATTTGCCGATCCATTAGCAGATAAAATGTTAACAATGACGGCTTTTGTATTTTTGATTTCGTTAAACTTGGCACCGGCATGGGTAGTAGCTATTATTGTTTGTCGTGAATTGGCTGTCACTGGTTTACGTTTGATTTTGGCTGAAAATAAAGGTCAAGTTTTAGCAGCAAAAATGCCTGGTAAAATTAAAACTACGACTCAGATGCTCTCGATTATTTTCTTATTGCTTGGTGATGTGTACTATATCGGTACAATCTTGTTGTACATTTGCTTAATCTTTACTATTTACTCTGGTTACGATTACTTTAAGCAAAGTGGCGACGTATTTAAAGGTGAAATTTAAGATTAAAAGAAGCAGGAATGCTTCTTTTTTTTGAAAAAAATTAATAAAAAATACGTAATAAAAAATAGAGGAATATAATATTGAACGTTAGTTCGTATTTTCCTTGCTTTTAGGTAGTCAAACCAAGTATAATTATTATAAATGGAATAAGGAGGAAGAGATTTGGCTAAAGATGATAAAAAGAAGGCTTTAGACATTGCCTTAAAGAAGATTGAAAAAGACTTTGGAAAAGGCGCGGTTATGCGTATGGGTGAAAAAGTAGACACTCAAATTTCCACTATTCCTTCCGGTTCACTAGCTTTAGATGCTGCTCTTGGAGTTGGTGGATATCCCCGCGGACGAATTATTGAAGTATATGGACCAGAAAGTTCTGGTAAAACAACTGTGGCGCTTCATGCTGTTGCAGAAGTTCAGAAACGTGGAGGAACAGCAGCTTATATCGATGCCGAAAATGCGATGGATCCTGCTTATGCTGAGGCATTAGGTGTTGATATTGATTCCTTAATTTTATCTCAACCAAACACTGGTGAAGAAGGCTTGCAAATTGCAGATACTCTTATTGCAAGTGGTGCAATCGATATCTTAGTTGTGGATTCTGTTGCTGCCTTAGTACCGAGAGCCGAAATCGATGGTGATATGGGAGATTCACATGTTGGTTTGCAAGCTAGATTAATGAGTCAGGCTTTACGTAAACTCTCAGGAAATATCTCTAAAACTAAGACTATTGCTGTTTTCATTAACCAGATTCGTGAAAAAGTTGGAGTTATGTTCGGAAATCCAGAAACTACTCCTGGTGGACGTGCTTTGAAGTTTTACTCTACGATTAGATTAGAAGTACGTAGAGCAGAACAAATTAAACAAGGATCAGATGTAATTGGTAACCGCGTTAAATTAAAGGTTGTCAAAAATAAAGTTGCCCCACCATTTAAAGTAGCCGAAGTCGATATCATGTATGGTAAAGGAATTTCTCAAACTGGTGAGTTAATTGATATGGCTGCCGATAAAGATATCATTAAGAAAGCTGGATCATGGTATTCATATGGCGATGATCGCATTGGACAAGGCCGCGAGAATGCTAAACAATATCTAGAAGAGCATCCTGATGTTTACGAAGAAGTAAAAGAAAAAGTTCGTGAAGCTTATGGAATTGATGCTAAAGCAATTGAAGAACGTGAAAATCCTGAAAAGGTAAAACAGGACAAGGAAGTAACAATAAACAAAGATACTTCCGATGAAAAAAGCGAAAAAAAATAATAGACAAATACAGTTAAACCTTGGCTTTTAAAGGCCAAGTTTTTTTGTATGATTGACATCACTTCCGGATACTTTTATTATTAATAATGTGTGAAATAATTCTATAAAAAAGGCGATAGTAAAAATATGGTAAATACAATTTTAGTTCCTGTTGCTGTCGCTATTGTTTCTGTCTTAGTTGGAGGTTGCGCTGGCTATAGTATCCGTAAAAATAAGTGGGAAACTCAAGCACAGAATGCAGCCCATGATGCAAAACACATCTTGGCAGATGCAGAAAGTAAAGCTAAAGCTGTAGAAGCTGATCTTGCTTCACAAAAAGAAGCGATGAAGAAGGCAGCAGCGGATGCAAAAAAAGAAAAAATTCTGGAAGCACAAGAAGAAATTCATCATTATCGTGAAAGAGTAGATAATGAACTTAATGAACGACGTCAGGAAATTTCCAGACAAGAAAATCGCTTACTGCAACGTGAAGATGCTATTGATCGTAAAGATAGTTTGTTGGATCAAAAAGATTCACAACTCACACAGAAAGAAAACCAAATTAAAAAATTGCAGGCTCAAGTTCTAGAAAAAGAAAATAGGGCTGATCAATTAGTGACCGAGCGAGAGAAAAAACTCTATGAAGTTGCAGAGTTGAATCAAGAAGATGCTAAAAAGATCGTTTTAGATAAGCTTTCAGACCAATTGGTTAAGGAAAGAGCAGAAATGATTGAAGAAAGTAATCAACTTGCTAAGGCAAAAGCAGATCATTTTGCTCGTAAAGTAATTGTTGATGCAATTCAAAGTAGTGCAGCCGATACGGTTTCTGAAAAAACTGTTTCAGTTGTTAATTTACCAAGTGATGATATGAAAGGTCGTATCATTGGCCGTGAGGGTAGAAATATCCGTTCATTTGAGGCTTTAACTGGTGTAGATGTAATCATTGATGATACTCCAGATGTAGTAGTCTTAAGTGGTTTCGACCCAATTAGACGTGAAATTGCAAAAAGAGCTTTAGAGCGTTTAATTAAAGATGGTCGAATTCATCCAGCGCGGATAGAAGAAATGGTTGATCGTGCTCGTAAAGAAGTAAATGATGATATTTACGAAGCTGGTGAAAGTGCCTTAATGGAACTTGGTATTCATAAGATGCATCCAGAATTGGTAAAGATTTTAGGACGCTTAAAGTATCGGACGTCTTATGGACAAAATGTTTTATCTCATTCTATTGAGGTCGGTAAATTAACAGGTGTGATGGCTGCTGAACTTGGTTTAGACGAAAAAATAGCGGTACGCGCAGGATTATTACACGATATTGGGAAGTCAATTGATCATGAAATTGAGGGTTCCCATGTAGAAATTGGTGTTGAACTTGCACGAAAGCATCATGAACCAGATTTGGTTGTGAATGCAATTGCTGCTCACCATGATGATGTTCCTAAGTTATCATTTATTGCAGAATTAGTTGTAGCTGCTGACACGATTTCTTCAGCTCGACCAGGTGCTAGAAGCGAATCTCTAGAAAACTATATTCGTCGACTAGAACAACTAGAAACGATTGCAAAGGGACACATTGGTGTAAAACAAGCATATGCAATTCAAGCAGGCCGTGAGATAAGAGTAATGGTTGAGCCCGATAAGATCTCAGATGCTCGTACTACCATTCTTGCTCATGACATTAGAAATCAAATTGAACAAGATATGGAATATCCTGGTAACATCAAAGTTACTGTTATTCGAGAAAAACGTGCTGTTGCAATAGCTAAATAAAGACGAATCTTAAGATTCGTCTTTTTTGTTTACCGCTTTATTGTGTTTATATTGGGGTGTAGGTATAATAAAAAAAGAAGTTTAAGAAAGTAGATTGTTATGTTTCAAACAATTGTTAAAATATTCTTATTAGTAATTATTACTGCTGCTATAACTCCTTTTATTAGAAAATTAGCTTTTGTATTAGGTGCAGTTGATAATCCAAATGCTCGGCGCATCAATAAAAAGCCTATGCCTACTATTGGTGGATTAGCAATATTTGTAGCTTTTAATATTGGAGAATTTGTCTTATTACGGAAAGACTTTCCTACTCATGAGCTTTTTTCAGTATTATTGGCATCCAGCGTTATTATCTTAACTGGTTTGATTGATGATATTTTAGAATTAAAACCTAGACAAAAAATGTTTGGGATTTTTGTTGCATCCCTAGTGGTATATTTCTTAGCTGGAATTAAGGTAAGAGAATTAAGCTTACCATTTTTAGGCCATATTCAATTAGGTTGGTGGAGTTTTCCTCTTACTATTTTTTGGATTCTTGCCTTAACAAATGCTGTCAATCTTATTGATGGTTTAGATGGCCTAGCTACTGGCGTTACCTTGATTTCCCTTGTAACAATGGGAATTGTTGGTTTCTTCTTTTTAAAGAGTTGGCAACATTATGTTCCAATTATGTGTATTATGTTAGCAGCTTGTTTATTGGGTTTTCTACCTTATAATTTTCATCCTGCGAAGATATTTTTGGGAGATACGGGTGCGTTATATATCGGATTTATGATTTCCGTTCTCTCTTTAAAGGGATTAAAAAATGTAACTTTTGTGTCATTATTAGTTCCAATCCTTATTTTGGGTGTTCCAATTACTGATACAGTTTATGCAATGATCAGACGAAAGTTAAATAAGAAAAACATATCTCAAGCAGATAAGCATCACCTGCATCATCAATTAATGCGAATGGGATTAACCCATCGTCAAACTGTGTTAGCTATTTATGGAATTTCACTTATTTTTTCTTTTGTCTCATTGCTTTCATTAGTATCTCCTCGGTGGGGAATCTGGCTATTAATTTTAGGTCTATTATTCGCAGTTGAACTTTTTGTTGAAACGATCGGATTATTGGGCGAAAAATATAAACCACTTTTACATTTTTTTCAACATACTATTAATAAAATGGAACGTGCAGATCCTGAAGTAAAAATAAGACGATTAAATAAAAAAAATACAAACAAAAAAGATTTACGTTAAAACAACGTAAATCTTTTTATTGTTCATGGAAGTTTAAATTAGTAATAGGAATTTCATTAAATCTCTGGTCTATTTTTTTGAATTCTACTTTTCCAGATAATAAATTAATTAGATCCTTTTCAACTTGAGTAATTTGATCTAGATCTAGGAAAATTTGGATTGTTACATCGGTAGTATATATTTGATTAGCAATGAGAATTTTATTTTCATTTAAATAGTGATTAATCTCATCTAGTCGATTATATGGAATTGTAAATTCAATTAATTGCTGCATGACGCACTTTACTACACCAATATTTTGAGCAGCTTCAATTACGGAATTTGAATAAGCGCGGATTAATCCACCAGCACCCAATTTAATACCACCAAAATATCTTGTGACTACAGCAGTTACGTCTTTTAATTTCATTAATTGAAGAGCTTTTAGTTCGGGAATCCCTGCTGTTCCAGAAGGTTCACCATTATCACTTGCCTTAACTTGATTATCATTTAATCCTAAAGTATAAGCATAGGTATTGTGAGTTGCATCATGATATTTTTTAGAAATTTGCTCAATAAATGTTTGAGCTTCTTCCACTGTTTTAGTACGAGCTAACGAGCAGATGAATCTACTTTTTTTGATAACTATCTCATGTTGACCCGATTTACTGATTGTTAAATAGTTTAGTTGTTTTGATGACAAAAAATCGCCTCCAACTGCGTAATTAATATAGGGTGATATTGATGAGTGAATTAAAAGGACGCCAATGAATAGATAATCAAAATAACCATAACATAAATAGTAAGACGACAAAAGTTCCTGCAATGATAAATGGTTTATGCCAACGATGCAACACTAAAGCAGATGCAACATTACCTAATGGATATTTATATTGCCGAGAATGCATTGGGGTTGGGAGAATAAGTGAAGAGAATAAGTTAGAAAGAAACATTGAAAAAAGTACTTATCCTAAAATAGTTACTCCACTAAGCTGGCGGGGAAAATTAACTGATCAACAGGAGTTAATTTCTAATGAGTTGGTTAATTCCTTTAAAGAGCGACGAAATCATTTAATTCATGCAGTAACTGGAGCTGGTAAGACAGAGATGCTCTTTAAAGTAGTAGAAGAAGTTTTAAAAAATGGCTTCCGAATAGCAATTGCTACGCCTCGAATTGACGTAGTTGATGAATTATTTCCCCGCTTTCAAGCAGCATTTGAAAATGTGGAAATTGGAAAATACCATGGACGTGAATATCATGATGCAAAAGATGAGCAATTTATCATATGTACAACACATCAACTTTTAAAATTTTACCAGGCCTTTGATTTGATTGTGATTGATGAAGTAGACTCTTTTCCCTTTTATGAAAATAAAATGCTTCATTTTGCAGCTAAAAATGCTGTAAAAGAAAAGGGATGCACATTTTTTCTAACTGCGACTCCAGATGAAAAATTGTTAAAACAGGCCAAAGGTAAGGCAATTAATTATTCTTTGCTGAAGAGAAGATTTCATAAGGGATTACTGCCTGTACCAAAAGAAAAATATTTCTTTAAACCCTTTATTTCTAGTAAAGGAAAAGTTCATCCTGCTTTGATTAAACATATTAGTAGAATTATAAGTATTAACAAACCTCTTCTGGTATTTGTTCCGAGAATCAAAGATTTGCCCATATATAAGAAACATTTGACTGCTGTTTTTAAAGAGAAAAAGATTGTGAGTGTATATGCGGGTGACAAAGAAAGGCAAAGTAAAGTCGCTAGATTTCGTAATCAAGAAATTGATATTTTACTAACAACAACAATTTTAGAACGAGGGGTAACTTTTAAACATGTTCAAGTAATTGTAATTGCGGCAGATGATCCGATTTACAATACTCCAAGTCTAGTTCAGATTGCAGGTCGAGTAGGAAGAAGTGCGGATGATAGAGATGGGCTAGTTTTATTTTGTTATCACAAATATACGAAAAATATCCGACAAGCGATGAAACAGATTAGGATGATGAATAAGTGAATAATTGTTTATTGTGTCACTCTTCTTTTCGCAGAGAGATAAATTATGAAAAATTATTTTTAGTTGTTAAGTACAAGGAAAGATATACTTGTTCTGAATGTCTAAAAAAGTTTGTTAAAAAGAAAGGAAAAATATGTTCAGGCTGTAATAAAGAAATAGATAAAGAAGAACTGTGTAATGATTGTCTATACTGGAGCCAGAAATATAAAGGCAATTTATTAGACAATCGCTCTTTATATCAATATAATGATACTTTTCACGATGTTATGGTGCGATACAAAAGATATGGAGATTATATTTTGTGTTATGTACTAGCTGAATTAATTGATCAGTTGCCATCAGCTGATTATTATGTTCCAGTTCCGAGTTCGCCTAGTCATCTAAAAAAAAGAGGATTTGATACAATTTGCGCTATTTATCAAAATTTAGTTCCTTTAACAAAATTATTAGTTAAGGCTGATACGGAGAAAGCTCAGGGAGAAAAGAATAGGGAAGAACGTTTGTTGACTAAGCAAACCTTTTTGGCTCTCGATAATAAAAATGTTAGTGGGAAAATTTTATTGCTAGATGATATTTATACCACCGGTAGAACGCTGTACCATGCACGGGATGCACTTCTAGAAGCTTACCCTAATTGTAAAATAAATAGTTTTACAATTAGTAGATAAATCATTAGTAAAACCGCTTACAATTTGCTATACTATAAGTGTAAAGAAAAACGTCACAAGACGTTGGAAGGAGAATCTACAATGTTAAAGTACAATGTTCGTGGAGAAAATGTCGAAGTTACTGATGCCTTAAGAGATTATGTTCAAAAGAGATTGACTAAGCTCGAAAAGTACTTCGAAATTAATTCTGATGTAATTGCACATATCAATTTAAAGGTTTATCCAGATCATACAGCTAAAGTGGAAGTAACCATTCCACTCCCATATTTAGTTCTACGTGCTGAAGATACAACTGATGACATGTACAAGAGTATTGATTTTGTTTCTGAAAAACTAGAACGTCAAATTAGAAAGTACAAGACTCGTATTAACAGAAAGAGCCGTGAGAAGGGCTTAAAGGATTTCTTCTATGAAGACTTAGAAGAAGAAAAGAAAGCACCTAAAGAATTTGATATTGTTCGTAACAAGCATTTAGATTTAAAACCAATGAGTGCGGAAGAAGCCGTTTTACAAATGGATTTATTGGGTCATGATTTCTTTGTTTTTGAAGATGCAGATACAAATGGAACCAGTATTGTATATCGCAGAAATGATGGTCGTTATGGCTTAATTGAAACTAATGAATAATTAAAACAATCTTATAAATTGAGAGTCTCTTAAGTGCTATTGAGCTTAAGAGGCTTTTTCTTGTAATAGTAGGTTTCTCATTTTTACAAATTAATGTTAAAATTACATAGTATTATTTTAGATTTGTGCACAAAATTTAAATTTAAGGACCGATTAAATGGCTAATATTCTTAAAAAAATTTACGATAACGATAGAAGAGAATTAAAGAAATTCGAAAAATTAGCAACTAAGGTAGAATCTTTAGGAGACGAGTACGAAAAATTATCTGATGAGCAACTCCAAGCAAAGACACCAGAATTTCGTAAGCGTTTAGAAAATGGTGAAACGTTAGATGATATTCTACCAGAAGCATTTGCTACAGCACGTGAAGGTGCAAAAAGAGTTTTAGGATTATATCCTTTCCGTGTTCAAATTATTGGTGGTATTGCACTCCATTACGGTAATATTGCCGAAATGATGACTGGGGAAGGTAAGACCTTAACTGCTACTTTGCCAGTTTATTTAAATGCTCTAACGGGGAAAGGTGTTCATGTAGTAACAGTTAATGAGTACCTGTCTAGTCGTGATGAAAGTGAAATGGGGCAATTATATAAGTGGCTCGGGTTATCTGTAGGTTTGAACCTTAATTCGATGTCTGCAGACGAAAAGAGAGACGCTTATAATTGTGACGTTACTTATTCAACTAACTCTGAGCTGGGATTTGATTATTTAAGAGACAATATGGTTGTCTACAAAGATCAAATGGTTCAACGTCCACTTAATTATGCAATTATCGATGAGGTTGACTCAATTTTAATTGATGAAGCAAGAACACCATTAATTATTTCCGGGCAAGCAGAGCAAGCAAATAGTGAATATATTCGTGCTGATCGTTTTGTTAAAACTTTAGTTGAAGATAAAAGTGATGACGATGTAGATGATGATGAAGACCATGGTGACTACAAGATTGATTGGCCAACTAAAACAATTAATTTGACCAATCAAGGAATCAAAAAAGCTTGTGAGCACTTTGGTTTGAAGAACTTGTATGATATTGATAATCAAGTTTTAGTTCACCATATTGATCAAGCGTTAAGAGCTAACTACATCATGTTAAAAGACATTGATTATGTAGTACAAAATGGTGAGGTTATGATTGTCGATTCTTTCACTGGACGTGTAATGGAAGGTCGTCGCTATTCCGATGGACTTCACCAGGCTATTGAAGCAAAAGAGGGAGTTAAGATTCAAGAAGAGTCTAAAACTCAAGCAACCATTACTTACCAGAACTTCTTTAGAATGTATAAAAAGCTGGCAGGGATGACAGGTACAGCTAAGACGGAAGAAGAAGAATTTCGTGAAATTTATAACATGGAAGTAATCACTATTCCAACTAACCGCCCTATTGCTCGTAAAGACTTACCGGATATTTTATATCCAACCTTAGATTCTAAGTTTGAAGCTGTAGTAAAAGAAATTAAGGAACGTCACGCCAAAGGACAACCAGTATTAGTTGGTACTGTAGCTATTGAAAGCTCTGAACGTTTAAGTCAAATGCTTAATCAAGCAGGTATTCCACACGCAGTTTTGAATGCTAAAAACCATGCTAAAGAAGCAGAGATCATTATGAATGCTGGGCAAAGAGGAGCAGTTACAATTGCTACTAACATGGCTGGTCGTGGTACTGATATTAAATTAGGACCCGGTGTTAAAGAATTAGGCGGTTTAGCTGTTATTGGTACTGAACGTCACGAGTCTCGTCGTATTGATAATCAGCTTCGTGGTAGATCCGGTCGTCAAGGGGATCCAGGTGTAACAAGATTTTATCTTTCTCTAGAAGATGATTTGATGAAGCGTTTTGGTGGAGATCGAGTAAAATTATTCCTTGATCGAATATCTGATAATGATGATGATAAAGTTATTGAATCACGTATGATTACTAGACAAGTTGAATCAGCTCAAAAGCGTGTTGAAGGAAATAACTACGATACTCGTAAGCAAACTTTGCAATACGATGATGTTATGCGTACGCAACGTGAAATTATTTACGGAGAAAGAATGCAGGTTATTTCTGAAGAAAAATCATTAAAATCTGTCTTAATGCCAATGATTAAGCGAACTATTGATCATCAAATTGATATGTATACCCAAGGCGACAAAAAAGATTGGCGAAATGATCAATTAAGAGATTTTATTTCATCTGCTATTACTGACGAAGAAACTACTAAAAAGCTTAATATGAAGCACTTAAGTGCGGAAGAGCTTAAGAAGCGTCTTTATCAGATTGCAGAAGATAATTACACTGAAAAAGAAAAACAACTTGCTGATCCGGAACAAATGCTAGAATTTGAGAAAGTTGTTATCTTACGTGTTGTAGATGAACGTTGGACCGATCATATCGATGCGATGGATCAATTACGACAATCTATTAGTCTAAGAGGATATGGACAACTAAATCCATTAGTTGAATATCAAGAAGCTGGCTATAGAATGTTTGAGGAAATGATCGGTAATATCGAATTTGATGCCACCCGTCTATTTATGAAGGCTCAAATAAGACAAAACATTAGTCGATAAAAAATAAAGGGAGGCAGATAATGTCTCTCTTTTTTGCTATTATTAAAGTAAAAATTAATTTTATAATGTGAGGAAAATAAAAATGGAGATTAGTGAAATTCAAGCAGAATTAAATGATCTTAATCCTAAGTTAGAGCATTTCAGGAGGTCTCTTTGACTTCGATTCATTAAATGAAGGTATTGCAATTAATGAGCAAAAAATGGCAGAACCTGGTTTTTGGGATAATCAAGAACAAGCACAAAGCTTAATTAATGATACTAATCGAATGAAGGAAAAAAGTGAAAACTTTAAGCAACTTGAAGCAAAATACGATGATGCTCAAACTGCTTTAGAGTTACTTAAAGCAGATCCCGATCCTGAATTGAGTGAAGAATTATCTGAAGAAATGGTGTCATTATCACAAAGTTTTCATGATTATGAATTATCATTATTATTATCAGATAAATATGATCAACATAATGCTCTAATGGAAATCCATCCTGGTGCTGGTGGTACTGAGGCCATGGATTGGGCTGATATGCTTTTAAGAATGTATCAACGCTATTCAACTAGTCATGATTTGAAATTTGAAATTGAAGATTATGAACCTGGTGAAGAAGCTGGTGTTAAAAGTGTAAGCATCCGGATTCAAGGAAAAAATGCTTTCGGATTACTTAAATCTGAAAATGGTGTTCATAGATTAGTAAGAATATCTCCTTTTGATTCGGCAAAAAGACGGCATACATCTTTTGCTTCTGTAGAAGTAATACCAGAGATTGATCAAAGCATTGAGGTTGATATTAATCCAGATGATTTAAGAATTGATGTTTATCGCTCAAGTGGGGCTGGCGGGCAGCACATTAATAAGACTTCTAGTGCAGTTCGAATTACCCACTTACCTACTGGAATTGTTACCTCATCGCAGGCTCAGCGATCTCAATTGCAAAATAGAGAAACTGCCATGAATATGTTACGGGCAAAGTTATTCCAGCTAGAAGAAGAGAAGAAAAGAAAGCAAACAGAAGAACTTAAAGGTAATCAAAAAGAAATTGGCTTTGGTTCTCAAATTCGCTCTTATGTTTTTCATCCTTACAATATGGTAAAAGATCATCGGACTAATTTTGAAACTAGTGATGTAAATGGTGTAATGGATGGAAAATTAGATAATTTTATTTATGCTTATTTACAGTGGCTCTTAAGCCAAAAAAATCCGGACTAAAGTTTAAGGAAAAGATCTATGGGATTTGTAACTATTTTAATATTGGTATTAGCTGCTTTGGTGATTTTAAGTATTTTATTTTCAATATTTAAATTCTTTATTGGCTTGTTACCTGTTGCTATAATTGTTGCTTTGATTATTTGGCTGCTAGCTAAATTTTCTAGCAATAAAAAAGATACAGATACAAAGAAAACTAATAGACATAAGCCGGTGCAGCGGTCCACTAATAATCAAAAGCGAAAGAAAGCACGAAATGTTTCAGTCAAAGATGTAGAAGATAAAGAGGATAACAAAAATGGTTGAAGCAGTTAAAGTTAGTGAATTAGTAAAAGATCTTCCTTCACTTAGAGTGGTTGAAGGAAAGGCCTATTTAGATCAAAAGTTAATTAATACTTCTGATATTTCGCGTCCAGGTTTAGAATTAACAGGGTATTTTGATTTCTATCCTAACAATAGAATTCAATTGCTAGGAAGAACGGAAATTTCTTATAGTGCGCGTTTAGATCATGATTTGCGTGAGCGAGTATTTACCAAAATGGCAACTCCAGAAACTCCTTGTTTCATTGTGTCACGAGGTTTACCAATTCCATCAGAGATGCTTGAAGCAGCTGAGAAAGAAAATATACCTGTTCTCTCGAGTAATATGGCTACAACACATTTATCAAGTGTCATTACTCAATTTCTAGATGAAAAACTTGCACCTCGAAAGAGTATTCACGGTGTTTTAGTAGAAATCTACGGAATGGGTGTATTGATTATTGGAAATTCTGGTGTTGGTAAGTCAGAAACAGCCCTAGACTTAGTTAAACGAGGACACCGTTTAATTGCGGATGATCGAGTTGATGTTTACCAAAAAGATGATAAGACTGTAGTGGGAGAAGCTCCTAAGATCTTAAAGCATTTAATGGAGATTCGAGGAATTGGAATTATTGATGTGATGAATCTTTTTGGTGCTGGAGCAGTTAAAGACAGTACTGAAATTCAATTGATAATTTGTTTGCAAAATTGGGATCCAAAAGCCAATTATGATCGCCTAGGATTTAATGAAAAGACGCGTGAGATTTTTGAAGTAGATGTACCGCAAGTAACTGTTCCAGTTAAAGTGGGACGAAATCTGGCTATTATTATTGAAGTAGCAGCTATGAACTTCAGAGCTAAGAAAATGGGCTATGATGCTAGTCAAAAATTTGAACAAAATCTAACTGAATTAATTTCAGACAATTCTAAAAAAGACGAGGGTGAAAGCAGGAAATGAGTTTAGCTTTAAATCCTGTAGCTTTTAATCTGGGCCCGCTTCAAGTTAAGTGGTACGGTATTTTAATGGCTACGGGAGTTTTAGTAGCAACTTTAATGGCAATTAATGAAGGAAAGAAAAGGCATATTATGCCTGATGACTTCATTGACTTCCTCCTTTGGGCAGTTCCGATTGGTTTTATTGGAGCTCGAATATATTATGTAGTTTTTGAATGGGGCTATTTTTCTCAACATCCCGACCAAATAATTGCTATTTGGAATGGTGGTATTGCTATTTATGGTGGTTTGATCGCTGGACTAATAGTGTTGTTGATTTTTTGTCATCAACGAATGCTACCGCCATTTCTAATGCTTGATATCATCGCTCCAGGTGTAATGGCTGCACAGGTAATTGCTCGGTGGGGTAATTTTATGAATCAAGAAGCGCATGGTGCTAAAACAACTTTATCCTTTCTAGAAAGTCTACATTTGCCACATTTCATTATTCAGCAAATGTATATTAATGGTTCATATTACCAACCGACTTATTTGTATGAGTCGACATTAAATTTGGTTGGCTTAATTTTGATTTTAAGTTTACGTCATAGAAAACATCTTTTTAAGCGTGGAGAAATATTTTTAAGTTATGTAATTTGGTATTCCGCTGTTCGTTTCTTTGTTGAAGGGATGAGAACGGATAGTTTATATATGGCGAATACAATTAGAGTTTCACAAGCATTGAGCTTGATTTTGTTTTTTGGCGCAATTATTCTTTGGATTTATCGTCGTAAAGTTGTAAAGCCAAAGTGGTATTTAGCTGGCAGCGGTTTAAAATACCCGTATAATAGAGATTGAAAGAAATAATTTTTTATAGAAAGTTTGAGTAAAGAAATGGCAAAGATTGCAGTTTTAGGTAATGGTTCATGGGGTTCTGTTCTTGGTTCAATGTTAGCTGATAACGGAAATGATGTAGTATTATATGGAAACATTGATAGTGTTAACCAAGAAATTAATGAACATCATACTAATACTCACTACATGAAAAATTGGAAACTTAATCCTAATGTGCCTGCTACTGGAGATTTAGAAAAAGCATTGGATGGTGCCGAAATTGTTTTATTTGTTTTACCAACTAAAGCAGTTCGTATTGTTGCTAAAAATGTACGTAAAATATTAGATAAAACTGGCGCTACTCCTTTATTGGTAACTGCAACTAAAGGAATTGAACCCGGCAGTAAAAAACTAATTTCAGATATTTTAACTGAGGAAGTTTATCCAAATGATAGTGAAAAAATAGTAGCTATTTCAGGTCCTAGTCATGCTGAAAATGTTGCTCAAAAGGATTTAACTGCAATTGCTTGTGCATCCACCAGTGAAGAAAATGCTAAGAGAGTACAAAAGATATTTTCAAATAACTATGTCCGTTTCTACACTAATGATGATTTAGTGGGAGTTGAAGTAGGTGGAGCAGTAAAAAATGTTATTGCAATTGCTGCAGGTATCCTAGTTGGTAAAGGATATGGTGATGATGCAAAAGCTGCTTTAATGACTAGAGGCTTAGCTGAGATTACTCGTTTAGGAGTTAAATACTTCGGCGCAAAACCAATGACTTTTTCAGGTCTTTCAGGAATTGGTGATTTAATTGTAACAGCAACTTCTCAAAATTCTCGTAATTGGCGTGCAGGTAAGCAAATTGGAGAAGGAAAGAGTCTTGATTATGTTTTAGATCATATGGGCCAAGTTGTCGAAGGCGCTACGACTGTTAAGGCTGTACATGAATTAGCAGAAGAAAAGAATATTGACATGCCAATTAGTGAAGCTATTTACCGTGTTTTATATGAAAATGCTGATGTAGATCAAGAAATTAAGACAATGATGGGAAGAAATCCTAAGCCAGAAGTTCAACTATAAGCAAAAAGATTGCAATTTTCATTTGTTCATAGTAATATATACTTACAAAAAGTAAGAATAGAGGCGAGAATATGGCTGAGAAAAAAAACTACGATGTAATTGTAATTGGAGCAGGACCTGGTGGTTTAACTGCTGCTTTATATGCCGCTCGAGCTAATTTGAAAGTAGTTATTTTGGATCGTGGTATTTATGGCGGCCAAATGAATAATACTGCTGGCATTGATAATTATCCTGGCTTTGTTGATATTCAAGGACCTGAATTAGGCGAAAAAATGTATCAAACGGCTACAAATGCCGGAGCTGAATTTGCTTATGGCGATGTACAAAGTATTAGGCAAGATGGTAATAAAAAGATTGTGAAAACTGATTCAGGTGAATACGAAGCTGGTGCAGTTGTTATTGCTACTGGTGCGGTTCATAAGCATCTTGGAGTTCCTGGCGAAGAAGAATATGCTGGAAAAGGCGTATCATATTGTGCTGTTTGTGACGCCGCTTTCTTTAGAGATGAAGATGTTGCTGTAATTGGTGGCGGAGATTCAGCTATTCAAGAGGGGCTATATTTGGCACAGTCTGCTAAGTCAGTCACTGTTATCCATCGGCGTGATCAACTTCGTGCGAAAGCTGAATTACAAAAGAAAGCTTTCGAAAATGATAAGATGAAGTTTGTCTGGAATGCTCAAACTGAAGAAATTGTCGGAGATGGCAATAAAGTAACTGGTGTGAAATATAAGGATAAAGAAACTGGTGAAGAAAAAGAAATTAAAGTAGCTGGTGTATTTATTTATGTTGGTATTCAACCACAAACAGATGCTTTTAGAGATTTAGGCATTACTGATGACCAAGGTTGGATCCTAACGGATGATCATATGCGTACTAAAGTTGATGGGATCTTTGCTTTGGGTGATGTTCGAGCAAAAGAACTTCGTCAAATTGCAACTGCTGTCGGTGAAGGAAGTATTGCCGGTCAAGAAGTATATAACTATTACCAAGGTCTTGATGAAGATTAAGATCATAAATGAAAAGAAAAGCTGTCTATCATTGATAGGCAGCTTTTTTGCATATAAAATTGTTTATATTATGAAAGAATCAATAAATTATTTACTTAAGTAATAAATTATTCAGTAATAGCGGATTAATTAGGATTATGATACAGTATTTGTGAATAGAAAAAGTGGTGGAAAATATGACAACAATTAAAGAAATAGCTGCCAAATCTGGATTTTCACCGGCAACTGTATCACGCTTATTAAATAATGATTCGCGTTTGTCAGTTACTCCTGAAACGAAAAGTAAGATATTAAAAGTAGCAAGTGAATTAGGATATTTTAAAAAGCGTAATAACGTAAGTGACTTAAAGCCTGAAATTGCATTGCTTTATCGCGTAAATGGGAAGGAACAACTTCAGGATGAATATTTTTCTTTTTTACGGGATGCTGTTAATAAAGTGGGGAAAGAAAAAGGTATTAAATTAACTTTATTCACTGAATTGAACAAGTTGATACAACAAGCTTCGATCTTTCAAGGTTTTATTGGAGTAGGAACAGCTGAACTTACCTATAAGGAATTAGAAAAACTACACGATGTTTTACCAAATGGGGTCTTTATTGATATTAACCCTGCTCCAGAGCTATTTGATTCGGTTCAGCCTAATCTTGAATTAACAGTACAGGATGCAATCCAGAAATTAATAGCGCATGGGTATAATAATTTAGGCTACATCGGTGCTGAAAGTTTGACTTTAGACCATCAACCACAACGCGATATTCGAGAGATTACTTTTACAGAGTATTGTAAAACCCGAGGGATAAAGAATACTGAGGTATTTGCCAAGGGAATTGTTAGTGTTAAAAATGGCTATAACTTAGCAAAAGAAGTAGTTAATAAATTAGGGAAAAAGTTACCTGATGCTTTTATTATTGCCTCTGATACATTGAGTGTGGGTGTTTTGCAGTACTTTAACGAGGTAGGAATTAGAGTCCCAAAAGATACTGCTATTATCAGTATTAACAACAGTGATGTCATAAAGTATGTTTCACCACCACTAACTTCATACAATATTGATCAAATTGCTTTGAGTAAATTAGCAATTTCTGTTTTACTTATGCGAATTACTAACTCAGAATTGCCGCAGGTGCATTTAACCATGAATACTAATTTAGTTATAAGAAAAAGTTTTAACTAAGTGCATTAAAAATTTAATGCACTTTTTTTATAAAAAAAGTAGTAAATTTATTTACTAAAATGATAAATAGTTTTATAATCATCTATGAAAACGATTACATATATCTGATTGATTTACGAGGTAAAAATTATGAATAAAGATGAATTAATTAAAAATTATCAAGAAGTATTTGGTAAAAATGAAAAAGATGTATTTTTTTCACCGGGTCGAATTAATGTAATTGGAGAGCATACTGATTATAATGGAGGGCATGTTTTTCCAGCAGCGATTAGCCTAGGTATTTACGGTGTTTATGGTCCAAGAAATGATAATAAAGTTCATCTTTATTCAGGTAATGTGGACGGCGAAATTGTAGAATTTGACTTAAATGATGATACAGTAGAAAAAGATGATCGATTCTGGGCAAATTATTTTAAAGGAATGATAACTTATTTACGACGAAGAGAAGATGGAAATAAGATTAATCATGGCTTTAACCTATATATTAAGGCTGATTTACCTTCCGGATCGGGTTTATCTTCAAGTGCAGCAATTGAAATGTTAATGGGGATGATCTTAAAAGATGAATTTGATTTAGATATTGATCGGCTAGATTTAGCCCGACTTGGTCAAAAAACAGAAAATGAATTTGTCGGTTTAAACTCGGGAATTATGGATCAATTTGCCTGCATTATGGGTAAGAACGATCGTGCTATTTTCCTTGATTGCAACACCATGGAATATGAATATCTGCCTCTTAAGTTAGGAGACTATGAAATTATTATTATGTCCACCAATAAAGAGCATACTCTAGCCGATTCTGCCTACAACGATCGGGTAAGAGAATGTAAGAATGCCTTAGAAAAATTACAAACTAAGCTTGGTATTACTTCTTTAGGTGAGTTAGATAGTCAGACTTTTGATGAATATGCATATTTAATTAATGATGAGACAGAGATAAAACGTGCTCGTCATGCAGTTAATGAAAATGAAAGAACGATCAGAGCAACTAAGGCAATGAAGGATAATGATCTTGAAAAATTAGGTCATTTGATAAATGCGTCTCATGTTTCTCTCCACTATGATTATGAAGTAACAGGTAAAGAACTGGATACCCTAGCAGAAGCAGCTTGGAAACAAGATGGTGTTCTAGGTGCCAGAATGATTGGCGGCGGCTTTGGTGGCAGTGCAATTGCAATTGTGAAAAAAGACAAAGCAGAAGAATTCAAGAAAAATGTTGGTAAAATATATCACGATAAAGTAGGTTATGATGCAAGTTTCTATGACGCAGAAATTGTAGATGGAACTAAAAAATTTAAACTTAAGGGGCTACAAAAATGAAAGTTATTGAAAAATTTGCATATGAAGTGATTGATAGTGGAACGTATAAAGAACTAGATTATGTTTACCTAGTTAATAAAATTAAGGCTTTGGTAGGAGATGAAGATGAAGAATATGATGAAAATCTCTCACCGGTAAAGCAACTTGTTCAAATGGCTGTGGACCATAAAATTATTCCTGATGATGTTACCTCACGGGAAGTCCTGAATGATGAATTATATGATTTAAAAATACCAGCACCTTCAAAGGTAAATGAAATTTTCCGGGAAAAGATGCAAAAGTCGCCTAAGACTGCAACTGATTGGTTTTATCGACTTTGTGTTGACAATAATTATGTTAAAAAAGAAGCTATTGCTAAAAATATTGTTTTTTCTGGAAAAAGTTCTAAAAACCATGAATTAGAAATCACCATTAATCTTTCAAAACCTGAAAAAGATCCTAAAGCAATTGCCGCTGCAGCTCATAAGGTGGAAAATAAGTACCCAAAATGTGCGTTGTGCTTAGAAAATGAAGGCTATCTAGGTGGATATGGAAAAAATGCTCGCAGCAATTTGCGAATAATCCGAATGATGATCGGGGGTCAACGTTGGGGCTTTCAATATTCACCATATGCTTATTTTAATGAGCATTGCATTTTCTTAGATCAAAAGCATATCCCAATGATTATTAATCAACAAACTTTAATTAATTTAGTTGATATCGAAAAGCAGCTGCCTGAATATTTTGTTGGTTCAAATGCAGATTTGCCAATTGTCGGTGGTTCAATGCTAGCTCATGAACATTATCAAGGTGGACGTCATATTTTTCCAATGATGAAGGCCAAAATAAAAAAAGAAATTTATTTTGAAAAATATCCTGAAGTTAAAGCTGGCATAGTTGATTGGCCAATGAGTGATCTGCGCTTAATTAGTAAAGATTCGTTAGATTTAATTGATTTAGGTAGTAAGATTATTAATTTTTGGGATCATTATAGCGATCCAAATCGTCAAATTAAAGCCTTCGAGGGTAAAAATAGACATCATACTGTTACGCCAATTATGCACCGTGAAGGTGATAGATTTATTTTGGATTTGGTTCTTCGTGATAATAATACAAGTGATGAATATCCATTAGGAATTTTCCATCCACATGCTGAACTTTGGCACATCAAAAAAGAAAATATTGGTTTAATCGAAGTGATGGGTAGAGCAATTTTACCTGGGAGACTTAAAGGAGAATTAGAGGAAGTTAAGAAGTATTTACTTAATCAAGATAATAGAATAGCTGATAGTCACCTTAATTGGGCTAGAAAACTGAAAGCAGACTCTCAAATTACCAAAGAAAATGTCGACTCTATTTTACAGCAAGCCTTAGTCGAAATATTTGATCAAGTACTTGAGTGTGCAGGTGTTTTTAAGAATAATAAAGATGGAGAAATAGGTTGGCAAAAGTTTACTGATGCTTTGATAAGCGAGGGAGATAGGTAAATGAAAACTAGTTTTAAAAAGTATGGACGTAAAGATAGCCAAGATTTGTGTGAGATTAGCCTTGAAAACGATTATGGAATGCAAGTTAATATTCTTAATTATGGAGCCACTTTAGAAAAAGTCTTACTGAATCAGGAAAATATGATTTTGACTTTGAATAGTCCAGAAGATTATTCAAAAGAAAGAAATTTTTTAGGTGGGACAGTTGGTCGGATTTGTGGTCGTGTTCGTCTAGGACAATGGAGACATGGAAGACAGATCCAGCAATTGCCTCAAAATGATGGAAAAAATCATATTCATGGAGGTCTTGGGACTGACATGAAGATTTGGAGTTTTAAGTTAAAAAATTCTGATCAAGGGGCTCAAGCTGACTTTTTCCTTTTTGATGCAGATGGTGAGAATGGTTATCCTGGTAATATGAAATTACATGCTCGTTATAAGTTAGATAATGAGAACAACCTAACTTATATACTTACAGCTGTAAGTGATCAATTGACGATTTTTAATCCAGCTAATCATACTTATTTTAATTTAGGAGAAAAAGCAGCAGACTTAGAATTGCAACTTGCAGCAGACTATTACTTACCGGTTGGTGCAGATGGTTTGCCCAATCATGGGATGAAAAATGTTAAAAATACTCCTTTTGACTTTAGAAAGAAAAAGAGAATTTCTCTAGCTTTAAACAGCGATGATGATCAAATTAAATTGCGGAATGGTTTAGATCAGCCTTTTATCTTAAGCGGAATGGTTTAGATCATCCTTTTATCTTAAATGGGATGCAGCCAGCTGCAATCTTAACATCAAAAAGTCATCAAATGATTATGACTACGAATGCACCTGCAATTGTTATGTATACTGCTAATCACTTTAATCATACTGGTGTGGCAAATAATATTGGACGGTATGATGGAATTACATTAGAAGCACAATGTCCACCTGCGGAAGGAACAGATTTAGGAGAGATTACGTTACTTCCTTATGAAAAGTTTGAACGTGAAATCAACTGGAATTTCAAGTGATTATAAAGTAAGGGTCATAAGTATCTTTGATGCATAGAAAAATTTTATGGTTATATGATAGCAATTTCACAATGAGTTGCGTTAAAATAGCAGATGAAACCATAAAATTTACGTAAAGAGGAAATTATGAACGCAAAAGAAATTTATAGTCAATGGACTAATGCAAATAATTTACCCGATTATTTAAAAGATCAATTAAATGATCTAGGTAAAGATGAAAAGTGGATTGAAGATGCTTTCGGACAAGATATTAATTTTGGTACTGCCGGGATGAGAGGTAGACTTGAACCTGGTACAAACAGAATTAATTTGTTTACTGTGGGAAGAGTAACCGAAGGTCTTGCAAGACTAATTGATGAAAATGGTGAAGAAGCTAAAAAACGTGGCGTTGCAATTTCTTTTGATTCACGCTATCACTCAAGAGAATTCGCCGAACACGCAGCTCGTATTTTAGGTGCACATGGAATTCATGTATACTTATTTGATGATTTGAGACCAACTCCTGAATTATCATTTGCTGTCCGTCACTTAAATACCTTTGCTGGAATTAACATTACTGCTTCACATAATGCTAAACAATATAATGGTTATAAGGTTTATGGTGAAGATGGTGCTCAAATGGCGCCAGAAAATGCTGACCGTTTGTTTGCTTATGCTCAAAAAGTTGATGACATTTTTAGTGTTAAAGCTGCTCCTGTGGAAGAACTACGGGCTAATGGCACGCTACAATTGATTGGTGAAGATGTAGATGAAGCATACTTAGCTCGTTTAAAGGATGTTACTGTTGATCCTGAAATGGTTAAGGCTAATGCTGATAAATTAAAGATTATCTACACTCCATTACATGGTACTGGAAAGATGCTATATGATCGTGCATTCAGACAAGGTGGTTTTGACAATGTGATTCCAGTTCCAAACCAATCCATTATTGATCCAGAATTCCCTACAACTATCAAACCTAATCCAGAATATCGTGATGTATTTGAACCAGGATTTAAGCTTGCTAATGAAGTTGATGCAAATGTTATTATCGCAACTGACCCAGATGCAGATAGAATGGGTGCAGCTGTTAGAAAATCAGATGGTGATTTCCAAGTTTTAACTGGTAATCAAATTGCTACATTAATGGCCTATTACTTATTAGTTCATATGAAGGAAAACGGAACTCTTTCATCCGACTATGAATTAGTGACTTCAGTAGTTTCAAGTGCACTTCCATTTAAGATTGCTGATGATTTTGGTATTAAAACTAAGCATGTGCTAACTGGATTCAAGTACATTGGTGAAGAAGTTGACCGGATGAATAAAGAAAATGACGGTAAATTCTTGATGGGATTTGAAGAAAGTTACGGTTACTTATTCAAGCCATTCGCTAGAGATAAAGATGCTATGCAAGGTGCATTAATGTTTGCAGAAGTAGCAAGTTACTATGCATCTAAAGGAATGACTGTTTTTGATGGACTACAAGAGATCTGGCAAAAATATGGTGTAGCTTACGAAATTACTAAGGCTATCGAAATGCCTGGTATTGGTGGTCAAAAGAAGATGGCTGAATTAATGAGTAAGTTACGTAAAGAACATTTAACTGAAATTAATGGTGCAAAAGTTGTTAAGATTCAAGACTTTGAAACCCAAGAAACTATTGAAGATGGAAAGAAAACTCCATTAACTGGTTTCCCTAAGTCTAATGTTTTGAAGTACTTCTTAGATGATGAAACTTGGGTTGCTCTTCGTCCATCAGGAACTGAACCTGTAATTAAGGCTTATGTTGGAGTAAATAAGAAAGATATTGAAACTGCAGAAAAAGCTGCAGAAGAGTATCAAGATGCATTAGCTAATATATTAAAGTAATGCAAAAATAGTGCGAAAATACGTTCGCTGTAGTAAAATGAATACGTTATATAGAAGTTGGGCTATTTTAGTCCAACTTTTTTTGCGGAGGATGAAAAATGATTAGACGACAAAAAAATAAAAAATTTGAACTTGTCTCTAAATTTCAACCAGCAGGAGATCAAGAGCAAGCAATTAAAAAGTTGACTGATGGATTTGAGCAAGGAGAAAAAGCACAAATCCTAGAAGGTGCTACTGGAACTGGTAAGACTTTTACTATGGCGAATGTAATAGCTAAGTTAAATAAGCCAACTTTAGTAATTTCTCATAATAAAACTTTGGTTGGCCAACTGTATGGTGAATTTAAAGAGTTTTTCCCTAAGAATGCCGTTGATTATTTTGTGTCTTATTACGATTACTATCAACCAGAAGCTTATGTACCACAATCTGATACTTATATTGAGAAAGATTCATCAATTAATGATGAAATTGATCAATTACGGCATAAGACCACTAGTGATTTAATGTCGAGAAATGATGTAATTGTTGTGGCGTCAGTATCATGTATTTATGGTTTAGGTGATCCAAGAGAGTATGCGGCTAGTGTAGTCTCTTTATCTGAAGGTCAAGAGATTAGCCGGGATGTGTTATTACGAGATTTAGTAAATATTCAATATGATCGTAATGATATTGATTTTCAGCGTGGACGCTTTAGAGTACGCGGTGATGTAGTAGAAATTTTTCCAGCAGGATATTCTGATCATGCATTTAGAGTTGAATTTTTTGGTGATGAGATTGACCGAATTGTTGAAGTGGATTCTTTGACCGGTGAAGTAATTGGAGAGCGAGAACAAGTTTCTATTTTCCCAGCAACTCACTTTGTTACTAATGAACAAATTATGGAAAGAGCTTTGGCCTCAATTAAAGATGAAATGAATATTCAGGTGAAAAAGTTCGAAGGGGAAGGAAAACTTTTAGAAGCTCAACGAATTAAACAAAGAACCACGTATGATATGGAAATGATGAGTGAAGTTGGCTACACTAATGGAATTGAAAACTATTCTAGACACATGGAAGGACGAAAAGCTGGACAGCCACCACATACCTTGTTAGATTTTTTTCCTGATGACTTCTTAATTTTAATTGATGAATCGCATGCCACAATGCCAGAACTAAAGGCAATGTACAATGGAGATAGGGTACGTAAGCAAACCTTAATTGATTATGGTTTTAGACTTCCATCTGCTTTGGATAACCGACCTTTAAAATTAGAAGAGTTTGAAAAACATGTAAATCAAATCATGTATGTATCAGCAACTCCAGGTGATTATGAACTTAATCAAACTGATCACAAGGTTGAGCAAATTATTCGTCCTACTGGATTACTTGATCCTGAAATTGAGGTTAGACCAATTAAGGGACAAATCGATGATTTAGTTGGTGAAGTTAATAAGCGTATTGAACGTAATGAGCGTGTTTTTGTTACAACTTTAACTAAGAAAATGGCCGAAGACTTAACCGACTATTTAAAGGATTTGGGGATAAAAGTGCGATATCTACATTCTGATATCAAAACTTTAGAGCGTCTTGAAATTATTAGAGACTTAAGACTAGGAAAGTTTGATGTACTAATAGGAATTAATCTTCTAAGGGAAGGTATCGATGTTCCTGAAGTTTCTCTAGTTGCAATTCTAGATGCTGATAAAGAAGGTTTTCTCCGTTCTACTAGACCATTGGTTCAAACGATTGGACGTGCTGCTCGAAATTCAAATGGTAAAGTAATTATGTATGCTGATTCGATTACTGATTCAATGCGTGAAGCAATTGACGCTACGGAGAGAAGACGTAGTCTACAGATGAAGTTCAACAAAGAACACGGCATTACTCCTAAAACTATCGTTAAGCCTATTAGAGATGTAATTTCTATCACTAAGGATAGTGATGATAAAGAGAATAAAGAAAGTTTTGCTGACCTAAACTTTGATGAATTGACTAAGAAGCAAAAACAAAATATGATTAAGACTTTAACTGCACAAATGCAGGAAGCTGCTAAAAAGTTGGACTTTGAAGAAGCAGCTAATTTGCGTGATGCAATTATGGACTTAAAAAAACAGGTGCATGAAAAGAAAAAGTAGAGGAGGACAGTTAAATGGTAAATGATGAAATTGTTATTCACGGAGCCAGGGAACATAATTTAAAAGATATAAGTTTATCAATTCCAAAAGATAAATTAGTAGTTATTACTGGTCTATCGGGTTCAGGAAAAAGTTCATTGGCGTTTGATACCTTATATGCTGAAGGTAGAAGACGATATGTAGAGTCATTATCAAGTTATGCGAGACAATTTTTAGGGCAAATGGATAAAGCGGATGTTGACTCGATTGACGGGCTAAATCCAGCAATTTCAATTGACCAAAAGACAACTTCACACAATCCGCGCTCAACAGTTGGAACTGTAACAGAAATTAACGATTATTTACGTTTATTGTGGGCCCGTGTCGGCCATCCAATTTGTCCAAATGATGGAACTTTGATTGAGAGACAAAGCGTAGATCAAATGGTAGATCGAGTAATGGATTTACCTGAAAGAAGTAGAATTCAAATTTTAGCTCCAGTTATCCGCTCTAAAAGAGGAGAACATAAAGAGGTATTTAAGCGAATTCAGCGTGCAGGATACGTGCGTGTAATTGTAGATGGCGAAATGCATGAAATTACTGATGAGTTTGATCTAGATAAAAACAAGCGACACAGTATTGATATTGTTGTAGATCGTCTAATTGTTAAAGAAAATATTCGTAGTCGGTTATTTGATTCAGTAGAAGCAGCCCTCCGTTTAGCAGATGGGTACATGGATGTTGATGTAATTAAGGGCGAACGCATCAATTTTTCAGAATACTATGCTTGTCCTATTTGTGGTTTTACTGTTGGTGAAATGGAGCCACGTTTGTTTTCATTTAATGCGCCTTTTGGGGCTTGTCCTGATTGCGATGGATTGGGGATGAAGCTGTCAGTAGATGAAGATTTAGTAATTCCTGATAAGGATAAGTCATTAAGCGAAGGAGCTCTAGTTCCATGGGCTAATTCTAAGTACTATACTGCTATGTTAGAACAAGCTTGTACAGCCTTGAAAATACCTTTAGATAAACCATATAAAAAATTAACTAAAAGACAAAAAGATTTAATTTTAAATGGATCTAAGGGAAAGAAAATAAAATTCCATCTTGAAGGGGACTTTGGCGTAAACGATACAGTTCAGGAATTTGAAGGAATTTTAAATAATATCAATCGTCGCTACCACCATCCAATGTCTAAATTCATGCGCGAGGCAATGGGTAAGTATATGACTGAACTTACTTGTTCAACTTGTCATGGTAAAAGATTGAATGAGAAGGCTTTAGCCGTAAAAGTAAACGGTAAAGATATTGCTGAAGCATCGGACCTTTCGATTGCAAAAGCATTAGAATTTTTCAACTCAGTAAAATTAAGTGAACAAGAAGAAATGATTGCTAAACCAATTTTGAAAGAAGTACGTGATCGCTTAACATTTTTAATTAATGTTGGTTTAGACTATCTTACTCTATCTCGCTCTGCTGGTACTTTATCTGGCGGAGAAGCTCAAAGAATTAGATTAGCAACTCAAATTGGTTCTAATTTGTCAGGAGTCATGTATATTCTAGATGAACCGTCGATTGGTCTTCATCAGCGTGATAATGATCGTCTTATTTCTTCTCTTAAGAAAATGAGAGATCTGGGAAATTCTCTGATTGTAGTGGAACATGATGATGAGACCATGAAGCAAGCTGATTACTTAGTTGATATGGGACCTGGAGCAGGAGTATACGGCGGAAAGGTGATGGCTGCTGGTACACCTGAAGAAGTAATGAAGAATCCACATTCTTTAACTGGAGAGTACTTGTCTGGTAAAAAGATTGTTCCAGTTCCTCTAGAGCGAAGAAAGGGTAACGGTAAAAAAATAACTGTTACAGGTGCAAAAGAAAATAATTTAAAAGATATTTCTGTCGATTTTCCGTTAGGTAAATTAGTTGTTGTAACCGGAGTATCGGGTTCAGGAAAATCAACACTAGTTAACTTAATTTTGAAACGTGCTCTGGCACAGAAGTTGAATAATAATTCTGCAAAGCCCGGGAAGTATAAATCAATTAAGGGATATAAAAATATTGAAAAAATTATAGATATTGATCAAAGTCCGATTGGACGAACTCCCCGTAGTAATCCAGCAACATATACTAGTGTATTTGATGATATTCGGACTTTATTTGCACAGACTAATGAAGCAAAAATGCGTGGATATACTAAGGCAAGATTTTCTTTTAATGTTAAGGGCGGTCGTTGTGAAGCATGTCATGGAGATGGGATCATTAAGATAGAAATGAATTTCCTGCCAGATGTGTATGTTCCTTGCGAAGTTTGTCACGGAACAAGATATAATTCAGAAACTTTAGAAGTAACTTACCGTGAAAAAAATATTTCTCAAGTTTTAAATATGACAATTAACGAAGCATGTAAATTCTTTGAAAATATTCCAAAAATTCATCGTAAGTTACAAACGATTGTTGATGTAGGATTAGGTTATGTGAAGTTAGGACAATCAGCAACTACGTTATCTGGTGGGGAAGCGCAAAGAATGAAGTTAGCTTCTGAATTACAAAAACTTTCTACTGGAAATAACTTTTATATCTTGGATGAACCTACAACAGGTTTGCACACTGATGATATTAAGCGTCTATTAGAAGTATTGCAGCGCTTAGTTGATGAAGGAAATACAGTTTTAATTATTGAACATAACTTAGACGTCATTAAAAATGCAGATTGGCTAATTGATCTAGGCCCTGAAGGGGGAGATGGCGGTGGACAAGTTGTGGCTACTGGCACTCCCGAAGAAGTTGTACAGGTCAAAGAAAGTTATACTGGTCAATATTTAAAACCTGTTCTTAAAAGAGATACTGAATTAACTAAGCAAATGATAAATAATAAAAAAGAGCAAGAAGAAAGTTAATGGTGTTTTAGAAAATTAAGTGTAGAATATTATCTGGGAGGATATAAAAATGAACAACATTTATAATTCTAGACATCAAGGCTTTGATTGGGGCTCATTTATAGCAGGGATTTTGTTTGTTATAGCATCGTTCCTGTTATTACGCTACCCTGGACGTGGTTTACAAGCATTTGTATTTGTATTCGGTATTTTATCAATTTTACAAGGACTAATTTGGATTTCAGCATATGTTAAATTTCACAATATTTTTGATTTGAGCTGGGTAACAATAGTTTCTGCAATTATTGATATTGTAATTGGTGTTTTGTTCTTATGTTCACGTGAAATTGGGGGATTAACTTTAGCTATTTTATTTGCTATTTGGTTCTTGACCGATTCGATTATTGGGATCATTTTCTCATGGCACTTACGTGAGTATTCAACTGGGTACTTTGTTCTTTGCTTAATTTTAAACATTATTAGTTTAATTATTGCTTTTGCTTTACTATTTAACCCAATGTTAGCCGCTATTACTTTAGTTTACTTAGTAGCATTTTGGTTAATGGTATTTGGAATTAATGAAATTTTTGTTTCATGGATGCATAGATAAAATAAAAAGTCGTATATCGTTGGAAGACTACCAAAGATAACGACTTTTTATTTTATTTTAAAAATGGAACACCCGGTATGTTATAATGTCGGTTAAGGAGGAATAGCTATGGCTGAACAGAAAAAACAATTATTAATTGTTACTGGTATGAGTGGTGCAGGTAAAACTGTTGCTATTAAAGCATTAGAAGATATGGGGTATTTTGTAGTAGACAATTTACCACCAGAATTATTGGGAAGTTTCTGGGAATTAATTAACAATTCTTCAGATTTTAGCAAGGCGGCAGTAGTTGTTGATTTGAGAGTAAAGAGTTTTTATAAGGATTTGGTTGATGAAATCAAATCTTTGGAAGATAGTCAAAATGTTCAGTCAACAGTTTTGTTTTTAGATGCTTCAGACGATGTTTTAGTATCTAGATATAAAGAGACGAGACGCTTGCCTCCTTTAGCTCATACGGGTCGCTTGCTTGATGGAATTCAAGAAGAAAGAAATATTTTATCAAGAACCAAGAATATTTCAAACATAATTATTGATACCTCCCATTTATCTACCAAGGAATTAAAGACAAAATTAGTAGATAAGTTTGGAGATAATCGAACTCGGACGTTTTCAATTGAGGTAATGAGTTTTGGATTTAAATATGGTATTCCGATTGATGCAGATATTGTGATGGATGTAAGATTTTTGCCAAATCCATTCTATATTCCTCAACTTAAGCCATTTACTGGTTTAGATCGTCGAGTTTTTGATTATGTAATGAGCAAGAAAGAAACTAAAGAGTTTTATGCTAAGTTTTTGGATATGTTGGAGACGGCTATTCCAGGATATATTGCTGAAGGAAAAGAAAAATTGACTATTGCAATTGGTTGTACAGGTGGTCAACACAGAAGTGTCTCAATTGCACGCCAATTAGCAGTCGATTTAGCTAAAAAATATCCTGTTGATATTTCTCACCGAGAAATCAGTCGTTATATTGGACAATAAAGGAGCGGGAGATGGCATACGGAGAAAATAAAATTGTACGTGTCATTCGCGGACGTCGCCCTAAAATTGTTGTTATTGGCGGAGGGACAGGGTTACCTGTTATTTTGAATGCTCTAAAAGAGCAAAATGCTGATATAACAGCAATTGTTACTGTAGCAGATGATGGCGGATCTTCGGGTGTAATTCGAGATTATATTAATGTGGTGCCACCAGGTGATATTAGAAATGTGTTAGTTTCTCTATCAGATTTACCACAAGAAGAAAAAGATATTTTTCAATATCGGTTTAATTCATCTGACTCGTTTTTTGCAGGTCATGCAATTGGAAACTTAATTATTGCTGCTTTGGATGAAATGCAGGGAAATATTTTTGATGCTGTGCAGTCTTTATCTAGGATGATGCGAATTGATGGAAGAATTTATCCTGCTTCGAATGAGCCATTAACTTTAAACGCAGAATTTGTTGATGGTACAACCGAATCTGGAGAAACAGAAATTACAGCAAAAGATAAGAGAATTAAACGTGTATGGGTCACAGATACTGATTCAGATGATAAACCTAAAGCTGTGTTACCAGTTTTAGCAGCTATTATGCAGGCAGATGCAGTAGTTTTAGGACCGGGAAGTTTATTTACATCGATTTTACCTAATTTGATGATTTCTAATTTAGGGGATGCTGTAAGACAAACTAAAGCTGAAGTGATTTATATTTGTAATATTATGACTCAGCAAGGTGAGACAGATCATTTTACAGCAGCTGAGCATGTACAAGTTATTAATGATCATTTAGGAGGACACTATATTAATACGGCTTTGGTTAACGGGGCTAAGATTGATATGACTAAATTTAACCCGGCCGATTATGATGCTTATCTTGAACCGGTAAGGAATGATTTTGCCGGATTGCGGGCTCAAGATTGTCGAGTAATTACAGCTGACTTTATTGATCAACATAGTGGATTGGTTTTTCATGATGGGAAAAAAGTAGCTGATGAAATTTTAAATTTAGCTTTTGAAGCATATAGTCGAAGAGAGAGGGAACAGGATTAGGTAATGGTTTCATACGCAAGTGACGTAAAAAAAGAACTTACAAGTCTGCCAGTTCATCCCGAACATGCAAAGGCAGAATTAGCAGCTTTTTTGCGAATGAATGGAGTACTTAGCCTGCACGATCATCAGTTTAGCTTGGATATTACAACTGAAAATCCAGCGATTGCAAGAAGAATATTTTCTCTTATTAAGACTGCTTATGGAATTGAACCCCTGTTAATTGTTTCTAAGAAGATGAAATTAAAGAAAAATTATCAGTATTTAGTTAGACTTCAAAAACAAGTTCATGAAATTCTAACTGACTTAGAAATTTTTGATAGTAGTAACGGTCTTATTACAGGAATTCCTGAAAAGATTATGTCTTCGGAACAAAGAGCAATGTCCTATTTAAGAGGAGCTTTTTTAGCGTCTGGAAGTGTAAATAATCCAGAAACTAGTCGCTATCATTTAGAGATTTACTCTCTTTATGAGAATCATAATCAAGATTTATTAAAACTAATGAATAATTTCTTTTATTTAAATGCCAAAGAGACGAGAAGACGAAGTGGCTATATTGTTTATTTAAAAGAAGCAGAAAAAATTGGTGATTTTCTCCATGTAGTTGGTGCAGTAAACGCAATGCTAGCTTTTGAAGATTTGAGAATTATGCGTGATATGCGTAATTCAGTAAATCGTTTAGTGAATTGCGATACAGCAAATCTTAAAAAAACTGCGAATGCAGCAGCTAAGCAAGTTGAAGATATTCAATTGATTGAAGAAAAATTTGGCTTAGAAAATTTACCTGAAAAATTGACTGTGTTAGCTCGTTTTAGATTAACACATCCAGAACTTTCTCTTAAGGAAGTTGCAGCACAAGTACCAGATGGTCCAATCTCAAAGTCAGGGGTTAACCATCGTTTTCAAAAAATTCGTGAAATAGCGAAGCAATTAAAAGAAGAAAATTAGATAAAAAAATAGAGCTCACATCGTGAGCTCTATTTTTGTCTGAAAATAAACTAGTCTTTCTTTTGGTTTACCAAAATTTCATCGATTAAACCATAGTCTTTAGCTTCTTCAGCAGACAAGTAATTGTCGCGTTCAGTATCCTTAAGGATCTTATCAAGAGGTTGACCAGTGGTTTCATGTAAAATTTGGTTGAGTTTTTTACGACTCTTCAAAATTTCATTAGCTGCAATTTGAATGTCAGTTTGTTGACCTTGTGCACCACCTAGTGGTTGGTGGATAAGAACTGTTGAGTTTGGTAATGCAAAACGTTTACCCTTAGTTCCACTAGTTAAAAGAATGGAAGCCATAGAAGCAGCCATACCGATGGCAATTGTAGATACATCTGATTTGATAAAGTTCATTGTATCCATAATTGCTAATCCAGAGGTAATAACACCACCTGGAGAATTAATGTAAAGAGAAATATCTTTAGTGTTATCTTGTGCATCTAAGAATAAAAGTTGAGCAATGATGGAATTAGCCATTTGATCGTTAATTTCACCACTAAGCATAATGATTCTATCTTTTAATAATCTTGAATAAATGTCGTAAGCACGTTCGCCACGTGCAGTTTGTTCAATAACTGTAGGTACGAGCATTAATTTTACCTCCTAAACAAAATTAGCACTCTAATAAGTACAGTGCTAATTAAATCACTTACTTTTAATCATGTCAACTGATCAAGCTTACTTTTATGTAGAAAAAATGACCGATAAAAATATATCGGTCATTAAAATTAGTCTATTAATGGGTTACTTCCATCTTCTCTTTTTTTGATTGCGGGTAAAATCAATCCCAAAGCAATCAAAATAATTGGAGTAATAATATTAAGGAAAAGTGTAAATGGATCAGGAGAATAAATTCCAAAAATACAACATGCAGCTGTTACAATGAAACACCAAATTCCAGCAGTATATGCAAGACCTTGATTCTTTGTCATTTGATAAGAAGTATCAAATTTTATTTGCTGCTTTCTAAGAGCAATATATGCTGCAAATACCCATAAATAGCGCATTGGCATTGTAGTAGAATTTAACTTAACTAATTGCGCCATAACAGCTTGTGCATCTGGTAGTAAAGCTTGAGCTGCAATTAAACCACCGGAAAGGATAACAACCATCCAAATACCGTTGATATATGCTCCGTGTTTATTAACTTTAAGGAGTTTCTTAGGGATGAAGTTTTTAGCTTCTTTACTACCTAATAACATTCTAAGTGGAGCATCGATACTAATAACTAAGGTAGAAAATTGTCCAATAACGTTACACCATGAATAGATATACATAAACAAGCCACCAACATGGTAATATTCACCTAAACGTTGGAATGCCATATAAGCACCGTTTGAAATATATTCATTTAAATTATTGTTAACAACCTTAGGGTCAAACATCAAAGCCATGGCAAATGTTCCTAAAATAGCAGAAATCATAACCATAATAGCAAGAGCCATCATGGCTTTCGGGAAGTTTTTTGAAGGGGCTTTAACTTTATTTACATAGGGAGATATTTTTTCACATCCACCCACAGCAAAAACTAGAATTGAAAGAGAAGTTAAATACTTAAGATTGAATGTTGGCATTAAACTTTTCCAATTAAAGTTAATTGAATAATATCCTGCGTGAGGGTTAATTGCTGGAGCAGCAAACATCATAATGATAAACAAAATAGACATGATAAACATTGATGATCCAGCAATAGTGGCTAAACTTTTAAGAACAGGAATTCCTTTACTAGTGACCCAGCAGAAAAATAGGAAAATTACTAGAGTTGCAAGTTGAGTCCAGGCTGTTGGGAGACCATCATACCATTTAGTATTTCCAAAAATCCCCCACGCCATCGCTCTTAAGCCACCGGTACCTTTACTGGAAATATAAACGACGTGACAAGCCCAATAGGTCCATCCGGCATAATATGCCCATTTTGCACCCATGGTCGCATTAACCCAAGATGAGACACCACCATTTGCATTTTTAAAGGTAGCGCCTAATTCTCCAACCATTAATGCATAGGGAACAAAATAGAGTAAAAACATTAGAACCCAACTGAAAACGACCTTAGTACCATCGAAGTAAACATAACCATTTACAACATTGCCAAAGCCCCAAACAGTTGAAAATGCCATCATTGCCAGTGTAGGCCAAAGCATTTTTTTGGCATCAGACTTTTTTTCTTCTTCGATCATAAAATAACCTTTCTGTTTTTGTACATGTTAACACCAATTTTAATTATAACGAAAATGCTTACAAATGATAGGTTATTTCTAAATAAACCGAGTAATTAAATGATACAAAAAAGCAGCCAGCATACGCTGGCTGCTTTTATGCGCCCCCTGAGAGTCGAACTCAGATTTTAAGAACCGGAATCTTACGTGCGATCCATTACACTAAGGGCACGACAAACTAAAATAAGTATATCAGAAAATGTAGAAAGTACAAATTAATTATTCTGAATGATATATCTTGAATTTAAAAAAAGATATTGCTATACTAAAAAATGTCGAGAGAGAAATGTGAATTGAAATATAGTTAATTCGCGTCTCTCTAATATTTTTAAGCTTTTTGGGTCGCTTACCGTCATATGGTGGTATCAATTTTGACCCAATAGAGGGAGCGAGCGATGGACTCGGATTTAACCTTGTTGCAAAGCTTAGTTCCTGATGTTTTAAAAATAATTCGGCAACGTTTTCTTGTTCTTGAACAGATTTCGCTGTTAGCTCCAGTTGGGCGAAGAGTTGTTGCTAAAAAATTAGGATTAAGCGAGCGCAATGTGCGAACTGAAACTGATTATTTACGGCAGTTAGGACTCATTAATATCCAGAGCTACGGTATGGAATTAACTGATAAAGGAAAGAGAACTTTAAAAGAAGCTGCTCCTTTAATCGATCGTTTGTTTAACGCTAGTCAAACTGAAATTGAATTGGCACAAAAATTAGGGATCGATCGAGCTATTATTGTTCCTGGTGATATGGATCGACAAGAGCGCGTTGTTGACTTAATGGGTGAACAACTTAACTCTGCACTTGATTTACTTTTACCATTAGGAAAAAGTATTATTACCGTTTTAGGTGGTACTACTGTGGCAGGAGTAGCACATCATCTTTCTCCTAAATTAAGCCGCTATCGGGATCTGTTATTTGTTCCCGGAAGAGGAGCAGTTGGAGAAAGCGTTGAAATCCAGAGTAATACTGTTGCTCAGATGATGGCTTCTGAGACAGGAGGAAAGCATAAAGGGCTATATTTACCTGAAAATGTTTCATCTGAGGCCTTGACTTTATTGCTTCAAGACACAGATATTGCGAATGCGATTTCAAACATTTATAATAGTGATATGGTGATACATGGAATTGGTAGAGCAGATGTCATGTCAAAAAGACGTGGCTTAGATGTAATGACTAGTTCCAAGCTTCGAAATGATGGAGCTGTGGCCGAATGTTTTGGGTATTTCTTTGACCAACAAGGTAGACTTGTAAAACGTATCCCACGGATCGGTCTTCAATTAGAAGACTTAGATAAAATACCTCATGTATTTGCAATTGCTGCTGGGGCTAGTAAAGCTTCTGCAATTGTAGCTTACATGCATCATGCTCCTAAACAAACGTGGTTAATCACAGATGAAGGAGCCTCAAACTTGGTTTTAAAGGGGAAGTAATTCCCGTTTAAAATAAATTGTTACTTACATATTTCCTAAGGAGGAATATAGGATATGACAGTTAAAATTGGTATTAACGGTTTCGGCCGTATTGGTCGTTTAGCATTCCGTCGTATTATGGATTTAGGCGAAAAGTCTTCAGATATTGAAGTTGTTGCAATCAACGACTTGACTACTCCAGCACTTTTAGCTCACTTACTTAAGTACGACTCAACTCATGGTACTTTCAACCACGAAGTTTCAGCAACTGATGACTCAATCGTAGTTGACGGTAAGAAGTACCGTGTTTACGCTGAACCACAAGCACAAAACATTCCTTGGGTTAAGAACGATGGCGTTGACTTTGTTCTTGAATGTACTGGTTTCTACACTAGCAAAGCTAAGTCAGAAGCTCACCTTAAGGCTGGTGCAAAGCGTGTATTAATTTCTGCACCTGCAGGTTCAGACTTGAAGACCATTGTTTACGGCGTAAACGATGATACTTTGACTGCTGATGACAAGATTGTTTCAGCTGGTTCATGTACTACTAACTCATTAGCACCAATGGTTAATGCTTTACAAAAAGAATTCGGCATTGAAGTTGGTACTATGACTACTATCCACGCTTACACTTCAACTCAAATGCTTTTAGATGGTCCTGTACGTGGTGGTAACTTACGTTCTGCACGTGCTGCAGCTATCAACATTATTCCTCACTCAACTGGTGCTGCTAAGGCTATTGGTCTTGTTGTTCCAGAATTGAACGGTAAGTTGAACGGTCACGCACAACGTGTTCCAGTTCCAGATGGTTCTGTAACTGAATTAGTTTCAATCTTAAGCAAGGATGTAACTGCTGACGAAGTTAACGAAGCAGTTAAGAAGTACGAAAGTCCTTCATTTGCATACAACGACCACAACATCGTTTCTAGCGACGTTTTAGGTATGACTGCTGGTTCAATCTTTGACCCAACTCAAACCATGGTAACTACTGCAGGTGACAAGCAATTAGTTAAGACTGTTGCTTGGTACGACAACGAATACTCATTCACTTGCCAAATGGTTCGTACTTTATTGAAATTTGCTACTCTTTAATCATTAATTGTTTATTACTGATTTTAAGTAAGCAGACGAGAGAAGGCGGAGGGAATTACTTCCTCCGCCTTTTTTCAAATAATCTATCGGAGGTAAATTAGTTTAAATGGCTAAATTAATCGTTTCAGACCTTGATCTTAAAGGTAAAAAAGTTTTAGTTCGTGTTGACTTCAATGTTCCAATTAAGAATGGTGTTATTGGTGACGACAACCGTATTGTTGCTGCATTACCAACTATTAAATACATTATTGATCACGGTGGTAAAGCAATTTTGCTTAGCCACTTGGGTCGTGTTAAGTCAGATGCTGACAAGAAAGAATTGTCATTACGTCCAGTAGCAGAACGTTTAAGTGAATTATTAGAAAAGCCTGTAACTTTTGTACCAGAAAACGAAGGTAAGGAAGTAGAAGAAGCTATCGACAACATGAAGGATGGCGACGTTGTTGTTCTTGAAAACACTAGATTCCAAGATATTGACAACGACTTTGGTAAACGTGAATCTAAGAACGATCCAAAGCTTGGCGAATACTGGGCAAGTCTTGGTGATGTATTTGTAAATGATGCATTTGGTACTGCTCACAGAAGTCACGCTTCAAACGTTGGTATTGCAACTGCTATGAAGAAGGCTGGTAAGCCTGCAGCAGCTGGTTACTTACTTGAAAAGGAAATTAAGTTCTTAGGTGATGCTGTTGAAAACCCAGTTCACCCATTTGTAACTATTCTTGGTGGTGCAAAAGTATCAGATAAGATTGGTGTTATTGAAAACTTAATTCCTAAGTCAGATCACATTCTAATCGGTGGTGGTATGGCTTATACTTTCTTAGCTGCACAAGGTCACAAGATTGGTAAATCATTGTTTGAAGCTGACAAGGTAGAACTTGCTAAGAGCTTGCTTGAAAAGGCTGGCGACAAGATTGTTCTTCCAGTTGATAACGTTGCAGCTACTGAATTCTCAAATGATGCTCCTCACGAAGTTGTTGGTGACGATATTCCTGACAACGAAATGGGTCTTGACATCGGTCCTAAGACTGTTGAAAAATTCAGAGATATCTTAAAAGATGCTAAGACTGTTGTATGGAACGGACCTATGGGTGCATTCGAAATGCCAAATTACGCAGAAGGTACTTTGGAAGTTGGCCGTGCATTAGCTGATTTAAAGGATGCTGTAACTATTATTGGTGGTGGTGACTCAACTGCTGCTGCTAAGCAATTAGGAATCGCTCCTAAGATCAGCCACATTTCTACTGGTGGTGGTGCTTCACTTAACTACCTTGAAGGTAAAGAATTACCAGGAATCGCTTGTGTTTCTGACAAGTAAAATTAGGAGGAATTTTTAATGCGTACACCAATTATTGCTGGTAACTGGAAATTACACATGAACCCTGAACAAACCATTGAATTTGTTAATGCAGTTAAGGGTAAGTTGCCAGATCCAAGTAAAGTTGAATCAGTTATTGCTGCACCTGCAGTTGATCTTTATGTTTTAAAGAAGACTGCTGAAGGCTCAAACTTACATACTGGTGCAGAAAATGCATACTTTGAAGTTGAAGGTGCCTTTACTGGTGAAACTTCACCTAAAGTTTTGAATGAAATGGGTATTGACTACTGTATTATTGGTCACTCAGAACGTCGTGGTTACTTCCACGAAACTGATGAAGACATTAACAAGAAAGCTAAGGCTTTATTTGCTAATGGCGTAACTCCAATTATTTGCTGTGGTGAGTCTCTTGAAACTCGTGAAGCTAACAAGCAAGATGAATGGGTAGTAGCTCAAATTAAAGCTGCTTTAGATGGCTTAACTGCAGAACAAGTTTCTAAACTTGTTATTGCTTACGAACCAATTTGGGCTATCGGTACTGGTAAGACTGCTTCTGCTGATCAAGCTGAAGAAATGTGCAAGACTATTCGTGACACTGTAAAAGACTTGTACAATGAAGAAACTGCTGAAAATGTTCGTATCCAATACGGTGGTTCAGTAAAACCAGCTAACGTAAAAGAATTAATGTCTAAGCCTGACATTGATGGTGGTTTAGTTGGTGGTGCTTCTCTTGATCCAGAATCATTCTTAGCATTAGTAAACTACCAAGATTAATTAACAATTTATTTAAACGGAATTAGAAGAAAAAAGGAGAATCTCCATGTCTGTTATTACTGATATTCACGCACGTGAAGTTCTTGACTCTCGTGGTAATCCAACTGTTGAAGCTGAAGTTTACACTGAATTAGGTGGCTTTGGTCGTGCTATTGTACCATCTGGTGCTTCTACTGGTGAACATGAAGCAGTAGAATTACGTGATGGTGACAAGTCTCGTTTTCTTGGTCAAGGTGTTTTAACTGCTGTTGAAAACGTTAATGGTGAAATTGCAAAAGCTGTTATTGGCTTAGATGTAACTGATCAACGTTTAATTGACCAAACTATGATTGACCTTGACGGTACTCCAAATAAGGGTCGTTTAGGTGCTAACGCTATGTTGGCTGTTTCATTAGCAAGTGCACGTGCTGCAGCTGATGAATTAGGTTTACCTTTATATGAATACTTAGGTGGACCAAACGCTCATGTTTTACCAACTCCAATGATGAATGTTATTAACGGTGGTAAGCACGCAGATAACAACGTTGATATCCAAGAATTCATGATTATGCCAGTTGGTGCTAAGTCTCTTCATGAAGCTGTTCGTATGGGTGCAGAAACTTTCCATACTTTGAAGAGCTTGCTTCAAGAACGTGGTGAATCAACTGCTGTAGGTGACGAAGGTGGTTTTGCACCAAACTTGAAGAACAACGAAGAACCATTTGAAATTTTAGTTGAAGCTATTCAACGTGCTGGCTACAAGCCTGGTCAAGATATTTCTATTGCATTTGACTGTGCAGCTTCTGAATTCTACAACAAGGATACTCAGAAGTATGTGACTGTTGCTGATGGCCGTGAATACACTGCTGAAGAATGGACTTCACTTATGGAAGACATTGTTGACAAATACCCAGTTATTTCTATTGAAGATCCTTTGGATGAAAACGATTGGGAAGGTTGGAAAGTCTTCACTGAACGTTTAGGTGATAAGGTACAAATCGTTGGTGACGATTTATTCGTAACTAACACTAACTACCTTGAAAAAGGTATTAAGATGGGGGTTGCTAACTCAATCTTAATTAAACTTAACCAAATCGGTACTTTGACTGAAACTTTTGAAGCTATTGAAATGGCTAAGGAAGCAGGCTACACTGCTGTTGTTTCTCACCGTTCTGGTGAAACTGAAGATACTACAATTGCTGATTTAGTTGTTGCAACTAATGCTGGTCAAATTAAGACTGGTTCAATGTCAAGAACTGATCGAATTGCTAAGTACAACCAATTAATGAGAATTGAAGAAGCTTTGGGTTCCACTGCTCAATACAAAGGAATTCACAGTTTCTACAACTTACACAAACAATTTTAATTAATAATTGAATAAAAGAAAGAGGGACGTTGCTTTAGGTGACTCCCTTTTTCTTTTAGCATTCATTGGCTAAATATGGTAAAATCAGTACAGTAAGAAATTTAGGTAATGGAGGCAGCGCTTTGTATAATATCGTCATGACGCTACTCATCATTGTTAGCTTTTTAATTATTATTGCTACGTTGATGCAGCCGCAAAAGCAACAAGATGCCTTAAACGCATTGTCTGGCGGTGCAGTATTTAGTGGCCAGACAAAGAAGCGTGGATTTGAAGCATTAATGGAAAGGATTACCGCTGTATTATTGGTTCTCTTTTTTGCTCTTGCTTTGATCTTGGCAGTACTTTCATCCAAGTAAAAAAGCCTTCCGGTCACAGGAGGGCTTTTTTAATTTCTTTTAACTTAACTTATTTTATAAAGAAATTGAGGCAATTTATATAATGACACAGAATGAACGAGTTTTAGCTGATGTTTATGAAACATTTAGACATAATCCTCAAGAACAATATGATGTGGATCAACTTGAAAATGATCTTAGTCGTAGCCAAAGATTGAATTTTCCTGATTTGGTTAAAGCTTTAACTTTTTTAGAGCATAGTAAAAAGATTGTAACTGATGGTCAGGGAAAGTACCAGTTGAATCAATTAAACACTGTTGCTGAAGGTACCTTTAAGGCAAATGATAAGGGATTTGGTTTTGTTAGATTTGATGATGAAAGCATGGAAGATGCCTTTATTGATAAACATAATACTAAATTTGCCATTGATGGAGACCGCGTTAAGGTAAAAATTATTGCTGGTGCTAATCCATGGAATGGCAAAGGTCCCGAAGGTAAAGTCGAAGAAATTACTGAACGTGGTGTAGAAACTTTAGTTGGAGAATTTCATCCATACTCTGATGAAGTAGTGAAATCAAGTGGATTTTACGGTTATGTTGTTAGTGAAAATAGAAAATTAAAGAAATACAAGATTAATATTACTGATAACGGTGTTAAGCCACAAATGGGCGATATGGTAAAAATTTCTATTACTAAATATCCGGATGAAGATCAACCTGATGAAATGCAGGGTGTAGCACTCCTCACAATCGGTAATAAGAATGATCCTGGTGTTGATATCATGTCAATTGTTGTTGATAATGACATTCGAACTGATTGGCCTGAAGAAGCAATGGATCAAGCAAATAACATTCCTGATCATGTAACTGAAGAAGAAAAAAGCAAACGCGTTGATATTACAGATCAACCAGCTGTAACAATTGACGGTGACGATTCTAAGGACTTTGATGATGCAGTTGTAGTTTGGAAACTCCCTAATGGTAACTATCACTTAGGAGTACATATAGCTGATGTATCTCATTATGTAAAAGAAGGAACACCGCTAGATAAAGAAGCTTTTGCTCGTGGTAACAGTACATATTTAGTTGATCGTGTTATCCCAATGCTTCCATTTAGATTATCAAATGGTATTTGTTCTCTTAATGAGGGTGTAGAACGTTTAGTTCTATCATGTGATATGGAAATTACCCCAGAAGGTAAACGTGTTGGATATAGAATCTATCCATCAGTTATGAAGTCACATGGACGTTTAACTTACAATAATGTTAATAAAGTTCTTGATCCAAATAATCATGAAAAGCTAGAGCAAAAGTATGCAGATGCAGCCCCAATGCTTCATGAAATGGCCGATTTACATAATATTTTGTATAAAAAACGTCACCAACGTGGGGCTATTGATTTTGAAGAACCAGAAGCAAAAATTGTAGTTGATGATAAGGGTAAGCCAACAGATATTGTTCTTCATGAACGTGGAACTGCTGAAAAGATGATTGAATCCTTTATGTTGATGGCAAATGAAACTGTTGCCGAGGACTACTATAAGAAACATACACCTTTCCTTTATCGTGTACATGAAACCCCAGATCAAGAAAAAATGCAATCATTCTTTGAGTTTGTAAGTGCATTTGGACTAAACGTGAAGGCTGATCCAAATGACGTAAAGCCAAAAGATTTGCAAAAGATTGTAGCTAAAACCACGGGTACACCTGAAGAAGCTGTTGTTCAAATGATGATGCTTCGTAGCTTAAAGCAAGCACATTATTCTCCTGAACCACTGGGTCACTTTGGTTTAGCAGCTAAGTACTATACTCACTTTACTTCACCAATTCGTCGCTATTCTGATTTAATGGTCCATCGTATGATTCATGAATATGCAAATGAAAATATGGATCAAGATATTCAAAAACACTTTAAGGCTCAACTTCCAGATGTTGCTGAACAAACCTCAACACAAGAAAGAAAATCAATTGATACTGAACGAAGTGTAAACGATTTAAAGATGACCGAGTTTATGGCTGATAAAGTTGGTCAAACATTTGATGCAATAGTTTCTTCAGTAACAAGTTTTGGAATGTTTATTCAATTGCCGAATACTGTTGAAGGTTTGATTCATATTTCGAATTTAAATGATGACTACTACAACTTTGATGAAAAATCATTGACTTTAACTGGACGTAATTTACATAAGCAATTTAAGATTGGAATGCCAATTAAAGTTAAGTTGATTAGAGCTGATGTGGAACAACATCAGTTAGACTTTGAAATTTATGATCCGAATGCACCAAAACGTCCTCAAAGAAGCAATAATCATGGAAAACGTAGCTTTGATAAAGGACGAAAAAATGGTGGAAACAAGAAAAATAACAACACTTCTCATGTAAACAATGGTCATAGTTTTAAGATTCGTCATCGCAAAACAACAGCTGTCAAGTCCAATAAAAAATAATTAGGAAGAAAACGATGAAACAAAAAGCAGATAATTTGATTGCTCAAAATAAAAAAGCAAGTCATGATTATTTTATTAAGGAAACTCTTGAAGCCGGAATTGCATTAACTGGGACAGAGATTAAATCAATTCGTGCACGTAGAATCAATTTACGTGATGGATATGTTCAAATTATTAATGGATCTGCTTTTTTAGAAAATGTTCATATTAGTGAATATAAAGAAGGTAATCGCTATAATCATGATCCTTTACGCTCACGGCGCTTGTTGCTTCATAAGAAAGAAATTGCTCGTTTAGCCGGAATTCAAGCTCAACAAGGGATGACAATTATTCCTTTAAAAGTATATTTAAAACATGGATTTGCTAAGGTTTTAATTGGAGTAGGCCAGGGGAAGAAGCAATATGATAAACGCCAAACCATTAAAAAGCGTGATCAAGACCGTGAAATTCATCGTAAGTATGGGATTTAGTAGGTGAATTAAATGATTAGAAAGGCAAAATTAACTGATTTTCCTTTAATTTATCCAATTTTAAAACAAATCTTTGACGAGATGGACATGGATACTATTAAAGCTCTTCCAGAGAGTCAGTTTTATGACTTAATGAAACATGGCTTTTATTCTCCTCATTATCGTTACTCACATAATCGAATGTGGGTAGAAACAGATGATTTAGATCGACCAATTGGTCTCATAGTAATGTATGGTTATGACGATCAAGGTTTAATCGATATTTCATTAAAAAGTTCTTATCCGAAAGTTGGATTGCCTCTGGATGCAGTTATTTTTTCAGATAAAGAGGCACTCCCGCATGAATGGTATCTGGATGCTATTGCTGTTTCTCCAAAACACTGGGGAAAAGGAATTGGACAGAAGTTAATTAAAATTGCTCCCGATATAGCAACGCAAAAGGGATATAAAAAGATAAGCTTGAACGTTGATCAAGATAATCCTAGAGCTGCTCGCTTGTACGATTACATGGGCTTTAAAACGACCTCTACCATGACGATTGGAGATCGTATGTATGATCATATGATTAAAAAAGTTAATTAAAATAAAAGAGAATCAATCATTAAAGAAAGATTGATTCTCTTTTTGTTATTAAATTTAAAGAAATATTTAAAAATAACATTAATTACATTATTAATGTTGCACACCATTTAAAAACCTGTTAAAGTAATAAAACTATGTAAGATTGGAGAGTGATCATAGTTTAACTTAGAAAGGAAATTAGAATGAAATGCTGGATGAATTACAACGAGTCCAAGTAGCTTTACATGATATGTTATCTCAACCAGACCTAAAGAAAATAAATATTTCTAAACTTTGTATTGAAGCAGGAATTAGGAGAAGAACTTTTTATTTGAGATACGGAAAAATAAATAACTGTATCGAAGCTTGTATTTTGTTAGAGTTAAAAACAGAGTTACGTAAAAATGAAAAAAATAGTTTAAGACAAATTCTTAATATTTTATGTAGCTATATTCAAAAACATAAACAATATTTTTACAATGCATATAATTTAAGTGAAGAAAACTGCATGTGTGAAAAGATGAGAGAACATTTTTTTCAATATATTCGATCATATGTTTACAAACGAGGAAGTTTTTCAGAGCTTATACTTAAACAATTGACTAATATCCTCTATGATCGAATCTGTTTTTGGATAAGTCATGGATGTAATAAAAGTTATAGTTATTTACTGGAAGATTTAGCAATCATTATTGAATTGATTGATTTTCAAAAGCATGTTTGTTCTCATCAATATCAAGTGTTTAATTTTTCACATTACTATTTAAACTGTGATTAAGAAAGTACATTAATTCGATTTTGAAAATTAAAGGTCGGCAAAAACAAGGGCTTAGTATGCCATTGTGTAAAAAGCAAACTGATTAAAATAATAAAGGGGACATCTTCAGGACGAGAGATATCACAGCTCCATGTAAGCCCCATATCGGTGACTAGCGAACAGACGCTAGCCACTTTTTTAATACCTGAGTAAAAGCCATATCTACCTTGTTTTAGACTACCTTTGATCCAATAATTTAACCGAGTAATATAGAATAAATTAGTAAAACGACTATTAAGTTTTTTTACTTTGACTAGAGAATGATTGACCACATCAACACTATAACTTGCTAAAAGATGGTTAGAGTCTAAATAAAGTCGACCAATTTCATTATGGTTAGTATCAGTTAGAATAATTGGTTGGTTAAATTCATTAAGATTACCCTTTAAAATATAAACTATTTCCCCTTGATCATTTTTTACTGGGATTTGACCACAAGTTTGGCCATGTGTAAGTTGAACAGTATAACGCATAATTTCATCTACCTTTAGAAAAATTATGTTTATTTACAAAAATGACGAATTGCATATGCAACTCCATTATCATTGTTACTTTTGGTAATAAAATTAGCAATTTTTTTAATTTCAGGGGCAGCATTTTCCATTGCTACACCTACACCAGCCATGCGAATCATCGATTCATCATTAAGATTATCACCAATGGCCATTATTTCATTTGGTTGATAGCCTTGCAGACGTGCATAATCCATTAAAGCAATGCCTTTTTGAGCTTTAATATTGTTAATTTCAATATTGGTTGAAGAACTTGCAGTAACAATTAAGTCACCCATTTTGCCGATTTCATCACGAATATGTTTAAATACTTTAGGACCATCAGGATGAAAAGCAACAAATTTCATGGCTTCAAAGTTGGGTTTTTCAAGCAAATCTTTAAAGTCAGAAACGTATTTAATTCTCATGATTTCATCTGAGCCAGCAGCAAAAGAAACCGCCTTTTTAAAAGTTAATTTTTTGTTGAGATCAACTAATAGATCAGAAAAGTTAGCAATTCTGCGCAAACGAGAATCTGAATAAACGTTATCTGCAGCAACTATTTCAAAGTAAAAACCAGAATCTTTGAGTAATCTATTGATCTTAATACTTTGGTCTTTAGGAATTGGCTCATTTACAATTAGTTTGCCAGCTGTATTAAAAACCATAGCACCATTCAAATTAATAAATCCGGTATGAAGGCCTGCTTTAGTAAGTATTCCTTGGGATTCGGAAGGTGCGCGACCTGTTGCAACTAAAAATTCAACGCCTTTAGCTTGTGCTTCTTTAATAGCAGCGATATTTTTAGATGAAATTTGCATTTGTTTATTTAACAATGTTCCGTCCATGTCACTTGCAATAAGTTTAATCATTTTAAGTCCTCCAATCTTTTATCTATATGATATCATGAACTTGGATTTCTTAGAGAGACAAGAGGATAGAATAAGTATGAAAAAATTAATTGGAAATGATTGGGATGAAGTTTTAGAACCTGTTTTTGAAAGTGAGAAGTATCAAGAATTACGTAATTTTTTAAAAGAAGAATATCAAACAAAACAGATATTTCCCGATATGTATCATATTTTTACTGCTTTTAAACTAACAAGTTTTGCAGATACGAAAGTTGTAATTTTAGGACAAGATCCATATCATAATCCAGGTCAAGCTACTGGAATGAGCTTTAGTGTTAATCCAGGAGTCTCATTACCCCCATCTTTAAAAAATATTTATAAGGAACTATATGATGATGTAGGGGCAGTTCCAGTAAATCATGGCTACCTCAAAAAATGGGCAGATCAAGGAGTATTACTGTTAAATGCAGTTTTGACTGTACCATATGGAAAGGCAAATGGTCATCAAGGAAAAGGATGGGAACTAATTACTGATGCAGCTATTAAGGCATTAAGCGATCGAGGAAAAGTTGTATTTATTTTATGGGGAAGATTTGCGCAAAATAAAATTCCTTTAATTGATGAGGGAAAGAATGTAATTATCAAATCTCCTCACCCTAGCCCTTTTTCAGCAGATCGTGGCTTTTTCGGTTCACGTCCGTTTTCTAGATGTAATGATGCTTTGATTAAATTTGGTGAAAGTCCAATTGATTGGCAATTACCACAAGAAGTAAACCCAGCAGATATGGCGTAGGTTTTGTTTTGAGAAAAAGCTTTGAAATTGTAAAATATTATTTATAAATAAAAAAGAAAGGCTTAATTTGTTATGAAAGTATTTGACTCACTTAAGAAAAAAGCAGAAGAATCAAAGAAGGTAATTGTTTTTCCAGAAGGAAACGATGACCGAATAATAAAAGCTGCTGTTCGCCTCGAAAAAGAAGGCATTGTTAAACCACTTTTACTGGGAAAGCCTGATGAAGTAATAGAGACTGCTCAAAGCTTGAATGTTGATTTAGGTTCAATTGAAATTATTAATCCGGCAGTTTATCCAGATTTTGAAAAAATGTGTCAAGACTTTGTTGAGTTAAGAAAAGGAAAGAATACTTTAACAGAAGCAAAGGAAATTTTACAAGACGTTTCTTACTTTGGCACAATGTTAGTATATGAAGGAAAAGCCGATGGGATGGTGTCAGGGGCTACTCATTCTACTGCTAATACTGTGCGTCCAGCTCTTCAAATTATTAAGACTAAAAAAGGTATGAGCCGTGTTTCAGGAGCTATGATTATGGAACGCGGAGATGAAAAATATATTTTTGCTGATTGTGCTATTAATATTGATCCAGATAGTGAAACTCTAGCTGAAATTGCTTATCAATCAAGTAAAACCGCTGAAATGATTGGTCTTGAGCCTAAAATTGCAATGCTTAGCTTTTCAACTAAGGGATCAGCAAAGGGACCAATGGTAACTAAAGTGCAAGAAGCTACTGAATTAGTCCATCAAAAATATCCTGAATTAATTTGTGATGGAGAATTACAATTTGATGCTGCAATTGTTCCTCGGGTTGGAGAAGCAAAAGCCCCAGGTTCTGCGGTTGCAGGACATGCAAATGTATTTATTTTTCCAGAATTACAATCCGGTAATATTTCTTATAAAGTTGCAGAACGTTTAGGTGGATTCAGTGCAATTGGTCCTGTATTGCAAGGTCTGGCTGCACCAATTAATGATTTGTCACGTGGATGCAAAACTGAAGATGTATATTTGTTAGCTATTTTAACTGCTGCTCAAGCTAATATGGAGAAGTAAAATGAACTCCTTAGAAATAAATTCTGATGAACAGATGAAAAAGCTAGGTAACGCAATTGGTAAAAGTAGTAAGGGCCATGATTTATTACTCTTGTCAGGTGATCTAGGTGCCGGAAAAACGACTTTGACTAAAGGAATTGCACGAGCTCTGGGGATTAAGCGTCCGGTTAAAAGTCCAACTTTTACAATTGTTAGAGAATATCGAGAAGGTAAGAGACCGCTTTTTCATATGGATATGTATCGGCTAGAAGATGGTGACTTATCAAGTATAGATATGCCCGGTTATTTAGCTGAAGATGGATTGGTTGTAATCGAATGGCCACAATTTATTATTGAAGACCTACCTAACGATTATCTTGAATTATCGATTAAGCGTGTAGATGATTCATGGGATTCTACCAAAAGAATAGTTGAGTTCAAAGCTGTCGGAGAAAGAAACCAAGTTTGGTTGTCAGAAATAAAAAAATATTTTGAATAATAAAAAATGGTTAAGCTTAGATAGGCTTAACCATTTTTTTGATTGGATCATCTCCAACACGTTTATTTTCCTCAATTAAAATACCTGCACAAGCTTCGCTATCGCTTAAAGCATTATGGTGATGCCATAAATTGATATTTAAAGCTTCTGAGACAGTATCTAGTTTGTGATTAGGAAGATAGGGTTCAAAGGCTTTACTAGTTGCTAAAGTATCAATTGCAAAGTAATGGGGTGCCGGAATATTATAGCGAGCCAGCGATTTCTCCATTACGCGGCAATCAAAGCGAGCGTTATGGGCAGCTACTAACATTCCTGGTTGATATAATTTTTTTATTTTTGGCCAGACTTCAGCCATTGTTGGAGCATTTTTTACGTCCTCAGCTGTAATGCCATGAATTCTTATATTTCTTCCATCAAAAGGCATTTGCGGATTGATAACTGTATAAAAACGATCCACAATTTCATTATTTCTGACCATAACTAAAGCAAGAGAACAGGCGCTTTCGGGATGACTGTTTGCCGTTTCAAAATCCATTGCAGTAAAGTTCATTTTTATCCTCTAAATAAAACATTATTTTTCTTTTTAGTATAACACTTAAGGTAGAAAACTATCCATTTAATGCGGTATGATTAAAGAGATGATTATTTAAGGAAGAGAGATAAAAATGCAACTGATGGATTTAAAAAAACAGGGGATTGACATTCAAGAAAATATTCCATTGAGCCGTTTTACTTTTACTAAGACGGGAGGACCTGCGCAGTATCTTGCTTTTCCTAAAAATTTAAATGAGCTCGAACTATTAGTAGATACGGTTAAAGAAAATAATATTCCCTTAACTGTTATTGGAAATGCTTCTAACTTGATCATTAGAGATGGTGGTATTTCTGGTTTAGTTTTGATTTTGACAAAAATGGACACAATTGTTGCAAATAAAGATGAGGCAACTGTCACAGCGGATGCTGGTGCAAGAATTATTGATACATCTGAAGCAGCATGTGAAGCTGGTCTAAGCGGCCTAGAATTTGCGGCTGGTATTCCCGGTAGTGTTGGAGGAGCAGTTTTCATGAATGCTGGAGCTTATGGCGGTGAAACAGAATTTGTTATTAAGTCTGTTCGTGTCTTAACTCGGGCTGGTGAATTTAAGACTTACACACATGATGAAATGGAATTTGGTTATCGTCACTCCTTAGTTCAAGAAACTGGAGATATTGTTGTGAGTGCTACTTTTGGTCTTGAGCCAGGGGATAAGTGGGCTATCAAAGCAAAGATGGAATATTTTAATGGCTTACGTAGAGCAAAACAACCACTTGAGTATCCTTCTTGCGGGAGTGTTTTTAAACGACCAGCAGGACATTTCGTAGGACCAATGATTATTAAAGCAGGTCTTCAAGGTAAAAGAATTGGCGGAGCAGAAGATTCAATGAAGCATGCTGGCTTTATTGTTAATGTTGGTGGCGCTACAGCTACGGATTATTTAGATTTAATTCATTTAATTCAAAAAACAATAAAAAAAGACTTTGGTGTTGATTTACAAACTGAAGTAAGAATTATTGGGAAAGAAAGAGATTAGATACTAGTACAGAGCTACAAGTAACGGCTTGTAGCTTTTTTTATGAGATAGATGGTGAGAAAAAATTGAGCGATATTATTAAATTAAAGCATGTTCGTAAGGAATATGATGATGGGTTTGTAGCACTGAAGGATATTAATTTAACGATTGAATCAGGAAAATTTTATTCTTTATTAGGGCCATCGGGTTCTGGAAAAACTACTATTTTAAGAATAATTGCTGGATTTAGCGAACCAACGAGTGGACAAGTTTTTTTTGATGGGAAAGATATTACTAATTTAGATGCTGCTAAAAGAAAAATTAATACTGTTTTTCAAAATTATGCTTTATTTCCTCATATGAATGTTTTTGAAAATGTGGCATTCGGTTTGCAGATCAAGAAAAAGGATAAGCAAGAAATAAAATTGGCTGTTAAAGAAGCTTTACACATGGTTCAATTAGATGGTTTTGCAAATCGAGAAATTTCTGAGTTAAGTGGTGGGCAGCAGCAACGAGTTGCAATTGCCAGAGCAATTGTTAATCAACCAAAGGTACTACTTTTAGATGAATCTTTATCTGCCTTAGATAAACGGTTAAGAAAAGATATGCAATTTGAATTACGTGAAATTCAAAAAAAGCTGGGGATTACTTTTATTTTTGTTACTCATGATCAAGAGGAAGCCCTAGCAATGAGTGATGAAATTTTTGTTTTAAATGAAGGGAAAATTCAACAAAGTGGTAGTCCGGTTGATATTTATGATGAACCAGTTAATGACTTTGTTGCTCGCTTTATTGGCGATTCTAATATCTTAAGTGGACGAATGATTAAGGATTATGAAGTAGAATTTGGAAATCATCGCTTTGAATGTGCTGATGCAGGTATTAAACCTGGTGAAAAGGTAGAGGTCGTTTTAAGACCGGAAGATTTAGATATCACTGATATTGAACATGGAAAACTAAGAGTTGTGGTTGAAAGTCAGCTCTTTTTAGGAGATCATTTTGAAATTAAGGCCATTGATAGTGACGAAAATGAATGGTTAATTCACTCAACTAATCCAACTAAAATCGGTAAGGAAGTAGGAGTATATTTTGATCCTGAAGATATTCATGTTATGCGTTTTGGCGAAAGTGAAGCTGAATTTGATAAGCGTTTAGAGGCATATGAAGGAGAGGAGTAAGATATGAAAAAAAGCAAGTTATTTTTTCTCATTCCTTATATTTTATGGCTTAGTTTATTTGTTATTGCTCCGATTATTTTGATCACAATTAATGCATTTAAGGGAGAGGATGGCTTTACCTTAAAGAATTTTCAGCAATTTTTTGTCAATGGTACGTTTTTAAGAATGACTCTAAATTCATTTTGGTATGCATTCTTAATTACCTTAATTACCTTGCTAATCTCTTATCCAATTGCCTATATTTTAAGCCAAATGAAAAACCAACAATTTTGGTTGTTATTAATTATTTTGCCTACTTGGATTAATTTACTTTTGAAAGCTTACGCATTTATTGGCATTTTTAGTAAGCATGGATTGTTAAATAATTTTTTACGGCTATTTGGAATAGCACCTGCGAATATTTTATTTACAGATTTTGCCTTTATTTTTGTTGCGGCTTATATCGAAATTCCATTTATGATTTTGCCAATTTATAATGCAATTTGTGACATTAATCCAGCTGTAATTCAAGCAGCTTATGATTTAGGCGCAAGTAAATGGCAAACATTTATTAAGGTTTTATGGCCACTTTCAAAATCTGGAGTTGAATCAGGAATTCAAGCAGTCTTTATACCTTCACTTTCTTTATTTATGCTAACGAGGCTAATTGGAGGAAATCGAGTAATTACCCTTGGTACTGCAATTGAAGAATATTTTATGACTACTATGAATTGGTCAATGGGTTCAACAATTGGTGTGGTATTAATAGTGTTAATGGTGATTGTTATGCTCTTTACTTCATCAGATCATCATCATAAAAAGGAGATCAAACTATGAAAAAAATCAAATGGTCCCGAATCTATTTTGCTTTTGTTCTGGTTTTGATGTATTTACCCATTTTTTATTTAATATTTTATTCTTTTTCAAGTGGTCATAATATGGATCATTTTGAAAAGTTTACTTTCAGTCACTATCAGGATCTTTTTAATGATAATAGGCTATTAGCTATCTTTTTAGAAACAATTTTACTAGCTCTCTTATCTAGTTTGATTGCTACTATAATTGGTACTTTTGGAGCGATTGCAATTAGTCAGACTAAAAATAAAAAAGGGCGAAAAACTCTATTAGCCTTAAATAATGTTTTGATGGTATCACCAGATGTAATTATCGGGGCGAGTTTTTTAATCTTCTTTACTTTTTTAGGAATTGGCTTAGGTTTTGGATCTGTTCTATTAAGTCACATTGCTTTTTCGATTCCGATTGTTGTATTAATGGTATTACCGCGGTTAAAAGAATTTGATTACTCTTTAGTGGATGCAGCTCGAGATTTAGGTGCATCTACTTGGCAAGTTTATAGCAAGGTAATGATTCCGGCGATTACACCAGGGATTTTAGCTGGCTTTTTTATGGCTTTGACTTATTCTTTAGATGATTTTGCAGTTACTTTTTTTGTGACAGGAAATGGTTTTTCAACATTGTCAGTAGAAATTTATTCACGTGCGCGCCAAGGAATTAACCTAGAAATCAATGCCTTGAGTACTATAATGTTTATTTTTGTAATGATTTTAGTACTTATTTATTATGTAATTACTAATCATAAAACCCATATTGGTAAGGGGCGTGCACAATGAAGAAGCTATTAATTGGGATAGTGGCTATTCTACTAGTCTGCTTTGGCTTAGAAGCTGGTGCTAAACAATTAAATAATAATGGCGTTAGCGCTAATAACAAAAATTTGATTATCTATAATTGGGGTGATTATATTGACCCCAAGCTAATCAAGAAATTTGAAAAACAAACTGGATATCATGTAATTTATGAAACATTTGATTCTAATGAAGCTATGTACACGAAAATAAAACAAGGTGGTACTGCATACGATATTTGTGTTCCTTCCGATTACATGATTTCAAAAATGCGAAAAGCTAAATTGCTTGATAAAATTGATACTAAAGAAATTCCAAATTACAAAAATATTGGGAGTGAGTTTTTACATCACTCTTTTGATCCAAAAAATACCTACTCTGTTCCGTATTTTTGGGGAACGTTAGGGATTGTATATAATGATAAATTTATGAAACCTGGACAAATAAAACATTGGAATGATCTCTGGTCCAAAGATTATCGGCATAATATTTTATTAGTGGATTCCGCTAGAGATATTATGGGACTTTCTTTAGCGTCTATGGGAAAGTCTTTGAATACTACTAATTCCTTAGATCTAAAATTAGCAAAAACAAAATTGGACGGTCTCGGACCCAATGTAAAAGCAATTATTTCAGATGAATTAAAAATGTATATGATTCAAAATGAAGCTGCTGTTGGAGTAACGTGGTCTGGAGAGGCTCGTACAATGCTAAACGATAATAAACACTTACATTATGTAGTACCGCCTGAAGGCTCAAACTTATGGTTTGATAATTTTGTCATTCCTAAGACCGTAAAGAATAAAAAAGGTGCTTATGCTTTTATTAATTTTATGCTTGATCCTAAAAATGCTGCTCAGAATGCAGAGTATATCGGGTATGCAACTCCTAATGTAAAAGCTCAAGAATTATTACCAAAGAAAATAAAAAATGATAAACAATTTTATCCAAGTAAACAAGCAATGAAAAATTTACAAGTTTATCGAGACTTAGGTCCAAAGAAAATTCAAGAATATAATGATCTATTTCTCGAATTTAAAATGTATGGTCGATAAGAGCTTCGTTTAGGTATAATTGAATTTTAGGAGGGTGGCAATGAAGTTTAATATTGAGCAAATATTTACCTGGCAAAACCTGATGAATATTATTGATATTTTAATTGTATGGTATATTATTTATCGTTTAATTATGTTGGTAAGAGGGACCAAAGCAGTTCAGTTAGTTAAAGGGATATCATTAATTATTCTTGTCAGAATTGTAGCTGGGTTGTTACATTTACATACGTTAACGTATTTTGTCGATCAAATTCTTTCTTGGTCAGTAATTGGAATAATTGTTATTTTCCAGCCAGAAATTAGGCGTGGCTTAGAGCACTTAGGTAGATCACCAATTTTTGGTGGGACTACAATGACTGAAAAGCAAGCTGCCGAAAAGATGATTGGAGAATTAGATAAAGCAATTCAGTATATGTCAAAAAGAAGAATTGGTGCTTTGATCACGATTCAACAAAATACAGGACTAGAGGACTATATTGAAACCGGTATTCCAATTGATGCTGATATTACCGGAGAATTATTAATCAACATTTTTATACCTAATACGCCATTGCACGATGGTGCCGTAATTATTCGCAATAATCGCATAGCAGTTGCTGCAGCTTATTTACCTCTTTCGGATAATAGTATGATTCCTAAAAAACTTGGGACACGCCACCGGGCAGCTGTTGGTATTTCAGAAGTTACCGATGCGATTACAATCGTTGTTTCAGAGGAAACGGGTGGTGTAACCATTACTCGCAACAGCCAATTTATGCTTGATCTAACTAGAGAGGAATATTTAAAATATTTAAATGCTCAATTAGTTCCAAAAGAGGAAGAAGAAAAGCCAAAGTGGTATCAACGAATTGTAAATCATGTTTGGAATTGGGGGTCAAATAAAAAATGAAAAAGTTTTTTGACAAACCTTGGTTCTATAGAATTATTGCTTTGATTTTGGCTATTTTATTAGCTGTTTATGTAGCATCTAATCAACAAGGTTATGTTACTCAAGGCCGACGTGAAGAAACCTTAAAAACTGCAACTAAAACCCAGGTAATTAAGGCCCCCTTACAAGTTTCAGTTAATACGGATAAGTACTATGTAACGGGATATCCTGAAAAAGTAAATTTAACTTTAGAAGGATCAAATGCTCTAGTCATATCTACTATTAATACTCAAAACTTTCGTGTCTACATTGATTTAAGTCATTTAAAAACAGGAGAGCATACTGTACCAATTAAGGTAAATGGTTTAAGCAGTCAATTAACTTATAATATTAGCCCAAGTAAAGTACGCGTAAGTATTCAAAAGAGAAAATCTCGTACGCTTCCTGTGCAAATAGAGTATAATAAGAGTGCTGTAGCTCGTGGGTATAATCTTGGAAAAGCTAAAAGCGATCCAGAAGTAGTTAATATTACTGGAGCTAAAAGTGAGGTTAACCAAGTTGATCGAGTAGTAGCTCGGGCAAGTTTACCAAAGGGAATAGACAGCACATTTGAACGAGAAGAAATGCTGGTAGCACTTGATAAAGATGGACATCAGCTTAACGTCGTTATGGATCCAGTAACGGCATATATTACTATCCCAATTAGCTTATCTAAGAAGAAGGTTAAGATAAATGTAACTTCGAAGAATGAATCTTCGACTCATGTTTATTCTTTAACTGCAAAGGAAGAAAATATTGAGATATATGGTGATGAAAATACGCTCAAGAAGATAACGTCTCTACCTTTAAAGGTTGATTTAAGCGGTATTAACCATGACGTTACGAAAAATGTTGCACTTAAATTGCCAGATGGCGTTGTTAAGGCATCACCATCAGTAATACCAGTTCATATAAAAGTAACTGATACTACTGCTAAAAAAGAATAAAACAAGGAAAGGTTGTTAAAAATTATGCTTAAATATTTTGGAACAGATGGTGTACGGGGGGTTGCTAATGCGGGCTTAACTCCAGAAATGGCTTTTAAATTAGGTCGTGATGGAGGATACGTTCTTACTAAGGATAAAAAGGATGGAGAAAGAGCCAAGGTATTAGTTTCTCGTGATACACGTATTTCTGGACAAATGTTAGAGTACGCATTGATTTCTGGTTTGCTTTCCGTCGGAATTGAAGTTTTAGAAGTTGGTGTAATTACTACTCCCGGTCTTTCTTACTTAGTACGTGCACAAGGGGCAGATGCCGGTGTTCAAATTTCAGCTTCACATAATCCGGTTGAAGATAATGGAATTAAATTCTTTGGTAGTGATGGTTTGAAATTATCTGATGCTAAAGAAGAAGAAATTGAAAAATTGATTGATGCACCTGAAGATAAGCTTCCACGTCCTTCTGCAGAAGGTTTAGGAACTGTAACAAATTACCATGAAGGAGCTTCTAAGTACTTACAATTTATTGAAAATACTTTACCAGAAGAATTAAGTGGAATTAAAGTTGTTGTAGATGGCGCTAATGGTGCTGCTAGTGCTTTGATTTCAAGGTTATTTGCTGATATGGGGGTTGACTTTACTACTATTGCAACTCATCCAGATGGTTTAAACATTAATGATCATGTTGGTGCAACTCATACTAAGAAATTACAAGAAGAAGTTGTAAAACAAGGAGCCCAATTAGGTTTAGCTTTTGATGGGGATGCTGATCGTTGTATTGCGGTCGATGAAAATGGGAATGAAGTTGATGGTGATCACATTATGTACGTTATTGGTTCCTATCTTGCTGATCACGGTCGCTTAAAGAAAGATACAATTGTTACAACTGTAATGAGTAACCTTGGTTTTACAAAGGCTTTGGAAAGACGTGGTCTTAAAAATATAAGAACACAAGTTGGTGACCGTTATGTTTCAGAAGAAATGAGAGCTAATGGTTATAATCTTGGTGGAGAACAATCAGGTCACGTTATTATCAGCGACTACCACAACACAGGTGATGGGATGCTTACTGGGTTACATTTATTATATGTAATGAAGGATACCGGTAAATCTCTCAGTGAATTATTGAGTGACTTTAAAGAATACCCACAACGTTTAATTAATGTTCCTGTTGAAAACAAAAAAGACTGGAAAGAACATAAACGTATTACTGAAGCCATTGAAAAAGTTGAAAAAGAATTAAGTGATGAAGGACGTATTTTTGTCCGTCCATCTGGAACTCAAAGTTTGCTTCGTGTAATGACTGAAGCTCCAACACAAGAATTAGCTGACAAGTACTGTGAAGAAGTTGCTAAGGTTGTTGAAGAAGAAATGGGTTCAAATTAATTCTCTGGCTTTATTTAAAATTTAATATGGTGATGGTGTTCACCAATTTAACCGATTAACATCTGACAACGCCTACTTTCTTGTATTAACAGGGAGGTAGTGTCGTCTTTTTTTATGCTTTTTTTGTATAATAGGAAGGAGAGTAACCGATTACATAAGGAGAAAAACTAATGAATATAAAATTAATTGCTGTAGATCTTGATGGAACTTTATTAAATGATAAACAAGAAATAAGTATTAAAACAAAACAAGCTCTTCAAAAGGCATCAAAAATGGGAATTAAAATAGTTCCTTGCTCAGGTAGACCATTTCCAGGTATTAAGGATTATCTTAATGAATTAGATTTAAAGGATTCTACTCAGTACGTTGTTGCATTTAATGGGGCTTTAGTGTTAAATACTCAAGGAAAGCCAATCGTTGAAGAACTGTTAAGTTATGATGATTTTATCTTTTTTGAAAAAATTGCTGATAAATTACAAGCGAATTTTCATATTGAAGTAAGAGACAAGTTTATTACATTAGATCACTTTATTAATTACTATCTATCACGTGAAAGTTGGTTGACAAGAATGCCAATAGAGGTTTCTGAACTAAAAGATATTTCGGAAGATATTAAATTTGCTAAGGCAATGTTTTCAGGATCTCCAGCTGAAATGAAGAATATTTATGGGAATTTATCAGAGGAAGTATTTGAAAGATATAATGTCTCAACTTCAGATGAAACTTTGATTGAGATTAATTCTAAGCATGCATCTAAAGGAAATGCGTTAAAAGAGTTGGCTAAAAAACTAAATTTAAAAGAAGATGAAGTAATGATTTTCGGTGATCAAACTAATGATATTTCTATGTTTGATGTTTCGGGATTCTATAAAGTAGCTATGGGAAATGCGGTTTCTGAGATAAAAAAGCGTGCGAATTTTATAACTAAAACAAATAATGAAGACGGAATAGCGTATGCATTAAGAAGGCTGGTTTTTAATGAATAGACGATTGAAAAATTATTTAAGTGTAGGGATTTTTGCTTTTTTTGGAGGTGGACTGCGAGCCTATTTAAATTTAATCTGGTCACAGACTGGAACTTTGACTGCTAATATTATCGGCTGCTTTTTATTGGCATTTTTTACTTATTTTTTTGTTGAATATCGAGAAGGAAGAGATTGGCTAGTTACTGGACTAAGTACAGGATTTGTTGGCTCCTTTACTACTTTTTCAAGTTTTAATTTAGATACGCTTAAGCAATTAGAAAGTGGGATGAATAGTCAAGCAACTATTTATTTCTTTAGTTCGATCTTTATTGGTTTTTTATTTGCTTATTTGGGAATGTTAGTAGGTAAAAGAATAGGTAGAAAGTTGGCAGAAAAAGCATGATAACAGTTTTAACAGCCGGATTCGGAGCTATTTGGGGAGCAATTTTAAGATATGGTATTACTAACTATGGTAAAAAACATTGGTCTAAGAAATTTCCATACGCAACGCTATTAATAAATCTTACAGGAGCACTGTTATTGGGATTTATTTTTTCTTGTAAATTCTCGCCCTTTATCTATGCTTTTATTGGAACAGGAGTATTAGGTGGGTACACAACATTTTCAACGTTAAACGTTGAATTACTATCTCATTGGCGAGATCGTAATTATTGTGTATTTACCTTGTATGCATTGCTATCATATGGTGTTGGCTTAATTTTAGTATTTTTAGGATATGAGATAGGGACTGTGATTTAGACTTCTAACAAAAAGAATGTTGGCGAATTTCGTCAACATTCTTTTTGTTAGTTATTAATTCGAGTTTTTAATCGAAACTTTTCCTACTTTGCTTGAAATATTAATTAAATTAGTTGAATCTTCCTTACCAACATAGCCTTCAATTTTATCGTAATCATCGTTTCCGTAAATAATGGCATCAAGAGGAAAATCAGTTGGACCAATTTTTTTGGTATTAATTTTGAATTTGAAAAATATTGCCGGTGGGACATTAACCGATATATTACCAACTTTACTTTGAATTGATAAATTAAATTTAGACTTTTCAGCCAGTGATAAGTTAATTTTCCCCACATCAGATTTAATATTACCACTTCCAGTAAGATTATTTAGAAGCATTAATCCGGTATCGGTTACTAAATCTATATTCTCACTTGTAAGTTTATTTACAACGATTTTGCCACTTTTAGTGTCCACAAAAAAGTTTTTAGTAGTAATATTTTCTAATTCAATATTTCCACTGATTGTGTGATAAGATATTTCTTCTTTTGCATACACATCATTACTGCTTAGCATTCCTGAGTGACCATTAACATGAAAGACATTAGCTAAAGTATTAGAAATGACGATGTCTCCAGATTTTAAGTCTGCTTGTACTCGCTTAAGAGTAGAATGAGCTAATAGAAAATCTCCTGAAATAGCAGTTACATCTACCATACAATAATTGGAAATCTTATTAATATAGACGTCCCCACTTTGACTGCGAATAGTTAGAAAACCAGTGAACTCTTTAGGTAAAAATAGCAAAGTTTTATTTTTAAAAATACCAACTAATTTGCGCGGTCCTTGGGTAATTTTTAGAACATTTCCAACTTTTTCAACCGTTGAGTGTAGATTTTCAATATCGCGAGACATAAAGTCATGCACGATTAGTTGGGAAGAAGTGGTTGGTAAAACTAAAATATCACCCAAGCGATAGTTAAGATGAATTTCATCAATTTGATTTAATTTTATCTTTAGTTCATTGACTAGTTTTGAATCGAAAATTTTGGCGAAAAAATCATTATATTTTACATAGTCATTTTCTTCTAAAGATTTTAGTTGAGAAAGCATGGTATCAAGATCTGTTAAATTTAAAAGTGCTTTTTGTTCTGCTTCAAATTGACTGGCACCATGCTGAATTTCTTTTTTTATTAAGTTTTTAATTTTTTTACTTAAAGTATTTTGTAAAGGTTTATTTTCTTTAATGTGAGGAAATTTATTGAAAAATTCTTTTAGTTTTTCATCAATCATGCTGAACTCCTTTAATATTTGTTACACTTTTATTATATAGCACTAAAAAATCTATGGATTTACTTTATTAAGTGTAAAAAATAATTTTAAAGTTTTCATTAGGAGAAAAAATTGAAATTTGTAAAATGGATTTGGAGATTGGTGGTAGTTGGGCTTATCTATATATCATTGAGTTTAACTTTAACTAGTCCCGTAGAATTAAAAGTAGACAGTACAGCCGGCTTAGTAAAAAGTTCTATTAATAAGGTTGTTGATCAAGCAAATAATAGTGATTTGCAAATGGGTGTTAGTTTTCTACAAGACTCAGGTATTGAAGATACACTTTTGTCACAGTTGCCTAAAAATATTGAATTAAAGACGTCTTATCAAGGATTAAATCAATTAAGCACCAATTATTTGGCTAATGATAAGTTAACGGCTGCTGATCTGAATTTAAAGAATGATACACAGCAGGAACAAGTTTTTAATCAAGTCGTATTGCAATTGGTAAATGAACAGTTGAGACAGAATTCTGATTCGGTCAAACAGGCTGCTGAGATTTATCATTTAATTTACTTCTTATTGATTGGACTGTATATTTTAGCAATGGCCTTAGCTTTGTTTGGAAAAAAAGTAGCCCTTATTCCACTTTTAATTGCGGCTATTGGATCATATGGTGTTTTATCGTATGCAGCCCAGATTGCAACAAGTTCGCTCCATGAGAGTGTTTATAGCGGAATTAATGTAAGCTTAAGCAGTGGATTAACACAAGCCTTAATTACTGCAATTATTGCGGCTGTGGGTTGTTTATTTATTAAAATTAAGCAGACTAAGGAATAAAAAATGCTATTTAAGACAAGTGATAATGTAAAAATTAACTATGAATTAACGGGAAAAGGAAAACCTATTGTTTTGGTTAACGGCTTTGGAGCTTATCAAGAAATATGGTCAGCACAAGTCCCATTTTTAAATAAATTAGGGTATCAAGTTTTAACTTACGACCACAGAAATATGGGGAAAAGCCAACGGACAGAAAAAGGCCATACTATCGAGCGTTTGACACAAGATTTAGATGAATTGACATCATTTTTGAAAATTAGACAAGCTATTTTTATGGGACATTCAATGGGTGCTTCTATCATCTGTTGTTTAATGAAAAATAATCCAAAGCTGGTAACACAAGCATTCTTAATAGATCAGTCACCTAAAATGCTTAATGACGAAAATTGGAAATATGGCTTTATGAACTATACAAAAGAAAATTATTTAGAAAAGTGCCAAGAAAGACCACAGGTTCATGAAACATATAATGGCTTGGATGATGATGTTTATGCTAAGTTAATGGAGGCCAAGAAAGCTAATCGATTTGATAGAAGAGATAATATAGATTTGCTTGAAAATCATATGTCATTAGATTGGCGAAGAGTTTTAGAAGAAACAGTAATTCCAACTACTTTTTTTGTTGCAAAGGAAAGTCCATATTACCGAGAGGGGTATGAAAATAAGCTAAAGCAAAAGAATACTCGAATAAATAGTTTTATTATGTCACCGACCGGACATGTAATTATGGCGGAAATCCCACAACAATTTAATATAAAGTTAAAAGATGTTTTAAAGTAAAAAAAGAGGGTCTCTTGTAGAGGCTCTCTTTTTAATAAACTAATTTAGTTTTTTAGTAATATTTGCTAAATTCTGATAATTTTCTGTCATCCATTTTATGTAAGTTGTATTGTTGGGGATGGTTTCACGAACTTGCAAGATTGGGATATTTTTTGACTTAGCTCTTTTTACAAAATTATTAACAGTTGAACTGTTTACTTGAGAATTTTTAACAAAGAAAGAAATTCCATGATTATTAATTGTTTGATTCATTTGATGAATAATTTTGGCACTTGGGTCTGTTTCATTTTCAATTGCTTCTTCAAAAGCTTTATCACCAATCTTAAAATGAGTAGCATTTAAGGCATAGTCAAATACTGGCTCGCTAACATATACTGGCTTTTGTTTTGCGCCATCAATAGAATCCGCAATCTTTTGGATCTTATTGATTTTTGCAAGATATTTCTTTCCATTTTCTTTGTAGTAAGCTGCATGCTTTTTGTCTATTTTAGAGAGTCGCTCTACTAAATAATTAACATATTTTTTAGGCATCTTTAAATCAAACCAAATATGCGGATTCGCGCCATTTTTTAGATCCATTAAATCTTCACCAACTAAAACGGCAGACTTATTCGTTGATTTAGCAAGCTTGGGAAGCCAGGAATCATACCCTAAACCATTAGCAACAACAATTTTTGCATTTTGAACTTTTTTTGCATCTGCAGTTGTTGGTTCAAAATCATGTGGATCAGTAGCACTATTAGTAATAATAGCAGTCGCCTTACCATATTTTCCTAAGACATTTTGTGCGATGTTAGCATACACATTAGTACTTGTTACAATAGAAATTTTATTTGATGAATCTTCTTTTTTTGAGCAGCCAGTAAGAATTAAAATAAGACTACTGATTACAAAAAAGAGAGCAAAAATCTTTTGATAATATTTTCTCATTTCTATATATTTATCCTTTCGAATTATATTGTTTAGATCTTCATTCAATATAAATCATAGCAGAATTTACTAATATTTTTTAATTTGCTAATTTATTTTTAGTAATTCGACTTAATAAGCTTGTGTTATAGTAGAAAGAAATTATGAATTAAGGTTGATAAAAAATGAAAGCTACAATATATATCACGGGTAGTATTGCTGCATATAAGGCAATTAGTGTTGTACGTGATTTTCAAAAAGAAGGACATGAAGTAAGAATAGCGATGACGGAAGAGGCAGTTCACTTGATTGGAACGCAAACTTTAGCTGCTTTAACGAAGTATCCAGTATTAACGGATCTCTGGCAGGAGAATACAGCCGATAAGATCCAGCATATTGAATTGGCCGACTGGACTGATATTGCGGTTGTAGTTCCGGCAACAGCTAACTTCATTGCTAAGATAGCCAATGGGATAGCAGATGATGCTGCAAGTACAACGTTCTTAGGAACTGCTGCACCTAAGTATGTTATTCCGGCAATGAACAGTCATATGTGGAGTAATGCTGCTTTTCAAAGAAACTTACAGCAGTTAAAGCAAGATGGAATTTTTGTAATGGATCCTGATACTGGTCGTTTAGCTGAAGGATATAGTGGCAAGGGGAGAATGCCAGAACCAATAGCAATTATGCAGTGGATAAGCGCATATCTTCAAGTAAATGATGAATTAGCTGGTAAAAAAGTTATAATTACTGCTGGTGGAACTGTCTCACCACTTGATCCTGTTCGTTATTTAGGCAATCGTTCTAGTGGAAAGATGGGAATTGCCTTAGCAAAAGCAGCTCTTGCAGCTGGGGCAGAGGTTGTTTTGATTGTAGGACATATTTCAGTTCCTATTCCTGAGTCATCAAAAATTACAGTTACTCATGTGGAAACGACTGAAGAAATGCTTACCGCTGTGAAGAAAGCTTTTTCTACTGCGGATGTTTTAATTATGGCAGCTGCTGTAGCAGATTATGAGCCCGTGAACTACATAGATCATAAAATTAAAAAGCGAGATCAAGGGGATAAACTAAAAATTTATTTAAAAGAAACTCCAGATATATTAAAAACAATGGGAAATTTAAAGCAAGAACAACAAGTTGTAGTTGGTTTTGCGGCTGAAACAAATGATTTACTCGAAAATGCGGCTAAAAAATTAAAAAATAAAAATGCCGATATGATTGTAGTCAATGATGTTAGTCGAGGAGTATTTGGAAGCGATAAGGATAAAGTTACCGTATTAAGAAAAGATAGGGCAAATGAAGATATAATAGAAACAACTAAAGTAGAAATAGCAAAAAAAATAATTACTTTAGTTGCTGAGGAGCTTGAAAGCAGGAAAGTTATAAAATGAGAAAAACTTTGTTAACTAAGCGAGAAATTATTTTTGTATGTTTAATGCTTGCTGTATTACTTGGATTGTTTATTTCTAGTTCAATGACTTATCATGAGCAAGAGATGTCACCGGGATTTTCCAATCATTGAAAGAATAGTTGGAAAATGGAATATTTATTATGGTGGCAGATGGCATAATGCAATTTTAGACAATGGTGAAGCGGGGATGACACAGTTTGTTATGAGAAAATTTTCTCACTTCTCATCTTATTTTTTAGTGGGTCTATTTGCTTGCTTGGGATTAGATCGATTGTTTAAGAAATGGTGTGGTCCTTTATTTATTTGGCTAGGTATCATTGGTTTGGCTGGATTAGACGAATTTCACCAGTATTTAACTGGAGATAGAACACCCAGTGTCCATGATGTGGCTCTTGATTCAGCTGGTGCACTTTTAGCGATTTTAATTTGTATTTTTGTTTATTGGCTTAGACATCGTCAAGAAAAAAGCAATTCCTAGATTGAATTTAAACCTTTAGTGCGTTATGATTGACAAGGTTAACTATATTAAATAAAAAGAAAGAAGGATTCT